>CAIVDS010000059.1 GCA_903904685.1 uncultured Verrucomicrobiota bacterium
ATCGAGGAAGACGTCGTCGGCATGGACGCGCACGACTACGAGAAGAACGTCGAGAAGTTCCTCACCGATCCCGAGCAGGCCAAGGACTTCCTGAAGCGCACCGGCACCGACAGCCTCGCGGTGGCCATCGGCACCAGCCACGGCGCCTTCAAGTTCAAGGGCAAGCAGTCCCTCCATTTCGACGTGCTCAAGAAGATCATGGCCCTCGTCCCTGGCTTCCCGCTCGTCATGCACGGCTCCTCCAGCGTGCCGCAGGATGAAGTCGCCCGCATCAACGCCGCTGGCGGCAAAATCGCCGGCTCGATGGGCGTCGACGTCAACGAATACCTCCCCGCCGCCAAGCTCGGCGTCACCAAGATCAATATCGATACGGACGGCCGCCTTGTCTGGACCCGCGTTCACCGCGAGTTCTTCCGCGACAAGCCTCAGGAGTTCGACTTCCGCCCTCCAGGCAAGATCTTCATCGTCGAATACGCGAAGTTCATCGCCAGCCGCAACGTGCTCCTCGGCAGCGCCGGCCAGCTCGACAGCCTCCGCGCCAGTCTCGGCAAATAAAGTTCTGCTCTCCGCGAAAATTCTAGGCGCTGCCCTCACAGGTTGCGCCTTTTTTGCGAATACCCACACCCCGATGTCCGCCGTCCGATCCTTCCGATTGGCTGCCGCCCTGGCGCTGGCTTGGACCACATGCCAAGCCATGGCGGCGGAACCCGCAACCGTCGCGCTGGGCGTCGGCGCGACCTTTCCCACGTTGCAGGTTGGCGGCGTCACCTACCACGAAGTCAGTGTACGCGCGGTCACGGTGCGCAGCCTCGTCATCCTCCATCGCGACGGCATGGGCTCCGTCCGTCTGCGCGATCTTTCGTCGGAGCTGCAAAAAGCCTTCGGCTACTCCCCCGCCGCCGAGGCGGCCGACGCCGCCTCCAAACCCGCTCCTCTCCCCGTGGCTGTCAAAAAGAACCCGCCTCCTCCACGGCGCACTGCATCAAAATTTGATACCCTCCTCCAGCAGTTCAGCCAGCCCCCTGAAATCCGCCCCGAAGTCAATCTGCGGCCCCGCTTCGTCGAACTAGGCCTTTACGCCAAAAACCAGGGTCGCCGCCCGAGCTGCGCCGTCTTTGCCGTCGTAAGCGCATTGGAGTTCCAAAACGCCGAGCTCCTCGGCCATGCCGAAAAATTATCCGAGGAATACCTCATCTGGGCCTCACGCAGGATCCTCGGACGTGATCGCCCTGCGCTCCCCGCCACGCCCGACGCACCGGCACCCGTTGGGGACGAAGACGAGGGTTTTGCCCTCACCGAGGTCGTCACCGCCCTCCGCAGCTACGGTATTCCGCTGGAGTCCTCCATGCCCGACACCCTCGGCCGGAAAATGCAGGATATCCCCGAACCGTCGCAGGCGCTGATTGACGAGGCGTGCCGACATTGCCATGTCGCCGTCTACCCCGTCCCGCAGACCAACCTCATCGGCAACCTCGTACAGGCCCTGAACGCCGGCGTGCCCGTTGTTGTAGGCATACAGTGGCCGCATTACGTCTCGATCAATTCCGGCTATCTCAGCCAGCAGAAGCCCATGGCAGGCTCCAGTCATGCGGTCACGCTGGTCGGCTATCGCTGCCCCACGGGATTGCCCGACGATGTCGTTTTCATCTTCAAAAACTCCTGGGGCGTGCAATGGGGTGCAGCCGGGTTCGGCCAGGCAACCGCCGCCTACCTCAAGACCAACCTCACCGACGCCGTGATCCTGGAAGTCCAGCGTGCATCCGACTGAGCATTTTCAGCCCGGAGCAACAGCGGTCACACCGGCAGGGGGCGCCATGGATAGGCGGCGTCCAGCCGCAGACATTGGTCGACGGTGAGCACCCCTTCAGAGCAGGTGGCGTCAAAGAGAGAACTGGCGGCCGCGCACACGCCGAGGCGAAGCGCATCGGTGATCGGCCAGTTCTCATGCATGCCGTAAAGCACACCGCCGGCGAACGCATCGCCCGCACCTGCGGTCCCCTTGATGGCCGAGGAGGGCACCGCAAGACTGGGCTGCCAATGCCCTGACCCGTGCGCATCCACCGCATAGACGGCCTCGGGAAAGTGCAGGACGACCCGGTCGCGCACGCCGAGCCGCATGAGTGCACGGGCGGCGGCTTCGACAGCCGCCCGCTGAATCCGTCCGTCTGCGCCGGTGCGCAGTGTTATGCCGGTGAGTTTCTCCGCCTCAAAATCGTTGGCGAAAAGCACGTCCACATCGGGAAGAACGGGTTTCACGACGGCGTGAAACCGCCCGCTGTTTTCACTGACGCAGTCGAGCGAGGTGAGCAGACCGGCGGCGCGAGCGCGACAAAACACGTTGACGGCGCAAGGATCACCGGTGACCGGATCAAGCTGGTCGAGTTGGTCGAGCAGCAGAAGGTAACCAAGGTGAAAAATCTTCGCCTGCGTGGCCGAAAAATCGAAATGTTCGGGCGCAAGCAGGGCGTTTGCGCCGCGTTGGTGGAAGAAGGTGCGGCGGCCGGTGGTGCCATCGGTCATCACATCGCTGTAGGCGGTGGCGGCGCAACCAATCTGGCGAAGCTGGGCGGTGTCGATGCGATGCCGGCGGCAGTCAGCAAGGATGCGCGCGCCATCCGCATCGTCGCCCAGGAGTCCGATGCCGGCGAGCGGAAAGGGCGCGCCGAGCCGTGAGAGGTTTTTGAGGATGTTATAGGGTGATCCGCCGTTGCCCCATGATTCCGAGAGAATGTTGGCCAAGGCGTCCTGCGGGGGCCAGCCATCGATCAGTTTGACATGGTCGACGATCCAGTTGCCGCCGGCAAGGAGACCGGCACGGGTGGCTTGGCTCGTGTTCATTCGCTGAGGAGTCTAATTTGCGCGGGTTCGTCTTCCTCCACACCGGGAAAACGCCCGACGCCGGGATCGAGGAAAAAATTATCGTGAAGGTCGTCGTTGGCGGTGGAGACCTCGCCGATGATGCATTCATCGCTGGTCGGATAAAAGGCGTGCCAGACGCCGGGCACGAGGGTCACGCGCGAGCCGGCACGCAACACGAGGCGCGAGCCCGCGGCAAGGATGACGGGTTCGCCGTCCACCGGCACGGTGACCGTGGCGGGTCCGGAAGTTCCGGGCTTTGCGGGCCAGAGTTCGAGGGTGAGTTCGCCGGCGCGGCAGATGATGTCTTCTTTTTTCTTGGCATGGATGTGCGCCGGTGTGGTCTGGTTGCGGCGGGCATACATCA
This sequence comes from uncultured Verrucomicrobiota bacterium, assembly GCA_903904685.1. GTDB lineage: Bacteria > Verrucomicrobiota > Verrucomicrobiia > Opitutales > Opitutaceae > Rariglobus. The sequence continues at coordinate 3,224 of CAIVDS010000059.1, forward strand.
ATTTTTCGCAATACTCGGGCTCGGTCGCCAGATTGATGAGGGTAAGACCGAAGCGCAAAAAGTCGCCGAGGCCGAAGTCGGTGATGTCCCAGCGAGGTCGCGGAGAGAGCGACCAACCGTGGTGCGCGAAGCAGGCCGAGGCGTCTCGAAAGGCGGCGTTGATTTCGGATCGTTTCATGAGGAAGGGAAAGGCGAGCGTGGCGTGGAGAGCGTGACGAGCGGGGGTGGGATGGCCCGGGGCATGGGATCAGAGCGTGACGACGGTCCGGGTGCGATGCGACTCAAGAGCGGCAGCCCAAAGCTCGTGGTGGGCGACGGCCTCGTCGGGGGTGGCGCAGCCGAAACGGTCGCCGAGCACGCCGGCGCGCTCGGCAAGGAAGGAGGCCCACATCTGCATGAGAATGTCGGGAAAACCCGGTTCGAAGATGCCGCCGGTGATCGTCTTGAAGGGCGTGCCGAAGCCGAGGTCGGTGGCGGTCCATGCCTGCTCCTTGCCACGCACGTAGGTAAGGAGCGTTTTGGGATGCTTGGTGGAGTAACGCACGCCAGCGTCGGTGCCGAGGATCTCGATTTCCCAAGAGTTGGTGTCGGTGGGGCTCATGCGCTTGGTCTCCAGCGTGAGCGGGACGCCGGGCTGGCCGGGAAAGTCCACGGTGCAATGAAGCACGGCGTTGTCCCAAGTGTCGCACGCGGCGGTGCCGCCTTTGCCGTCGGGGCGCTCGGTGTAGATTTTCTGGAGCTGGGCGTGGAGGCGGACGGGTTTCCAGCCGAGGCGAATAGGGACATGGGCAACATGGAGGCCGAGGTCGTTCATCACGCCAGCCTCGCCGCAGAATCTATTCTGGCGTTTCCAGTTGATGGGCTTGGTCGGGTCGAGGTCGCTGGAGTGAAGGAAGCTGTTGCGTAGCGAAAGAATTTTGCCGAGCGAGCCGGAGCGGGCGATCTGGATGGCGCGTTGCACACCGGGCAGGAAAGGGAACTCGGAGGAGACGCGCACAAAGCGGCCGAGACGCGCGGCCTCGTCGCGAATACGGCGCGCGGCGGCGAGGTCGATGCCGAAGGGTTTTTCGGCGAGGAGATCCTTGCCGGCGCGGATGGCGTCGAGGTAGAGCGACTCGTGGAGATGGTGCGGGACGGCGATGTAAACCGCGTCGATATCGGCGCGGGCGAGCTGGGCGCGGTGGTCGGCATCGAAATATTTTACCGTGGGCACCTGGCGGAACCAGTCGAGGGCGGTGACGTTGACGTCGCATACGGCGACGAGTTCGGGGCGCACAGGGCAATCGAGGAGTGCGAACCAGCGGCCGAAGGCGCTGGCGACTTCCTTGCCCATGAGGCCGGCGCCGATGACACCGATGCGGACGACGGAAGAGGCGGGAGTGCTCATGGGATCAGGCGAGAAGTTTGAAGGCCTGCGCGGGCGAGACGTTTTCGTGGAGGATAGCCATGAGGGCGCGGGTCATCGCGGCGGGATTGGGGTGTTGGATGATGTTGCGACCGTAAACGATGCCGCGGGCGCCTTGGGCGACCAAAGCGGCGGTGCGTTGAAGGATGATCTCGTCGGAAACGCGGCCGCCGCCGCGCACGAGAACGGGGATGCAGCCGGCGGTCTCGACGACCTTGTGATAAATGGAAACGTCGTCGGTGGGGTCGGCCTTAATGATGTCGGCACCGAGTTCCACGGCCTGACGGACGAGCGGAATGATCTTCTGCGGATCGCCGTCCACCATGTAGCCGCCAGCCTTGGCGTTGGTCTTGAAGACGAGGGGCTCGATCATGAGCGGCATTCCGTAGTGGTCACACTGCGGTTTCAGGCGAAGGATATTTTGGATGCACTGGTCGGTAACCTCGGGCTGCTCGGGGATGCGGAACAGGTTCACGACAACGCAGGTGGCGTCGAGGCGGAGGGCCTGAAAAACGGGCTCCTCGATCATGCGCGAGAAGAGGGTACGCGGAAGCTGATTTCCGTAGACGTTGGCAACGTCGGTGCGCAGGACGAGGGCGGGCTTGGGGCGGACGGGGAGGCGCTGGAGATGGGGGGCCTGCCCCACGGTGAGCTGGATGGCGTCAGGGGCTGCGTCCACGAGGGTGGCGACAGCCTTGGGCAGGTTTTCGATACCGGCGAGGAAGGAGGCTTCGTTGAAAAAGCCGTGATCGATCGCGACGTCGAAGCAGCGGCCGGTCTGGGGATTGAAGAGGCGGTTGAGGCGGGCGGTTTTCATGGGCAAAAAGTTTATCGTGTGACGGAATGAAGCTGGGTTCCGTATCCTGAGAGAATGCTACGCTCGGCGCGGGTCGGAGCGTAGTCGGTGAAAAAATCATGGATCTGGGCCCAATCGGCGTAACGGATGACCGCAGGTCGGCCCCACTTGGATGCGTCGGCGAGAAGGACAACCCGTCGCGCCTTGACGACGACGGCGCTTTTCACGCCTGCCTCGGAGAGTTCAGTGGTAGCGGGGCCTTCGGCGGGGTCGATACCGGACGCTCCGAGAAAAGCCACATCGATCTTGATCCGCCGCACCCATTCGAGCGCGCCAGCTCCGGTGAGTGCCAGACTGAGACCGCGAACTTCACCTCCGAGCGCGATGAGATGCGAGCCCCCGGCCGGGTGCTCGTTGAGGAGCGGAATCGAATTGGTGAAAACCGTAAGCTTCCCCACCGCGAGAAGTCTCCGGCCAACCTCAAGCGCAGTGGAGCCTGCATCGACAAAAACCGTAGTGCCACTTTTCACCAGACCCATGGCGGCCTCGGCAATCGCGATCTTGGCGTTCAGCGCTGCGCGACTCTTCCGGTCAAAGGAAATCTCACCGTCCACGTGATCGGGATGCAGAACCCCGCCATGGGTGCGCACGATCTTGCCGAGGGTTTCAAGAAAAGTGAGATCACGGCGAACGGTGGCGGGCGACGCCTTCAGCAGCTTCTCCAATTGGACAATGGTAAACGGCGAACGCCTTTTCAGGGCTGCAAGAATGATTTGATGGCGTTCGTGAGCAAACATGATCTATTTTCTAAAAGACGTCATAAGTAATCAAACCAGCCCAAACGCCAGCTTAAATAAACCCTCCCCGAGGCTTACCTCGTAGGATCACAGAAAAGGACTTCGCCCCGATGTCCGGCGAGCAGCATTCATTCAACTGCGGCCAAACCATCGAGTTTCTGCGCCTTAGCCAGCAAACACCACGCATCCGCCTCGCCATTCCATCTTCTCTATTTAATCCAAGGCTAGATTTTTCCCGTTGCTCGCAATGACCTCGCGATACCAGAGCGCGGAATCCTTCGGCGTGCGCTTGAGCGTGGCATAATCGACATGGATGAGGCCGAAACGCTCCTTGTAACCATCAGCCCACTCAAAGTTGTCCAGGATCGACCAGTGGAAATACCCACGCACATCCACACCGTCGGCCATTGCCCGGCGAAGGGCGCGCAAATAACGCTTAAGGAAATCAATGCGGTGCGCATCGTGCACATGGCCATCAAGCGCCACCCAATCGGCTCCGGACAGACCGTTTTCGGTGATGACGACAGGGAGCTTGTAGCGCTCTTGAAAGAACTTCGGACCCCAGTAAAGCGCCTCGGGAGTGACCGGCCATTTGAGCGCGGTGCGAGGGAACCCCGGCCCCGGCCTCACCGACTCCGGCATTCCATCGGCGCCCGCGCGGGCCATGAGGCCACGGTAAATATTTACACCATAAAAATCCAACGGCTGCGAAATCGTCGCCAGATCATCCGCCCGAAGCTCGGGCACGGCGGAACCAAAGGAAGCCCATCCATCCTCAGGATAATGTCCCAACACCACGGGATCGGACCACCATGAATTGGCCCAGAAAAAACCGTCTTCGCCTCGGGGCTTGGCCGGATCATGCGGCCCCATCGCAAACATGGCCTGACGGGCGGCGGCGACATCGGCAGGTTTGGACGGATCTTCCGGAAGCACGGGAGTGCCGACCGGTGCCCAGCCGATCACGGGGGTGGTTTTGGCTTGGGTTCGAATCACTTGGACTGAACGGCCGTGCGCAAGCAGCGCATGATGACCGATACGCAACACCTCGGCCAGTCCGAGCCGGTCACCAGGCGCTTGGACGCCATGGTAATGGCCCAGGCCTGCGAAGCACTGCGGTTCGTTCAACGTCATCCAATGGCCCACGCGATCGGAGAGCCGATCAACCACTACCCGCGTGTAATCGGCGAACCACTCGGCACTGTCGCGGTTCAACCAGCCGCCCCGGCAGTAAAGTTCATACGGGAAATCCCAGTGGAAAAGCGTGACCCACGGCTGGATGCCCGCAGTCAACAGCTCATCAACAAGCCGGTCGTAAAACGCAAGACCGGCTTCGTTCACGGCTCCCGTCCCGCCGGGAATCACCCGCGGCCACGAGACCGAAAGCCGGTAGGCCTTCACCCCGATCCCCCTCATGATGGCGACATCTTCGCGGTATCGATGATAGTGGTCGCATGCCACGTCGCCCGTGTGTCCCTCATACACGCGTCCCGACTGGCGGCACATCATGTCCCAAACGGACAGCCCCTTGCCGTCGGCGTTGGCCGCACCTTCGATCTGAAAGGCGGCGGCTGCAACACCCCATGCAAAATCTACAGGGAAAGAAGAATCGGCAGAGACGGGTTTACTCATAAAATTAATGCGAGACTCAGATTAGTAGTTTGAAGGCGGCTCGGTCGAGATCGTTGACTCTCTGCAGGCACGACATCCAGCACGTTCACACCTGACATTACCGCAATGGTGGATGCGACTAAAGGAAGGAACCTCAAAAATATTGAGAAGAACAACTCAAGGAATCGTCGTTGGGGACAAAATCTCACCGGCCTTATGGGCCACCATTGTCGTCATGCGTTGAACTTCGAGTTCTACGCTCCGTTTTTGGATAAGAAGATACTCCACGTCGTGGGCTGCATTGAAGGCTTCTTCGTTGAGGACTTTCTTTGAGGCTCGCAATGCGACGATCTGCTTTTCGAGCACAGCAGCCTGTTTCACCGCTTCACCGATTTGCAAATGATAGCGGGCAATGTCGTCGGCGATGCGAACGGAATCAGCCTCCCACTTGGCTCGTTGATCGGCCTCTTTTTTCAGATCTTCGGCAAGGTGGGCAGCGGCGCGTTTGTCGGCATCTTCGCGGGCATGGCGCTCGACTTCTGTTTTTTTTGCCTGCTCTGCAGCCTTGGCTTGGACGACGATGTCAGCCTTCCCTTTAGCAAAGCTCTCGGTGTCTTGTGAATGCTGCCAGTAGACTCCTCCAAAAGCGACCAACAGGACGAGGGGAACGATGATATAAAAACGGTTCATTAGGGGAGCTCAGAAGTTTTTCTTGTTGGTCGCCTCCACCGCCATGCGGGCGGCTTCGGCGGCGTTGATCTTGGTCAGCACGTCTTCCAGTGCTTTCACGTTGTCCTGCGCTTTTACGATGTAGGTCTTCAAGAAGGCCTGTTCATCAAGCGACGACTGGCGGTCCCGGTTGATCTGGGCGACCGCGTCCTGCTCGGAAGCGATGTCCCTCTTCAAGCTTTCAATCTGCTTGGTGAGTTTTTCCTGCTCATGAAAAGCCAAGTCCCGGGCATCCAGCGCGGCCTGCCGGGCATTTCTGCGGGCGCGTTCCTCGGCCTCCTTTGCGGCGCGTTCTCTTTGGCGTTCGGCCTGGGCGCGGACGGCGACGTCCACGGCTTTGCGCCGGGCCTCGGTCTCAGCCCGCAGCCTGGCGTCCTTCTCCGCCTGCACGTGCTCCTGCCATGATTTCACCCGCGCATCATGGTCACTTTTGAAGTTAGAATAGACGGCGCCGAACACCAAGAGAGAGAGAAGGGGGGCGATCCAGTAGGCTTTGTTCATGGGCTTGCTTAGAGTTGTGATGTTTTGAATACGTCCCGCTTGGTGATGGCGGCTTTGATGGCCCGGGTAAGACGTGCCAGATCTTCTTCTTTAACGTCCGGTTTTCCGGCGGCCACCACGGCCCATTTAGCCGCATCGTCAAAACGCTTCAGCTCGTAGGCGACGTAGGCAAGGAAGACACAGGTCTGGCCGGGCTTGTCGAGGTTCCCCTTGGCGACGGCTATTTCGAGACGTGCGTAGGCCTCGGCAGGCTGGTCGTGGGCGTGGTAGAATTGCGCGAGGGAGAATTCGATCTGACCGTCCTCCGGGAGAATACGGATGGCCTCTTGGAGAGCCACCACGGCCCTGGCATCATCGTGTTGCTGCTGGCAGGCGAACGAGAGAAGTTCCCAATTGCGCCGGGTGCTTGCGATCGAACCGTCCTTGAGTCCATTGGTCAAAAAAACTGCCATCTGGTCGAATTGCCGGAGATGAAAATAAAGGGCGACGATGTTGGAATTATCCGAAGGCGTGTCGAGCAACCCGTGAGATTGAGCGCGCTCATAGGTGATGAGCGCACGAAGATGATAACGGCGACTATCTCCTGCGTTTTTGGCGGCTTCGGCGAGCGAGTAGTAGGTCGCAAGGAGTTGCTGCCAGTAGAGTAATTTGCTCGGCTCACGTTGCACAAGAAGCTCAAGGATGTCCGCCGTCTTGCGGGTTTCTCCAAGCTGCTGGAGTGCGGCCAGCATGATGAGGTAAGCTTGAGTGTTGACCTGCAGATTCAGGTAGAGGCTTTTCTCCGCAGCCATGAGGGACTGGCGGATTTTTTCAAAATCGGTATGCGCAGGATCAAAGGTGGCCAGAGTGTAGAGAATCGAGGCGGCGAAGAGTTGGTTCTCCACCGATAGCTTGGGCGATTCACACAACCAACGATCAATGCAGGTATGGGCTTTTTCGAGGAGGATCTTTTTTAATGCAGGATCCTTAATCTCAATCCCCTGCCGATAATAAAGCTGACTGAGCGTGTAAAGAGTGCCGAGCACCGTGTTCTGGTCGAAATAATCATGGCGCCCCCCAATCTTGAGTCCTTCTTCAAATGCGCCAATAGCGGCGTCATATTGGGAGTCCGTCAGAAGAACTTGGCCCTTAATCTGAGACAGGAGAGCCCGATCATAGCTCTCCGCGGGGGCGACGGCGATCAACGTGTCGAGCAGACGAATGCCCTCCTTGTAATTTTTAACCTCGACCAGAGCGCGCAACTTGCCCAGCTCGGCGGATACTTGAGCAGACAATTCCTTCCCAGGCGTATCCTGCGCCTGAATTTTAAGGACAAGTGAGAGCGACGCGATCAGCAGCAAGGCGGCGATGCCAAGGGAACGATGAGGAAACTGGAATGGAAACGGCCGCATGTCTTAATTAAGCCTAAAGGGAATGGTTTGTTCAACGCGACGCGTGGTGACGGCTACACCGCCCTTTTTCCCGGGACTAAACTTCCACTTGAGCACGCCATCAAGAACCGCGCTGTCAAATCCACGATTACTGGAACTCACAACACGGGGATCACGAACGTTCCCCGTAGAATCCACCATGAATTCTACGGTCACCTGCCCCTAGATCCCAGCACGCCTCAGATCAAAGGGATAGATCGGTAGCGGCCTGAAAACGGGTTCGGGGTTCTTGTCGAGATTCGCCAAATCGAAGATGTTGCCGAGACCCGCTCCAAGGCCGCCTAGGCGGCCTTTGGGAATGAATATGATGCCAGTGGGCCGGGCAATGCTAGGCTGCGGTGGTGGCTGAATTTGCTGGGTGAAGGACGAAGCCGAGATCGAAGGAACGTCGACCTGCATCGGGGGGATGACGTTAAAGATATCCGCAATCTCGCCGGGCTCATGTATTTCCTCGGGTTTGTCGGGCTCGACCGGCGGAATGGGCATGAGCTCCATCGTAGGGATTGCCTGGGAGACCGGCTTGAACGCGGGGCGGGCCTTGAGGAGTTGCCCGCCGAAAAAAACTCCGAAATGCAGCAACAGGGAAACAACCAAAGCAATGGTGAGATTACGGCTCATGGCTTCAACGTCCGGTGGGCCGGTAGGCAGTCTCGATGGAGACTTGGGTAATGCCGGCCTTGCGCACTTCGTCGAGGGCTTTCACGGCCGCGCCGTATTTGGCTTTGTCGTCGCCGGTGATCAACACGCGGACCGCGGAGTGGGTGCTTTTGTAGTCGGCGAGACGGGGTGCGATTTCGTCAAAGCCCACCAGTTCCTTGTTCCAGTAGGCGGTGCCCGCATCGGAAATCTGGAGCACCACAGTTTGTGCGTCAGGATCGGCGGGTGCAGCCGTCGTGGCTGCGGGCAGATCCACGGGCACGGATTGAATTGTGTTCAACGAGAGCGTGAAGAGGACAAACGTAGCCAGTAGAAAGAAGATCACATCGATCAGAGGGATGATCTCGATGCGGACTTTTTTCGGACCGCTGCTGTAATATCCATTGGGGAAACCTGCCATAAAAGGGTGCTGGAAACGGAGAGAACTCAAGAGCCGGCGGGCCGGACGAGGGTTTCGATGAAAATTTTGGTGATGCCGGCCTTGCGCACCTCGTCCACCACATAGCGGGCCTGCTCGAAGGAGGCGTTCTCATCCCCGTTGATGAGGATGCGAGGGGTTGGCTCGACCTGCTTGTAGGCCTGAAGCCGGGCGATGAACTGATCCAGCGTTACCGGTTGCTTGTCCCAGGCGAGCGTGCCCTCGGCGGTGATGGAGAGGGTGACGGCACCCTCGGCGTTACGCGGAATACTGGTGTCGGTCGCGGGAAGTTTCACGGGCAGACCACCGGTCTTATTTAGCGAAAGCGTAAATAGCACGAAGGTTGCGAGCAGGAAGAAGATCACATCGATCAAAGGAATAATCTCGATGCGCGCCCGCCTCGGGCCACTGGAGGAAAAATCGCTGGAATATCCGGACATCGGAAAGGGGAGCCGGAAGCGGTCAACCGGTCGAATCAGCCTTCTTGATGATGACCTCAAGCGCGTTCAAGGCATCGGAAATGGCATGCTTACTGCCCTCGATGCGCGCGTTGAGGATGTTGTAAGGAAACAGGCCGATGATCGCGATGGCCAGACCGCAGGCGGTGGCGATGAGCGCCTCACCGACGCCACCGGTGATCTTGCTGGCGCTGGCGGTTATGTCACCTTCGCCGAGCGCGCCAAAGGTGTTCATCATGCCGGTTACAGTGCCGAGAAGACCGAGCAGCGGGGCCGCCGTGATGCAGGTATCAAGCACCGCCAAACCCTGGTGGAAACGATTGAGCTCCTTGTTGGCTGCACGCAGGAATGCGTTGGAAAGCGAGTGTTCCCTGTGGGTGAGCGCATAAGTGAGAATACGGGCGACGTAGTCCCGGCTTTTACGACCAAGCTGCACGGCCCCCTCGACGTCGTGATTTTCAACCAGATCCAGAATCTTTTCGACCACCTCGGGCTCGCGCGTGGCATTCTCCATTACAAGGAAGATCGTGCGCTCGACCACAACGGTGACGGCGAGGAACGACACCAGCAAAATCGGCCACATGATCGGGCCGCCATGGCTGAAAAGTTCCATAGGGGTCTGCCCCATCAGAAACGCCAACGTAAGAGAAGTAGTGGTCATAGGGCTGAAGCGAGAATGTGGTTAGCGAACCATGAGACAAAATGAAATTGATCGGGCGGCATCATGATTCAGAAGATGCGGGTCTAAAGCCAACATAGACGTTTGAAAAGAAGGTAAAGCCCACGATACAAGTGCCGGGACATTGACTGATCGGGCGGCCCGAGTCCCTCGATTTACATTCCTCTGCTCGTCCCACACATTGTTACGACGTTTTTCACGGTGCTGATCCCAATCTCCAGAATGTGATCCATGACGATAACTTCGCTCTTGAACTCTGTGGCTGATTCCGAAATGAACCTAACCTCTTGGCAATTGACGCGAGCCGGCTTGCCAAAGCCGACCTGCACTTGATTGTTAAAATCGAAAAATCATCGGAGCGTAGCTTAGCCTGGTAGAGCGCTACATTCGGGTTGTAGAGGTCGAGAGTTCGAATCTCTCCGCTCCGACCATTTCAAAGGCCGGTCTAGTTGATTCTAGGCCGGTCTTTGTGCTTCTGGATGTCGCACTTAAATAACTTTAAGATTTTGAAATAAATTCTCATATGCGGCCGCACACCCCTCGTCTCCGCCTTCATCTCAATCGGAAATGAGTGAACACCGCCTAGCGCTGTGCATAGGTTGATAAAAATGTTGATAAGTAGGGTGAACACCCTATTCTTTACTAAGAACAATAGCCTTCTATCTATTCCCAATAGGATCATTTGTCTTTAAAACCGTCATGAGCACACGCGTGAAACACCTCCTCCGGCTGATGCTGGGCCTTTGGGCCGGAGGACTGTCTGCGCAAACGGTGACACTCAACGGCTCCTTTACCGGTAGCACACTCGACTCTGGTTGGACGGTGGGCGGCACGGGCTATACTCCCGTGCTCACCGCATCCTCGGCGGGAGGCAACATCGACACTGCTGGCAACGGCTGGCTGCGCTTGACCAGTGCAAACACGAATCAGGCGACCTACGCTTACGACACCAATTCCTTTGCCAGTAAAAACGCGACGATCACCGCCTCGTTCAACTATGTTTCTTATGCGGGCAGCGGCGCGGATGGCATCACCTTCTTTCTGGCCGATTCCAGCAAGACATTCGGCGTGGGTGCCTACGGCGGTTCCCTCGGCTATGCGCAAAAAACAGCCGCCGGCGGCGGCGGCGCCGACATCAACGGCATGAACGGCGGCTACATCGGCCTCGGTATCGACGAATTTGGCAATTATGCGAACCCCACCGAAGGGCGCATCGGCGGACCTGGCTTCATAGCAGATACTGTCTCGGTGCGCGGTCCCGGCACCGGGTTGACTGGTTACACTTACCTTGGCGGCACCGGCGCACTGCCGAACTCGCTGGATTCGCCCAGCCCCAACACCACCCGCCCGACCACCAATACCTTCCAGATCGTTATCACCGCAACCAACCAGCTCACCGTTTACATGGATCGGGGGGCGACCGGTAATTTCACGGCGCTCTACAGCATCGATCTTTCCGGTTATGCCCGCCCCGACAATCTCATCATGGGATTCACCAGCGGCACCGGATCCTCGACCAACATCCACGAGGTTCAGACGGTCAACCTTTCCAGCGTGGTCGCCAATCTCTGGACCAACGTCAACGGCGACAGCGCTTGGGGCACCGGTAACGACTGGTATGGTTCTCCCAGCGGCGTTGTCCCCTCCAACTATGCCGACATCCTGCTCGACAACACCTACGTCAGCACCGCCCAGACCATCGACGTCGCCAGCAACCGCACCATCCGTTCGCTCCAAATTGATGCGCCCTTCAGTTACACGCTGAACAACGGCACCCTCACCTTTGACACCGGCGGCATCGCCGGCCCCAGCGGCATCTTTGTCTCGCAAACACACGGCTCCGCCACCCAGACGGTCAACTCCGCCCTCGCGCTCAACAACGCCATTCAGATCCAAAACAACAGCGCCGGCGCGCTCAATCTCAACGGCAACGTCACCACCAACGGCAACGCCATCACTCTGAACGGCAGCGGCGCCGCCACGCTCGCCGGTGTCATTTCCGGCGCCGGCGCCATCACCCAGAGCGGCACCGGCACAACGACTCTCTCCGGTGCGAACACCTATTCCGGCGGCACCACGATTTCCGCCGGCACGCTCAATGCCAACAACGCCACCGCGCTCGGTTCAGCCGCCGTCGCGCTGAACGGTGGCACGCTTGGCTCGACCAATGGAAGCACCATCGGCAACGCCATCGCGCTGAATGGCTCCGCCGGACTTTCCGGCATCACCACCAGCGGCACGCTTACGCAGACCGGAGGCAGCTACACGCTGGACATGGCCGGTGCCACCCAGTCCGGCGCGGTCAACCTGTCCAACAACAACACCGGTCGCACGCTCACGACGCAGGTGGACAGCGGCACTTCGTATATCACCGGCGTCATCGCCAACGGCGGCACCGGCGCGGGCGGCCTCACCAAGACCGGCGCGGGCATTCTCCAGCTTTCCGGGGCCAACACCTACACGGGCGCCACCACGATCAACGCCGGCACCGTACAGCTCGGCGCCAGCAACGTCCTCTCCCAAAGTTCGACCGTGAACATCGCGGGAGGCACGCTTAACCTGAATGGCAACTCAAACAAGGTCGGTAATCTCACCTTCTCCAGCGGTGCCACCCTCGATTTCGGCACCGTCGGCAGCAACACCAGCTTTGTCTTCGCCAACCTGACTCCCACGCCTACCGGCGTCTTGACCATCAACAATTATGTTGGCCCCACCAGCAGCAACTTCGGCGGCACGGGCGACTTCCTTGGCACCACCACTAACAATCTGTCCAGCACCCTGCTCAACCAGATATATTTCTCCGGCTACGGCACAGGCTCCTTAGAAAACAACGGCAACCTGACCAGCGCCGGCAACGGCCTCGGCAACGCCTACCGCATCGCCCCCACCGCCATCAACTGGACCAACTACACGTGGACCAGCAACAGCAATCAGAACTGGAGCACCAACTCCAACTGGCAGGGCGGCACCCATCCTCCCAGCACCTCCAACCCCACCAATGTCTTCGTCGATTTCGGCACTGGCACCCAGACGGCCGTCCTCATCAACACCAACAGCACCATCAACGCCCTGCGCTTTGATTCCAGCGCGGCCGCCTACACCATTACCGATAGCGGCACTCGTACCCTGACTTTCCAAAACGGCACCAGCCTTGCCTTCGTGCAGCAGCAGTCCGCCAACAACCAGGCGCTCAACCCGGCAAACATCCTCATCAAAAACAATATGGTTTTCGACGTCACCGGCGCAGGTAACCTCTCGGTGGGCGCGGCCATCAGCGACGGTGGCAATTCCTTGAGCGTCACCAAGACCGGCTCAGGCGGGAAACTCATTCTTACCGGCAGCAATTCCTATGGCGGCGGCACCAGCATCCAGACCGGCATTATTCAGGCGCAGAACTCCGGTGCGCTCGGTTCTGCCGCGGCCACGGTCTACAATGGAGCGGCGCTCAACCTTTCCGGCGGCATTAGCCCCACCAACACCCTTTCGCTTACCGGCACCGGGGTGAGCGGCAACGGCGCCCTCGACAGCGTCTCCGGCAGCAACAGCGTGTCGGGTGCGATCACTCTCACCGGCGACACGCGCATTCAGGCCGACTCCGGCAGCACCTTGACCGTCTCGGGTGGCATCGGCGGTACCGCACACAACCTTGAGTTGACTGGGGCGGGCAGCCTCGCCATCAGCTCCGCCATCGCCACCGGCACGGCTGGCGTGACGCTCAACGGTTCCGGCACCACCACGTTCTCCGGAGCGGCCAATACCTACACCGGCGACACCACCGTCAACAGCGGCACGCTCGCCCTTTCAAAATCCGCCAGCACCACCTCCATCGCCGGCAACCTCGTCGTCAACGGCGGCACCGTCAACCAGACCGCCACCGGCCAGCTCACCACCACTTCGAACATCACGGTCAACAGCGGCTCCTACAACCTTTCCGGCGCCGGCACTATTACCCAGACGGTCCAGTCCCTCAATAGTTCCTCCGGCGGCACGGTTTCGATCGGCACCTCGGACACGCTCACCGTCAGCGGCAGCGGCACCAGCACGGTCGGCGGTATTATCTCCGGTGCGGGTAGTCTTGCCACGTCGGGAACGGGCGGAGTTTTTCTCGGCGGGGCCAACACATACTCGGGCGGCACGACCATCGGCGGCGTCGTCACTGCGGCCAACAACAGCAGCCTCGGCACCGGCGCGGCCGCCATTAACACCAGCGGCAATCTCCAGATGCAGGGCGGCATCACGCTGGCCAACGCCTTCACCCTTTCCAGTGCCGGCACCTCGGCCAACGACGGCGCGTTTCAAAACACCTCCGGCAGCAACACTGTCTCCGGCACGGTCACGCTCTCGGGCAATTCCCGCATCCAGTCCGATTCCGGCACGCTCGCTTTGACCAACACCGTCGCCCTCGGGGCCAACACGCTCAACGTCGGCGGCAGCGGCAACGCATCCGTCAGCGGCGCGATCACCGGAACCTCCGCCAGCAGCATCACCAAGGACGGTGCGGGCACGCTCACCCTCAGTGGCAACAACTCCGGCTTCCTCGGCACCGTCGTCGTGTCCAACGGCACCGTCATCGCCGGCGCCTCCAACTGCTTCAACAGCGGCAACGCCATCACCGTCAACACCGGCGCGACCCTTAACCTTAACGGCCAGACGCTCACCACCGGCCCCATTACCAGCACGGGCACGATCGCGTTTGGCGCGGGGGCCGCCGCTACACTCACGGGAGCCAGCACGCTGGGTGGCAACTTCACCGGCGCGGGCACGATCATCATCGGTCCCGGCGCGAGCGTCACGCTCGGCACCAATTTCAACAATCCCAACATCAACTTCGTCCTCAACGGTGGCACGCTCAACCTGGGCAGCGGCACGACGCAGACCTTCGGCAGCCTCACAGTGACCGGCTCCAGCAACTCCGTCATCGACTTCGGCTCCACCGGAGCGACCACCGCGCAGTTTTCCAGCGTCAACGTCACCGGAAGCGGTCTGCTCAACGTGCAGAACTGGACCAACGCCGTGGACTACTTCCTCGACTCCACCAGCACCGGTGCGCAAGGCACGCTGCCGAATACCAAGATCGTCTTTGCGAGTTTCACCGGTGCCGACACCAAATATCTTTCCTATGGCATAAGCAACGGCCAGCTCACCCCCGTGCCGGAACCTTCGACCTACGGCGCGATCCTGCTCGGCGGCGCGTGCGGTTTGGTCTTCTGGGTCCGCCGGCGCCGGAGCGACCGCAAGAGCTGAGCCTGTTACGTCTGCCTCCCCGATTCTCGGGACAACTGCGTTTTCCGGTTCAAGGCGTCAGGCCTTGCGGGGAATCTGGCGAGTAACGATCAAGGAGCGCGTAGATGGTTTCCAGCGGCAAAGGCTGGAGCGCGGGCAGATAATTTTCAAAGTAGCCGGACGTTTTCCGGCCAAGGAAAAACTTGCCGGCGGCGTCCAGGCTTACGAGCCGAGCGCCGAGGATTTCCCTCAGGCGGGCGGCGCTCCACGTGAGACCGGATTCGTCCTTGCCCGCTCCGGCCGCGCAGAAAAACACCAGATAAGCGGTGTAGCCTTCTTGGTCCGAAGCCAGCGGAGATTGCTTGAGACGGGTGAAAAGCTTTTCGAACAGCCGGGCGTCGGGCCTGCGGATGAGATGAGTACCGAGTAACTCCACCACGGGAGCTGTGGGTGGAGGAGACAGCAGGAGATCGACTTCCCGGTCCAAGATTGCGGTCCTGCCTAGCGCCGCGAGGGCGTCGAGGCGCAGGGCCGTGCGGTCCCCGACGTTCAAGCCGGTGTTCGGCTGATCGAGCAAGCCAATGGCCGCCTCGGGAAATCCGCGGGCGATCAACTGTCGGCAGATGAAGTAAAACGCGTAGCCGGTGACTCCATGTCCCGCCCCGGTCAACAGCTGGCGGGCGTCTTCCGCCGCGGCCGTGCGCAGAGCGGCGGCGAGCGTCAGTACGGTTCTCGTATCCGCCGGGAGTTGTCCGGTGCGGGTTTCTTCGATGAGCGAAACCAGGGCTTCCGTGTCGCCCGTGCGCCGGTTTGCGAAGAGAAAGGCGTTGAGCCATGCGGAGGAAGAGTCTGGTGCGACGATGATGCGGTTGTGGGCGAGCGTCTGCACGGCCTTGAAATCGCCGCGGGCCAACAGCGCATGAAAAAAAACCTGCGCCGTCTGCTCGGCGCGGGCCGGATGCCAAGCGATCAGGCGGACGTAAACACGGTTCGCAAGGGCGGGTTGGCCCGTCTGGCAAAGCTGCGCGAGCTGGAACCCGGCGTCGTAGTTTTGCGGGTTAAGATCATAAGCGATGGAAAGGTCGAGCAATGCCTCGCGGATATCCCGCGCAGAGTAGGCGCGCTGGAACTTGGCATAAAAAAACTCCGACTTCACCGCGTCGAATCTTTTCCAAGCGGGTGGCCAGACGACGCCGGCATAGGTCGCATGATAACCGGCCGTGCGCAGGACGGTGAACACCGCCAGCGTGCCGACGAGATAAAGGGTTGCGAGGCTGCCGCCGTAAAACGCGAAGGCGCGGCCCCAGAAGGGGCGCACGTCGGCATTGTGGACGGAGCAACGCCACCGCCCCTCCGTATCTTTTAGCAGCAGCGGGCACACGCGGCGGAATCGGGCCGGTTGGTTCCAGTGAACGATGGCGTCGCAGCGGGTCTCCCAAGCACGACCGGAGTCGCTCGGGTGCTGGCAGGGACAGTGTCCGCTGGTCCCTCGCAAACGATAGAGGGTTTTGCGCGCGTTCCAAAAAAGAAACCCGCCAACCAGCCGGAAAAAATCTGCAACCCATCCCATTGTTTCAAAGCGTGCGCAGGCCATGGATCGGCATCAACGGCGATCTGCGTGCTCCGGTGGCATCGCCTCCGCTAGGTCGGCGGTCCGGTTGACCGGTAATGCTTGCGGTACAGTGAAATGACCCGTGCCAAAAATAGCGCCCATTAACGAGGCCTATCCCTTACAGCACGAATGGATTAAAAGTCCGTTCATTTTTTATTGTCGTTAATGGACCATGTCCAGGGGCTACCACAGTCGTGTCCGGCAACGCCGCCAATAGCCGCGCAAGATGCTTTCTTAATTGTTTTAAACTAAAATAAGCCCCTCCCACGGAGCCTGCGAAAAAAAGATCTCCCGACACAAGCAGCGTAGCGCGATCCGACACTTTAGGCACACGCACCACGTAGCAGTTATGCGCTTCGGCATGCCCTGGTGTAGCCAGCGCCTCAATCTCGATACTTCCCAGATTAATACGTGAACCTTCCGCCAATGCGGATGCACCGAGAACCTGAGCATCCATGGGACAAAACACAGGAACAGGGCCGAATTGCCGCACCACTTCAACCAGCCCACCCGTATGCTCAGTCTCGGCGTGAGTGATAAATACTCCGTCAAGACGCTTGATCGCCGCAGGCCAGACACGACGCAGCATGATAGGGTCACTACCGGTGTCGAAAAGCACTCCAGCGTTCTTGCAGCAATCGCCCACGATGTAGGCATTGGCCACCCCGATCCCATGAAGAGTGCGCAACGGATACAGACAAAAGGGCAGTCCAGCGATTCCAGGCAGAGGATAACGACCATCCGCGAGCGCCTGAACACCCACTTCATTTAGTTGAAGCACGCCGGCCAGCCTACGCAGTTCGGATGGGGTGAGGTCGTAGCGATAGTCGATGGCATCCCTGATTTTTCCCACATCCACTTCGGCCTGCAACGCGAGTGCCTGCTCGTTAAGGCCGGCGTGGCGAATGGCCTTTTCCAGAACGTCGCCTAATTCGTCTTCCAGCGGTGCGTGTTCGATTACCATGTGATCATCTTACAGTCCCGGGCACTGACGGCAAAAATGTTTTTGTTTTTTTGGCCAGCCCCTGCACCGTCTTCCCAATGGATGCTCAACAGCAGGAAGTCCTCGATATTTTCACCCGCACCAAGGCGCTTCTAACAGGCCATTTTGTGCTCCGATCCGGCCTGCACAGCGGACATTATTTTCAATGTGCGCAGGTATGCCAGCACATGGATGCCGTCACACGCCTCGCGGAGCTTCTCGTAGCCAAGCTGGGCGGACTCAAGTTCGGCACCGTGCTCGCCCCCGGCATGGGAGGTTTGGTGATCGGTCAGGAAGTCGCCCGACAAAGCAAGGTGCGCTATATTTTCGCCGAAAAAGAAAATGACCGACTGGTGCTGCGCCGCGGCTTCAAATTTGCCCCTGGCGAACCGGTGCTCATCGTCGAAGACGTCGTCACCCGAGGCGGTCGCGTGTTGGAGTGCATCGACATTGTGCGCAACGGCGGAGGCGTTCTCATCGCCGTGGCCATGCTGGTCGATCGCAGCGCCGGCACGATGCGTTTCGAGATTCCCGCCATCTCTCTCCTTGAATTGAGCTTCCCCACCTACCCCGCCGATCAAATTCCGGAATCCCTCGCCAGAATTCCTATTGAAAAACCTGGTAGCTGATCGGCAAATCCCACCTGCCTGAAAAAAGTGCCGGATGACAGACCGTCGTTTTTCTGATAACGTCACTTCACGTTAAACAGCAGATAGCGAATCTGGCCTTGGTAATAGACCAGCAACCGATGAAGTCCCGGTTGTAACGCGGCTTTGGCCGTCTTCAAATCGATGATCGATCCTTGGTCCACTTCGAGGATCACTGCGTTGGGCGCGAGCTGATCCCGATAGGGCGAATCATCGGCCACCTTGGTGATGAGCAAACCATTGATGCGTCTATCAACCTTCAACCGGCGACGAGACTCATCGCCAAGAGGCTCGACTTGAACACCCGTTAGCAGCTCGTCGGAGTTCTCGACCAGCTTACCCAGCACAACCGCAATCGTGATTTCCTTGCCGTTTCGGAGAGCCTTGAGGTTCACCTTGGAACCAGGCATTCCCTGCGCGATGGCAAACCGGAAATCCTCGCGCGAAGCGACCAGCTTGTCGTCAATCGCCAAAATCGCATCGTTGCGTTTCAAACCGGCCTGGGCCGCAGGACTGTCGGGGCTGATGTCAGAGAGCAAGACACCTTTGGCATTTTTCGGCAGGCCAATTTGCTCGGCGACCTCGGGGGTGATCGTATCGGTGCTCACTCCGAGAAAACCACGGGCAACCGCACCGGTTTCGACGAGACTGCGCATGATGGAGGCCGCCAGATTAACCGGAACGGCAAAGCCGATACCGATGTTGACCTTGTCGGTCTTTGAAACGGAAAAGATCGCGCTGTTAATGCCAACCAACCGTCCTCTGGCATCAATCAGAGCGCCACCGGAATTGCCCATGTTGATCGCCGCATCGGTCTGAATAAAACTTTCGTAGCCATTCACCCGATCAAGCAAACCCAGGTGGCTCCTGCCTTTGGCGGAGACGATGCCCATGGTGACCGTCTGGCCAACGCCCAGCGGGTTGCCGAGCGCAAAAACGACGTCGCCCACCCGAATCTTGTCGCTATCCGCGAGCGTGGCCGTCGGCAGATTTTGCGCATCGATTTTGATAACCGCGATATCGGTCTTCGGATCAGCACCGATCACCTTGGCGACCAATTCCCGATCGTCAGAGAGCGCAACCTTCAGCTCATCAGCACCCTCAACGACATGATTATTGGTGAGAATATAGCCATCAGGAGAAACGATCACGCCGGAGCCGAGGCCGTCTTCCTCATGCTGGCCACCAATAATACGACCGGTAAAGAGATCAAACCCCAAACGCTCGCGCACGATTTTTTTTGAGTAAACGGAGACGACGGATTTCTGAGCAGGCTCCACCACATCCGCATAGCTGACAACCACTCCGCCCGCACTCACCGGAGCTCCATCGATTTTGAGTTCGGTCTTCTTTGGCAGGATTTTATCCTCCGCCGACACGTACAAGACCAAGGAGGAGACCGCACATGCGGCTGCCATGCAACGAACGAATAGTCTGATGTGCATAAATTAAGGAGGCATCAAGGACACACTAAACCTCAGCAAAGTTCCTACACCCCCACGTCAAACCGGAGCAATCCCAGATTAGAAGCCCTTGATTTTAAACAGGCTCGTGACGCTCTCGTTGTTATGAATGCGCATGATGGCGTCAGCCATCAGCGGGGCTATGCTCAGAACCTTGATCGGGAGATTACGAGGATCCACCGGGATAGAATTGGTAGTGATAAGCTCGTCGATATGCCCGATCGCGAGACGCTCGTAGGCGATGGGGCTGAGCAAAGCGTGGCTCACGGCGGCGCGCACACTGAGGGCTCCACTGGCGCGCATGATCTTGGCAGCGTTGGTGAGGGTGCCCGCCGTCTCGGTAATGTCATCCACAAGGAGCACGTGCTTACCGGCGACGTCGCCAACGACGTTGACCGTATCGACCGTGGTCGCGCTCGTGCGTTTCTTCCAAACCATGCCAAGTTGCGCACCAAGGATGCCCGCATAAGCGGCGGCCATTTTCATTCCGCCGACGTCAGGAGAAACCACGACCATGTTATCGGCGCTAAAGTGCTCCAGATATTTAAAAAAGACCGGCGAAGCGAAGAGGTGATCGACCGGGATATCAAAGAAACCCTGGATTTGCTGCGAATGCAGATCCATCGTCAGGATGCGATTGGCACCCGCGGCAACGAGCAGATTGGCCACAAGCTTCGCGGTGATGGGCACACGAGGCTGGTCTTTACGATCCTGTCGGGCGTAGCCATAAAAAGGCATGACCGCCGTAATACGTTTGGCCGATGCACGCCGCGCGGCATCGATCATGATGAGCAACTCCATCAACGACTGGTTGGTGGGCGTGCAGGTGGGCTGGACGATGTAGACGTCCTGCCCGCGCACATTTTCATTGATCTTCACGAAGGACTCTCCATCGGGGAAACTGGTGACCGTGGCCTCGCCCAGCGGCACTCTCATGTGAACGCAAATTTCCTCAGCAAGAGGACGGTTGGAATTGCCGGTGAAAATTTTAAGCCCAGGGATGCTCATGAATGGAAAAGAAACGTGTCAGGAATGTTACGGAGCGGAAGGTTTTTTTAAGTCTACCAGCTTGGTTTCCAGCGCATCGACCCGTTTAAAGAGATCGGGAATACGTTTGCGAAGGACGTTTATACGCTGCTCCAGATTATAGGGAAGCGCCGGCGTGCCCTTCATAAAACTGCCGGGAGCCAGATCGGAATTAATACCCGACTGGCCGTCGATCTTGCTGCCCTTGCCAACGGTGAGATGGCCGGCAAGTCCCGCCTGACCACCAAGAACGACATAGTCCTCAACCGTGACGCTGCCTGAAATACCGACCTGCGAGCAGATCATGCAATGCCGGCCGATACGGACGTTGTGCGCGATCTGCACGAGATTATCGATCTTGGTTCCCTCGCCCACCACGGTGTGGCTGAAACGCGCACGATCAAGCGTGGTGTTGGCCCCTATCTCCACATCGCTTTCGATCACGACATTGCCGACTTGCGGGATCTTTTCGTGGTGGTCCGCTACAAACTCGTAGCCAAAACCGTCCGAGCCCACGACGACGCCCGACTGAAGACGCACACGATCGCGCAACACGCATTCGCTCGCAATCGTGACGCGAGGCATGAGCCAGCAATCGGAACCAATGGCGACATTCCGGCCGATGAAAGCCTGCGCCTCGATATGCGTGCGCTCACCCACGACAACACCCGCCTCAATGAGGCAAAGCGGCCCCACGGTGGCGCTGGCGGCGATCCGCGCCCCCATCGCAATGACCGCCGTCGGATGGATGCCCGGCTTTGGTTTGGGCCAAAGCAGTTGTTCTATACGCGCACATAAACGGGCAAGTGCCACCGAAGGTTTTTCAACAAAAAAATATTGCTGGCCCTGCCGTGGCTCGCCGACGTAATCCACTGGCAGCAAAATAATCGACGCCGCGGACGCTGCCACTTCCTGTCTATACTTGGAATTACCCAAAAACGAAAGATCCCCGATTTGCGCCAGATTCAAGGCAGCTATGCCGTTAATCACGGAATGGGTCGTCCCTTTGGAGGAAAGGGGTTGGATGATGGCGGCGATATCGGCCGCACTAAAAGCCAGCTGCATGGTGAAAAAGCGTGGGCTGCGAGAAATGGCATGGCAAGCCGTCGCACATAAAAAACAACCCCCTGCTCGATAAAGAGCGGGGGGTTGCGGCTAAAAGTTTATGTCGTTATAATTTACTTGGATACAGGGAAACTAACCGAAGGAGCCGAATCCTTACCGGCGGCAGGCTTGGCGGCAGGCTTGGCAGCAGACGCTGCAGGAGCAGCAGCAGAACCCGCCGGACGGTCCTTGTTAATCACCTTGGCGACATCTTCGGTGATATCGTAGCTGGAGTCAAAATAGATGATATTGGAAATACCAATCAGTGAAGGACCGGATTTGTCCAAAAGAAGGGTCGCACCTTTGGACTTGGCGATATCGACCGCGATCTTACTGATTTCTTCAAGCAAGAGCTGCTTGAATGTATTTATACGCTGCTGCAGTTGGCGTTGGGTGTTGGCGCGGAAATTATTCACGTCATTCTGCTTGCGCTGGATTTCCTCGGCTTTGGCCTGAAGATCCTGCTGGGTCTTGGTCTTCGCAGCATCGGTGAGAGTCGCATTTTTAAGCTGCTCTTGGAGGTCTTGGGCCTGCTTAACGAGCGCATTTCCTTCATCATTGAGCTTCTTTAGCTCATCTTCGGCTTTTTGCTGATCGGTGCGCAGCTTGGTATTTTGCTCCTCGGTCTTGAAGTGGCCGTCATAAAGCTTGGCCATATCGACGACGCAAACCTTGGGAGTAGATTGCGCTTGAACGGAGGCGGCGAAAAGGCCGGCAACCGCAAGAACAAAAAGAGACTTGAGCGATTTATTCATGGAGTGATTAGTTAGGTTAGGGTTAGGAAAAAGAATGAATTAGAAGCGGGTGCCAAACGAAAAATTGAACTGGTTGCCTTTTTTACTGCCAAGATCTCCAGCGGTGAGAGGAATGCCAAAATCGAGACTAAGCGGCGCACCGGCAATGGTCAGGCGAAGGCCAAAACCGAAATCGTCACTGTAGTTGCTTGGGCTGAAATCATAGGAGCTGGCATTAACGAAGCCTGCATCATAGAAAACGGCGAAGCGAACAGGTTCCACGATATCAAAAGAATATTCGAGACTCATAAAACCATAGGTTTTACCGCCCACTGGCACATTAGCGCCGCTCACCGTGGTCTGCGGGCCGACAACACGGTATTCAAAACCGCGCAAGGTATAGGGCCCACCAAGGTAGAAACGGTCATAGAATGGCACCGTCGCGGAGTTTCCAAATGCATCCATCACCCCTGCGCGGGCGATGACTGCAAGCACCTGGTTCTGAGTATCAAAAATCGGGAAGAATTGAGATCCGCGCAGCTCCAGTTTGTAATAATCGACATCCCCTCCCAGAGCGGTGGCCGCCACACTCGTATTAAACTCAATCCGGTTGCCTTTCGTGGTGTTGATCAACTTGTCACGGGTATCGCGCAGCAGCTGCAAACTAACCTTGGACACCGTCTGGGTGCCGGGGGGATAAATGGTTTCGTAACCCGCCGTCACGCTTCGGATATCGACCACTTCGTAAGTATAGGCGAGGCGCCCTTCGACCAATTCGAAGAGACGCTTGCGTAGATAAACTTCGGCACCGGTGCGGATTTCCTGATAATCGGAGCTGTTATAGTTAGACGATGACCGGTAAATCGAAAAACCCAGCGCAAGTTGCCGCTGGAAAAGCCATGGCTCCTCGAAAGAAAGGATAGCCTCGCTCGACTTGGATCCCAACTGGAGCCGAAGGCGGAACTTCTGGCCATCACCTTGAAACATCGAGCGGCGATTGAAAATATCGAAATTGGACTGGGAGAGCTCTGCGTAGACGACCGCACTTTCAAGTGAACTAAAACCAGCGCCAAAGGTTAGATTACCCGTGCGGCCCTCCTTGACTGCGATCTTGAGATTTTTACGGCCGGGGATGGTCGTGGCTTCCGGCGTCATGTTCACATCCTCGAAAAACCGTGTGTTTTCCAAACGCAACTTGGACGTCTTCATGCGAACACCGTCAAAAACCTCCCCGGGTCCGATGGCTAACTCTCGCAGGATCACCGTGCTCTTGCTCTTAGTGTTGCCCTCGATCTTAATGGACTCGACATAAAATTTTTCGCTCTCCTTCACGCGATACTCGATGTCGATATTACCCGTGTTCAGATTGGGCTTACGAATGATGCCAACACGTGTCTCAATGTATCCACCTGATCCGTAGGCGTCTTCCAAAGCCGTGATGTCCTTGTCGATTTTCGAAGGGCAGAAAACCATCCCGCTCGTCTGCTTCAGGGCAGCACGCAACTTCTCTGTGGTGATGATTGTGTTATCCGTGATGGTGATTTCACCGATCTTGTATTGGCGACCCTCATTAATGTGAATCGTAAGAACAAGCTTGCCTGACTTCGGATAATCATACGCCACCTTGTCAGCGGGAACCTCGACATCGAGATAACCGAGCTCTCGGTAATAATCGCGGATCTTATCCAAATCATCTTCAAACTGGTCGTCCTTATATCGACCGGAACCCGTGAGCCAAGAGAACATCCACCACCGCTTGGTTTCCATCTCCTTGCGGAGTTTTTTGGCCTTCACGTGATCGTTGCCGATAAACTTGATATCCGAAATCTTCACCTTGGCCCCCTCGCGAATGCTGAAAGTCACCGTGCCGAAACCGGTTACGCGATTGCGCTCAATCGCGTAACTAACTTGGGCCTGATTGTATCCGCTTTTCTGGTAATATGCGCGGATTTTCTCGGCATCCTCCTTGACCTGACGTTCATCAAGGGATCCGTTCGACTTGGTTTTGATCTCTTTGTCGAGCCGGCGGCTCTTGATCTGCTTGTTGCCATCGTAGCGAACGCTCAACACACGAAACTTGGCGGTCACCTCTATCACAAGATTCACCGTGCGGTCGGGACGCACATCGCGTTTCACCTCGAGGAACTCGAAAAATCCGGTCTTGTAGAGCGAGCGGATGTCGTGATCGATCATCGTGTCATCAAGCTCAATTCCTTCGCGCAGCTGCATATTGGCTCGCACAATTTGCTCGTTGACGTTGGCCGGGCCGACAAACTTCACCGTCACTGTGCCCACCATGTAAGGCGCGTTGGCCGCCGGTTGCGCTGGTGCTGGTGGTTGGGTTTGCGCGCACACACGTCCTCCGGCCGCAACGAGCAATAGAAAGGCAAAGACGAGGCGAATGACCCCGAAAACGGGGTTACTGGGTGTAGTTTTCAAAGCGTGTAATATCCCGAAGGAACGTAAGTTTCAATTCTCCTACTGGCCCGTTTCGCTGTTTGGCAACTATTAACTCAGCAGAATCGGCGGCTACTTGGTATTTTTCATCGGCATCTTTGGGCCGGGCAAGCATGAGAACCACGTCGGCATCCTGCTCAATGGAGCCTGATTCACGCAAGTCCGAGAGCCTCGGAGTGCGGCTCTCTTTTTCAGACGCGCGATTGAGTTGGCTCAAGACAAGCACTGGCAAATCAAGTTCCTTGGCCAATCCCTTCAAGCCACGTGAGATTTCGGCGACTTGCTGCTCACGTGGAGTTTTAGAATCAACAGGAGCAAGAAGTTGCAGATAATCAACGACGATAAATCCAAGGGGTGTTCGTGCATGAATTCGCCGAGCCTTGGCACGGAGTTCCATGATCGTAAGATGGCTGGAGTCGTCGATAAAGATAGGTGCTTTTGAAAGCTCATCGGCGGCTTTTACTAAATCATGATATTCTTTGCCGCCTGGTTTGATGAAACCTTCCCTTAACATTTTCATGTTCACTCGGGCACGCGAACACAACATGCGCAATCCAAGTTGAGACCCGCTCATTTCAAGCGAAAAAACCAAGGTCGCCGATGGATTACCTTTTCTCGGTAAAGCGACCGCTTCAGCCATATTTAAGGCAAGAGACGTCTTTCCCATTGAGGGACGTGCCGCGAGCACGATCATTTCTGACTTTTGGAAACCATAAGTCATCGCATCCAAATCCTTGTAACCCGAAGTGATCCCGGTGAGCTCCCCTTTGTGATTCATCATTTTATCGATGATGATCCAAGCGTTCTTGGTGGTTTCTTGTATACCCTTAGCACCGTCCGAAACACGATCTTGAGTGACCTTGAAAATATCCTGTTCAATCTTATCCACGAACTCACCGAGTCCGCCCTCATAGCTGTAGCAACTTTCGACCGCACCCGTGGCGACCTTGATGAGCTCGCGCAGCAGGTGCAGCTCGCGGACCTTTTCAATAAAATAGGTCGCCTGCGCAGTCGTCGGGATGCGCCCGCTGATCTGGGTCAGGTAGGCGTAGCCGCCGATTTCGTCGAGCTGGCGACCGGTCTTCAGTTCCTCGGCCAGAATCGCGAGGTCGATCGCGGTGCCTTTGTTGTAGAGTTCGACAAGTTTTGAAAAAATAACCCGGTTGGCCGGGAAATAAAATGCATCCGGCCCTAACTTGTCCGACAGGCAGCGGGAGACGATATCGGCCCCATCAAGGAAACAACAAGACAGCAGGTATTCCTCTGCCTCGGCACTGTGCGGCGGAGTTCGTCCGATGGAGGACGGCGTGGAACCGTCGGAGTCGGTCGATGCACGCAGGCGTCGGGAAGATTTTTGCACGTCGTCAGCCATGAGCAGGAGAAAAAAGGCAACAGGGTGAGACTCGGATAGCAACGCCGCTGTGCGAAAAGTTTTTCACGCGTTACTCACCACATCGCTTTCCATTTACGACCTGTCCGCTGGATCGTAAAAAAGCCGCAGTCGTTAAGACTGCGGCTTGGAAAAGATACCGGAGAGAGATCCAGACAAATCTTACTTCCGATTACGCTCGCTGCGTTTGGCCTTGTCGGCGGCACGGGCGGCGTTCTGGGCCATCTTGGTGTGCTCGGCGTAAGGGTCGATGACCTTGGGCGCAGCGGTCGCGGCACCAGCCTCGACGATGGGATTCTCCGACACGACATCGAAGGACACCTCGACGGAAACTTCGGGGTGCAGCTTGATCTTCACCTCGTGCTTGCCAAGGGTCTTGATCGGGGTGTGGAGATGAATCTTCTTCTTTTCGATGACGACACCGGCCTCGGTAAGCTTCTGGTGGAGATCGGCGGAGGTGATCGCGCCGAACAGCTTGCCGCCTTCACCGGTCTTCACCGCGAATGCGATGGAAACTTTGGCGATCTGGGCGGCCAAAGCTTGGGCGCCGGCGAGTTCGGAAGCCTCGCGCGCGCCGCGGCGGGCCTTGAGGGCATCGACCTGCTTGCGGTTGGACTGGGTGAGCGCGACCGCGCATTTCTGCGGGAGCAGATAGTTGCGGGCGTAGCCGGCGCGGACTCTGACCTGGTCGCCTTCGGCGCCGAGGCCGTCAACGGGCTTGATGAGGAGAACTTCGTGATGAGCCATGATGGGTGTTTAGTTTGAGTTTTATTGTTTAAAGAGAGATGCAGGCGACGCGCTTTAGAATGGAACGTCTTCGTCGATGTTGTCCTGCGGAGGAGGCGCGGGCTTGGCACCGGCGCGAGGCGGAGGCGTATGGCGCTCGACCGTCTGGTCGATACCTTCATCGCCGCCAGTCGGGGCAGCAGCACGAGGAGCGCCTGCGGAACCACCGTCACCACCGCCGGGACCGCCTTCGCGGCCGCCGAGGAACTGGAAGTTTTCGAGGACGATCTTCATCTTGCTGCGCTTCTGACCGGTGGTCTTGTCGTCCCACGTGTCCAGCTTGAGTCGGCCTTCAACAAAGAGAGGCCGTCCCTTGACGCAGTATTTGGCGACGGTTTCGCCCTGTTTTCCCCAAGCTTCGATATCAACAAAGGTCGTCTCATCGCGGGTCGCGCCAGACTCGTCCTTGAAGGTGCGGTTGACCGCGAGGCCGAATTGACAGATGGCCGTCCCTTTCGGAGTGACCCTGAGTTCAGGATCACGCGTCAGGTTGCCGATGAGCATTACTTTGTTGAGGGAGGCCATGGGAGGAGCGCGTTCACCTGACTCAGACGGATTGAAGGAAGGTGCGGTAAACCGTGCTGTTGAGGCGGAGGCGCTCCTTGAGCTGGGCGGGGCCGGCGGCGGGAGCGGTGAACGAGATCTGGACGTAGGTCGCGCCCGGAAGGTTGCGATCGGTGACGCGGACGAAATCCTTGCGGCCAAGGGTCTCGATGGCGCCGACTTCGCCATCAACGGCGACGATGTCTTTTTTGACGCCATCGATGATCTGCTCGATTGTGTCTTCCTTGCCGCGATTATCAAGGATGAAGGTGGCGCGGTAGTTGCGTTTGGTGATGTTGCTCATTGGGAGTCTCTGCGGTTGAGTTGGTTCATGGCCCGGTCAGCCCCGTGTTCGATGACGAGGCGGAGGCCGGACATGTAGCGTTCTAAATTGGTTTCGATAAGGGATTGTTGATCAGAAGTGAATTGGCCGAGGACGAAGTCCTTGAGGTCTATCTGCGGTGGGTCTTTGGGACCAATGCCGATGCGGTAGCGGATAAATCCACCGCCGAAATGCTCGATGAGGCTAGCCACGCCATTGTGGCCGCCGGCGCTGCCGGTCACGGTGACTTTCACAAGACCGAGGTCGATCGTGAGATCATCATAAACTGCGATCACCGACGTGGCCGGGATTTTGTAGAACCCCGTCATCGCCTGCAGCGCCCGACCGCTCTCATTCATATAAGTGAGCGGCTTGGCGAACAGGACAGTGCGACCCGGGACCGGATCCCAACGGGCGACCTGCGCCTCGAACGACCGCTGCGTTTGCCACGCAAGGCCGAGCTGACGAGTGAGCGCCTCGACGACGACAAAACCCACATTGTGGCGGGTTTTGTCGTAATCGCGACCAGGGTTGCCGAGTCCGGCAACGAGCAAGATAGACATGACTCAAAGAACAATCGCCCCAGCCCGCTGCGGTCAAGCAGCAGGCTGTGACGGGAAAACTTACTTCTTGGCGGGAGCAGCGGCCGGCTTGGCGCCGGCGGCGGGTTTGGCTCCGGCAGCAGCAGGAGCGGCGCTGGCGGCGGACTTGGCGCCGGCAGCAGGAGCGGCACCGGCGGCGGGAGCGGCGGCCTTCGCATCGCCACCAGCGGCTGGAGCGGCGGCGCCTGCGGCGGGAGCTGCGGCGGCTTCGGCGGCAGGCGTGGCAGCGACGACTTCGGCGACAGGCTCGACGCACGAAACGACGGATTGGCCCTTGGAATCAAGGAACTCGACACCGGCGATGGGATTTAGCGTGCCGACCTTGAACGCCTCGCCGACTTTTAGCTCGGTAACATCGACTTCGATGACCGGAGGAAGATCCTTCGGGAGACAGCGGATGCGCAAAGTATGCGTGGTGATTTCCAACACGCCGCTCTGGTTCTTAACGCCAAAGGACTCGCCGGAAATATGGATGGGCACGCGAATCTCGAGCTTCTCATCGGCCTTCACTTCCTGAAGATCGACGTGGAGAAACTTGTCGGTGATGGGATCGCGCTGGATTTCCTGCACGAAAGACAGCGCCTTGGACGATTTGTCCTTGCGGTTGAGCTCGATGAGGAGCGCGCGACCGGCGACAGACTTGAGGAGGCGAACAAACTCCGGAGCGTCGATGGCGAGCGTCTCCGGGTTGGTGTGCTTTCCATAAAGGATCGAGGGGATCTGGTTGGCCTTGCGCACGCGACGCGAGGCACTACGACCCGTCTGGGCGCGGGTCGTGACATTGAGGATCAGTTGTGCTTTGTTCATAGATTCGTTCCCCCGGTTCCTCCGGAATTGAAGGCAGGCGTAGTAGAAAAGGGTTCGAAGACATAGAATCGCACCGAGGGAAGGCAACCAAAACTTTAAAAATCTGCGAATACGACCAAAACGAGCGTTGACAACTCCTGTCTAAGCCTTGTTTTTCCAACCCTCCTCGCTGGAGGTTTATTGCCTGGTAGCTCAGTGGCAGAGCAGGTGACTGTTAATCACTTGGTCGTAGGTTCGATCCCTACCCGGGCAGCCACTTTGGCCCCAAAGACTTAC
>CAIVDS010000060.1 GCA_903904685.1 uncultured Verrucomicrobiota bacterium
GATGGCTACATCACCAACACCCAGATCAACCGCAGGGTCGATGATACCGACGGTGTCTCCGGCCTTGCCCGCTTGCACTGGCGGGTAGGCGACCGCTTGGAATTGACCCTCCTCGCCACCGGGCAGAACGCGCACGACGGCGCGCAACCTCTCGTCCCGCTCGGCGGACCATTTTTCACGGTGGTCCGCCCCGCCGAAGGCGAGACTGATATGGAAGCGACCAACCTCGGCTTCACGGTCGCCGCCAACTTGCCCGCCGGCCGCTTGAGCGAGACCACCAGCTATAATTATTGGGCGCTCGGCCCTTATTCCAACCTCGTGGTCTTCAACCCCGGCTTCGGCCCGATCGACCTCGGCGACGACATCACCCTCACACAGCGCAACTGGAACGAAGAACTCAAGTTCGTCTCCGCCGCGACGCCGATCCATTGGTCGGCGGGCGCGTTTTTCACCAGCGGCAGCACGAATGGCGCGGCGCTCCGCACGGTGTTCGGCTTTCCCGTGGAAGGCTCCTTCGAAACGATCAAAAACGAAGATCTTTCCGCCTTCGGGGAAGTCGTCTTCCCGATCGCCCGCACCTGGAGCCTCACCGCCGGACTCCGCGTCGAGGACAACCGGAAGTCGATCGAACGCACGGAGACAGTTCCGGCCCCCGGATTCTACTCGCTGAACGACCGCTCCGAGGCCCTCTTGCCCAAGCTTGAGTTGCGCGATGCCCTCACCTCGGAGATCACCCTCTTCGCGAGCGCCGGCGGCGGCTACAAGCCCGGCGGGTTTTCCTCCTTCACCGATAATCCGGCCCTCGCCGCTTTCGGCCCCGAGCGCACCACCGCGTTCGAAGCCGGTGCCACCCGCACTGCCGCCGATGGCGCGCTCTCGACCACCCTCCGGGGTTTCTGGTATGAAATCAGCGGATACCAGATCGAACGCAGCTTCGCCACGGGCGGAGCCTCCAACGACTATATTGTCGTCAACGCCCCTCACGCCCGCTCCATCGGCACGGAGCTGGAGACCACCTGGCGCCCCGCGACCTGCCTCACGGTGGCGGGCGGCATCGGCATCACCGATGTCACGCTCACCGATTTCCATGACCCCTTCACCGGGCAGACCTTCAACGGCAAACGCGCGCCCTACGTCCCAACCTTCAACGCCAACCTCCGCGTGGATTACCGGCTGGCCAACGGGTGGTTCGCGGGCGTGACCGTCACCGCCACGGGGCAAACTTATTATACCGAAGGGCAGGACGACCGTTTCGGTCAGCGCTCCTATACCCTGATCGGGGCGCGGATCGGTTACGAAACCCGCCGTTGGCGGGCCACGCTCTTCGGCGATAATCTCGCTGGCGAAGAGTATTTCAGCGCGATCTCACCCGGCGTGCAGAACGGCACCCCCGGCGCCCCGCGGACGATCGGTGGCGAGGTGGCGTTTAAGTTCTGAGTCTTCCGCCGGCCTCCTTCGCCCTCGGTCACGGCACCAAAAGCGATTCGGCTCCCCACCCCCATGTATCCCTCGGTTAAACCCTTCGCCCTGTTGGCATTCATCCTCATCGCGAGCGGCCAAGCCTCCGCCCAACCGGCGAACAATGCCGGGCCGCGCGGCGTGCCCACGGTGATTTCCCCCGAGGTCACCGCCGATCGCAGCGTCACCTTCCGCCTCTACGCGCCC
>CAIVDS010000061.1 GCA_903904685.1 uncultured Verrucomicrobiota bacterium
CTGAAGAAGAAAAACCGCTGGCTAGGTTGCCTCGATGACATGGCAACCTACCCATGCAACAGTCCGCATTCACCGTCACCCGGTTCCTCAACCGCAATGGCGCAATCTCTTGGCGAGTCGATGGCCGTCTCCACGGTCTCCGCATCCGCCGGAACTTCAAGACCCGAGAGGAGGCCGGTGCCGAACGCGCCGCCATTGAAGCCAAGGCCGCGCAAGCCGCCAGCAACGTCCGCAGCGCCTCCACGTTCCTGACCGATGACCAACTCCGCCAGTGCGAGGCCGCGTTTCGCCGCCTCACCGACGCGCCCAAGCCCCTCGCATTCTACCTCGATTACGCCCTCGCCAACTACCGCGCGCCCGAGCGCGAGATCACCGTCGAGGCCGCCGTCACTGCTTACCTTGCCTCCAAAAAGAAAGAGGAGGCCCAAGGAATGCTCTCCACCTGTCAGCTCAAAGACATTCGCATCCGCCTTCAAAACCTCGTCGCGGCCTTCCCCGGCAAGTCCCTGTCCGAACTTTCCCGCGATGCCCTCTCCGCCCATTGCCAGCGAGGCAAGCCCAAGCCGAAGACCTTCAACAACCGGCGCGGCATCCTTTTCACCTTCTTCAAATTCGCCTTCTGCAAAGACTGGGTTGCCGCCAACCCGCTTGAAAAAGTCCCGCACCTGCGCATCGCGCATCGTCGCGGTTCGGCCGCGACGCTCTCCGCCGAGCAGGCCACGCAGCTCATGCGGCACGTCGAGAAGATCGAGGGCGGCGCATTCGTCCCGTTCTTCGCCCTCGCCCTCTTCGCCGGCATCCGGCCCTGCGTCCGCTCCGGCGAAATCCTCAAACTCAAGCCCGAGTCCATCCGGCTTGATACCGGCGTGATCCACATCGAGCCCGAGGTCTCCAAGGTCCGCATGAAGCGCAACGTCACCATCCATCCCAACCTCGCCGCCTGGTTGACCGCCTACCCTCTTGACCGCTTCCCGATCATCCCGGCCAACCTTCAGCACGAGCGCGCGACCATCGCCAAGGCGTTCGATCTCTCGCACGACATCATGCGGCACACGTTCATTTCGATGCACGTCGCCAAATTCCGTTCGATGGGCGAGGCCGCTTTGCAGGCCGGCAATTCCGAGAGCATCATTCGCAAGCATTACCTCGATTTGAAAACCGCCGCCGAGGCCGAGCAGTTTTTCGGCATCATGCCGACCGCCGCCGCCGAACCGGTCATGTGTGACCGATCTGCCGAAGTCGCGCCGCTCCACCAAGCGGCGTGACTGCTCCGCCGCGCTCACTCCATTATTCCCGCCCATATCCCACTTTGGGCGGGTTCTTAGCGTCCGGGACTAGCCACCGGTCACACGTGACCGATTGACACCGGCTCAGGGCGTGAAACTTCCCATCGCTCCACTCCCGACCACCTCCCCCATCATCAGCACGACTATCGGCACGGCCCAGCCTCGCGCCACCGTTGCCTTGATCACCAACGCCCATGACGACGCCCTCGACATCGTCGCCGCGCCCGCATTCTGCGCCGAGGACGAACCCGATCCGCCGCAGATCATCGAGGGCATCCTGTTTCGCGGCGCGAAGATGGTCCTCGCCGGTCCCTCCAAGTCCCGGAAAACCTGGAATCTCTCCGACCTCGCCCTCTCCGTCGCCTTTGGTCAGCCGTGGTGCGGTTTTCAAACCCGCGCCTCCACGGTCATCTACGTCAATCTGGAGATCGCACAATTCAGCTACCGCAAGCGCCTTCGCCTCATCTGCGCGGGACGCGGCTTCGATTTAACCGCCAATCCGCCACTCTGCCTTTGGAATCGGCGCGGCAAGGACAACGAGATTGCCCAGCTCGCCGTGCGCATCCGTCGCCAGGCCGCGCGCCTGGGGGCGGACCTCATCATCATCGACCCGATCTACAAGACCTACGGCGACCGCGAGGAGAACTCGAACACCGAGATGGCACAACTCCTCAACGAACTCGAAAAGCTCGCGCACGACACCGGCGCGGCTGTCCTCATCGCCGCCCACTTCCCGAAAGGGAATCTCACCGGTCGCGACGCCATCGACCGCGTGGCCGGAGCTTCCGTCTTCGGCCGCGACCCCGACACACTCCTCGTGATGACGCCGCACGAGCAACCCGATGCGTTCACCGTGTCGCCCATCCTGCGCGACTTCCCTCCTCAACCCGAGATCGTCATCCAGTGGACCAACTTCCATTTCCAGCGCATCGCCGCCGATCCCAAGTCCATCCAAGGCCGCGACCACAAGTCTGCCTCCGCATCGGCTCAGCCTGCCACCACCTACCTCATCGGCAGTCATCGAAAGTTATTCTGCATGATGCCTCCGTTCGCCTTCAACCGCTCGTTCCCCGAGGAGTCAGAGGTCATTCAACACATCACCGAAACGCTCGCCGAACACGGCAAGGACACGAGCAAGGCGATCGCCGTTTTCAACTACATGCGGAAATCCGACCGGGCGATTATCGTCTTCGATTCCCGTCTCAAAAAATGGAAGGGATGCGACTATTTGGACGCCTGAAATCCCGTTTGCGTATCCCGTCTCCGTGTCCCGTTCCGCATCCCGCCAAATCCCATCAACTAGCACCCGGGACACATGGGCGGGATCTAGGGTGGGACAAATACCGGGTGCTATTCTTCTAAAGAAGAAGGTGGGGAGGAGATCGCTACGCTCCTCCCCCACCTTCTTTCGACGGGACAAACAAAACGCCGCGCCGTTCATGGCCCAGCAAGATGTCACCGCGCCCCTGCTGGTTTACCAAACCACACGCACGACCATCGCGCACCCCGCCGCGTGACACTGCCCCCCGACGACATACCGCCGCTGCTCCTCATCACCATCGCGCTCGTCGCCATGCTCCCTGTCTGGTTAACCATCCTTGGACTACTCGCCCGATGCAGCCACGTCCGCAGGGATGCCAGGCCACGTGGACTGCGTCTCTTCATCGGCCTCGCCGGTCCGCGCCACGAACACGGGGGGGGGTGCGAATACTGCCGCCACGAAATCTCGCCCCGCTGGTATATCCCAGCCAGGTCACGCCGGCCTTGGCCCACGTCGCCCAGCCGCAGCGCGAGTTTCGCCGCAAACCCAAACGCGCACCAACCACGTTTGCCGCATCGCGCCTGATGGCCCGCGCGTTCGCTTTAAGCCGCGTAAAACCAGCCGGGAATACGTGGGTAGCCATGACGCACTACATCGCGAAACAAGCCTATTACTTGGCACGCAAACCGCTATTGAGCAGGCAGATGCAGACAAGTGAATCTAGGTGAAGTTCGCCCGATTCGAGACTTCGGCGTTCGCAACCGTCGCGCAGGGCGCAGTCGGTTGCCCAGGCAGATGCGCACTCGCACTGGATGACCCACGCCGCGCTCGCGCTGGGTGGCGCTGAACATCGAAAGCCGACCATCACGACGGGGGGGTATTTCCTAAAACGGTCACGCGTGACCGGTCTCACCTCCGCCATCTCGCACCGCCACGACGACCTCGCTGCGTGTTCGCCGCGCTTGCTATCCGCTATGCCGCAATGCAGCATTACGGCATGACGCTTACTCTTCCCGTTAGCAAACGCGGCGGTCTCACCCTTCCGCCCGCGCTTCGCCGCAAGCTCGGTCTCGACCGCATCGACAGCCCGCTTGTTATCGTCGAGGAACGCGACGGGGGGCTGTTCCTGCAACCCGCCGCCGCCGTCCCCGTGCGCGACATCCCCCGCGAGAAGCTCGCCCGCTGGGTCGCCCGCGACAAAGCGGAGATGGCCGCCTTCACCCTCACCCCCAAGGTCAAGTTGAAGAAGTGAAACTGTTCATCGACACCAGCGTCCTGCTTGCCGCCGCCGGTTCCGCCAAGGGCGCGTCTCGCTACGTTTTCCAGCACGCCGAAACCCACGGCTGGCAGCTCCTTTCCTCGTCCTACTGCGTCGAGGAGGCCGACCGCAACGCCCCCAAGCTCGGCCCCAAAGCCCGCCCTTACTGGCGTGCTTCCCTGCTCCCGCGCCTCACCCTCGTCCCCATCGAACTCGCCTTCGACAAGGTGCTGGTCTTCCCCAAGGCCAAGGATCGTCCCGTCCTTCTCTCCGCCCTCGGTGCCGAGGCCGATGTCCTGCTCACCCTCGACGAAGCCGATTTTCAGAAGGTCATCGGCTCTCAGGTTTACGGCCTGCAAGTTCGCAGCCCCGGCCAGTTTCTCATCGACCAGCGCGAGGCTGGTCGTCTCTGACAACGCCATCGCTCGCTCCGCTCGCTTGGCGATCCCGCTCCCGCGTCGTCGCCACTCTCCCCAACAACACGCCTCGCCGTCCCTGTTCGCCGCTTCCGTTGGTCGCTCGCCACAACGCCGCTAATGCGCTCCGTCGTTGCCCCCTTGATAATCCGCCCGCAGACGGTGCCGCTCAGCCTCCCTCCATTCCGCTCCGCGCTTCCGTTCCGCC
>CAIVDS010000062.1 GCA_903904685.1 uncultured Verrucomicrobiota bacterium
ACCGCGTCGTCGTTGCCGGGGATCGGGTGCGAGAGCTTGGTGGGGTCGGAATTGGTATCGACCAGACCGATGCAGGGGATGCCGCAGCGGGAGGCTTCGGCCACGGCGATTTCCTCGTGATTGGTGTCGACGACGAACATGGCGGCGGGCAGCTCGGGCATTTCCATGATGCCGGAGAAGTTTTTGTTCATGCGCACCATCTCGCGCTTGATGGCGGCTTCTTCCTTGGAGGAAAGCTTGGCGAGTTCGCCGGAGGTTTCCAGCTGCTGGTATTTCTTGAACTTCGCGATGGATTTCTTGACGGTGGCGAAATTGGTGAGGGTGCCGCCGAGCCAGCGGTCAACGCAGTAGGGCTGGTTGGTGGCGATGGCGGCTTCGCGGATGATTTCCTGAGCCTGGCGCTTGGTGCCGACGAAGAGCACGTTGCCGCCGTTGGCGACGGCCTCTTCGATGAAGGAGTAGGCCTTTTGGAGGAGCTCGTGGGTCTTGCCGAGGTCGATGATGGTGATGCCCTGGCGATGGTCGAACACGTAGGGCTTGGAGCGCGGGTTCCAACGTTTGGTCTGGTGACCGAAGTGGACGCCGGCATCGAGGAGGTCTTTGGCAGTTACGTTCATGGGATCTATGTTATCTGTTTGAAACACAGGTCGGCCGATGGGCCGCCTTGCGATCGAGAGATGAGTGTTGTGGTTGATGGTTTCGCTGACGTTCTTTCGAGAGAAAGAGAGGAAGAGCACAGAGAACCGTCCGCGGGCTGGCAAGCGGAGAATCAGGGTTTTTGAAAAAAGGCCGTTGACAGGTGCCCTCGTGCAACGATGTTCTGCCCCTCCCACTTGTTGCAGGGTGGAGCAGCCCGGTAGCTCGTCAGGCTCATAACCTGAAGGTCGTTGGTTCGAATCCAACCCCTGCACCCATTTTCACTCCGCCCTCGTAATCATTTGTTTACAGGGGCTAATTGTTTCTGGACTTATTGGCTTGGAAGGGGGTGTTTTCGATTTATTCAACAATTTCCCAATAGATTCGGAACAAAAGCCCCGTAAAAACGCAAAATCCAAGGCATGACCCATAGTCGCAAAGCATGGGTCTTCAGAAGCCAAGATATACCTGCGATTGCCTCGATTGTTTGGATATCAAATTGAGGCAATCTCAAATCGTCATATCGGCCAGAATGATACTACCCTGGAATGTTCTAATCCTCTTCTTTGAATCATGGGGCAGGTCAGTCTTCCGTAAGTGCTTTGAAAGCGAGGGCGGCAGCCGCGCCGCCGGCAAGATCGGCTCCGAGATAGATCCAGAGCTGGCTGAGTTTTTCAAAACCCATGGAGACCACGCCTAGGCCGACAGCCGGGTTGAAGGCGCCGCCGGAGATCGGGCCGACCGATACCGCTCCGGCCAGCACCGTGAAACCGATGGCCAGACCGTAAAACGAGTTGCCTGCCGTGCCTTTGGCGGTGGCTGTTTGCAGCACCACCCAGGCCAGGGCGAAGGTGAAGAGAAACTCGACGATGG
This sequence comes from uncultured Verrucomicrobiota bacterium, assembly GCA_903904685.1. Lineage (GTDB taxonomy): Bacteria > Verrucomicrobiota > Verrucomicrobiia > Opitutales > Opitutaceae > Rariglobus. The sequence goes on from CAIVDS010000062.1 coordinate 1,510, forward strand.
CAGAAGATCGCATGCCATGTGCTGCGGAGGTCGCGTGTCCATGAAGTTTAACAACGAGCAGCGCGGCGATCAGGCCCGCCGCAAACTGCGCGATCCAGTAGGGGACAACATCCTTGGCCGGGCATTTGCCTCGCAGCCAGACTGCGATGGTGACCGCCGGGTTGAAGTGACCGCCGGAGATATGGCCGCCGGCAAAAATCATAACAGCCAGCGACGCGCCGATGGCGAGCGGAGCGAGCGGGCTGCCGCTGTGGACAGCGTTGCCGACCGTGAAGACGAGGAAGAACGTGCCGATGAACTCGACGATATATTTTTTCATGAGTATGGAGGATTTTGGACGAAGGGGACCGTGGCGTTTCGTTTTTCCGGCTGCAACCCTGCACTTGTCGCGCGCCCCGGGTGCCCTTGGCAACGATTGGGTGACGGGAGATTTTTGGGCTTGATCTATATTCCAATAAAGGAATGTAGTTGCCGCGTGAAGCTTGTAAAAATCTACGAGTGCCTGTGCGACGAGACCCGTCTGCGATTGCTCAATCTGCTGCTGCAGGGACCGCTGTGCGTGTGCCATCTTCAGGCGGTCCTTGGCGAATCGCAGGTGAAGGTTTCCAAGCACCTCGGCTACTTGAAGGTGCGCGGTCTGGTGACGGCGAGCCGGCAGGGCAACTGGATGATCTATGCCCTCCCGGCGCCGGCGAACCGCTCATCCGAACTGGAGGCGAATCTCGCCTGCTTGCAGGACTGCGTGCAGGAGAACGCCGTGTTGAAGAGCGACCTCGCCAAGCTCAAGAAACTCGACCTCGCCTGCGCACCCGTCGCCGCCGTGCGCGGCACTGGACGGAGCATCGGTTGCTGCTGATTTTTTTTAATGAAAACCGATAAACCCACCATTCTCGTTCTCTGCACGGGTAACTCGTGCCGCAGTCATCTTGCCGAGGGACTGCTGCGCGCCGCCGCAGGTGATTTATTCAACGTTGCCAGCGCTGGCTCAAAGCCCGCCGGTTATGTTCATCCCATGGCCATCGCGGTGATGAAGGAAATCGGCATCGATATTTCCGGGCACACCTCAAAGCACATGAATGAATTTCTTGACGGCGAGATCGAGACGGTCATCACGGTGTGCGGCAACGTCGACCAGGCGTGCCCGATATTTCCGGGCCAGGTCAACCGGCACCACTGGCCGTTCGAGGACCCGGCGCATGCGATCGGCACCGATGAGGAAAAGCTGGCGGTATTCCGCCGCGTGCGGAACGAAATTCGCCGAACCTTCACCGCCTATGCCGACGGACGGCGCGACGAACTGAAATCCGCGCTGAAGCGTGCGTCTGCCTAAAGCCCATCTTTTCCCATGTCTGATTCACTCGCCAAAAGACTCTCCTTCCTTGATCGTTATCTCACGGTCTGGATTTTTGCCGCGATGGCGGCCGGTGTTCTTCTTGGCCGTTTTGCTCCGCAGCTTGCGCAGGCGCTCACCCAGTGGAGCGTCGGCACGACGTCGGTGCCGATCGCGATCGGGCTGATCCTCATGATGTATCCGCCGCTGGCGAAGGTGCGCTACGAGGAATTGCACGACGTGTTTCGCAACAAAAAGGTGCTCGGGCTCTCGCTGGTGCAGAATTGGCTCGTGGGGCCGATGCTGATGTTTGCGCTGGCGGCGATTTTTCTGCGCGACCAGCCGGAGTATTTCGCCGGGCTCGTGCTGGTGGGCATCGCGCGCTGCATCGCCATGGTGATCGTGTGGAACGATCTGGCGGGCGGGAGTCGCGAGTATTGCGCGGGGCTGGTGGCGGCGAACGCGTTGTTTCAGGTGTTCGCGTTTGCTCCGCTCGCGTGGCTTTTTCTCAAAGTGCTGCCCCCGCTGGTGGGCGTGGATCTCGGAGTGCTCGATTTGTCGGTGATCACCATTGGAAGTATCGCGAAGAGCGTTTTTGTTTATCTGGGGATTCCGTTTCTCGCGGGCTGGCTGACACGCGCGGTGATGAGGCGTGGCGAGCGGGTGAGGTGGTTCGACGAAAAATTTCTCCATGTGATCAGTCCGATTACGCTCGGTGCGCTGCTGTTCACCATTGTTGTCATGTTCAGTTTGCAGGGGAAACAGGTGCTGGCGCGTCCGTTCGATGTATTGCACATCGCGATGCCGCTCGTGGTTTATTTCGGGATCATGTTCACGGCGACGTTCTGGCTGAGCGTGAAAGCCGGAGCGGATTATCCGAAGGCGGCTACGCTGGGCTTCACGGCGGCTGGCAACAACTTCGAGCTGGCGATCGCGGTGGCGGTGGCCGTGTTTGGTCTCACCTCGGGCGCGGCCTTTGCGGCAGTGGTAGGTCCGCTGGTGGAAGTGCCGGCGTTGATCGCTCTGGTGACGGTTGCGTTGCGCTGGAAGCGGCGAATGGCGCTGCGGAGCGGGTGTCGGTAAGGCCAAGTTTTCCCGAAGTCGGCTTGCGATTCAAGCGGAGCGGTGGAGGCTCTCATTTTAATCATGCAGCTCGACATTCCCTCAGGCGATTTCGCTGGATACATCTTCGATCTCGATGGCACGCTCATCGACACGATGCCCTTGCATTACAAAGCATGGGATGCGGCCATGCGACGGCACGGGCTAACGGAGGTGCTGGACGAGAATTTGTTTTATTCGCTCGGCGGCGTGCCGACCGTGCGCGTGGCGGCACTCATCGGCGCGCACTATGGGCTGGAGCTCGATCCCCCCGCGGTAGAACACACCAAAGAGGCAATATTTTTGGAAAATCTGCAGAATGTGATGCACATCGCGCCCGTGGTGGCATTCGCCCGCCGGGTGGCGGCGACGCATCCGGTGGCAATCGCGACGGGCGGGATGCCGGAGATCGCACGGCCGGCGCTTAAGGCGGCGGGGTTGGACGGGCTGTTCAAGATCGTAGTGACTCCGCGCGACGTGGCGCCAGGCAGGGGCAAGCCAGCTCCGGATATGTTCCTGCTCGCCGCCGAAAAAATGGGCGTGTCGCCGACGCAATGCTTGGTCTTTGAGGATGCAGAACCCGGTATTCAGGCGGCACTGGCAGCCGGCATGCAAGTAGTGCGGGTGCCGAGTCGTCGTTGATAAAAGGCTTTTGTGGGGAGGGCGGATCGTATTGATTGCCCCGTCATGAAGCTGGAAGCTCTCGTCAATCCCGCCGTCCTCACGCAGCCGGTCTATGAACCGGGCAAACCCATCGAGGATGTGGCGCGCGAACTCGGTCTCGATCCGACGACGATCATCAAGCTCGCGTCCAACGAAAATCCGTTCGGCCCTTCGCCGTTGGCCAAGGCGGCCGCAGTCCGCGCGCTGGGCCAAGGCGAGTTGTATCCGGATGGCGGGTGCGTGGCGCTCCGCGCCCGGCTGGCCCGGGTGTGCGGGCTGGGCGTGAACCAAGTGGTGGTGGGCAACGGTTCCAATGAGCTCATCGAGCTTTTGGGGCATGTCTTTCTGCGGCCGGGCGACGAGGTCGTGATGGGCAATCCGGCGTTTGCGGTCTATAAGCTGGTGGCGTTGCTCTTTGGCGCGAAGCCGGTGGAGGTGCCGCTGGTAAATCATAAACACGACTTGGCGGCGCTGGCGGCGGCGGTGACCCCGCGCACGAAGTTGGTCTTCGTACCGAGTCCCAACAATCCCACGGGCACAGCCAACACGGAAGCGGAACTGCTGTCATTCGCACGCAGTCTGCCCGAGCATGTGGTATTCGTCTTTGACGAAGCGTATGCTGAATATCTTGAGAGTCCTCCGGATCTGCGACCGCTCATTACGGAAGGAAGGAAGGTTGTCTGTCTGCGCACGTTTTCAAAGATATATGGGCTGGCCTCACTTCGCGTGGGCTATGGATATTCGTCCTTTGGGCTGGCGTCATTGTTGAACCGGGTGAGGCAGCCGTTCAACGTGAACGCCATTGGCCAGGCGGCAGCGATCGCGGCCTTGGACGATGGCGAGTTTGTGGCGCAATGCCGTCGTGAAAACCACGCTGGTCTGGCGCAATTACAGGATGGGCTGAGATCGCTTGGGCTGGAAACCGTTCCCAGTGTGGCCAACTTCATCCTCGTCAAAGTGGGCGACGGAATTCGGGTGTTTTCAGAACTCCAGCAATGCGGTGTGATCGTGCGGCCAATGCGATCCTATGACATGCCGGAGTGGCTGCGTCTTACGGTGGGGACATCGGCGCAGAACAACCGCCTTTTGAACACCCTTGCCCAAGTGCTGCGCGATTGATCGGTTAACCGTGCCACCGGATCGTTATTAGCTGAGGTTTGCTTCAGGATCGGGTTAGATTCGAGCCGGTTGCGTCGCGCAGATTCTGGAGGACGGCACTGCGACCGGGTGAAAATAAAAACAGGTCACCACCCAGTTTGCGGTAAGCGGAGAGGAGGACGTCCTGTGACGGCTTACGCATGCTCATCAGCCGG
>CAIVDS010000063.1 GCA_903904685.1 uncultured Verrucomicrobiota bacterium
AGTCAGCCATGTTAGTGATGAGTTAGGTTTTTATTTTATTTTGGTTTGATTCTGGGCCGGATGGCCCAAAGGGGAGCGCCGCGGCGGCGCGGCGCAGTTCAAGTTGCGAGTTCAAGTTCAAGGATGCCGGGTAGGGGAGTCCGGAGGGGGCGGGGTGGCTTTCCCTTAGCATCTTGGGAGGTGGAATTGAAGTCTTACCGTCGCAACTTCGTCCTCTGGTGCGTCTTAGAAGCGCAGTTTCCTGTCCTGTTCAGATATCGTTGGATAAAAAGAGGCTTCTGACGCGTCCAATTAGGCCATTGGTGCGTCCAATTAGCGTAGTGGCGCGTCCAGTTAGGCCTCTGGTGCGTCCGGTTAGCGTAGTGGCGTGTCCGGTTAGGGCGCTGGCGTGACAGATTACGACTCTGGTGAGAGAAGTTACGCTTGTGGCGAGATGAATTACTCCTCTGACGAGAGGAATTACGCTTGTGGCGAGATGATTTACGCTTCTGACGTGAGGGATTGTTCCACTGATGTGAACAATTACGCCATTGACGAGAGCGATTGCTCCATTGATGAGAGGAATTGCTCCATTGACGTGAAGGATTCCTCCACTGACGTGAGCAATTACGCCACTGATGTGAGCGATTACGCCATTGATGTGAGGATTTCTTCCACTGGGGCGTCTGGTTTTGGCATTGTTGCGTCCGATTGACGCGTTGGGGAATCCATTTGGCCGTCCGGTGATGCCGGTTGGCGTTCAATCGAAGCCGGTCGGGCGTCCGGCGATTGATTACGCGATGGCATTGGAGGCCGGGCATCCTCAGCATCACCCCAATGTCCGTGTCCGACGTGTCATCCGAAGCGGCGAACGAACCACTCCCCGAGGGACTCGCGGAGGTGGGTGTTTACCCGACGCATGGGGAAGGGTTGGAGCACGGGTTGGTCGTGCTCGCGATGGGGGAGCCTTGCTGGCTGGTGCCGACGGGGGGCGGTCATGGGCTGTTCGTGGAGGCGGGCATCGCCGAGGCCGTGGTGGAACAGCTCGCGCAGTTCGATCGGGAGAGCGCGCACTGGCCGCCGAAGCCGGCGGCGGTGAAACGCACGGCGCCCACGCCCGCGCCCGTGTCGCCCTTGGTGTGGGCGCTGGCGGTGTGCGGGGTTTTCTGGGCACAGGACCGCCGGCCCGCGTTGACGGAGGGGTGGGCGATGGATGCGGGGGCGGTTTTCGACGGCGGCGAGGGGTGGCGGACGTTCACCGCGTTGTTTCTCCATGCGGACCTCGGGCATCTGGTCTCCAATCTCGCCTCGGGCATCTTTGTGTTCTCCGTGGTGGTGTCGATGTGGGGAGAGGTGCGCGGCTGGCTGTTGCTCGCCGTGGCGGCGACGGGGGGAAACGTGGCGGCGGCGGCTCTCAGTTATCCGGAGCCGTATCGTTCCATCGGGGCGTCCACGGCGGTGTTCGCGGGACTCGGTTTGCTCACGGGCCGGGCGATCCGCGCAGGCTGGCGGGCGTTGCCGGCGCAGCGCTGGCGCAAGGCGTTCGTTCCCTTCGCGTCCGGAGTGGCGGTGCTGGGGCTGTTCGGCGCGGGAGGAGTGCAGGTGGATGCGCTGGCGCACGCCACGGGCTTCGGCGCGGGGCTCGCGCTCGGGCTCGTCGCGGAGGAACGCCGGAGAACGGACGCGATCTGAGACGAAATCACGCGAGAGGGGAGCGGCGGGGGAGGGGCGGCCGAGCGAATTTCAAACCTTGCAGGGCGGGGGAGGGGGCTATGTCGTTTGTCTTTTTAATGACCCAAGTCACCGACCTCATCCCCCATCGGCCGCCGTTCCTGTTTGTCGACGCCATCGTCTCCGAGAGCGCCGACGGGCTCGTCGCGAGCCGCACGTGGCGGGCGGAGGAGGATTTCTACAAGGGGCACTATCCCAACGCGCCGATCACGCCCGGCGTGCTGTTGTGCGAGGCGGTTTTCCAGACGGGGGCGTTGTTCATGGCGCGTCAGGCGCAGGCCGCCGGAGCCAAGCCGGGCGAGGGCGTGCCGCTGCTCGCCAAGATCAGCGACGTGCGCTTCCGCAATCCTGTCTATCCGGGAGACCAAATCGTGATCGAGGTGAAGAAAAAGGAAACGATGGGCGGTTTCACCATGATGGGCGGGGCGATCAAGAAGGCCGACGGCACCCGCGTGCTCACGGTGGAGTTCGCCGTCGCATGGAAGACGCCCGAGGGGCAGGCGTCGCAGCCGCAGGCCCCGCAACAGCAGTAAACCGTTTTCCCCATGTCCGATTTTCTCAATCTTACCGGAAAAACCTTCGTCGTGCTGGGTGTCGCCAACAAGAAGAGCGTCGCCTGGTTCACCGCGAAGACGCTGGAGGAGCAGGGGGCGAAGGTCCTCTACAGCGTGCGCTCGCCCGCGCGCAAGGCATCGCTCGAAACCACGCTCGCCGGGAAGCCGGTCTTCGTGTGCGACGTGGAGGCCGAGGGCGCGGCGGAACTGCTCGCCGTCGAGATCGCCGCGGCGGGGCACGGGACGATCCACGGCATCGTCCACTCGATCGCGTTCGCGAACTACAGCGAGGGGTTCAAGCCGTTCCACGAGACGAAGCGGAGGGATTTTCTCCAGGCGACCGCCATCTCGGCGTTCTCGCTCATCGAGGTGGCCAACGCCTTCAAGCCGTTTTTGGCGAAGGACGCGTCGGTCGTGACCATCGGCATCTCGTCGCTCCAGGTGACGCCCGACAACTACGGCTACATGGGGCCGATCAAGGCCGCGCTCGACTCGGCTTCGCGCTTTCTCGCCAAGTCGTTCAGCGCCGACAGCGAGGTGCGTTTCAACGTCGTCGGCTCCGGTCCGCTCAAGACCAGCGCGTCGGCCGGCATCCCGGGTTACCTCGAAAGCTATCTCTACGCGGAGAAACTCACGTTCCGCAAACGCAACCTGGGCACGCAGGAAGTCGCCAACACCGCGGTGTTCCTGCTCAGCGAGCGCAGCAGCGGGCTCAACGGCACGACCGTCACGGTGGACGCGGGCCTCGGCGGCAATTTCTTCGACAAAGAGATCGTGCGGCTGGCGATGCGGCCGGAAACCAAGGCCTGATGCGCTTCGCCCACACCTGCATCGAGTCGCTGGCCGTCGCGCTGCCGGACAAGATTCTCACCACCACGCAGGTGGAGGAAACGCTGCGACCGCTCTACGAACGCCTCAAGCTGCCCGTCGGCCGCCTCGAACTCATGACGGGCATCCGCGAACGCCGCGTGTGGCCGGAAGGAACGCTTCCATCGGACGCCAGCGCAGCGGCGGGCAAGGCGGTTCTCGCCAAGTCCGGCCTGCGTGCGGCGCAGGTGGAGTTGTTCATCCACAGCGCGGTGTGCCGCGACATGATGGAGCCGGCGACGGCGTCGTTCGCCCACCGGAAGATCGGCCTGCCGGCGAGCGCGCAGATCTTCGACGTGTCGAACGCGTGCCTCGGTTTTCTCAATTCGCTTACCGTGGCGGCCGGCATGATCGAGTCGGGGCAGATCAAATGCGCATTGATCGTCTCCGGCGAAAACGGCGGACCGCTCGTGCGGCAGACGCTGAAGACTCTCCTTGAAGCGCCGCTCGACCGCAACGGCATCAAACCTTTCTTCGCCAACCTCACCATCGGCTCGGGCGCGGTCGGCGCGATCGTGTGCCACGAATCGTTGCTGCCAAAAGGGGCGCGGGCGCACCGGTTGCTCGGCGGAATAGCGCGCGCGGCCACCGAACACAGCGAACTCTGCAAGGGCGACACCCACGGGGCAGACTCGCTGGCCATGCAGACCGACAGCGAGGCATTGCTCGCAGCCGGACTCGCGCTTGCGCAAGATACTTGGAAAGAGTTTGTCGCGGAGACAGGCTACACCCCGACGAGTGCAGACCGGTTTATCTGCCATCAGGTCGGCAGCACGCACCGGCGCAAACTTTACGAGGCGCTCGGCCTCGATCTCGCCAAGGATTTTTCCACGTTCGAAACCCTCGGCAACACCGGATCGGTGGCGCTGCCCGCGACGCTGGCCAAGGCGATCGAGGCGGGCGCGGTGCGCGAGGGTTCCAAAGTCGGACTGCTCGGCATCGGCAGCGGCTTGAACTGCCTTATGCTCGCCCTAGAATGGTAACGATCCCCGCATGGCTCGCGCCGCTCTATCCGTTCACGCCAAAAGTGTTCACGACGCCGCACGGCGCATGGATGAGCTATCTCGACGAGGGCGGTCTTGGAACCGAGGCGGTGCTGATGCTCCACGGAAATCCGACGTGGTCGTTTTACTACCGCGAGCTGGTCCAGTCATGCGCGCCGTTCATCCGGTGTGTGGCGCCGGACCACGTCGGCATGGGCCTTTCCGGCAAGCCGCAGGATTATCCCTACACGCTGGCGACTCGCATCGACGATGTCGCGGCCCTCGTGAAATCGCTCGGCCTCACGAAGGTTCATCTGGTGGTGCACGACTGGGGCGGAGCGATCGGCTTCGGTTTTGCGGCGCGTCATCCGGAGTTGATCGGGAAACTGGTCGTCCTGAACACCGGCGCGTTTCCATCGGTGCATATTCCACGGCGCATCGCGCTGTGCAAAACACGGTTTCCCGGCACCGCGCTGGTGCGCGGATTCAACGGCTTCGCAGGCCCCGCAGTGTGGATGTCGATGAACCGTCGTTCACTCACTGCCGACGAGAAGCGGGCGTTTTTGCTGCCGTATGATTCATGGGCGAACCGCGTGGCCGTGGACGCGTTCGTGAAGGACATCCCGATGAGCCCCACGCATCCGACGTGGGCCACGTTGCAGGCAACCGCCGACGGCATCGCGCAATTTTCAAATCATCCAGCGATGATCGTGTGGGGCGGGCGCGATTTTTGTTTCAATAACCACTTTTACGCGGAGTGGCGCAAGCGCCTGCCGCACGCCGAAGCGCATTATCTGCCCGATGCGGGGCACTATGTGCTCGCCGATGCGAACGCCGGGGTGGTGCCGCGCATCACTGAGTTTCTTCGTTGAGACGTGGCTCGGTCAGCGTGCGTAGAGCGCACCCAGTTTTTGGAGGTAGGGCGCGCTTTCATGAAGCAGGCGATCGAGTTGGGCGGGAGAGTAGCGCCATTGCCAGTTTCCGGCGGCGACACCGGGAGTGTTGAAGCGCGCTTCCGCGCCCAGGCTCATGAAGTCCTGCATCGGGACGACCGCGAGATTGCTCACGGCGGCGTAGGACGTGCGGATGAAGTCCCAGCTGATTTCCTGGCCGCTGATGCGGAAATAACTGCGAACCTGATCGCGGGTTTTTTCGTTCGCGGAGCGATACCAGCCGAGCGTGGTGTCGTTGTCGTGCGTGCCCGGATAAACGACGCTGTTATGCCGGAGATTATGGGGCAGGTAGAGGTTGGCGGCGTCGCCACCGAAGGCGAATTGCAGGATCGTCATGCCGGGCAGCCCGGTGGCATTGCGCAGTTCGAGCACGCTCGGCAGAAGTTCGCCGAGATCCTCGGCAATGAGGCGGGCGTCGGGCAGGGCGGCTTTGATGGCCTCGAAGAAGGCGAGGCCCGGGCCTTGTTTCCATTCGCCGATTTTTGCGGTTTTGGCCGAGGCCGGGATGGACCAATAGGTGTCGAAGGCGCGGAAATGATCGATGCGCACGATGTCGCAGAGGTCGAAGTTGGCGCGCAGGCGGTCGATCCACCACGCGTAGTTTTCGGCATGATGAACCTCCCAGGCGTAGAGCGGATTTCCCCAGAGCTGGCCGTCGGCCGAGAAATAATCGGGAGGGACGCCTGCGACGAAGAGCGGGGCGCCGGTCTTGGTGTCGAGTTGGAAGAGACGAGGATTGGACCACACGTCCGCGCTGTCGCGGGCCACGAAGATGGGGGCGTCGCCGATGATCTCGATATTAAGCGCGCGGGCCTTGGCGCGAACCTGCCGCCACTGGCCGAAGAAAAGGTATTGGAAAAACGCATGCGCCTCGGCGCGAGCGGCCACGGCCTTTGCCAGCGGCGATGTGCGGGCCTGCGCAAAGAAGCGGACCTCGGCGGGCCATTCCCACCACGGCTGTCCCTTGAAATGATCCTTGAGGGCGAGGAAGAGCGTGTAGGGTTCGAGCCAGGCGCTGTGTTCGGACTGAAAGCGGCCGAAATCGCCGTAGGGAAGGCCGGCGCAGCCACGGGCCTTGAAATTCTGATAGGCGCGAAACAGGACCGGCCACTTGGTCACATAGAGCCAGCCGAAGTCCACATGGTCACGCGGCAGTTCTTGCAGCGTGGCAAGATCAACGTCGGCCAAGAGTCCGGCACGGACGAGAGCCTGCAGGTCAATCAAGTAGGGATTACCGGCGAATGCCGAGAAACACTGATAGGGCGAGTCGCCATAGCCGGTCGGCCCAAGAGGGCAGATTTGCCAGTTGCGGATGCCGGCGGCGCTCAGAAATTCGAGGAGTCGGTCAACCGATTCATCGAGCACACCGATTCCTTGATTACCGGGAAAACTGGTGGGGTGCAGAAGCACCCCCGTGGAACGGTGCTGAAGCCAGGAGAAGAGTGGGTTGGACAAGCGAGAAGATAGGCTAGGAATATTCCCTTAATTCACTGATTAGACATAATGTTTATTGTGCGATAATCGGGCGAATCGGGCGACTGGGGGCCGAAAGACCGGTAACAGGCTGTTACAGATTGCAACGCCCTGTAAAGCCCCAACACCCCTTTTTGGCGACCTAGGGCGCAAAGGTATTCTTACACACATGCACATCGGGAAAAAACGATGCCTTCGCCTACTGTTTCAGCCGGTTGATGAGGTATTCCGTGATGTTCCTGAAGCGCGGCGCGACGACGCCACGATGCACGAACTCGTAGTCCACACCCAGTTGATCGAGCTTTTCCACCAGCAGGGCTCCGTAGTTGGCCGAGTGAACGGGATCTTTTTGGGCGACTCCCCGCTCCGGCACGCCGCCCGGATAATAAAGATAGACCGGAGGAGCGTCCTTGGTCGCCAGCGCATACGGGGAATACTCCGCGATCCAGGCTTTCACCGATTCGCGGTTTTTGAAGAAGCTGCGGATCTCCGCGGTCTTGTCGCTCTTGTCCCAGACAAAGCCGAAGGCGTGGCCGCCGTAGGTGTTGTTGGGCGTCCATTCGAGGATCTGCGCCGGGTCGAGCGTCGTCTGCGCGGCAAGCACCGCCGCACACCAGGGGCGGGTGGATTGACGCGAAACGGGATCATCGGAACGCGGGTCGGCCATATCGGCATGAAACGCCAGCCACAGCGCGGAACAGGCGCCGGCCGAGCCGCCGGTCACGCCGATGCGCAGCGAGTCGATGTTCCACTCCTTGGCCCGGCTGCGGATGAACTGCAGGGCGCGGGCGATGTCGCCCAGCGGGACGGCCACCGGCGGCGTGGGATAATCGCCGCGAGGCTGGAGCGGCGCATTCCCAGTGGTGCTGCCGGTGTCGACGATGGTCTGCTTGAGAAAGCGATAGTTGATGGAGACGACGGCGATGCCCTCTTTCACGAAGGCGGCGGGTCCTCCGTCCACCTGGATTTGAGATTTGTCGCCGATGAGCCAGCCGCCGCCGTGGATGTTCATGACGCAGGGAGCGGCGGTCTTGCCGGGCACCAGCCACACATCCATGACCTGAAGGGCGTCGGGCCCGTAGCTCAGGTTGGCATAGGTTGGGGGAACGGGGGGAGCGCCGAAGACTTGGCCGGCGCCCGCCAACGCAAGCAGCACACCAAGGCGGAACGTCAGACCGGGGCGGGACTTGATCATCAAGGCAATCAACACAAGGCGGACAAAGGAGTCAGGCATTAGTTTTCGAAAAACGCCTACGCCCGGGGAACCGCCGGCACCACCACCGACAAAAAAAGCACCGGCTTGGGACCGGGGCTTCGGTAAGCCCAGCGGAACGGCTCACGAGCCGCCGCAATGGGCTTTGCACGCGGCGGTTTCGGCTTAAGCGAGGGAGTCGGGAGATTCGCCGGACGGAGGCATGACCGAATGCACGGCAGGATGGGAATGGGATTCGGTCCATCTTTGCATGATTTCCCTTTCGGCTTCCAGCCAGATGATGGTGTCGCGTCCTTCGGGGCAACCGCAGGTGTGCCAGAGCTGATGGGCGCATTGCGCCACTTCTTCATGCGTGGGGGTGTTCATAGGATAAGTCGGGTTGGCGCTGATGCGTGCCGCCACCCTACGGCGAACCACCCGCCCAGACTATGGAGTATTACCCGCATACGCCACCGAGGAGCGTGAGTTTGCGTCGGCTATGCGCCGCATCGCAAGTTTTCCGCCTTGGGCGTTCGCCATCCGGTCGTGCGCCCGCGCAGATGTGACGAATACGGAAAGAAACAGAAAACCGACCAGCGCGACGCCCTCGCCTTGTGCGGGATGCCCGACCGATACCATGGCAGATTTCAACAGAACTCACTCAAGCTCCGGCGCGTCTTTCTTATCCGCGACCCCGTGGACGTGCGCGGCGGCGAACTCGTCCATTTTCCGTTTTCCGGAGATTTCCACGGCGATGGCGGCGGCTTGGTTGGCGGGCATGCTTTCCGCACGGCGTTCGTATTCCTGCTCGCCGCGGCTGTCGGCCTGTTGCTGGGCGAGATCCTCGGGCTGGACGGTCTCCCCCGGCAACTCGAGCCGCAGCTCTTCGACCAGCATCAGCACCGCGGCGGCCATGGGCAGGGCCAGCAGCGCGCCGACCAGGCCCGCAATGGCCGTTCCCACGATGAGCGAGAAAAACACCACCGAGGAGGGCAGGCGGAGCTCACGACCATAGACGAGCGGCACGAGCACGCGGCTTTCGAGTTCCTCATACGCGAGCATCAGCGCAAACACGACGCCCGCCACCGCCGGTCCCTGTCCCCAAGCCGCCAGCACCGCCGGCCCCATGGTGAGGAAGATTCCGATGTAGGGCAGCAGATCCATGACGCCGCCAAACATGGCGATCGCGAGCGCGTTGGGCACGCCGCACGCGAGCAGAAGCGCAAGGATGAACCCGCCCATGAGAAGACAGGTGAACAGCTGGCCGCGAATGTAGCCGCCGACGATCGTCTCGAGGTTGAGGAGGATGCGCGAGAGCCGGATATGGTGAGAGCGCGGCACCACCGCGAACAACGCGCCGCGCAACCGGTCGCGGTCGATCATCATGTAGAAAGACAGAAAAATGGCCGCGACGCCGTATGCCACGATCTCGAGCCCGCGCGTGCCCGCCGTGAACAGCACCGTCTGCGATGATTTCAACACCTCCGTGTAACTCACGTTCCGGATACTGTCGGCGAGGATCGCGGTGAGATGCGACTGCTCCAGGTATCCGGCGATCTTCTCCCTGATCTGCGGTTCATGTCCGGCCACGGCTTTTACCTGCGCGATCACCGTCGGCACCGTGAGAACGCAAAGCGTGACGGCGAGGCCGGCGCCGATCGCGAAGACCAGGAAAATGGCGAAGCCCCGCCTCACTTTCCGCCGTTCCAGCCACGCGACATAGGGATTCAGGGCGCCCACCAGCATCAGCGCCGCCACCAGCACCACCAGGACCGGCAGCGCATGCACCACCAGCCACACTCCCGCCAGAATGGCCAGGACGGTGAGCAACGATTTAAACGTCAGTTCAATCCTCACCATGCGCGGTTTGCCGCCGGGAGAGGCGGCGGCCGCCGGAGTCACACGCCGGGGAGTCGCGCTCATAACGGCCGGCCGCGTTCCGCGGGGTCATTGAACGGCGTGAAATCGCGACCGCCGTCGCTCAGCGCCGTTACGCGGGTGAACTCGGCCCCGAAAAACACGATCTGCGCCGCGTAGTAGCACCACAGCAGGAGCACGAGCAGCGAACCCGCCGCCCCGTAGGCGGACGTGAGGCTCGCGCGCCCGAGATAATGCCCCAGCACGGTCTTGCCCGCCGTGAACAGCAGGGCGGTCACGGCTGCGCCGATCCACACATGTTTCATCTTCACCGGCGTGTCGGGGAGCAACCGGAAGACCAAGGCAAACAAGGCGGTCACCACGCCGAACGAAAGGGCGTTATTCACAAGTTCCAACGCGAACACCGGCAAATCGAGGTTTTGCGCGGTCTGCGCCCCCAGCCAGCTGAGCATCGCACTGGCGACGAGCGACACGAGCAGGAGGAAACCGGTGACGATCACCATGGCCAGGGAGAACAGCCGGCCTTTCAGGAAATGTCCCCAGCCCTGCGCGGGCTGCGGCGGGACGCGCCAGATGTCGTTGAGCGCATCCTGCAGCTGGTTGAAAACCCCGAGGATGCCGAAAATCATCGTGCCCACGCCGAGCAGCGTGGCGAACATGCCGGAGGCGGTGGCATCGGGGCTGTGCACGGCGGCCACCGCCGCGCTCGCCTGCGAGCCCGCGAGACGTTCGATCTCGCCGATCACCTGCTGGCGCGCCTCGCCCGCGCCGAACACGGTCCCCGCCATCGCGATCACCAGCACCAAAAGGGGCGCGACCGCCACGGTGGTGTAAAAGGCCAGCGCCGCCCCGAGACGGATGATGTTGTCCGAGGCGAAGGCATGCACGGTCTTCGCCATGATACGGCCCGAGCGTTTAAGGATGCCGACCTGCTCCACCGCCGCAGTCAGCACCTCCGTCACCTTGGGCAAGGCATGCGATTGGTGATGGCGGACAAGGGGAACGGACATGATGGCACGCGTCACGACCGACCGGCGAGGCGGGCCCGGTGGTGTTTTGAGATGAGGGCCGACATTCAGGACGAACGATACGACGTCGATGCCTCTGCGGCTATAAGGCGTTACCCTACCTAATTGATCCTTGCGGAATCGGCCGCCACCATTCCTGCCCCCTGTTCAGAGCAACTGACAGGCTTCGCCGAAGGCCAGACGCGGGCCGCGTGGATACAGTTGCCTGGCGTCGCCATAACCGAGTTTGCAAAGGGAATTGATTTTAAGAGTGCGCTACCACCTCAAAAATGGCTTCGTATTTTTTGCGCCCCCACCAACGGCACTACCGCCCAACCGGAACGTGGGCTGCCTTCCGCAGCATCTCGCTTTTTGAAACCTTAAGCCGCTGTGCAAGCTGGTTGAGGCGCACCGCCTCGGGCGAAGTCAGCGTCGTCTGGCGTTCCGTGCCATCGCGATCCACCCAGTTGACGACATGCGGCCTTTGGCGGGTCGCTTTGACCAACTCCTTGAGAAATGCTGCTTCGTCTTCAGAAAGTTCCATGATGCGTATCCAAGTGACGTCCGCACCCCGTCAGGTCAAGAAGTGCCACGACAAAGCCCCCTGCCCCCCTAGGCAGCCTCCCGTCTCTTTGCTTACAGTCCACCTGTGGGCAACTATCCCGTCAGGGGGAGACAGGCATGAAATTGAATCGTCAAACCAATGGAACGCCTCCCTGTTGATCCCTACATGCGTCCCAAAATTCTTGCCGTCGATGATTCGAAAGCCGTGCGGATTATCGTCCGGAAAGCGCTGGAGCCGTTCGCCTGCGACGTCAACGAAGCCACCAACGGTTTCAACGGGCTCTTCTCCATGGAAAAGGAGCAGCCCGATCTCATCTTGCTCGACGTCGGCATGCCGATCATGAACGGCGTGGAAATGCTAACCCTGCTGAAATCCCACCCTCAACTGAAAAAAATCCCGGTCATCATGATGACCTCGCCGAGCGATCATCGGATCATCTCCAAGATCATCGAACTGGGCGTGAGCAACCACATCATGAAGCCTTATACCCCGGATGCTCTTGTCGCTGCCGTCCGCCGCATCCTCACCCTTTAACAACGGGGTCATGCAAGAGGTCCTCTTCGACCTGCCACAAAAACAGGGAGCCGCGACGGACACCTCAACAACACGGCCGGTCGCCGAACGACGTGACCATCCGCGTCGGGATGGAAGGCGGAACGGCTGAAGGTGACCGGCCCAGTAAACAGTCGAGCCTCCTCGAACAGAATCGGGGAGGCTCATGGTTGTGCGGGTCGCACCCGCTCGCGCGGCAATGGCGCTTATCTTCGTCTTAGATTTGGCGGAGTCTACTGAGTTTTTAACTTTTGGACTGCTACCTAACCTTTCACTGACCCTGACACATACACTGACACCTAACCCCTGATAGCTGACTTCTAACACCCGATCTGACCCTTATCCTAACCCCTAACTATCGGAGTAACCTGCCAGCTATCATGTGGCCCCTTGACCACGCTCAGAGGATACACCCGCTCCGTAAAAAATACTAGGGGATTGTTTGTAATATATTACAATTTTCCCCTGTCGTCCGCACGCAGCTCCGCCTCGAACCTGTCGAAGATCGACGCCCAGGCGATTCGCAAAAAAACGCCCTCCGCATTTTAAGCGAAGGGCGTGAAGGGTAAACCGGACGCAGAGTGCGTTGGTCCGATTACTTGCCGGTCGCCGGAGCGGTGGCTTCCGACGGAGCCGGAGCGGCGGCGGCGGCCTCGGGGGCGGGAGGAGGCGTGTCCTTGATGTCGAGGAGTTCGACGTCGAAGATCAGCGTGGCGGCGGGCGGGATGGTCGGCGGGCGGCCTTCCTCGCCATAGGCGAGCTGGGAGGGAACATAGAGTTTGATCTTGCCGCCCTTGTTGATCTTCTGGAGGCCTTCGGTCCAACCGGCGATCACGCCGTTGAGCGGGAATTCGGCGGGCTGGCCGCGATCGACGGAGCTGTCGAACTTGGTGCCATTGACCAGCGTGCCGGTGTAGTGGACCGTGACCGTGTCGGTGGCCTTCGGGAAGGCACCCTTGCCCTCTTGAACGATCTCATAGAGGAGGCCGCTGGGGAGGGTGATCACGCCCTTCTTGCCCTTGATGCCCGCGAAGAACTTGTCGCTCTCGCCCTGGCTCTTGGTGCGCTGCTTGGCGGTGTATTCCGCCTGCTTCGCCTGCATGAACTTGTCGAGCTCCGGCC
>CAIVDS010000064.1 GCA_903904685.1 uncultured Verrucomicrobiota bacterium
CGCGAAAAAAATCCACACGTTGCTCATCGACTTGGACCCCCAGGCTAACGCCACCAGCGCCGTCGGAGTGGAAAAACAGGCCGGACGCAGCCTCTACGGCCCGCTCCACGGAGAAGGCACCGCGTTGGAAATGATCACCGCCACCGGCATCGATCATCTGGCCCTCATCCCGTCCGAGGAAGACCTCGCCGCCGCCGAAATCGAACTCGCCCAGACGGAAAACTACCTCTCAAAACTCCGTACCGTGCTGGAGCCCATCAAGTCCTCGGGCGGCTACCGCGCCATCATCATCGACTGCCCTCCCTCCATGGGCATGCTCTCGATGAACAGCCTCGCCGCCGCCGACCACCTGCTCATCGCCCTGCAATGCGAATACATGGCCCTCGAAGGCCTCGGCCAGATCCTGCGCAACGTCGACCGCATCAAGACCGCCGGCGTCAACAGCGGCCTCGAACTGGGAGGCATCGTCATGACGATGTTCGACATCCGCACCAATCTTGCCCGCCAGGTCGTCGACGAAGTGCGAAAACACCTCCCGGACAAAATTTTCGACACCGTGATTCCCCGCACCGTGCGCCTGAGCGAGGCCCCCAGCTTTGGCAAAACCATCTTCGCCTACGATCCGCTCTCACCGGGTGCGACCGCCTACACGAATCTCGCCAAAGAAGTGATAAAGCGCTTCGGCCTGAAAGCTCCCTGATTTGGGCGGATCGGGAACTGCTCATGACGTCTCTCGCCAAATACCGGCACGCCTTCCTCCTCGGGCTGCAAAGCAACATCGTCTATCGGTGGAATTTTGCCATCCGCGCGCTCTTCTCCCTCTTTCACCTCGCGTTTGTGTTCATCCTCTGGGGCGCCGCCTACAAGGGCCAGACGCAGATCGGCGGTTTCGACCTGGACCAAACACTCACCTACTTCGTCATCCTGCTCGTGATGCAGTTTTTCATCGGGGCGTTCAACGAGGACTACCAGATCAGCGAGGAAATCCGCAACGGCCTCATCAACCAATTTCTACTGAAGCCGATCAACTACTACGGCTATCGCTTCAGCATCTTCGTGGCCGCCCGCTCCGTCTCGGGCTTGCTCGCCCTCCTGCCGATCCTGTGCGCCCTGCCCTTATTGAAAGACCATCTCGTGCTCCCTCATGAAGGCTGGCGGATTGCCCTCGGCCTGCCCGCCATGCTCATGGCCGCGCTCATCCAGTTCACCATCGCCTACTGCTTCGGCCTGCTCTCGTTCTGGTTTCTTGAAATCCAGTCGTTCATCATCCTGTCGCTCGCCGTTGAGACAGTGCTCGGCGGCCAGATGTTTCCTCTCGACCTGATGCCGCCTTGGTTCTTCCACGTGTCGCAGTGGCTGCCTTATTACTACCAGATGTATTTCCCAACGGCGATTTTCACCGGGCGCATCGATCAGGCTTCCGCACTCTCCGGCCTCGCGATTCAGGCATTCTGGGTGCTCGCTCTCCTCTGCATCGCCCACCTGCTCTGGACCCGAGGTCTTCGCCGCCACACCGCCGTAGGCGGTTGATCCGATGAAACTCCTCGCCTACCTCCGCATCTGGCTCGCCTGCGCACGCTACTCGGTCGTGCGCACGATGATGTTCCGCTTCGACTTCATCATGTGGTCGCTGGTCGAATTTTTCTGGATGGGCGTCAATCTCCTGCTGGTAGCCGTTATTTACGACCACACCCACGACATCGCCGGCTGGACGAAATACGAAATGCTCCTGCTCGTCGGCACATCCATGCTCATCCAACGGTTCATCATGGGCTTTTTCTGGAGCAATCTTTTCGAGATGGGCCGCAACATCCGCAGCGGTCACTTCGACTTCTTTCTGGCCCAACCGGGCAACCCGCTCTTCATGGTTTCGACGCGCAAGCTCGACCTCGACGGCATCGCCAACGCCTTTGTCGCGGGCGGGGTGATCGCCTACGCCGTTCACCGGCTCGGTCTCTCGCCTTCGTTCACCGACCTGGCCCTCTACGCTCTCATGATTACCTGCGGCGTGCTCATCAACTACGGTGCGCTCCTCGTGATCATTTCCCTCACTTTCTGGTTTGGCGCCAGTCAGGGCATCGAAGGCAGCTATTTCACGCTCATGGAGTTTTCCCGCCTGCCGCGTGAAACCTTTCGCGGCGCGACCAACGTGATTTTCGTCTGGATCCTGCCCGCCGTGGTCGTGAGCAACGTTCCCGCCCGCACCCTTCTGCACGGCTTCGATCCGGTCAACGCCCTGTGGCTGGTCGGCGTCACCGTGCTCTGGTTGGGTCTCGGTATATTCACCTTCAACCGCGGCCTGCGCCGCTACGCCAGCGCCAGCTCATGAGCGACGCCCTCAACCAACTCCAGGTTCGCCTCGCCTATACGTTTCGCGATCCCGCGCTGTTGGAACGCGCCCTCACCCATCCGTCGTATCTGCAAGACCACCCCGATGAACCCGAAAGCAACCAGCGCCTCGAATTCCTCGGCGACGCCGTGCTCCAAATCCTTCTCGCCGAGGCGCTCTATCACCTTTTTCCGGACGATCGCGAAGGCATCCTCAGCAAACGCCGTGCGCTGCTCGTCAACGAAGCTTTCCTCGCCGATCTCGCTCGCGAGATCGGCATCAATGCCTGTCTTTTCGTAGGCAAGAGCGAAGCAAAAACCGGCGGTCGCAACCGCACATCCTCGCTCGCCGACGCCTTCGAGGCGCTGGTCGGCGCGCTTTATCTCGACGGCGATTTCGCCAGCACCCGCCACATCGTCTTAAGTCTCTACGGCAACCTCCCCGACCGCCTCCTTCACATCGAGCCAGTCGACAATCCCAAGGGACGCCTGCAGGAACGCGTGCAACCGAAGCATGGCAACGCCGCCCTTCGTTACGAGTCGTCGCACATCTCCGGCCAGGACCACGCCCGCGAATACGAGTCTCGTGTTTACCTGATCGACCAACTGCTCGGCACCGGTCGCGGCACATCGAAAAAACTTGCCGAAGAAGCCGCCGCTCGCGCCGCCTTGACCAACTTGGAAAAGGTCTGATCGCAGAATGGCGGAAGCACAAAAATGTGCTATCTGTTCCCGTTCCGTCCGGCCTCGCCTCGTGTTTATGTCCGTCCTGAACAAACTTTCCCGCCTCAAGCTCACCGGCGTGTGTCCGCCTGCGCGCGGCGCCGTCGTGGCCGAGCTGACACGCGGCTGGCCCTCCCCCGTGTGGCTCGTGGTCGCCGAAGAACTCAAACATGCCGAGCAACTCGCCGAGGACACCGCTTTCTTTCACCACTCGTCCGGCGGAAATCCCGCCGCACTCGACGCAGTGGTTTTCCCGGAGTCGATGCCCGACAGTCGCGACATGCGCGAAGCCTTCGCCGCCTCCGCCGACCGCATGACGGTCCTCTCGAAACTCCGCGCCACCCGCACGGCAAAATCAGGGGCGCCACCAGCCGCCCTAAGCGATCAACTGCTCGTCTTTACCACCCCCGCCGCGCTCCTTCAGTCCGTCCCCGCGCTCGAAGCCTTCTCCACCCGCGAACTCATCCTCAAACGCGGCCAGACCCAGCCCTTCCACGCCCTCCTCGCAACGCTGCGCTCGCTCGACTACGACTCCGAGGCGGTCTGCGAATCCCCCGGCCACTACGCCATCCGCGGCGGCATCATCGACGTCTATCCGATCACCGCCAACCAGCCCTACCGTCTCGATTTTTTCGGTGACGAAATCGAGGACATCCGCGCCTTCGATCCCGTCACCCAGCGCTCGGGCGAGCAAGTCGGGTCTATCACCCTCGCCGCTTCCCCCCGCCTCAAGCTCGATCCCTCCAAAACCGGCCTCGCCGACTACCTCTCGCCGTCCACTCACCTCGTATTCGTCGAGCCCGCCGCCCTTGACGAAGAGTTCAGCACCTTCGCCCGCGAAGGTTTCGACAACCTCACGCCTATTCTCACCCGCTGCGCCGCCGCCTTCGGCCTCGGCGATCTCGACGAAGCTTCCGCACTCTTCGACGGCGAAGGCGTCACCGAAATAACGTGGGACACCGAGAGCCTCAACCACCACCGCAACTATCCCTCGGACGCTCTCGTGGCCCAGGAACGCCTCGGCGCCGAGGACGAGGCTCGCAGCGCGTTTCTCCACCAGATCGTCGCCTGGAAAAAAGACGGCTACGGCATCGCATTCGTCGTATCCAAGGAAGGCGAAGAACAGCGTGTCCGCGAACTCCTCGCCGAAGACTCGCGTTTCAAAGGACTGAAACCTCTCTGGGTGCGCGGCTCGCTCAACGAGGGTTTTCGCTGCACCTACCGCGCCGACGCCGGGCTGCTCTGGTCAACGCTCCCCAAGCGCAAGCTCGGCGAGATCGGCGGTCTTGTCCTCGTCACCGAGACGGAGCTCTTCGGCCGCCAGCGCGCGCGCCGCATCGCCGGCCAGCAACGCGCCCTCGTGCAGCGCGCGCAGGTGGACCAGCTCCTCGATTTTTCCGAACTCGTCGAAGGCGACTTCGTCGTCCACCTCCAGCACGGCATCGCGCTCTACCGCGGCCTCACCAAACTCGATACCCGCGATGGCCTCCGCGAGGTCATCTCCATCGAGTTCGACGACGGCGTCACGCTCCACGTTCCGCTTCAGGAATCTCACCTCATCAGCCGCTATGTCGGCCTCGGTAAAACCAAGCCACAACTAGGAAAAATCGGCTCCGGCCGCTGGGAGAAGACCCGCCAAGCCGCCGAGCGCGCCACCATCGATCTCGCCGCCGAGCTGTTGAAAATCCACGCGATGCGCGAGATCCAACCCGGGCATGCCTTCGATGCGGACAACACTTGGCAAAAGGAATTCGAGGGGTCATTCCCCTTCACCGAGACGCGCGACCAGCTCAAAGCTATCGAGGAAACGAAGGCCGACATGGAAAAACCACGCCCGATGGACCGCCTCATCTGCGGCGACGTCGGCTTCGGCAAGACCGAGGTCGCCATCCGCGCCGCGTTTAAGGCCGTGCAAGGTGGCAAACAAGTCGCCGTGCTCGTGCCCACCACCGTGCTCGCGCAGCAGCACCTGAACACCTTTCGCGAACGCATGGCCGGCTACCCGATCGCGGTCGAAATGATCAGCCGCTTTCGCACGCGGGCCGAGCACACCCACGTCCTCAGCGCCACCGCCGCCGGCCAGGTTGACATCCTCGTCGGCACGCACCGCCTGCTCCAGGCCGACGTCGCCTTCAAGGACCTCGGCCTCGTTATCATCGACGAGGAGCAGCGCTTCGGCGTGAAGCACAAGGAGAAGTTCAAGACGCTCCGCTCCACCGTGGACGTTCTCTCCATGAGCGCCACGCCCATCCCGCGCACGCTCTACATGGCGATGACCGGCGCGCGCGACATGAGCGTGATCGAGACCGCGCCCACCAACCGCCTCCCCATTCAGACCATCGTCAAAACCTACGACGAAAAACTCGTGGTGGATGCCATCCGCCATGAGATGCGCCGCAGCGGGCAGGTGTTTTATCTCCACAACCGCGTCCAGACGATCGACCTCGTCGCCGCCCGTCTGCGCGAACTCCTCCCCGACCTCGCCATCGGCGTCGGCCACGGGCAGATGGACGACGACGAATTGGAAAAAACCATGACCGACTTCGTCGCCGGCGCCTACCAGGTGCTCGTCTGCACCACTATCATCGAGAGCGGCCTCGATATCCCCAACTGCAACACGATCATCATCGAGGGCGCGGACCGCTTCGGCCTCTCGCAGCTCTACCAGCTCCGCGGCCGCGTTGGCCGGTTCAAGCACCAGGCCTACGCCTACCTGTTGCTCCACCGTCACACGCGCTTGGTCGAAATCGCCCGCGAGCGCCTCAATGCCATGCGTACCCACAACCAGCTCGGCGCGGGCTTCCGCATCGCCATGCGCGACCTCGAACTGCGCGGCGCAGGCAACCTCCTGGGCTCGCAACAAAGCGGCCACATCATCGGCGTCGGTTTTGAACTTTACTGCCAATTGCTCCGCCAATCCGTCGCACGTCTGAAGGGAGAAAAACAAGCCGCCAACATCCGCGCCAACGTGAAACTCGATTTCGTCTTCGTCGGCGAATCCTCCGGTGACGCTCCCTCCTCAAAGCCGGACGCTCAACTTCCCTCCACCCGCTCCTCATACCAAGCGATCAAGGCCGCCGAGCATACCGCTGGCGGCGCCGTCGAGGTCACCAAAATCCAGGCCCGCATCCCCGCCGCCTACATCACCGAGACGCGCCTGCGCATCGACCTCTACCGTCGCATGGCGATGGCCGACACACCGGCCAGGTTAAAGGAAATCGAGTCCGACCTCCGCGACCGTTTCGGCAGATTTGGCGATGAAGTGCGCGCCCTGCTCCTCATCACCGAGATTCGTATCCGTGCGGAACAGAAAGGCATCGGCTCTGTCGAAACCGAATCCTCCCGCCTAAGGTGCCTCCGGGCCAGCGGTCGCCGTGATGACTTCGTGATGCTCGGCACGCGGTTTCCAAGGTTGACCGCCCCGAAGCCCCTTCTACGTTTAAAGGAAATTATCTTATTTCTGAACAACCTACCTATTCAATGACGTTCAGCCGTTTTCGGTCCCTCACACTCCTTGTTGCCCTCCTTCCTTTCGCCACCTTCGCGCAAGCACCTGCGCCGACGACTGCCCCCAAGGTCAACGCTCCAAAGCCGCCCGCCGACAACCTTGACCTGCGCTTCGCAAACGGCGTCGTCGCCGTCGTCGAGGACAAGGTCATCACGGTGGACGACCTCCGCCGCGAGATCGGCCCGAGCATCCCCGGCCTCCAGCGCGAAGCCCGCAACGAAAAGGAATTCAACGAAAAACTCGAAGCGCTTCAGGACGAAATCATCCAAAACATGGTGGACCGCGTCCTCATCGTGAAGGACTTCAAGAAAGACGACAAACGCCACATTCCCGAGAGCATCATCGACAACGCCATCGCCGACGAGCAGATCCGTCGCTTCGACGGCGACCGCTCAAAGTTCCTCGCCTATCTCCGCGCCATCGGCATGACGCTGCGCGATTACCGCAAGAAGATGGAAGACGACATCATCTACGACTACATGCGCGGCCAGCAGCGCAAAAACCAGAACGTCATCAGCCCGGTTCGCGTCGAGACTTTCTACAACGAGAACAAGGATAAGTTTTATCAGGAAGACCAGGTTCACATGCGCATGATCGCACTCAACCGCCAGACCGACGAAACCGACGCCCAACTCACGGGAAGAGCCGCCAAGGTAACGGCGCGCGTAAAGGCCGGCGAAAAATTCGAGGATGTCGCACGTGAGCTCAGCCAAGATTCCAAGCGGGCCAAGGGCGGCGACTGGGGCTGGCAGCGCAAAACCGATCTCAAGGCGGAGTTCAGCGATCCGCTCTTCAAGCTCACCAAGGGCCAGTCCACCGACGCCATCCTCGCTCCCGAAGCCGCCTACATTCTCTACGTGGAAGACCGTAAGCTCGCCGGCGTGCAACCTCTCGCCGACGTCCGCGACCAGATCGAAAAAATCCTTTCCAACCAAATGACCCGCGATTCCGAAAACCGCTGGCTCGAACGCCTGCGCCGCGGCGGCTACGTGAGGATTTATTGAACTTTCCAAAACGTTCCCCCCAGCCGGCTCTTCATCGAGCCGGCTTTTTTGTTGCCTGCCAATCCACCACCCCACGCATGAGCACCACCCCGTCATCCACTTATCAGTCCGATAACCGGCTCAAGTCCACCATCGTGTCCGAACGCCCTCAAGAGCGACTCAAGCGAATGGGCCCAAGTGCGCTGAGCGATAGCGAGCTCTTGGCCATGCTGCTCCGCAGCGGCACGCGGGGCCATGATGTGCTCACCCTCGCCTCTCGTCTGTTGTCCGAGGCAGGCTCTCTCGCCGGCCTGATCACGTGGAAAGAAGCCGATTTTAAAAAGCTCAAAGGCATCGGTCCGGTAAAGGCGCTCCAGCTCATCACCGTCATGGAGATCGCCCACCGCGTGAGCACCCAACCCCAACGACTCGATCCGTTGATCAACGACGCCACGATGGCCGCCGTTTTTATGCGACCGTTGATGCATGGCCTGGAAGTCGAAAAATTCTGGGTACTTTGCCTGAACCGTAAGAACCGCCTCATCCAATGCGTGGAGATCACTTCGGGCACCGCCACCAGTTCGCTGGCGCATCCTCGGGAGGTTTTTCGCGAGGCCATCCGTGAATCGGCCACGGCGGTCATCTGCGCCCATAACCATCCCTCGGGCGATCCCGCACCCAGTGCGGCCGACATCAAGATCACCCGTCAGCTCCGCGAAGCCGGCCAGTCCGTGGACATCACGCTGCTCGACCACGTCATTCTCGGCACCACCTCCGCCGACCCGTTGGGACGCGGTTACTACAGTTTCCGCGAAAGCGGGTTGATTTAAACCGGTCAACGGCAGCGCAGTTGAATAAAATTCCGCGGTGAAATCCCATAAACTCGCCTAAAAGTCCGGGAAAGCTGGAACGGATCCATGTCGAGCTGCTGAGCCACCTCGCGGACCAACCGGCCCGGCTCAAGGAGTCGTTCGGCCACCCAGCCCATCTGCATCCGGCCCAGGCAGCGGTACGGGTTTTGTCCGAGAAATCGTTGGTAGAGTCGGGAGAGGTAGGCTGCATCAACATGACAGGCGGCGGCCAAATCGGACACGGTGCGCAACTGGAGGAAATGCTCCTGCATATGCGCATGGCAGCGATCAAAGGTGGACCGCGCCGAGCCTGCGACATTCGATTCGACGCGCTGTTGCGCCAGGGCGAGCAACAACAACTCAAGGGCCAGAACGGCACCCCGGCCCGCGCCGGCATGCGCATGGACGCCAAACCTCACGACCTCCTCAAATAAGGCGGTGATTCGGGAGACCCCGCTCACCGCCCCGCAGACTCCGGGCTCGAATCCTGCCTCTTTCATCAATTGGAGCGCAGTCCGCCCGCGAAAATCGACGAAAAACTTTTTCATGCAGTCGGTTCGATCCGACACAATGGTATGCGGCACACCCGGTCCGTAACAAAAAACGCTGCCCGTCATCAGCGGTTGCGTGCGCCCCGCGAGAGCCACCTCACCCTTGCCACCCACGACCAACTCAATGGAAAAGTACGGGAAATCCTGCCGCGAAACTCGATACTCGGGCGCACACGCCTCCCACCCGCCCGCCGTAACCGCGAGCGGACCGCGCGTCGCCGGCCCCATATTTAAATAAAATCGCCTCGCGCCGATGATCTCCTGGGAAAAGAAATCGTCAACTGGCTGAAATTTTTTACCCATCATTCCTCCATAAAAACATCCATCTGAAGGTCAATTATCGTCATGCTTTGCACAAGAACAGTCATTCCGTCCCCGCCCCAATAATGCTAAGCTCATGTTGACATCCAACTCCGGTTGACCGCCAACCAGCGATCCGATCGAGATCGATGCTCTCCACCCGAATGTCCGCCCCCAACTGCAATGAAACTTGGGAGGAAACTCTCCTCCGCCGCCTACCCTACCTCGGCCATCGCAACTGGATCGTCGTAGCCGATGCCGCCTACCCGCAGCAAACTTCGCCGGGCATTCAAACGATCCTGGCCGAAGGTGGCGTCGCCGACGCCGTGACCATTGTGCTGGAGACGGTGCGCTCTAGCTCGCACGTCCGCCCGATCATCTATCTCGACAAAGAACTTGCCGCGCTACCCGTGCGCCACGCGGCAGGCATCGAGACTGTGCGAATTCGGCTGGCCGCCGCCACCGCCGGCCTGTCCGTCCGCCAGCTCCCGCATGACGAAATCATTGCCAAACTCGATGCCGCGGGGCGAAACTTCCATGTCCTGCTGATCAAGACGCGCGAAACTCTGCCTTACACCTCCGTATTTATCGAACTCGACTGCGGCTATTGGAGCTCCGAGGCGGAACAGGATCTGCGCACCACCATGAAATCGCCGCCCAACCTATAATTTCCCACTCCAATTATGAACACGCCTGTTTCCATCTCCACCCGCGTCGATCCTTCGAGCGTCCCCTTTCGCGCTCTGCCGGACGGCGCCCGCATTCCGGTCGTCGGGCTCGGCACGTTTGGTTCCGACTCGGTCACCGGCGATCAGATCGCGGCGGCCGTCATTGATGCCGCCGACGTCGGCTACCGGCATTTTGACTGCGCCTCGGTCTACTCCAACGAACATCTCGTCGGAAAGAGTTTAACGACCATCATGAAGCAGGGCGTGGCCCGCAAAGATTTGTGGATTACCTCCAAACTTTGGAACAACAAGCATGGTGAGGCGGAGGTCATCCCGTCATGCCGGCAGTCACTCAAAGACCTGCAGTTGGAGTATCTTGATCTCTACCTCGTCCACTGGCCGTTCCCCAATTTCCATCCGCCGGGGTGTACGGTCGATTCGCGGAGCCCGGACTCGAAGCCCTATATCCACGAGAATTTCATGCGCACCTGGAGACAGATGGAGCGCTTGGTCGATCTCGGTCTCGTCCGTCATATCGGCACCTCCAACGTCACCATTCCCAAGCTTAAACTCATCCTCCGCGACGCTCGGATCAAACCCGCCGTCAACGAAATGGAGCTCCATCCACATTTCCAGCAGCCCGAACTCTTCCGCTTCGTGCAGGAGAACGGCATCGTCCCGATTGGCTACAGTCCGGTCGGATCACCGGCGCGTCCGGAGCGTGATCGCACCGCCGACGACACCGTCGATATCGAAGATCCCGTTCTCATCGAAATCGCCCGGCGGCACGGCATCCATCCAGCCACACTCTGCGTTAAATGGGCCGTGCAACGCGGCCAGATCCCCATTCCCTTTTCCACAAAACGCCGCAACTACCTGGCCAACCTGCAGGCGGCCGTCACCCCACCCCTCACCGACGCCGAAATGTCGGCCATCGCGGGCCTTGACCGCAATTGCCGTCTGATCAAGGGCCAGGTTTTTCTCTGGAAAGACAATCAGAGCTGGACCGATCTTTGGGATCTCGACGGCAAAATCGCAACTTAACCATCACCTATCGCTCTCATCTTATGAAACCCTTCGACAAAGAAATGCTCGGGGCTCTGCTGCCCGGCAACAGTACCACCGAACTCAAGCAATTCACCGTGCCGGAGCCGGGCCATGGTGAAGTTCTGATCCGCATGAAAGCCTCGACCATCTGCGGCTCGGACATCCGCTGCATCTACCACGAGCATCTTGGCAAGGGCCCGGAAGGCTACCAGCCGGGTATGATCGCCGGTCATGAGCCCTGCGGTCAGATCGTCAAGACCGGTCCGGGCTGTCGCCGCTTCAGCAAGGGCAACCGAGTCATCGTTTATCACATCTCCGGTTGCGGCGTATGCAACGACTGCCGCCGCGGCTACATGATCTCCTGCACCAGCGAAAAATACCGTCGGGCCTACGGCTGGCAGCGTAACGGCGGCATGGCGGACTACCTGCTCGCCGAGGAAAAGGACTTGGTTCACCTGCCCGACGAACTCTCCTATGTCGACGGCGCCCAAGTCGCCTGCGGCTTCGGCACCGTCTACGAAGGCCTCGAGAAAATCGGCGTCAGCGGCAACGACGCCGTCCTGATCACGGGGCTCGGGCCCGTCGGCCTCGCCACGGCCGCCCTGTGCCGCAAACTTGGCGCGAACAAGATCATTGGCATCGATGTCATCAAGGAGCGGCTGGATCTCGCCCGCTCGCTGGGCCTGTGCGATGAAGTGCTCGCCTCCGGCGCCGACAATGTCGCCGAAGTCCGGGCGCTGACCGGCGGCAACGGTGTCGAACGCGCCGTGGATTGCTCCGCCCATCCGGCGGCCCGCGCCACCGCCATCCGCGCCACCCGCAAATGGGGGCGCATCGTTTTCCTCGGAGAAGGCGGCAAGGTGGAATTCAATCCTTCCGGCGACATGATCCACGACCAGAAGACCCTTTACGGTTCCTGGGTGACCTCCATCTGGCGGATGGAAGAAATTGTGGAGCGCCTCGTGCGCTGGAATCTCCATCCCGCCGACCTCGTCACGCATCGTTTCCCCTTGGCCAAAGTCGCGGACGCCTACACCCTCATGGCTTCGGGACGTTGTGGAAAAGTCGCCGTGTGTTTCGACGAGGAACTGACCGTGAGCGCTCGCTAACACGCAATTTCGCCAGCCACCACCAGCCTACGGCTGGTTCTGCTCAAGTTTCGCTAATCCATCAGTCTGTCTCGAAGGCACCGCCAGCCGTGCTAAGAAACCTGCGAACGGTGCAATTCATATTCTGAGACTGTTGATCCGGTATTCCGAGAGCAGTCCGCGCACCTTCACGCTTCAACAGGGACTGCACAATCAGCCAGTATGAGCCCATAACCAGCCCCAAAGAGCCGGCAAAGTGGTGGTGGAAGCCGGAGTCGAACCAGCGAACGCGTGAGCGGGAGGATTTACAGTCCCCATCCTTTGGCCACTTGGATATTCCACCAAAACACAGAAGGGACAAAAAGGCGTTTCCGTGTGGCGAGTTCAAGTCCCAATTTGGGTAATTTCAGTTTACCCGTGCGACTTGCTTAACGCGTTACCCGATCCATTGTAACCCACCGACACCCCGCATGACCGCAGAAATCACCGAAGCCGTCAGCACTCATATTCTTTCCCACTTCCTGACCGTGGGTGGATTCGTGTTGGCCGTCTTCGCCATCGCCCGGCTCGTCGGTGAAAAACGCCAGCCCAGCAACACTCTCGCCTGGTTGCTGGGCATCGTGCTCGTGCCCTACATCGGTGTGCCTCTTTACCTGCTGATGGGAGGGCGCAAGATTCGGCGACTCGCCGCCAGCAAGCGCAGTGCCTCCCTTAATCTCCCCGGCATGCGTGCGGTCTCGGCCACGACCGCGGCGCTCCCGACGGTCCACGCCATTTCAAGCATGGGCGGAAGCCCGCCGGTTGGCGGCAACGCCCTGCGGCTGATCACCACGGGCGAACAAGCTTACACCGAACTGGAGACGGCCATTCTCGACGCACGCCACTCCATCCACATCACGACGTTCATCCTCAGCCGGGACGACACCGGCCGGCGCATCGTGCAACTCCTTGCCAAGCGGGCGCGCGAGGGAGTGAAAGTGCGCCTGCTGCTCGACTCGCTCGGCTGCTTTATGTCCAGCCGAGGATTCGTTGATCCCATCCGCAAGGCGGGAGGCGAAGTCGTCAAGTTCATGCCGGTGGTTCCGCTGTCGAGCCGTGGTTCCGCCAATCTGCGCAATCACCGTAAAATCGCGATCTTCGACCAGCACACTGCCATCATCGGCGGCCATAATATCGCCCGCGAATACATGGGGCAGCAGTTTTGGAAAAAACGCTGGAAGGATTTTGGTGCTGTGATCAACGGCCCGGGAGCCGCGATGCTCAACCAAGTGTTTCTTGCCGACTGGAGTTTTGCCAGCAAGCAGGCCATCGCAACGCTCCAGACGGAATTCGACCCCGCCTCCCTCCGGGCCAAAGGCGAAGGCGAACTGCAAATCGTCGCCAGCGGACCGGACGTGGCCGGCGACCCGCTTTACGAGGGCATCGTCTCGATGATTCAGGAAGCGGAGCAAAGCATCTGGATCGTCACGCCTTATTTTATTCCCGACGAGGTGCTGCTGCGCTCGCTCATCGTCAAAGCGCGCGCCGGCAAAGATGTGACCCTAATCCTCCCGGCGCACTCCAACCATCCGGTCGCCGACTACGCCCGCCGCCATTTCGTGCGTCTGCTCAGGCAGGCCGGCGCCCGCGTGCTGCTTTACAACAAGGGCATGATGCACTCGAAAGCGATCATCGTGGACGACCGCATGGCCTTGTTCGGCTCCGCCAATCTCGACTTGCGCAGCCTGTTCGTGAATTTCGAGATCGGCGTGGTTGTCTACTCGGCGGCAGATATCCAGGCCATGCGCATCTGGGCTGATGAACTTTTGCGCGAATGCGTCGCCCCAAAACCAGAGAAACCGCGCCGTCACCGCCTGCTCGGCAACCTCGCCGAAGACCTCAGCCGCCTGCTCGCGCCGCTGCTGTGAGGTCGACACGGAAGCGCCTTACTCGTAGCGCAACGCCTCGATGGGATCGAGTTTCGACGCCTGCAACGCCGGATACAATCCGGCCAGCACGCCTACGCCCACGCTGAACGCAAACCCCAACACGAACGCCGACCCCGACAACACCGGTTGGCGACCCGGCGGCAACAGTTCCTGAAGCGCCGTGATCGCCCCCACCGCCACGCCTACGCCCAGCACACCGCCCAGCATACTCAACGCCACCGCCTCGGCGATAAACTGGCTGAAAATATTGCGCCCGGTGGCGCCGAGCGCCTTGCGGATACCTATCTCACGCACGCGCTCGTTAATCGACGCAAGCATCAGATTCATGATACCAATGCCGCTCACGAGCAGTGAAATCCCAGCGATGCCGCCGCCAAAATAAACGAAGTTCGCCCGTGTCTGCGCAAACGAGTCGAGCTGTTCCTCGTTGCTTAAGACCTCGAAGTCATCAACCAGTCGATGCTGGCTCGCGAGGACGTTTTCGATCGTGTCCATGGTCGCCCCTAGGCGGTCCACCTCGGTCGTGCGCACGTTGAGCCAAGTGAGCTGGCGGTTACCGTTAATCTTGGCGAGCGCCGTCGTGACCGGTATGAAAGCGATTCGATTTTTGAAATCGAGCCAGTTGTAATCGCCGTAAAGGCTCTCGTAATGTTTCAGCACGCCGATGACGCGAAACGGCCGGCCATTAAGCTCGACGAACTCGCCCAGCACCGGAGCGTCGGGGTCGAACAGGTTTTTGACCGCATCGGTGCCGAGGATGATAACATCGGCACTGTCGCGGATTTCCAAATCGGAAAACGCACGCCCTTTCGCGATCTCGTAGCGGTTGGCCGCGAGAATGTCATTCTTCACCCCCTGCACACGCCGGTAGTAATCCTTGCCGCGACGCTTCAGCTCGACCTTAAGGTCAACCTCAGGAGAAACGTTGACGTCATCGGGCAGGGCACGGCGCAGAGCACGCTCGTCGTCCAGCGCGTAACCGGAAGACAGGGCGACGAAAGGCTCGCGGACCTTGCCCACGCGCTTGGCCTGGCCTGATATTTTTTCGAGTCCGCCTTTTTCCGCCAGACTGATTTTCCACGACTGGAAAAAACCCTCCATGAACCCGGTTGTGAGCACGAGCGACATCACGCCAAGAAGAACGCATAGCACGGTGAGGAACGAGCGGAGCTTGTGCGCCCATATCTCGCCCAGACCGTTGAGGATGCCGGAGAAGAGGTTCATGCGTCGCGGATGATGCGTCCGTCCATGACATGAATCTGACGGCGCGAGCGGGCGGCGACATTGGCGTCGTGCGTCACCAGCACGATGGTGCGGCCCTGGCGGTTGAGTTCGGTAAAAAGGTCGAGAATCGTGCCGGCGGTGCGGCTGTCGAGGTTGCCCGTGGGCTCATCAGCGAGAAGGATGCGCGGCTCGTTAACGAGCGCGCGCGCGATGGCCACGCGCTGACGCTGGCCGCCCGAAAGCTGTCCGGGGCGGTGATCGGCGCGGGGCATCATGTCCACGAGTTCAAGGGCGCGATCAACGCGCGCCGCCGCATTGATCGGCGGCACGGGGTGGTAGGTAAGCGGCAGGCGGGTATTCGCGCGCACATCCATGCGCGGAAGGAGATTGAAGGCCTGAAAAACAAAGCCAATTTTCTCCGCCCGGATGCAGGCGCGCTGATCGGGACTGATGGACGCCAGCGGCCGGCCCTCGAAAAAGATTTCCCCCTCGGTAGGCGAATCTAAAAAGCCGACCAGGTGCATGAGTGTGGACTTGCCCGAGCCCGACGGGCCGAGGATGGAGACAAACTCTCCCTCGCGAATGGTGAAGCTCGCGTCCACGAGCGCGTCCACGACACTGTCACCCATCGGGTAGCGCTTGGCGACCCGTTCAAACCGCACGACCTCGGGGGCGTCGCTCATGAGTCGCGGTCGGTCTTGGCCGGCGGTGTCTTGCGGCGTTCGGACGCCGGTTTCTGCAGGGAAATCTCCTCGCCGGCAGCGAGCCCTTCCTTGATCTCGACATGATCGGTCGAGCGCACTCCGGTCACAATCTTGCGACGCACGGGTTCACCGGCGGGCTGGCGGACAAAGACATACGCCTCTTCCTTTTCAAAATCATAAAAAACGGCGGCTACCGCGACCGACAATGCCTGATGCGCGACTCCAGTCTCAACCCCCAAGCGTGCGGTCATGCCCGGACGGATGCGCGGTCCGGCCTGTTCGACGGCGATCTGCACGGGAAATTCGTGGGTGGTGCTGCTACCGCCGCCTCCAACACCACCCTGACCACCTGAACCGCCGCCTCCCTGAGCATTGCGGCCGGCGGCTGGCGAGATGAAGGTGATGTGGCCGGCGGCCTTGAGGTCGCGCATCGATTCGAAGGTGATGTCAACCGGCATGCCAATGGTCAGTGCGATGACATCGATCTCGTTGATATTCGCCTCGACCCGCAGGCGAGAGAGATCGGCAAGCTCGAGCAGGGTATTGCCGTCACGACCGCTCTCAGCGCCGGTCACAACCATGCCCGGCCGGGCGGCAACGCTCAGGATCGTGCCTGCATAGGGCGCGGCGATGGTCGTCTTTTTAAGACTGTCCTCCAACACGCGCATCTGTGCGCCCTGCACATCAAGATCGTTCTTGGAGATAAGGTAAGCGGTCTGCGCAGTCTCCAGGTCCTTGGCGTTGAAAAACTCTCGTTTTGCAAGGGTGGTTGCGCGCTCTAAATCCTGACGCGCACTCTCCACGCGCAACCGGGCCGATGCGATGGCAAGTTGCGCGCTGTCGATCTGCGCACGCAGGGGACCAAGGTCGAGTTCGACGAGCACCTGACCGGCCGTGACGACGTCCCCCGCATTGACGCGCACGACAGCAATGCGTCCGTTGACCTCGGATTTGATCTCGGTCGAGAGCACCGGAGTGATCGTGCCATTGACGGTGAGTACCTGACGCAGATCACGAAGCTGCGGCTTGGCGTAGGTGTAAACCAATTTAGCCGCGTCCCCCGCGTCCCGGCTTTGACGGACAGACCACGTGATCCCCGCCACAAGCAAGCCAAGGGCAAGGAGAATGAAAAGGGTACGTTTCATGGACACATAACCACAGCACATGTGTTACCGCGCTCCAAGGAAAACTCCGTAAATACCACCAAACGCTCCGACCAACCAGCGCTCAGCCTTGCAGCAACTTGTAGTTGACCGCATCGGTGAGCGCTTCCCATGAAGCATCGATCACGTTGTCGCTAACGCCCACCGTGCCCCAGATGGATTTTCCATCACCCGACTCGATAAAGACACGTGTGCGGGCATTGGCGCCGGCCCGGCTGTCGAGGATGCGCACCTTGTAATCGCGAAGCTGCAGCTCCTGAAGCTGCGGATAAACGTTTTCAAGGGCGAGGCGCAGGGCCTTGTCGAGCGCGCCCACCGGCCCCGTGCATTCGGCGACGGTGTGGATCGGCTGGCCGTTGACCTTGAGCTTCACCGTGGCCTCGGCGAGCAACTCGCCGGCGCGACGTTCGACCGCCACCCGGTATCCTTCCACCTCGAAAAATGTCTTCGCCTGACCGAGTGCGCGGGCGATGAGAAGTTTGAGAGACGCATCGGCCGCCTCGAACTCGTAGCCGCGAAACTCAAGATCCTTCAATTCGTCGATGAGCGTTTTCATCGCCGGGTCTTTCTCGTCGAGCGCAAAGCCGAGTTCCTTCGCCTTCATCGCGATACTGGAACGGCCGGCCATGTCGGAAACAAGCACGCGGGTGTGGTTGCCCACCAGCGCCGGATCGATGTGCTCGTAGGACGACTTCACCTTCTGCGCCGCGTTGGCGTGCAAGCCGCCTTTATGCGCAAAAGCCGAGGCTCCGATATAGGGCGCCTTGGTGTCGGGTTTGAGGTTCGCGAGTTCGTCAAAATAGAGCGACAGGTCGCGGAGCTGGTCGAGGTTCGCCGCACAGCGCGCCGTGCGATGCATCTTTAGGAAAAGGCTCGGCAGGATGGTGAAGAGATTGGCGTTGCCCGTGCGCTCGCCGTAGCCGTTGGCCGTGCCTTGCACGAGCGTCGCGCCGGCTCCGATGCCGGCGAGGGATAGAGCCACGCCGAGGCCGCTGTCGTTGTGGCAATGCACACCGACTTTGTCGGCGCCGAACTCTTTCACAACCCGAGCAACGATGGTCCTGAAGTCATCGACAAGCGTGCCGCCGTTGGTATCGCACAGCGAAAGATTCGTCACCCCGCCCTTGATCGCGGCCGCAAGCGTGCGCATGGCGTAATCGGAATCGGCGCGGTAGCCGTCAAAAAAATGCTCCGCATCGTAGATCACCTCGCGGCCCTGGGCGGTGAGATAGCGGGCGGAGTCCTCGATCATCGCCAGATTTTCTTCCAGCGTGGTGCGGATGATCTCTGTGACGTGGAGTGTCCACGTTTTTCCAACGATGGTCGTGACCGGCATGCCGCTGTCGAGAAGCGTCTTTATCTGGGCGTCTTCGGAAGCTTTGACCCCGGCGCGGCGGGTGGAACCGAACGCCGCCAACTTGGCGTGCTTAAGACGGAGTTTTTGCGCCTCCTGAAAATAGGTGATGTCGCGGGGATTGGAGCCGGGGAAACCACCTTCGATATAATCCACGCCAAACTGGTCGAGCTTCTCGGTAATGAGGAGTTTATCGGTGACTGAAAAGCTGATGCCTTCGCCCTGAGTGCCGTCGCGCAGGGTGGTGTCGTAGATTTTTACCGAGTTGCTCATGGAAGGGCAGAAGTTTGCGCGTCCGGCATCCGCTGGCAAGCGGGGGTTTGCGATTCCTTGGTTCTTGGCGAAACGCGCCCGCCGCCGGTTCCACAACCTCCAATCAAGGCACCGATAAGTTCTGGCCTCAAGCCGACTATGCTTCATAACATCGTCATGGCTTCCTCAGTATTCCTTCCCGACCAATGCGCCACCGTGCCGCTGGCTTCCCTCGCCACGCCGAGCATCGCCGGCATCACCAGTCGCACGCTCCTCAAGTCCACCGGCGGCAAAGCCGTGCTCTTCGCCTTCGATGCCGGTCAGGAACTCACCGAGCACACCAATCCCAACCACGCGCTCATCCAAGTTCTCACCGGCACGCTCCATCTCACGCTTGCCGGGCGCCCTGAAACGCTCAAACCCGGCTCACTTTTGCACATGCCCCCACAACTCCCTCACGCCGTGCGGGCCGAAGAACCCGCCACCTTCCTCCTCACCCTGCTCGCTCCGTGATTTCTCCTTTTTTACCGTGAACACCACCGCCCTCCATCCCGCCCTCGCCTCCATTCCCGACGCCGAGCTACTCGACGCCCGCGCCATTCCCTGCCGCACCAAGCACCCGCTCATCCTCAGGCGCGCCGATGCCCTTGCGGTCGGAGCAAGCTTCGTGCTCGTCAACGGCCACGCCCCTGAACCCCTGCGCTACCAATTCGAAGCCCTCTTTCCCGGCTGCTTCCACTGGGACTACCTCGTCAACGAAGATGATTTCGCCGCCGTGCGCATCTCCCGTCGCGCCCCCAACCCCGTTGGCTCGCCCGCCCTCGCCTCCACCGCCCTTCCCGGCGGCTGCGGTACTCATTAACGATCCGCCCTCAGTGCTTGAGTTAATGTGTCCTATGCGTCCCATAAGACCCATTCCAAACCGCCTATGACCGATCCCTTCGGACGCATCATCGATTACCTGCGCATCTCCGTCACCGACCGATGCAACGAACGCTGCCTGTATTGTATGCCCGAAGGCTACAAGGGCTGGGCGCAACGCCCCGATCACCTCACCGCTGGCGAACTCGTCTCCATCGCCACCGCCGCGTCCGGACTCGGTTTCAGAAAATTCCGCCTCACCGGCGGCGAACCCCTGCTCCGCCCCGATCTCGCCTCCATCGCCGCCGGTATCGCCGCACTCCCCACCACCCGCAGCCTCGGCCTCTCCACCAACGGCACCCATCTCGCCGCCGTCGTCCGCGAACTCTGCGCCACCGGCGTCACCTCGATCAACGTCAGCCTCGACGCCCTCGATACCGACACCTACCACCGCGTCACTGGCGGACGCCTCGCCGACGCCCTCAATGGCATCCATGCCGCCCTCGCGGCCGATTTCGAAGTCGTGAAGCTCAACGTCGTCCTCATGCGCGGCGTCAACGAAGACCAGCTCGCGCCCCTCGTTCATTTCGCCGCCGAGCACCGCACTCCAGTGCGCTTCATCGAACTCATGCCGCTCACCCGTACTGACGTGCTCAACGAGCGCAACTTCCTTTCCTGCGAAGACGCCCGCGCCCGCATCGAGGCTGAGCTCGGCCCGCTGGAAACGCTGCCGGATTACCGCGCCGGACACGGTCCCGCCCGCTACGCTCGCGCCGCCAACGGCGCGCTCATCGGCTTCATCGGCGCGCTCACCACACCGGAGTTCTGTGGTTCATGCAACAAGCTCCGCCTCACCGCCGACGGCAAGTTGCGCCCCTGCCTCGGCCACCACGGCGAGATCGACCTCCTCGCCCCGCTACGCACAGGCCACGCCGACCTTGATGCGCTCCTCACGGAAGCCATCGCCAACAAACCCGAGGACCACGCCTTCGGGGACACCTACGAACCCGTCCGCCCCATGACCGCCATCGGAGGCTGAGGCCATGTTCCGCGTCGAACACCTGTTCGTTTCCCCCGGCCACAACTACTTCGGAAACCATGGCCAGACCGCTGGAATCCACCCGACCATCGAGGTTGACGCCGTCGAGTGCGTGGCCGGACACGGCCTGCGCGGCGACCGCTTTTTTGACTATAAAGAAAATTACAAAGGCCAGATCACCTTTTTTTCCGCCGAGGTTTACGAAGATCTCTGCGCCCGCTTCGGTCTTGCCTCCATCGCCCCCGCCGCCGCCCGACGCAACGTCATCACGCGTGGTATAGACCTGAATTTCCTCATCGGCCAAACCTTCGAGGTGCAAGATGTGCGCTTCGAAGGCATGGCCGAATGTTCGCCGTGCCATTGGATGGACGAAGCTATCCACCGCGGTGCCTTCGAATTGCTGAAAGGCCGTGGCGGCCTCCGCGCCCGCATCCTCACCGACGGCTGGCTCCGCACCAGCGCCATACGAGTTTAATCTGGACAGCCGGAAACTGAGTGAAGCCTGCCGTGAATGGCGCTGAGCGTAAAACGCCGGGCGGCTTCGACATCAAGCGACCACCCGGTCAGGTCGCGGCGACGGACAGGTTTCTCCACCAAAAAATATATTGTGCGTCAACCTGATCTGCCGCTTGCTCGGACCCAGATAACGCGAGGCATGAAATCCAAGAAAAAGAGCTATACCGTCTATTTTGCCAGCGAGCTCTTCAGCCTCAAGCATCTCATCGGCAACGCCTATCTTGCCGAGGCCATCTACGAGAAATCCCACGGGAAATACCTCTGTGTCCTGCCGCAAAACATCGAACAGCGCCGCACGACCGCCCGCGCCATTCGCGACCACGACCTGCGCACACTGCTTGAGTGCGACATCGGCCTCTTTAATTACGACGGCACCGAGCTCGACTCCGGCACGGTGGTCGAGTTCATGTTTGCCAAATTTGCCGACATTCCCTCGGTGATCGTGCGCAGCGATTTCCGCAACGGCGGCGACCAAGCCGGCGACCCGTGGAACCTCATGACGAGCTTCTATCCGCGCACTGCCAATGTCGTGCTCAACAGCATCGGCCTCTACAAGGCGGCCACGCAGCGCCGCCTGCACGCCCGACGCCGTCGCACCAAACTCGACGACGTCGTGCGTCTCGCCGGGCAGCACAGCACGGCCGACGCGCAGGCAATGTGCGAACAGATCGCCGCAGCCTGCGTGCGCGCCCTCGACAAGGCGATCGCCACCGACCCCGTCATGCCGCGCTATGTGCGCGAAGAAGTTTACCAATGGCTCGCCCTCATGCCCGGCATCAAAGGCAAGCAAAAGGAATTGCGCCGCGAGATGGAGCGGATCCTCGAGAAAAAAGTGGAGCGTGATTTGCTCTGACCCTCCGGCGGTGAAGCAATCACAATCCGCGCCGCCATGCTCACCATTCTGAATCACCCGCTCGCCGCGCACATCCTCGCGCACCTGCGAGACCAGACGACCAGACCGGCAACGTTTCGAACCCTCAGCTACCAGATTAGCCTGCTGCTCGCCCTGGAAGCCACGCGCGATCTCGCCACGCAGGATCACGTCATCGACACACCTCTGGAGCGCGTCACCACGCGCGTGCTTTCCCGTC
Organism: uncultured Verrucomicrobiota bacterium; assembly: GCA_903904685.1. Lineage (GTDB taxonomy): Bacteria > Verrucomicrobiota > Verrucomicrobiia > Opitutales > Opitutaceae > Rariglobus. Next base: position 22,180 of record CAIVDS010000064.1, read on the forward strand.
CGCTCGCCGTCGTCCCCGTCTTACGCGCCGGACTCGGCATGGTGCAGCCCTTCACGGATTTGTTTCCCGATGTGAGCGTTGGTTACATCGGGTTGGAACGCGATCATGCCACCGCCGTCGCCCGCAGCTATTATCAAAAACTTCCCCCGCTCGCAGGCAAATGCGTACTTGTTGTCGATCCCATGCTCGCGACCGGCGGCTCCGCCGTGCAGGCGCTCGATGCGCTTCGCGCCGAAGGTGCCACCGACCTGATTCTCGTGTGCATCGTCAGCTCACCCGAAGGCGTACGCGTTGTCGAAGCCGCCCATCCCACAGTGCCTATCTTCACCGCTGCCCTTGATCGCGAGCTCAACGCGAAGAAATATATCCTCCCAGGCCTCGGTGATTTCGGCAACCGGCTTTACGGCACGTAAGATCGGACGTGTTATCCCTAACACACCGGGTTGCCTGATCAGTGGGCTGCCAAGTCAGGTGCAACAAAATTACTCACGCGCCATGCCTCGTGCACGGCAAATCCGCGAGCCACACCGACATTGGCCAGCTGCGCGAGCGCCGGATCATAGACGCGGACGGCCTTATGCGTGGTTTTGATAGCGGAGGATGCGGGACTTCGGCGAAGGGTGGCAACGGTACAGCGACGGTAGTACGGAAGACAAAGCACTACTCTTTGAAAGTCTTGCGTGGCACACGGACGACCTGCGTCCACTTGACGCGGAAAAGGTCTTCCACCGTGTCGCGCACATCGCTGGGAATGCGGTCCACCAGTTCGCCGAGCGACGGCAGATTTTTCTTCTCAGCCGCAGCCTCGGCGGCAGCTTCGGCCAATTCGCGCGCGGTTTTCGAGTTCAACGTCTCGCCGCGCTCCGCCACCTCGGCGCTGATCGCCGCCGACGCCTCGGTAGGCCACACCGGGCCCTCCTCGTCGAACGTCGGAGCACCAGTCGCGCCCGTGGTCGCCGTCGCGGCGGCGATTGCCGCCACCTCGATCGTCGGCATATGCGGCTGAATCTCCACGCCCGCCTTTTCGTCGGGCGCGTCTTCCGGCACATTCACGATCAACGGCTGCGCGGCCTGAGCCGCCGCGAACTCGGCCGACAACCGCATCTCCAACCGATCAATCAGCCCTTTTTTTTTTCGCCGGCCGCGTAAGTCGACGCTGCAATGGAGGGGGATTCTTCCGCGAGCGCGGCAAGTTCCTTGATGAGCGAATCGATCGCCCGCGAGCGACTCGCCTCGACGGCCTTGAGCAGCGTCACCTCAAAGTTGATCTTCTCGGAGAGCCCCAGCTTCACGCCGCCCTCGCCTTCGCGCAGCCCGTCAAGCAGGCGCGTGAGCTGCTCGGTCGTGAGCGCGATACCGCCGAGGAGATCGGTGCGACCATTCTTCGCGATGGCGTCGAGCAAGGCCTGGCGCACGAGCGCCTGCAAATCGGTGAGCAGTCGCACGAGGTCGCGGCCGCTTTCGTCGCACTCGTCCACGATCTCAATGATCTTCCTGTGGTCGCCGGCCGCGACGGCTCCGGCCAGCGCGGAGATTTTCTCCACCGAGACGAGTCCGTAAACATCCAGCACGTCCGGCTCGGAAATCTCCGTGCCGCAGAACGAAATCATCTGGTCGAAGATCGACTGCGCGTCGCGCATGCCGCCGTCGGCCATGCGAGCGATACACGCCAGCGCCGCGTCGGTGACTTTGATTTTCTCGTCGATGGCTATCTGTTTGAGACGACCGACGATCAGATTGTCCGGAATCGGCTTCAGGTCGAAGCGTTGGCAGCGCGACAGGATCGTCGGCAGCACCTTCTGCACATCGGTCGTGGCGAAGACGAACTTCACGTGCTCGGGCGGCTCTTCGAGCGTTTTCAACAGAGCGTTGAACGCTTGGTTGGAGAGCATGTGAACCTCGTCGATGATATAGATTTTGTATTTTCCCTGCGTCGGAGCGTAGCGCACGTCGTCGCGCAGGTCGCGGATCTGATCAACAGAGTTATTGGACGCGCCATCGATCTCGATCACGTCCATCGATGTGCCATCGGTAATCGACTGCACGGCGGGATCGGCCGGATCGAAATCGGCGTTGGGACCATCGGTGCAGTTGAGCGCCTTGGCAAAAATGCGCGCCGTCGAGGTCTTGCCCGTGCCACGCGGCCCCACAAAGAGATAGGCGTGGGCGATGCGGCCGCGCGTGATCGCGTTGGTCAGGGTGCGCACCACGTGATCCTGCCCTACGAGATCCGCGAAGGTCTGGGGGCGCCACTTGCGGGCGATGACTTGGTAGGACGGTGACACTGCGGGCTAGTGCAAAGCGGATTTTGTACGGTGCAACTGAAAACTCATCGCGCCCCCACGGTTGACCTTACGCGACCGCCGGACAAGTCTCTGCTTCCCCTTAATGGCCGATTTCCTCGACACCACGCCCTCCGACTCCAAACGCTGCGAACGCGCCTTCCTCATCGGCGTGCAAACTCACGACATGGCCGACGGCGAAGGGGCCGAACTCCTCACGGAACTGGTCGAGCTGGTGGAAAACCTGCGCATCGCCGTCATCGGCAAAGTTCTCGTCAAACTCCGCGCCCCCACTCCCGCCACCCTGCTCGGCAGCGGCAAGACCGATGAACTCATCGCAGAGGCAAAACTGTTGCACGCCGACCTCATCGTCTTCGACGAAAGCCTCTCCCCCGCCCAGCAGCGCAACTGGGAAAAAATCTCCGAGCTCGCCGTCATCGACCGCGAGGAAGTCATCTTGGATATCTTCGCCGACCGCGCCAGCACCCGCGAGGCCGTCCTCCAAGTAGCGCTCGCCCGCATGCAGTATTCGTTGCCTCGCCTCACCCGCGCTTGGACCCACCTTTCACGTCAGCGTGGCGGTGGTAGCGGTGCCGGCCTAGGCGGTGAAGGCGAAACCCAACTCGAGCAGGACCGGCGACTTGTCAACGATCGCATCACGCGCCTTAAGCGCGAGCTCCTTGACGTCCGCAAGCAGCGCGGCGTCCAGCGTCACAAACGCCAGCGCGTGCCCATCCCCACCGCCGCCATCGTCGGCTACACCAACGCTGGAAAATCTTCTCTCCTCAACGCCCTCACCGGCGCGCACGTTCTCGCCGAGGACAAGCTCTTCGCCACGCTCGATCCGACCACGCGCCAGCTCCAATTGCGCGGCAATCAAAAGCTCCTCGTCACCGACACGGTGGGCTTTATCCGTCGGCTGCCTCACGGCTTGGTCGAGGCGTTCAAGGCCACGCTCGAGGAGGCGCTCGTCGCCGATTTCCTCATCCACGTTCTCGACATGACCACGCCAAACCTCGCCGCGCATCACACGACGACACTCGGCGTACTCAAGGAACTCGGCGCGGACGAAAAACGAATCCTCACCGTCTTCAACAAAGTCGATGCCGCCACCGAGGAGCAAATCCATTGCGCCCGCCTGCTCGTCCCCGACGGCCTGCTGGTGAGCGCGCGCTGCGGCCTCAATCTCGACGGATTGATCGACCATTGCATCGAGTTGATCGCCGACGAATTCGGTTCGACGGAGCTCTTTATCCCGCACGCCCGCTACGACCTGATCGCGAAACTGCATTCCATCGGCCATGTCCAAAGCGAAGAGCAGACTGACGAGGGCGTGCATCTTCACGTGCGCATCCCGCCGGCCCAGACCGCGCCCTTTGCTCCCTACGTAATCTCGTCCGATGCGAAGTCCGGCATTTAGTCCGTCCACATCGTGCCATCTCAGGCCTTGACGCACGCGGAACGAGGGACACATTTCATTTTCCTTTTTGCCTGATGGTGTAATGGCAGCACAGGTGACTTTGACTCACCTAGTCGTGGTTCGAATCCACGTCGGGCAGCCAATAAAGGAACTAGCCATAATCCCGCTTTACCCTCCGAAACAACAGCTGGCGCAGGAGATACAAGTTGCGAGAGGAGCGAACGCATACCACCTGGCGCATTTCATCCTGCGGCTAGCAGACCCCATTCGGACCAACGCGAGCACATGAAGCTCGTCGAAACGAGAATTTTCAAGGTTCCGACTCGATCTTGATGGTGTGCTGGATTTGGACCACCAACTCTTGCGCCGCGTGGAAAAGGTCTACGTCTCTTTTCATGCCCGCGGTTGCCACCTTGTCGATGGAGTCGGCTTCAGTCGGGATCATTGCCTTGAGGGCGGACACGTTATGCAGGTATTGCTGCACCAGCGTTGTTTCGAGGGCTTGTTGCAACTGCACCGCCGCATCAACTTTATTGAACTGGTCGGAGAATGGATTCGCAATGAATTCGGCCGCGAGGTTGACCCCTTTTTCGAGGTCGGCGGTGGTAAATTCCCTGCTATCCTTGCCCCATGTTACCTTGGCTTTCGCGCCTTTGAGCCCTTTCACGACAAGCATATAACGGTTCAAGTCGTCATTAAATGGGAAAAATTTCAGGACGCTTGCCGTCGTATTCGCAGACTTGCTGGGATCACCCTGAAAACAGAAAGGATACCGGGTGCTCTCGATCGTCACCGTTCCGTTTTGAAACGAAAGCACCTTTTGTCCCGGCGTGCCCGTCACCTGTTTGGCTCCAAGATCAACGGCAATGGTGCCGATGGCTCCGTCGCAACCCAGCGCCTTGAGGAACGCATAGGCCATGACCAAGTGTCCGGCCGGGCCGGGATGGATACCGTCTCCTCCGATGAAACCATAGTCTTTCCCGTAGGCGGCTTGCGCCTTGGCCATGACATCCATCATCGGCGTGTGGACATCGGCATAAACGAGCCCGTTCTTCTGAGCCAGCTCATGCACAATGCCCCGCAACCCATCGAGCGTCTGGTTATAGATGTCCGGGGCAAGACGCTTGAATGTCTTGCTGTCGACACAACCGGGTGACCCGAGAACAATCTGCCGCACCCCGTCTGCCTTGAGTTCATCGATAATCCCCTGTGTCGGTCTCCGGTAATACGTTGAGGTCATTTCATCCATAGCTCGGTAGTTGCCGTCATTCATTCCGTAACAGGTGGTGACAACCGTCGGCTTGAAGGGAAGCACGTCGGATTTGATTCTCAGCAAAAAGCCGCCTGTCTTCTCGCTGCCCCATCCGAACTGGACGATCCGGAGCCCCTTCACCGGTTGGCACATCAGGAGGTAATCCTCCATGAAAACCGTATAGATTTTCTGCTGCGTGATCGAATCCCCGCTGATGGCAAGGACATCGTTTGGCTTAAGAACCGGTTCCGCCAGACCACGAATAACGGGAACCAGAAAAAGAACCCACCAGAGTATTTGGAGTGATTTCATGAAAGTGTGGCCTCCGCATCTATTGAAGGGTTCTATTTTTGTTCGAAGCTCCAAGTTCCCCAGAGGCCGGGAGTGAGTTCGGCTTCGGTGGGGACGTCGGATACGATGGCTGTGGCTTTGTTCATCCAGTAGACCCGTTGGGTCGTTTGTTTGCCATCGCCACGCAGAATACCGATGTCTCCCTTGATGCGCATTCCAGGCTTTGGATCGAGGCCAAGCACGGAAAGCGGCACTGCGATTGCGTAGTTCCCCGAGCCGTTGGCGATAAGCTCCACCTGGGCGCTCACGTCATCGACGCGATCGAGGGTGATTCCGTGCCAAGGCGCATTGAAGGGAACCTTGTCTTTGTCGGCGGTGCCGGGCACGACAGCGCGGTAAAGGAGCGCCCGCGTTTTGCCGCCGACCTGCGCCACCACCAGTCGCTCATCACCTGGGACGGCTCCAGCCCGTTTCGGATCCGCTTTCGGGTCGGTGCCGATCATCAGGTCGAGCGCGCCGCCTGTCTTGAAGAGGCCGTTCGGCGCATCGCCCGCGTTTTTGAGAAGGTTCGCATCGTCCGTTCTCCATGCGACGAAAAGCTTCCCGCCGGCAACGGTCACGGCACCGCTCACGTTGTAGGGTTTCGAGTTCGAGTTGAACCAGGCGTTGGTGCCACGGTGGTCGATCTCGGCCCATTGCGCATCGCTCCAGTCGCCAAGTTTGCCATCGAAAGCCGGGGCTGATGCGCGAAGCGAGACGGAGAGAATACCTGCGCCTTGCGCCGCCTGCCGAGACGCCTCCCGGCTAACAACGAAGTCGCGGGCTTGTTTGAGGTCGTCGGACGAGACTTGGATCGCTACGGGCGGGATGCGGCGAATCGTGTCGATGTTATCGACGCGAGCGAACGTCGTCAGCCCACCGGTATTGATGTAGACTGTTCCGTCGGGACTTCCGGCGACAGTGGGGAAGAAGTTCTCGTCGTGGAGGGTTAGGTCGTTTAGCGACATGTTCCGCTCCACGAACGGCATCTCCCAAGGTTTGCCTTGGCGCATGTCCTGGAAAAGCTGGGCAACGAAGAGGCCGTCCTGGGTAAAGGCGTAGATGTTGCCTTGGTTGCTGTTGATGAAAAAGAGAGGACCGGCCTCGCCTTTCGGCGTCACCAAGCCGCCGAGGAGGCGCGTGGTTCCAATCAGCATCCCAGACTTGCTAGGAACCGGCGCATTGTGGGAGGGGTGAAGCCCCGGCCAGAGGGAAGGATAGCTCCATGCGGGTTGTCCATTGCGCGCACCACCGATGCCTAGTTTGGAGAAGGGCGGCGGCGGCGTTGTCATGACGAGACACCCGTCGGTGCCGATAAGGATTTGATCCCCGCCATCACTGGCCGACCCTTGCGCCGGAGCGAGGATTTCGCCTGCGGCAAAATCATAAACGGGGACCCCGTTGTCGGTGAATTGGACCGGCTTGAAGCGCGTGGCCTTAAGCGCATCTTTGGAAACGCCAAAGCGGGCGGCGAGGAAGGAACCGTCGTCGCCGATGGTCATCCCGCCACCGCTTCCCGGCTGGATGGTGACCTCCTCAGGCTGGACCTGGCCATCGCCGTTGAGATCGCTCCAGATAAAGAACGCCGAATCCTTCGGGTGGTCCGCGTTCGGGTCGATCCCCTGGGGCCAACGGGATTTAAACGCTTCTCCCTTGAGGATGTCCCAGCGATAAGCGTTGCCCGATCCAGCTACCGGGACGGCAATGTCGCCATTATCCAGAAAGAGGAATGTGGTATCGTGACCGCTCGTCGCGACGCTGTTGTAGACATCGGTCAGGTAGCGGTGGCCGTTGATATAGAGAGGCGTTTCTGGCGGGCCGTCGCGGAAGGCCAATTTGAGGTTTGTGGCGCTCTCCCGATAAAAGACGCGGACCGGTTCGTTGGTTCCCTTCTTCCAGTCGAGACGAAACTCCATCCCATCGTAATAAAACCGGGTATGGTCTTTCGGATCTAGGCTTCCACCGCCACCGTAGCGCGACGCGCCGTAAAAGGATTTCCAAAGAGTCCCGTCGGCATTCCAGACGCTGACGCGTTTGGGTTGGAAGTCGTCCTCGGTCACCCAAATGCGCCCATTGGAATCGACGGCAAGCCCTTTCGGATTGTTCATGTGGCGGGGATCATACGGCCCGGCCTCCGGCGCGCCGGGTTTGCCGATGATCGCCAGCGGCTTTCCTTCCGGGGAGAACACTTTTACTTGGTGGCTGTTTCCTCGGTCGGAGACATAAATCTTATCTGTTGAATCGAGGGTGATGCCGCGCGGATCCTCAAAGTTGGAAACCAAGGTTTCCGGCGTGGGAAGCTTGGCCGGAACGCCGTTCAGCGTGAAGCGCAGCAGCGATTTGCCGGAGATGGCCAGCAGCCGGCCCTGGCTGTCGAACGCCAAGACGCCGGGACTGGGCAGTGGCGGGGTTGCGAGGATTTTTCCCGCATCCGCATCGATGAAGACGAGTTGGTTGAGCGCGGTCTGACTGAAGACCAGCGTGCCGTTGTGGACGGCGAGCCCTCCCAAAAGGCCCCTGTTAGGATCGTCATCTCCGGGTTTTCTGACCGCCAGTGGATCGCAAAGATAGGTGGGGGTAAGCACAGGCCTGTCCCCGCTTGCGGTAAGTTTGGTGAGCCGGATTTCGACCTTCCCGTCGACTCCATACTTTTTATTGCCGGTGAAGCTCGATGCTGCGTAGGCGTGGATGCCCGGCTTGGCGTTCGGACCCGCATCGCCCGCAAGGTAGTTGGCGCCGGTCCAAGAGCCGCCGATCCAACCGCGTCCGCCGATCTTTTTCCCATCGAGGTTTAACCACGCGAGGGCCGATCCCCCTTCGGCAACGGCAACGCCGAGATAAACGAGCGGCTCGCCGCCCGGTGCTTTTGCGGCGGGAACGAAGAGGGCGCAGGAAGCGGGCGTATGATTGGTCAACCAACCGCCCGACCCGTCAGCTGTCCCCCACGGCGGAGTGCCAGGGGCGTAGACGGTCATCTCATAACGAAGGTCAAGCGGCTTGTGCCAGAGGCCGCGAACGGTGTAGGCGCCGGGCGCGACTAAGGCAGACGGGATGCTGTAAAGACCGTGGTTGGCGGCCTCGGAATCGCGGCCCAAATCATCAGTGCCATCCCACCAGACCACGTTGTCACCCTTCGGAAACGGAGTTTGTGAAATGAGGTTGCGGATGCGCTTCCCGGAAGCGTCCTCAATGACCAGCGTCACCTCGCCATTGTCGGGGAGCGTGAAGCGGACCGGAATCGGCGCATGGGCTTCCGCCGCCGGGGGAATGACGGCTGTTTGGAGAGTTGTGTTGTATAATGGCTCCAACGCCATCCATTCGCCAAGGCTTACCCGCTTGCCATTCCGCGAGCGCGAATTGGCCCCCGTTTCATCGAGCGCCGCCGTGAACCGAATACGGAGCGCGCGGGTCGTGACCGGCGCATCAAAAAAGACGGGCGCCAGATCAAGCTGCCCACCCTGCGGTTTCACGCCGGAAAGCGTCTGGAGTGTCTTCCAATCCGATTCATTCGCCTCGCGAGGATGCTTTGCCGCTGGCCCCGCGTAGGCCTGTATTTCTGCGGCGGCCCATTGGTTGCCCAGAAGGGCCACCCCTTGGAGCGTCACTGGTCCTGGCCAGACGAGCATCCCCCACTCCGGGTTTTCAGCGATGGTTTTCGGCCGGTCTCCGTCGCGCGACGATATGTTCTCCCATATCCCCTTGTTGATCGCATTCTCATCGTTGAGCCGGAAGGCATTCTGGTCCGAGGCGCTTGTCGTGGCGAGGGCCTGCGGCGCGAGATTCGCCAAACGGGCGGGAAAAATCGCGGCGGCGAGCTGCCCCGCGTAACTCCTGTCGTTTGGCTGCGCCGTATGGGTGAAGCGAATCGCCCGTGTCGTTACTGCGGTTGGCAGCGTCCAGAGCACGGCATCATCGGGTTCCGCCTCCGCATCCGACACCTGGCCGGCTTTGAGCCGCTGCGCAGGGATCCACTGCGAGTCGTTGGCGAGGTCTCCAGGGTAGGTCATGCCGGGCTTTAGAACGCTCACCTGGCCTGCACCCCGGATCAGGACCGATCCGATTGTCACCGGGTTGCCGAATCCGATCCGAAGGTAGCGAACGCCGGGAGTCTTCGAGTCGCCGAACTGGGGACGGCCATCGGTCGGCACTTTTTTGCTCCAGAAATAATGAGCCGGCGTCGCGACACCGTGTCCATCAAGCCGGACAACCTCTTTCTCCACGCCGTTGACCCATTCGGAGTAGGTGATTGAGCCGAGATTGTTGGCATCCAGAACCATCGTCGCCGACGTATTCGGGGCGGCGAAGATCGAAACTGGAATGGCCAGACCAACAATAAATGCGAGCAGGGGTATTTTCATGGAAAAAAGTTTGGTTGCCGTGCTTTGAATCTCACTTGATCTGCACCTCTCCCCAGTATTGCGGATAGAGCCATGCCTCGGTCGGAATATCATCGGTCATCGTGGTTTCGACATGTCCGCCGGAGTAGAGCCAGTTGCGCGAGACCGCCTGCAAACCTTGTGACTTGGCCCCGGAGAGCAGCACCTCCACGTCGCCCTTGATGGATACGCCGGACGTGATCGGGAATTCCACAAAGCTGCGCGGCACGGTCATCAGTGCCGTGTAGCCCTTGTTGTCGGCATCCGCCGTCAGCACCACCTTGCCGTCGGGAATGTCCCCGACAAAGTCGAACGACTTGGTGCCGGACGCCTGTGTGAAATAGGGCTTCGCCTGCTTGGCCTGCTTGGAAAGCGGCTTCATCGCGATCAACCGCGACTGGCCCTGCATCTTCGCCGCTAGGATGCGCAGATCGCCCAGCGCGGGTTTGTTGCGATTGCCCGAGGGGCCCAAATCAAGCCCCACCACATCCCCGCTTTTGAAAACCACATTTGCATCGTTCCCGTCGTTTCGCAGCGGAGTGTCGTCCGCGACATGGATCTTCGCATAGAGATTGTCTTTGTCGTAACCAACCTGCGCTGTCGCGAGCGGCGCCCCTGCTCTCATCAGTGTGGCCACCGGCGCGGAACTCCACGTCTCATCCCGGGTGATGTCCCCCGAAAGCGGCACGATCTGCAAATTCTGCGCCACCTGTGCCAGCGAAACCCCTTCATAGGTCTTGTCCAGTTTTACCGTCCCATGGAATCGCTGTTCACCGGACACTTTCAGGTTCTTGTCAAAGCCCTCCACGGCATAGATTCCGCCTTGGTCGTAGGCATAGACCTTCTTGAGCTTGTCGAAGGCCTGGACACGTCCGCTGAAGTTTTCACTTCCAAAGGTATAGGGCCCGGACGGAGCCAGATTGTTGGGATCGTTCATCAGCGTATCGACGTAGAACCCGTCGCTCGTGTAGAAATAAATCGGCCCCCACTCGCTGCACATGGAAACGTAGCTGTCGTCGATCAGGTCGTTCATCGACCATGTGTGATACATCTCACCCGGATTGGGCATTGCGGTGGCCTTCCGTCCGGCGATCCAGAGCATCTTCCCGTCCGGTCCGTACTTGGCGAATTTGACGGCGTTGGATTCCGCCGTGTGACCAAGACCTTCCAGCATGCGTTTGGCCAGGTTCGTATCGGCGTAGGCGCACCATTGCGACTGGGGAATGCCCGGGAACATCGCCTCGATTTTCCCGGCAAGCGCGGGCGTCAAATGCGGAACGGTGGTCGTGATGCAGGTATAAAGATTCCCCGACTTGTCCACGCGGACGCCGACCGCGCCGCTCCGTGGACTTGTGCCCAATCCTTTGAGTTTGCTGGGAATAAGGGCCGGCACGACGTAGGTGGCCTTGGCCGGATTCCATGAAATGGCCCCGTTGCTGGCGAAGCCCTCGGCGGGGATTTTCAAAATGCTGTTGGCCGTGGTGATCAGGTAGGCGTTCCCCTGGCGGTCCACCCACATGGTGCCGGCTCCCGCGGACACATTGGGCAACGGCTTGCCTTCGACGGTGTCGATGATCGTCACTTCGTCGGGCTGCATCTTGTTGTCACCATTGCGATCGATCCACATCTCGATGAACGCGGCCTTGGTTTCCGGTTTGCGCCGGTCACGGATGTTATAGACATCCAGATGGCCGACCGGTTTGATGCTGTCGCCTTCGATCAGGCAGACGGCATGCGGGTTGGAGTCCGCGATGAAATATTTCCGGCCATTTTCGAGTATGCTGATGCTGGGGAAACCTTCTCCGAACAACGTTCCGACACCTTCCATATTGCATTTTTGAGGCGCCCAATAGGCATCGGGGAGCCCGATTTCGCTCCCGGCTGGAACCGTCGCCCGCGCGAATCCTTCCGGTTCAAACGGATAATAGTTTGTCATGGGATCTTCCGGATCCGCTACGTTTTCGATTCCGTAACCCGGCCAGCCGAACCAACGCGTCAGCGTCTTGCCTGAAACCGCATCGATGCGGTTGAAAATTTTCGGAATCGAACTCTCGGCCACGACCAACCCTCCTTGCTTGTCGGCCACGATTTGGGAAGGATCACGATAACTGGTGGGATCGTAGGCTCCAGACCACGGACGCCCACCAGGCTTGCCCAACGTGCGGACAAGCTTGCCGTCGGGTGAAAACGTCTTGATTTGCTGGCTTGCGCCCTCGTCGGTCACGGTGATTTTCCCCGAAGCATCCACCGCCACTCCCACCGGCGCTTCCAGCCCTGTGGTGACGACCGGTGTCGGCGCTCCCTCCGTACCCTTGAAGCGCACGATCTGCGCCGGCTGGTCGGTGCCAAAGCTCACGGCGTAAAGATTTCCCTTCGCGTCGAGCGCCAGGGCCCGCGGCCTCGGGCAATCGAGTTTACGGCTCAAAGCGCCAGATTCCGCATCAAGCACCTGAATGATATTCTGCGAATAGACCGCGGCAAACACCTCATTCGCGGTCGCCGCCAGGCCAAGGCACTCCGGTTCGGTGCCGTCTCCGGGCCGTGGCGTGCGTCCCATCCCGTTCACCCCACCCTCTGCGGGCAGACTGTTTGCCGGAGGCATGATCGCCGTGATCGTCGTGCTCGCCGTGCCGGGCATAATCGGCACCGATCCCTCTTTGTCATACAGTGCGAAAAGTCCTGTCGCCGTGTTGAGACGGCTCAACACGGGGTGCATGCCGTCATAAGCCGCGAAGAGATATTTGCCATTGGAAGCGATTGCTCGCGGTCCGAGGAATCCTCCCAGCACGAAAGGAGACGCCCGCCAGATCGTGTTTCCGGCGTAATCGATTTTCACCATTTGCCGCTGGGATTCCGCGCCTGTCCAGCCGAAGTAGATGCCGGTGTCATCCGCCGCCACCGCCGATGGCACGCCGTGATCGCCGCCCCAGCCTCCCTTGCCATCCTCGGTGGGATAAGGCGGATTGCCCGAGCAACCGACGAAGCCCACCAGCTTGATTTTCAATCCGTGCGAAAAATAAGCGGCCCAGTGATATTTGCCGGGCGTTTGTACGAACCCCCACTGGTCGCGTCCATCCCAAAAAGCCGTGTATTTCCCCGCTTTCACCGGCTGCCCGCCGATCACCTCGCGGATCACCTCACCCTTTTCCCCCACGATGTTGACCGAGAGTTTCCCATCCTCCGGCACCTTCACCGTGATCGGCACGCCCGTCGGCGCATCGGTGGCGACGGCCAGAGCCTCCTCCATGGTCACGTGTTTCGGTTTCACATTGCCCGTCGGGCTGAATTCCGTCTGTCCCCAGCATTGCCACTGCATGAAGGCGAAATCCCCGGGGCTGGCGGAGTAAACCGCATTGACGGCGTAGAACCATCCTGCGTTCGCCCAATGAAGCCCGAAAATCGTCGTCATGCGCGCCCCGGGCTTGAACGGGTTCTTGCCGCCGGGGACGTTCAACGCCGACCACGGCAGCACCGACTGCAACACATACTGGTTCTCCGTTTCGGTGATCACGATCTTGCTGCCGGGCGGGTTGAATGCCTTTCCCTGGCTGCCGCCGTGCATGCCGCCGTACTGGATGTTGATGAAGTTCTGCCCGTCGTCGGTGTTTTTCCAGAACGTGATATGACAAACCTGCTTGGAGGTGTGCATCACCGGATCGTTGTTGCTCAGAGGATAACCCAGCGACGGATCGGAACAAAGACGCAGCTCGATGATGTCGCCGACCCAGAAGGGATCGGTCAGGCCATTGTGATTGACAAGCTTGCGCCCGGGCAGACGCACCTTGGCATACACGTAAAGATTATCGTCGTCGTAGTTGAGCGCCAGGTTTGCGTGCAACTGCTTGGCCAGTTGCGCGGACATCCATACCGGCTCCGCTCCGGACAGATCCCAGCCCGCATCGCTGCCGTCCATGGCGGGCGGTCCCTTCGGGACGGGGACTGCGCGCATCAAGCCTTCGGAAAGATCCACCGCATGTGCCGGCGGACAAAACAGCAACATCGCGCAAAGCGAGAGCAGAACACAGGGGCAGAACAACAGGAAGGCAGGGGATTTCATGGATGGGAAGACCGATTGCGTATCACCGACGAGCGCCGGTGTGGAATACGCACGCGCCGCAAAGGGCAGCGTTTTTAATGGGAGTGGTCAAGGATGTCTTGGGACGATTTCGTCCATCCTACGCCGAAGGACTATGGAATCTGGGCCGAAGCGATCCAGATCATCATCGACCAATTTCCCCCGCCTACCAGCACCTCGGCTACCGCCAAAAAGGGTCACACGGCAGGTGCGGGTTTATTGTTACGTCTGGGCAGATCGGTCACGGCAACCGAATCCATAATGGATGGCGGTAGCCCTTGGGTCGTCGAACGCCCTCCGTGTCTGCTCGTTCGCTTGAGAGAATGTTCCATCAACGACGACGCCTTCATTCCCACGGGAATGCCTTTGCTCTGCTCATGGATGATCGGGAGACCCCTTAACGACGCCCCAAACTGATCGTGATCCGGTTGCCGGAAAGTTCCAGAAGCACCGGTGCGGCGAAGCCCCGAATTTCAATGCGGCCTGATCCTTCGGCCGTGATCTCGACGGTTGAAGCCAACACTTCCATCCTGACCGTTGGACCACCGCTGGTGATGCGGAATCCCTCCGCTTCCAGAACCGTTCCGGCCAGAAGAAACAGTTGCACACTCCCGGCGCGGCGCAGGACGGCTCCGTAGCGGCCCTCAAAGCGGACTGCGGCGGTTACGAAAGCAAAGGCCTCCCGATTCACAAAAACAAGGTCGTCAATACCCTCCCCGGTGATAGCCGCACCGATGGTCCTCCCCGCCTGGGTCAATGCTTTCGCCTCGGCGGGTTTGCGGCTTGCGGTCAGGGGTCGCAGGATGGCCAGATAGTGGTCCGGCTTTTCTGCTCTTACCATGAGGTGCCGGGTGGAGAAGCACTCGTCTGCCGGGCGGAGGACATTCCGGTGGTCTTCCTTGAATGAAAATCCGCCATTGTTCTCAGGCTGGGGCTCGGGCGCGGGCTTGTAATCATGGATCGGCAGATGCTCCACTTTTTCCTCGCAGAAGGTCTGGCCGGGAAAAAGCACCTGGAGATCGACCCCGAAACGCCCCTTGAAACGATAGCCGCTCTTGCCATCGCCGCTGTGGGCGTCGGATACCGCTTGCAGATGCCAGCGGCATGAAACTTCCTGCGAGAGTCTCAGATCGTCATGCATGACGACATACTCATCCCGCACGACCAGAATCGAACGCACATCGACCGGATTGGGCTCCGCGAATCGGCGATGTGCAACCGGCACAAGCGTGTGATGACAAATATCGTTAAGGTAAATGGGGTCGCCCGGCTTGATCGCCAGCGGATGAACGCCTTGGACAAACCCCAGTCCTGGAAGGGAGTGAAACCGCTCTACGTGTCCGGCAGACAGGGGCATCTCCGCATCATGGAAGGAGAGCGTGGTATGGCGCCAGGTATCGCCCGCCTCGCCACCGTCGTAAATAAGCGGCCGGCTGCCGGCGAAGAGAATGATGCTGCCTTCCGTCCGGTGATAGCGATAACCGCCAGGTCCTTGTTTCAGCAGGAGGTAAAACTCATCGTCGGTGCCAAAATGGTCGCGAAACACCGCGCCGAATCCCTCCAACCGACGACTGGGCAACTCGGACAGTTTGACTGGGCGGAGATCGTCTTCGGCCAGCGCTGCAAAAACAAGCGGAGCGTTGCCCGAATAGCCGCCGTTCTTTCCTCCTTCATTGTAGGCGGCCAGCAGCATGTCGCTGAAAGCGGGATCGCTCGCGCGATACATCTTGGCTGCGGCCGCGTAAATGCTCCGGCACCCATGGTCCCAGATGCGCATGATCGCCGATCGGCGGAACGCGCCGCACGCGATTCGCAGGGAGGTAGCGGGCATTCGGCAAACCGTCACGCATCTCCTCATACAAACTCGGACAGCTCGGCGTGAGAAGCAGCACACCCCAGCGCAAGAATTCTTTGAGACGCGGAATCCTTGTCGCGTCGAAGAGACCATGGCGAAAGAGATGGAAGATCAGGTTCATCCGGCACTTCGACGCATGCAGATAATAGGCGGCCGGATTCTCATACCACTTGCCGCTGCCGGGGGTGCAATAGACGTTCAGCGAGGTTTCCATCAGGCCAATGCAATGGTCGATGAACTTGTTTGAATCGGGGTGGCCCAGAAAACAAATCCCGACCGTGCCCACCAAGTCGGTTCGGTCCGCCTCGAAATTCGCATTACGTGAATTGAATTTCCAATTCATCAGATCGGGCTCCATGTGCATGTGCCCCATGAGCACCAGAAACTGACGGACGGACCGCTCCTCTTCTGGCGTGAAACAGCCGCTGGCAACGATCAGATCGTAGCTCTCCGCCCAAGGCGCCACGGGCCGCGCGCCCACCGGCGAATAGTTGTCCCCAAAATCCCGCCCCAACAAAATCATCTTTGGGCGTATTTGCGCGGCATAGACCAATTCCAGCTTTTTTCGCCAGGCGGCGAGTGGATTGCTGTCCACCGCGAAGAGGAGCGCCAGGATCGGCCCGCCCCGAGCTTTGCCGTTTTGCATGCGGTCCCAGTAGGGGGCAAAGACCGGCGAGGATTTCTTCGAGCGCAGTCCGATCAAGTCTTCGCGATGCGCGACCACAAAGGGGCGCGGCATCCGATCCTGTTCGTCCAGATGCCAGTCCTTGTAATCCTGCAAACGGGGCGAAGAGTTCTTATGCTGCACGGCCGAAAGCTCCTTGAAGGGGCCGTCGTTCTTTTCGATATCCGAGACCAAGATGCCCCACTGCCGTTCGCCGTCGAAAAAACCAAAGTGGAAATAGACGTCCCCCGTCGCGTCCGTGTGCGCGGTGATCATCGAGACCGTGGAGCCGACCATCTCCGGGAAAGGCCAGTCGAGTTCCCGGTTGTCGCCCGGCCCTTGGGAAATCCGGGCGAATTTACGATCAATCCAATCGCCCCGGCAACGACTGAACACGGCGATATAATCGGTTTCTTCCAGGTTCTTCGGGGTGACGGCATACCCGAAGCCTTGCGGTGGAATCCACCAGGCTACGGACTCCTGGATGCGCGCCAGTTCGCGTTCCTCGCTTTTTAGATCGATCCAGTGTTGGTCTCCCCCTTCGGAATGCCAGTGCAGATAGCCGCGTCCGCCGGTGAACTCGCTCAACGAGAAATCAAACGACGCACCTTCGATTTCGGGCGAAATCTCCCTCACCAGCAAATAGGCCTCGTCTCGATGCGCGGTCAGTACCCATGAATAGGTGGCTCCATTGGAAAGCTGGTAATCGATCCGGACGGACATCAGGAGCGGTCCCGTCTCCAGTATCTGAGTTTTGCGAGTGAGAACGGCCAGATTTGCAGGGAACCGGAAGCGCCCTCGTCCGCGCCAGACACCGTTGGAGCCGCGCACTGCCACGAGCGGCGGAAGGCCGTCGGCGGCTTTGCCATAGGCGATGCGAAAGCAAGCGGCACCGGTATCGATGATCGCCGTTTGTCCTCCTGCCTCAGGCAGGAGGACGAGATGGGGATCCGGGGTCTGAGCCGGGGCCTGACCTTCCACTTGATAGAGCGCAAAAACACGGTCGCTCAGTTGCGGCAGGCCCGTGAAAAAGGTGAGTCCCTCCTGTCCGATCTGGAACGACTGCGGATTCTGCTCCTCTGCTGAGGAAAGGAGGAGGAGCGAGACGTGATCAAGAGGGATGCCCGGCGGCAGCGGAAACGAAACCGGCTGCCTCGGAAAATCGAAATAAAAGGGATTTTTGAGCACCAATTCGTGAACGCGGCGATAGGTTTTCCCCTCGCGGTGTAATTTGTCATGAAAAGGATTAAAAACTTCGCGAGGAGGAGCGCTCGTCCATTCGCTGATTTCCAGGTCCAGTCGTGTTTCCGTTCGGTCCTTCACCTTTACGCCGTGGTGCAAAAACCGCGTCGCAATGGCATGGACGGCAGGGTCGAGCGTCACCGCCAGAAACTCATGCGTGGCGGTGGGCACCGACTCGAAGCGATAGTTGCCTTCTTGATCGGTGACAGTGGTCAAGGCATGCAGCGGATCGAGATCCGGTATGCCGCCCATCTCGAACTGCAAATGAGTCGCCGGGTCGGGATAGGGACGGACAACATTCAAGCCCAGAGTCACGGTCACAACCGCTGCCGGTTGACCATCCGCGAAACGCACCGTCCCTGCGACTGAGCCATTCCCGGTGGTTTTTGAAGGAGCATGCACGGTCGGTGTCTCTTTGTATCTTGCCAGCGCGTTTTCGAGCGAAATCCCCTCGGAAGTTTCGAGGATCGCCTTCCCAAGAACCAACGCACATTCTTTTTGTTCCGGCGTGTCGGCAAATGATACGGCGCGATCAAGCTCGGTCCGGGCTATTTGCCGCAACCTCCCTTGGTAAACCTCGTAAGTATGTCCTGCTTTGGAGTCCTCGGATGAGCGGTAAAACTGATATTCAGACAGCCGATCCAAATCTATGACGGTGGTCAGGGCCAACTCGAAGGCTTCCTTCCGGTTACCCGGCACGATCCTTTGCAACGCCGCGCCAGCCGCCGGAATATCTCCGAGCATCCTATAAGCATCGTGAAGCTGCCGCAGGCGGCGATTGGTTTCCGTCTGGGCGAGACCGGGACTTTGGAGCGCCTTGAGACAAAGGCGCCGCGCGACTTCCCAGCGCCGGACGGAATGAGCCTGATCGATCGGATCTAGGGTGGGCATTAAAGATATTTGTCGGGGAGATTATCACCCATTGGGTATTATGCGCCGAGAGGTGATGCCGCATTCATTCATGCGTTATTTTCAAAACCTCGCTTGGCTGGCTGCCAAGTCAAGTGCAACAGTGGCTGGGTCGAGGATATTAGGAATAGAACCAAACAAAGATTTCAGGAGGAGAGTATGATATGGCGGTCGGTGATCTGCTTGAGGAACAAAGCGTGGATGTCTCGGTCGATGACGGGAGTGAACAATAGCCCGGTTTTGTGCTCGCCGTCCAACATCCAGCGCCTCGTGCAAATAACCCCATTGGTAGCTAGTGGCGTCGGGGGAGCCGGAATGCGCACCCATCGCCGGGTCGAAATCGGGCGGATGACCGTCAAAAGTTCGTAACGATGTTCGTCGGGGGCACACCTAGAGCCGCTCCGGCTGGGTTAGCTCGAAAAAGTGCATCTTCTCTCATCCGTCACCCTTTTATTTATGGAAACAACACAAAAATTCCGCAAAGATATAAAAATCAATTGGTATCGCTGCAAGGTTGATCCGAAAATCATGACCGAGTTGATGCAATGCAGCGATTTTCAAGGCTTCCGGCAAGTGCTGGGGCATCTTGGCCTCTGGTGCACGACCGGTATCTTGGCTTACTTGGCGTTTGAGCATATTTCCCGCTTCAATTGGATGTGGTCGATCCCGTTGTTGCTGGTGGCGTTGTTCGCGCATGGAACCGTCGGCTCGTTTCTGGGAGGGGTCGCCTGCCACGAATTGAGCCACAAAACACCGTTTAAAACCAAATCTATCAATGATATCTTCCTCAAAATTTTTGCGTTCTTTGGCTGGTGGGACCAAGTTTGGTTTCGGCCAAGCCACATCCGCCATCATCAGGTCACCGTTCACAACGACTACGATGGCGAAGTCGTGTTGCCGCAAAAACTCTCGTTCAAAGACTGGCGCTTCTGGCTCGGCCTGTTTGCATGGAACCCGGAACAAACGTGGAAAACGATCCGGACTTACTATCGGCGCGCAGTCGGACGCTTGGACAATGATTGGTTTGAGTTTGTGCTGCCCGAAGAGAACGAAAAACTCCGCTGCGAACACCGCAACTGGGCGCGTTTCACCCTGATCGGACACGCGTTGCTGGCTGTACTCTTTATCGCGACTGGGCATTGGTTCTTGATTTTTATCTTCAATCTCGGAAGCCAATACTGCGGATGGCTGACGTTCCTCTGTGGTTCGCCCCAGCACTACGGCCTCTTGGGTAACGTGCCCGACCACCGCGTCTGTTGCCGCACCTACACCTGTTCGTGGCTGCCTGCCTTCCTCTACTGGAACATGCAGTATCACATCGAACACCACATGTTTCCCGCCGTGCCGTTCTTCAACCTGCCCAAGCTGCAACAGGTGATTGCAAAGGACTTACCGCCTGCGTCGTGTGGGTTGTGGGCCACGTGGAAAGAAATACTGGAGATTCATCAGCGGCAACAAACCGCCCCAAACTATGCCTTTATTCCGAAACTGCCTCAGTCAACCGGCACTAGTGTCGGAGACAACATTCTCGAAAGCGAAGCCGCCTTGGAAAG
This sequence comes from uncultured Verrucomicrobiota bacterium, assembly GCA_903904685.1. Lineage (GTDB taxonomy): Bacteria > Verrucomicrobiota > Verrucomicrobiia > Opitutales > Opitutaceae > Rariglobus. The sequence goes on from CAIVDS010000064.1 coordinate 42,138, forward strand.
CTAGGGTATTGGAAGCACAATTCGCTACGCAAAGCAGGGAGAGTCGGAACTTATTTTTATTTCTTTATATGATATAACATAAATCCCTCTATCCCATTCGTCTTTTTTTGCGCTCGTGTGAGTTCATTCCAATCCTCTGCCTAAAAATTATGGAGGCGTTTTTCAGCGCGAGAAAAGGTTTCATGAACGAAGCTGCGGGAAGCGCAAACGCTGCCGGGCGGCCTGCCAGTCGCAAATTTCTCCGAGCTTCGCCACTGGGATCCCAGTATAGGGCAACGTGGAAAGATATGGTGGCGGACCAAACTCTGGCGTGAGCGTGGAAGTTTTAAAACCACGTTTGCGCTGAGTGCTCCAGATCAGATCCCACCAAACTTCATGCGCCTTCAAATGCGGAGCAAACTCGGGCGCTCGCGGGTCCGGCACCTGTGGCCCTTCTTCATAACCGACGCGGGCATGAATGTGCAAAGTATGTTCTGCTATTTGCTGGATGATTTCCAGCTCCGTAGTGAGCAGGCGTTCGCAGACGCAGACAAAGTGGCTGAAATCTGCACAGATCTGAAGTTCTGGCAGTTCGCTCAGAACAAACTGCGTGATCCACGGGTTAAAAAGAATGCGCCCCCGGTGTGTTTCATGAGCGACGGGGATGCCCGCCGCTTTTTCGATTTCCAGTGCGCCGCGGAAAAACTCCAAGCTATCATCCCTCGAAAAAGCGTCAGCGCCGCTATGACTGTTGATAAGAACCGGCGAGAGTTCCCTTATCGCATCAATGCTGCGCCCGAACGATTTTAGATGTTCCCTCACCGAATCTCCCGAGGAAAAGATCTGGCCGATGAACGCAAAGTTGTGCTCTTGCAACAAACCTCGCAACGCCCCTTTGTCCTCGCCTGCTGCAAGGCCGGTCTCAATACCCGCGTAGCCGAACGCTTTAAATTGAGGGAAGGTTTGGGAGCGCGGTTCGGTGACGCCCCAAAGATGTCGGTAGAGTTGAAGGTTCATACAATGACGGGATTTAAGGGAGAATTGATGATTTCCCCCACTTTGACGCCAGGACACCACGACTCCCAGTCCGCTTTCTGGTTTTTATTTTTCGCTTCCGCTAGTTTCATTTCTTTGTCCATGTAAATTATCGTCATCACCCTTCGTGGGTACGCACTCGTATTCGCGCCGGCGCGGTGGAACGTCCACCCAGAATGAAAGCTGACTTCGCCGAGATCAAACCGGCTTTCCTCCTTTGGGTATTGCTTGAGCGCCTCGGAGAGTTTGATCTCGCTATCGTCGCCGATCTCCAAATCGCGACCGTAAGAGAGTCGTTGGCTTTTGGGGCAGAAAGCAAGCGGCCCCATCTCCAGTGGAATATCTTGGAGCGGAATCCAGACTGTGGTTGTCTTATCGGAACTCAGGGGCCAGTAATATTGATCGGCATGCCATGGAGTAATCCCTCCGCCGGCTTCCTTGTAGAGCGCCTGGTCATGGTAAAGACGGACGCCTTTGGTTCCCATCAACTCTGCGGCGATGCGGCCAAGCCGTTTGCCGAGGACAAACTCCTTCACTATTTCGCTAACCGCCCAGAGATTCGTTACCTGCAGAAAAGCTTTGCCATATGTTCCTCGCTGCTCAAGCGGCATATGCTGGACACTCAATTCGGCCACTTTTTTTGAAATCTCCCCGCCATAATAAGCAATGACTGTGGGCGACAGCACCTTTTTGAGTTTAATAAAGCCGTTCTCACGATAAAAGGCGATATGCTCAGGGGTAAGAGAGTAAGCAGAATCAATAGGATCAGAGGGGCGCAATGACGTAAATTGGGGCGTAGACATGGGTTGAACAAGGACAATATTTTGCTGTCCGTCGAAATATTTGGGCGCAACTTTATTTGTCACGCAACGCTTCTTTGGGCATATTACGTGAGGCAATAATTCCTATTATTTTACTTGATCAGTATGTGCTGACATGGCCTCTATTAATGAACGTAATCTAGATGCGTATTTTAATTATCTTATTTTAAATCGACGTCAGCGTGACAGAGCATGGCCGACTACCCAAAGACCGTGATGGAGTTTCGGAACCAATTCAGGAGCGAGGAAGACTGTCGAGAGGCTATCTATACACATGAATAACATTCACTCCCTCATCACTGTTGAACAAAAACGCCAATTTAACGAACTTGGCTACTGCATCGTGGCCGATCTTTTTACCGAACTGGAGATTCAGGAAATCGAGGCTTTTTTTGAAGAATACAAACACGCAGGCGGCAAAGTTTTTGACGGTGGCAACAGCTACAAAGACATCGATCCCGCAAAATCGCAGCTTCGTGCGATGAATCCGCACCGCTACAGCGAAAAAGTAAAGCGCTGGTTCTTGAATCCGAATGTTGCGGACGTGCTCGTGCAACTACTCGGCAAGCCTGCTCTCGGTGCGCAAACGATGTATTATTTCAAACCGCCAAACGCCAAAGGACAAGGCATGCATCAGGACAATTTCTATTTACTAGCCAAGCCCGCGACCTGCATCGCTGCGTGGACGGCGATAGATACTGCAGATCTCGACAACGGCTGCCTCTGGGTCGTGCCCGGTTCGCATCGCGATCCTATTCTTTGCCCGGAATCCGGTGGTGAAAAGTGGATGAATTATGGAGATACTCACATCACAAAATTCCCGCGTGAACAAAAACCTGTCGCTGTGCCTGTGCCACGGGGTTCGACGATGTTTTTCGGTGGCAATCTCATCCACGGTTCCGGCCCCAACCGCACAAAAGATCGCTGGCGGCGGACATTCATCGGGCACTACATCGACGAAGCTTCCGAGCAGGTCGCAAAGTTCTACCATCCTCTTGTAAGCATGGCCGGAGAAGTCGTGAGTAATCTCCATATTCCCGAGGGTGGTGGCCCGTGCGGGGACAGTTGGCAAGGCGACGTGCATTAATTTTTTATCAATTGATTATGATATAATTAAAAAATTACAGATCGCCTTTTATTCGACAGCAATCTCTGCGCATGAATACAATCATCCCCCTTAAATCTGCTGGTTTCGTACTTGATCTAAACGAAACAGCGTTCGGAAACTTGCGCCGCTCGGATGATGTGCTTGTGGATGAGAAAGCACTCCGATCACGAATGGAGGAGGATGGTTATCTTTATCTTCCGGGCTTTTTTTCAAGGGATGAAGTGCTGGAAGTAAGACGTGAGCTTTGTTCTCAACTTGAACGCTCGGGGCGCCTTGATCCGGATTTTCCAGCTATTGATGCAATGCCATGCCCGGCAGACAAAACGCCTTTGTTCCCGAAGGATGCACAACCGATCAATCGCAGACATCCTACCTTGAGTCGCTTTCTTTTTGGCGACCAAGTCATGGGCTTCTACAGCCGAATCCTCGGTGACGTGGCGAGGCATTACGATCACACATGGATTCGCGCTGTTGCTCCCGGGCGCGGAACGGCGCCGCACTGCGATCTCGTTTACATGGGGCGCGGAACGCATGATGTCTGCACTGCGTGGATTCCATATGGCGACACACCGCCTAAAGTAGGCGGATTGATGATACTCGAAGGCTCGCACCGCCAAAGCGAACGGTTAAGCAACTACCTCTCTCAGGACGTAGACACCTATTGCGTCAATCGTCCCGGTGGGTACAAATTCAAGTCGGGATGTCTAACAAAAAATCCCGTCACACTTCGCGAAAAGCTCGGAGGTCGCTGGCTTACTGCGGAGTTCAAGCCCGGAGACCTTTTAACTTTCGGGATGAAACTCGTCCACGCCTCGCTCGATAATCAAAGTGATCGGATTCGGCTCTCGACGGACACCCGATACCAGTTAGCTATGCATAAAATCGATCCACGCTGGGTAGGCACCGACACCGAAGAATACGCCATGAAAAATCGCGTTGGGTTGATTTGCTAGGCTGTGCTCGCTCGTTCAAGCTGCACGAAGGACAATTGATATGCTCCAAGATGGGGATGGAGCCAAATACCGACTGTGGAGCCACACCTTCCACTCGCCCTCAAAATCACTCCCGCGCTCACCCCTTACCTCGCTCTATCTGACCCATGACAAAGGCATCCGGATCCAGGCCCTTTTCGACGAGTCAACGCCATCGCAACCAGAAAAATCCGGCCTGTATTCAAAAGTCGAGATCCCTTCCGCACCTTTCTTTCAAAAATCCAACTTCGTACTTCTTCCGGAGACTCAGCATTGAGTTTTGCAAAGGCTCCTTAAGGGATCAAAGTTATCGGTTGAGCTGAGTTTTAAGGAATTCGATGCTTCCGCGGGCAGTGGTGTCCTGCTCCATCATGTTGTCCACGGATTTGCAGGCGTGGATGACGGTGCCGTGATCGCGACCGCCAAAGGCGTCGCCGATTTCCTGAAGAGAATGTTTGGTGAGCGTGCGGGTGAGATACATCGCGATCTGGCGGGGGATCGCGATGTTGTTAGGGCGGCGCTTGCTCGTCATGTCGCTATGGCGGATCTGGTAGTGGTCGGCGACTTTCTTCTGGATGATCTCGATGGTGAGCTGGTTCTGCGCCTGCTCCATGAGTACATCTTGCAGGAGAATCTCGGTGGCGGCAAGGTCGATGGTCTTGCCGGTGAGTGTTGCGTAGCTGGCGACCTTGATGAGCGCGCCTTCGAGGCGGCGGATGTTCTTGGAAATGTTATGCGCGATGAAGTTGGCGACATCGGCGGGGATGTTGAACTTGAGGGTCGCTGCCTTAGTGCGGAGGATGGCAAGGCGGGTCTCGAAATCGGGAGCCTGGATGTCGGCGGGAAGGCCCCACTCAAAGCGGGAAACGAGGCGGGCTTCGAGTTTTTGAATCTCGGAGGCGCGACGATCGCTGGAGAGGATGATTTGCTTGGACGACTCGAACAGGTCGTTGAAGGTATGGAAGAACTCTTCCTGGATGCGCTCTTTGCCGCTGAGGAATTGCACGTCGTCAATCAGGAGGACGTCGACGTGGCGATAGCGCTGGCGGAACTTGGTCAACGCGTTTTCCTGGAGGGCTTGGATGAACTCGTTGGTGAACTTTTCCGTGGAGAGGTAGGCGACCTTGGTGTCGGGATTGTTGCGCAGGATGGCATGGCCAATGGCATGCATCAGGTGTGTCTTGCCGAGGCCGGTGTCGCCGTAGAGGAAAAGCGGGTTGTAGGCCTGCGCGGGGGACTGGGCGACAGCCATAGCGGCCGCGTGAGCCATCATGTTGTTGCTGCCGACGACGAAAGTTTCGAAAGTGTTGCGCGGATTGAGCGTGCCGGTGTGGGTGCCACCACGTTCATCGTAACGGGTTCGGCGGATGGTGGGTTTCGCTCGAGTGGCCGTGGACTCGCCGACGGGCTGGGCGGCCGTGGTGCGAGAGTGGGCGTCCTGCCCGGCTTTCTTGAGTTTGACGGTGATCACCCGCCCTGAAGTCAGCCTCAGGCGCTGGACGATCAGGTCGAGGTAGTTGTCGTTGATCCAGATGGCCGCAAAATCGTTGGGCACGCCTAACGTGAGGGTGTCTTCCGATGCTTCGAGACACACGATGGGTTCAAACCAAAGTTGATAAACATCCTCAGGAAAAAGCCCTTTGAAATCGCTTTTGACGGTTTCCCAAAGGCTCGGAGAGATGGCGACTAAAGACATGGACAAAAAATGACTAGTAAGAGGAGCGGACGAGGGTTTATTCACACTTCATAGTCTAGGTGGTCAAAGACACGTCTCAGCGGGAGGATTCCATGCACCAAAGGCCTGCGAAAAGGGGGAAGCGGATCATCGGAAAAGAGAAGAGATAAAGACTGAATGGTAAAAAATTGATGATCAGTGTCTTGAGCTTGTTATAGAGGCGGGCTGGAAAGGGACTCGCTGGGGACATGTGAAAGAACCACTGAAACTATGCGACTGAAACGGACGAGGACGTAATAACGTTGAAGCGGAAAAGGGTTTCAAGAGTAACTTTTCGACAAGTTATTCACACGAAGTTTGCGGATAAGTTTTTGAATTTTTTTGTTGCCACAAAAATGACATTTTCGCGCCAAAGTTAAAAATGTCACGACGGTGTAACGGCGCCGGCATTACGAGAACAAAATCTCCTCTGAAAATGTGTCGGGCTGTAACCAATACGTAACATGGCAGGTTCGGCGCGGCACCATTGCGGTCAGGGTTTCGTAGTGGTTCCGGACGACGGTTCGGTCCATTTCCCGTGCTCTTTAATGAGAGCGATCAGGCGGCCGTCTGCTTCGGCTTGGAGAATGTTGTATTGGACGCAGTTCTTGCCGACGTAGAGGTTGATTTTTCCAGGGGCTCCGCCGACGTAGCCGAAATCGGCGTCGGCCATCTCTCCGGGGCCGTTCACGATGCAACCCATGATGGCGAGCTTCACACCTTTGAGGTGGCCGGTCTGGGCACGGATGCGCTGGGTGGTCGCTTGGAGATCGAAGAGCGTGCGGCCGCAGGACGGACAGGCGACAAATTCGGTTTTTGAGATGCGAGCGCCGGCCCCTTGGAGAACGTTGTAGGAAAGCTTGGTCGCACGCGTGAAGTCGGCTTCGGTCTCGATGGAGACGAGGTCTCCGAGACCGTCGCACAGCAGCGTGCCGGTGAGAATCGACGCGTCGAGGAGGCGGGAGAGAAAACTGATTTCGGGCGCGACGGTAGTGGCCGAGGTGTTGCGAATCCACACCGGAGCGTGCGAGCCGATGGTGGCCAGCGCGTCCACCAAGGCGCGGTAGCGGCCGGTGGGATGGAGATGGTTTGAGAGCTGAGAGCTAAGGACCGAAAGTCCGGAGTTCAGGGTGAAAAGGAGCCGGTCGTCGCCGAGTTCGCGGAGCGTCGGGACGAGAAGGGCGAGGTCGTCATCGGTCGTGGCGGCGGCGAGGTGGTGGCCATGAGCGCGGATGAATTGGGTAAAGGCGCGTAGAGTTTCAGCTTCGTCGGCGGTGAAGGCGCGGAGGATCACGACGGAGCCGCGCCAGTCGGCGAGCGCGGCCTGCACGTCGGCGACAGAGAGTGAATGTGCGAGCTCCAGCACGAGGAAGCAGTCGGCGGGAATGGAGGGCGGAAGCGCGCCGAGATCGGCGACTGAGGCTATGGAAACAAGCAAGCCCTCGGCAGGCGTATCATTTGATTTCTGTTTTTTATTTTCTGACTTTGGATCCGAAAGTTCGGCGAGAGTCGTGCGGACGATGACGCGAGGCGGCTGTTCGGGCCCGACGACACAGCCTTCGGCGAGCGTAAGTGCGGTAGTTGCACGCTTCGAGAAATGGAATGGATCGATGCGGTCGGGCGTGCTTTCCGTTTTCCGATCTCCGGCTTGCGGCGCCCACAGCGACATCGCTTTTTTCACGAGGGCTTGAGCGACGGGGATCTCGTAAACGCTGTCCTCAGTGAGCGAGACGCGGATGGTGTCGCCTAGTCCGTCGAAGAGGAGGCTGCCGATGCCGATAGCACTCTTGATGCGGCCATCCTCGCCGTCGCCGGCTTCGGTGACGCCGAGGTGGAGTGGGTAGCGCATACCTGCCTGATTCATGCGGTCCACGAGGAGCCGGTAGGCTTCGATCATCACCTTCGGGTTCGAGGACTTCATCGAGAGGATCATCTGGTTGAAGCCGTGCGATTCACCGATGCGGAGGAATTCCAGCGCGCTCTCGACCATGCCGAGAGGGGTGTCGCCGTAGCGGTTCATGATGCGGTCGGAGAGCGAGCCATGATTGGTGCCGATGCGGAGCGAGCGGCCAAGGGCCTTGGCACGGAGGACCAACGGAGAAAACGAGTCATGAAGACGTTGCAACTCCTGATCGTAGTCGGCGTCGGTGTATTCTTTGACGGCGAATTTCTTTTTGTCGGCGTAGTTGCCCGGGTTGACGCGGATTTTCTCCACGTGCTCGACAGCTTCCATCGCGGCGGCCGGGAGGAAGTGGATGTCGGCCACGAGCGGGATGCGGACGAAGCCGGCGGCGGAAAACTGCGCGCGGATGTCCTTGAGGCAGCGGGCGGCCTGCACGTTGGGCGCTGTGATGCGGACGATTTCGCAGCCGACCTCGGCGAGGGCGATGGACTGCTTGACCGTGGTGGCAACGTCTTGTGTGTCGCTGGTGGTCATCGATTGGACGCGGATGGGGTTGGAACCACCGACACCCACCTGACCGATTCTCACTTCAAGCGTAGGACGGCGGACGGTGTGAAAACGGGAGGTGCAGTAGGACATGGCGGAAAACGACCAGTGACCATTGTCCCATGGCCAATGTCAAACTGCTGCGATGAGACGGCGCTCGGAGGGTCGTGCGCTTGATTATTTGGCGGGAGCGGCGGCGGGCGGCGGCGCAGGGGCGGTTACCTCGGCTTTATCAGCCTTGATGTCGCGCGACCAGCGGCGCACGTCAAAGACAGTCACGTAGATCACCATCGAAAACAGCAGGACCATGAAAACGCTCTGGGTGGTGGCGATGAAATCAGCGGGCAGCAGACGTCCGCGGAGTTTCCCGATGGTGGCGAAAAGCATATGGCCGCCGTCGAGCACGGGGATGGGCAGCAGATTGAAGATGGCGAGGTTCACGTTGACGAGGATTGTAAACCAGAGGACGAGGCGGATGTCCGTCTGAGCAACCAGATGGAAGATGCGCACGATGCCGACCGGGCCGCTGAGCTTGGAGATGCCGATGTCGGAGCGCGGATTAATGAGACTGACAAACGTGCGATAGGTCATGCTCGCGTTATCGGCGATCTGTTCGAACGGAGTGGGGTAGATCAAGCTGATGTCGGTGGTGAGCGCCAGCCCGAGGTCGGTAGCGTCCTTGGCTCCGGCGCGGCTTGGAATGGTCAACGTCACAATGCGGTCGCCGCGTTTGACCGATGCTTTGATTGCCTGCTCCTGATATTTAGAAAGATAATCGCCGTAAGTCTGAATATTGAGAACGGACGTTCCATCGAGAGCGAGCAGGCGGTCGTTGACTTTGAAACCGGCGATGGCGGCAAGGCTCTTGGGGGCGATCTCGTGCACCACGAGTTCGTAGGCGGCGGCGATGCCGACTTTGCGGTTCTTCTCGTCGCCGGCGAGGCGCGGATAGACGTTTACGTCGATGAGCTTGCCGTCGCGTTCGATGGTGAATACCGCCTCTCGGCGTCCGTCGGCGGTCCAACCGGCGCTGGTCATCAGCGTCTGCATGAGATCCTGCCAGTTGTTCAACTTATGATGATCGATGGCGCGGATCGTGTCGCCGATACGCAGACCGGCTTCGGCTGCCGGACTGACCACGGTCGAGCCGTCAGGTAGTTGGACCTTGGGGACGACATAGCCGATACGCGTGGTGGCCAAATCGCTTGTGGTCGGCATGCCGACCTTCCAGACGACGCAGGCGAGGACGAATGCGAAGATCACGTTACAGACCGCACCTGCGACGGAGACGATCATCTTGGTCGTGTAGTTGGGCGGAGGCAGGCGGTTGAGATCCGTGGTGCTTTCACCCTCGATTCCTTGCATGTCGGCGAGCTGGGGAAGCCGCACGTAGCCGCCGAGCGGAAGCCATGAGAGTCGGTATTCGACGCCGTCCTTGCCGCGCCACGAAAAAATCTTCGGCCCGAAGCCGATCGAGAAACACTCAACCACCATGCCGCGCCGACGGGCGGCAAGGAAGTGGCCGAGTTCATGCACGAAGATCGACCCGCCAAAAAAGACGATGATGAGCAGGACCGACCAGAGATTGGAGAGAAGCGGTTGAAGGAGATCCACGGTGTATAAGGGCTGGCAACTGGGTGAGGGTCTAAAACTGAGAGCTGGCGATGCGGCGGGCTTCGGCGTCCACGGCTAGGACAGCGGCCAGATCGGCGGGTTCAAAAGAAGTGTGCGTCTGCAAAGTATTATCCACGATGAGCGGAATCGCAAGGAATGGAATTTTTCCCGCGAGGAAAGCGGCGACGGCAATTTCGTTGGCGGCGTTGTAAATGGCGGGGGCCGAGCCGCCTGCGTTCATGGCCTCGCGGGCCAACCGCAAGAGGGGGAAACGCGCCTCATTGACCGGGCGGAACTCCAGCGAGAGAAGTTTGGTAAGGTCGAGCGGTGCGTCCACGCCGGCCGCGCGCGCCGGGTGCAGCAGGGCGTGCTGGATCGGAAACGTCATCGATGGCGGACAGAGCTGGGCGAGCATCGCGCCGTCGGTGAATTCGACCAGCGCATGCACGATGCTCTGCGGATGGATGACGGTGTGGCATTGGTCGGCGCGCAACCCGAAGAGGCATTGAGCCTCGATGAGCTCGAGCCCTTTGTTGGCGAGCGTGGCGGAATCGACGGTGATCTTCGGCCCCATCGACCAGTTGGGGTGCTTGAGCGCGTCGACCACGGTGACGTGCGCGAGTTTTTCCACCGGCCAGTCGCGGAACGCACCGCCGCTGGCGGTGAGGATAATACGCGAGACGTCGGCCAAAGGGTGACCCTGGATGCACTGGAAAACGGCGTTGTGCTCGCTGTCCACGGGCAGGATTTTCGCACCACTCGCGCGGGCGGCGGCCATGATGAACTTGCCGGCGAGCACAAGGATTTCCTTGGACGCGAGGGCAAGGTTTTTGCCGGCGGCAAGCGCGGTAATCGCGGGTTCAAGACCAGTCGTGCCGACGACAGCAACGAGCACGGTGTCAGCCTCGGGAAGGCGGGCGAGAAAGTTGAGCCCTTCGAGGCCGCGATAAAGCGTGATGCCGGTGGGAAATGCCTCGGATGTCTTGGCGTCCGCATAGGCGGCATCGTCAAAAAGCGCGACGTGGTGCACGCCGGGGTGGGCGCGGGCGATCTCGGCGAGGCGGGCGTGGCGCGAGTGGGCGGCGATGCCGACAAGTTCGAGTTTATCGGGGTGCGCGGCGATGACGCGCAGGGCGTTTTCGCCGATGGAGCCAGTCGCGCCGAGCAGGACGATGCGTTTGCGGGAGGAGGCGGGCACGGTGGAAGTTACAGCAGGCTGAACACCAGATAGCCGACCGGCGCGGTGAGGATCAGGCTGTCGGATAGATCGAACATGCCTCCGATACCCGGAATGGTTGCGCCAGAGTCTTTGGTGTCGGCGCGGCGTTTGATGACCGATTCGACGAGATCGGAAACGATGCCGAGAGCGGCGAGGGGAACGGCGATGGCAGCGGCGAGGAGCGGCGTGAACGTGGCCGGGAAATAGCGATGATCGCCGCAGCAATACACGATGCCCGCGCCGAGCGCCGCCGAAGTGAGTAGGCCGCCGATGGCGCCTTCCCATGTTTTCTTTGGGCTGATGACCGGGGCCATCTTGTGTTTACCGAAAGCCAAGCCGGAAAGCAGGGCCCCTACATCGCAAAACTTCGACACGGCGACGAGCCAGAGTGTCAGTGCGAGGCCCGTGTTTCCATGAGGTGTTTGGATGAGGAGGATTCGCACCAGAAACTGGAGCATGAAGGGGACGTAAACCAGACCAAAAAGCGTCCACGCGAGTGACTCGACACGGTTCTCGGGGTTGCGTTCACCGACGATGCGCACGGCGAAAACCACGGCGGCGGCGGCAAGGATAGTCTCGGGCGTGGTCAGCGGGTATTGCGCGACGGGGGCGAGCATGATGGCCGCGCCAAAGAGCAGGCCGAGGCGGTCAAAGGGCGCACAGCCCATGCGATGCACCATCTGGTAAAGCTCCCGCTGGGTAAGTGCGCTTACAAGCACCACGAGGACGATAGCCCCGCGCGCTCCGTAGAAATACATGCAGGCAAAAATAATGAACCAGAGGAGAACGGTGCTGAAGATGCGTTTGCCCATGGAGGGATTAAAGATTGGACGCGGGTCAAGACGTCGCGGCGGGTTTAAGCTGTTCGCTGGTCTTGCCAAAGCGGCGCTCGCGCTTGGCGTAGGTTGCCACGGCGGCGGCGAGATCGGCCTTGGCGAAATCAGGCCAGAGCACTGGGGTGAAAACGAACTCCGCATAAGCGGCCTGCAACAGGAGAAAATTGCTGATGCGCATCTCGCCCGAAGTGCGGATGACAAGATCGGGGTCGGGGATGTCCGCCGTGTAGAGGTAGCGGCTAAACTTTTCCCAAGAAGTGTCGTCGAGCTTGGTTTCGCCGGCGGCGATGGCGGCGGCGTAGGCGCGGGCGGCATCGATCATCTCGGTGCGCGCGCCGTAGTTGAGCGCGAGCACGAGGGTGAGGTCTGAGAAGGCGGCGGTGGCCTCGACGGCCTTGTCGAGCTGCTTGCGCACACCGGCTGGCATGTCCTGGATGCGCCCGATGGTGAGGATGCGGACTTTGTCTTTGATGAGGTTCGCCAGTTCTTTTTTAAGGAAAAATTCCAGCAGGTGCATAAGGGCGCCGACTTCGTCCTTGGGGCGTTTCCAGTTTTCGACCGAAAAGGCGTAAAGCGTGATATAAGGGATACCCAACTCGCGGCAGGCCTTGATGACGGTGCGGACAGTCTCGACGCCGCGTCGATGACCCTCAATGCGCGGCAGGCCGCGTTGCTGGGCCCAGCGACCGTTGCCATCCATGATGATGGCGACGTGGTTGGGGATCGATAAGGACGTGGAAGGCATGGGGTGCGGAATGAGCAGTTAGGGCGGCGTGGAGGGCTTTGACAAGCCGCCAGCACGGCGACCAGAGGTTCGCAGGCACATGATTTGGGTTGAATATGGTTCCGCTCTCCATGGTGGGCTATCTTGGCGCAGAGTGGCGTCCAATCCATCTTGCCGCCGCAGGGAACCTCGACGACGCGTTTTTTCGAGGAGGTCGATCGTGTCCTGCAGAAGGATACTGCGGTCCCACTTGGATCCCTTGCAGGAGCTGCGCTGGGCGGCTAAAAATCGGACGTTGGAGGTTGAACGTTGAATGGGTGCCGTTGAACGTGGATGGCTATTTCCTGTGCCTGACCTGTCGCTTACTCTCAAGACCACCTTCGGTTACAACGCCTTCCGTCCGCTCCAGCGCGAAATCATCGAAACTTCCCTCGCCAGCCGCGACGTGTTAGCGCTGCTACCCACCGGCGGAGGCAAATCGCTTTGCTTCCAAATCCCCGCCCTGCACCGCACCGGCCTGACTATCGTCGTTTCGCCGCTCATCGCGTTGATGAAGGACCAGGTGGACCAGCTCCAGGCCGCCGGTGTCGCCGCCACCTACCTGAACTCCACCCTTGGCGCCGCCGAAGCCCGCTCGCGTCTCGCCGGCCTCCATCGCGGCGAATGGCGGCTCCTCTACGTCGCACCCGAACGTCTCCTTCTCGATAACTGGCAGGAGAACCTGAAAGCATGGAACGTCACCGCCATCGCCATCGACGAGGCCCACTGCGTCTCCGAATGGGGCCACGATTTCCGTCCCGAATACCGGCAGATTTCCAAACTCCGCGAACTCCTGCCCGATGTTTCGTTGATGGCCCTCACCGCGACTGCGACCGAGCGTGTGCGCACCGACATCATCAAACACCTCAAACTCCGCGATCCCGCCGTCTTCGTCGCGTCGTTCAACCGTCCCAATCTCACCTACAAGGTCATCCCCAAGGAAAAACCCGCCGACCAGATCATCGCTTGGGTCAAAAAACGCGAAGACGAGAGCGGCATCGTCTACTGTGCCAGCCGCGCCGCCACCGAACGCGTGGCCGACACCCTCGCCGGCAAAGGCTACAGCGCCCGCGCCTACCACGCCGGTCTCTCCGCCGACGAACGCACGCGCAATCAGGAACTGTTTCTCCGCGACGAAGTGCGGATCATGTGCGCGACCATCGCCTTCGGCATGGGCATCAACAAGCCCAACGTCCGCTGGGTCATCCACTACGACCTGCCAAAAAACATCGAAGGTTATTATCAGGAAACCGGTCGCGCCGGTCGTGACGGCCTCCCAGGCGACTGTCTCCTGTTGTTCTCCGCCGGCGACGCCGCCAAGCAGACGCACTTCATAGACGAGATGACCGACACGCACGAGCAGCAGGTCGCCCGCAACCAGCTCCGCCAGATCATGCGCTACGCCGAGGGAGCCTCCTGCCGCCGCAGCGAACTGCTCGCTTACTTCGGCGAAAAATTTTCCATCGATAACTGCGCCGCCTGCGACAACTGCCTCGAACCCCGTGAAACCTACGACGGCACGCTCCAGGCGCAGAAATTCCTCTCCTGCGTCTACCGCATCAACGCCGCCAGCCGCTTCGGCGTCGGCATCAACCACATCTGCGAAGTCCTTACCGGTGCCGACACCGACAAGATCCGCCGCTGGGACCACGACCGCCTCTCTACCTACGGCATCGGCAAGGATCTGTCGCGACCCGCGTGGGCCGCCATCGGCCGCGACCTCCTCCGCCTCGGACTCCTCGTCCAAAACGAAGGCGAATATCCCACGCTCCAGCTCAGCGCCGAGGGCATCGACGCGCTGAAATCCCGCCACGTCGTCACGCTCACCAAGCCGATGGACCTGCCAAAAGTCCGCAAGATCGTGCGCCGTGAAGGAGACATCGAGTGCGACGAGATTCTCTTCGCCCGCCTGCGCGAGCTCCGCAAAAAGCTCGCCGACGAACGCAAGGTTCCCGCGTATGTCATCTTCGGCGACGCCACGCTGCGCCAGATGGCCCGCGAATACCCGGTGGGCGACGATGCAATGGCCAACATCTTCGGCATGGGTGCGAAAAAGCGCGTCGAATTCAGCGAGATCTTCGCCCGCGAGATCGCGAGTTATCTCCAAGACAACTCGCGAATGACGTTCAACGGTTGAGGATGTCGAAGGCAGGGTGATGTGTCCCTGCCATCGGAACTTAACAAGCTCGGCAAAAGTACTTCTGCCTAAAACTTATACTCCGCGCCGGCAAACACCGCTGCGCCCGCCGAAGGGAACCCGTAGGTTTCCTCGTAATGGGCATCGAACAGGTTCTCGATGCGCGCGTGCAGCGAGAGCCGTTTGGTCGCCTGATAACGAGTATAAAGGCGGAAGATCACATAACTCGCCGGATTCACCTGCGTGGATGGAAACGTGTTGAAATTCGTCGTCTGGCGATCCGCCGTGCCCTGCATACCAGCCCCCAGCAACCATGCTTCAGTAGGCGTCCAATCGAGATTTGCGGAAAAAGTGTGCCTCGGACGGTCATCGAGACGGGTTTTAGCCACCTCATCCCTCGCATCCAGATAGGTGTAAGCCGTGGTCACCGTCACTTGCTTGGATAGCGTAGCCTTCAAAGACGTCTCCACACCTTGGGTGCGTGCCTGTCCGATGTTCTTGAACGTGCCGAGCGCCGGGAAAATCGCGCCCTGATACGCGATGAGATTCTTGTAATCATTGCGGAAGAACGTGACATCCGCCGTGAGTTTTTTATCGATGAGCGCCTGCTCGATACCCGCGTCCCAGCCCTTGGATTCCTCCGCCTGGAGGCCAGGGGCGGCCACCGTGAATGCCGAACCATACCGTTGCGTGATGCTGGGAGGAAGAAAGCTGGTCCCATAGGTCGCATGAAACCGCGTTCCGGTCGCCGCCACCAATTTGCTCGCCGTCAGCCGATAGGTAGTCGCAGCGCCAAAGGAATCGTAATCATCATAACGCACACCGGCCCCAAGCCTCAAACCCTGCAACGGCGCCCACTCCGCTTGCGTGTAAACGCCCTTCAACTGGTCTTGAGGATAGGAAGGGCCGTCCGAAAACTCGGAGTTCTCGTAACTGGCCCCCGCCACTGCGTTGATCGCATCCGTAAACTGGAAATTATTCTGACACTCTAGGATTTCGCGCTTGGTGTCGGTGCTGTAAGGGCTGGGAAATCCAGAAAAACTGCCGTCGTTGTCGTAGAGCTGGCGCTGATAGCCCGCCGTCAAGCGCGACCGCCACGCTTCCGAGGGAGTAACCTCCGCAAACACGGTCCCCAGGGTGCTCTGGAGATAATTATTGTTGATCGGCGTGGTGTTGGTGGTGCGGATGTCGTTCGGATCTTTGTAGTAGCTGTCGAGATAGCGAACCGTGCCGCCCACCGCGAGGTTCGCAGTCGCTTGGTAATCCAGCCGGAGCGCGTAGTTTTGCAGCCGCGCGTTGTTGTCGGGTCGGTCGTTCTTGGTATCGAGACCGGTCGCCGTGAACGAATAGGCAAAATTTTTCACCTCGCCCTGCGACGACACGGAGCCGCGGCTCGTGCTGAAACTGCCCCCTTCGAGATCGACCAGTCCCGAGGGGGCGCCGGAGCCGCGCTCAAGTCCGATAGATACCACGCCGCCCATCGCCGCGCCGCCGTAGAGCGTGCTCTGTGGACCTCTCAACACCTCGATGCGATCATGCGCGCTCGGGGAAAAACCACCCAGCCAGCTTTGGTAAGTGGAGTTGGCGTCGTTGAAGCGAACGCCATCCACGAGCAGCAGCGTCTGCCCCGCCTTGTCGCCGCGCAGGGAAAGATATGTCACGCCACCGCTACCGCCGGTCTGCAGGACGTTTACTCCGGGCACGGAGCGCAGGGCGTCTCCGACAGTGTCAATCTGATGATCGGCCAGCTCCCCGGGATTGATCACGGTCACGCTGCTCGCGACATCGGACGGATCTTGAGGTGTCCGCGCCGCAGTGACGACGCAGTCCTCAAGTTGAATGACGGGCACTGTTTGCCCGCGCATGAGGGAAACGAGCGGCGCCGCGAGGGCGCACGCGAGAATAAGACGTCCCGCAAGGCGGGAGCGCGAAGGAATTTTCATAGGTGCCTGCTTCTGGCTAAGGCAAGAGCAGACACCCGCCCCGTTTCCGGGGAAAGTGGCTACTCTCACGCTTCATTTTTGCGATGAAGTGGAGAACACCGGGGCGCGCAATCGCACCGGTGGCGTGAGCCTCTGCAGGAAGGATGTTCGGACTCCGCATATATCGTCTCGACGCGGCGAAAGTGTTTCGACTGTCGCCACAAGACTTCCTCGCCCCTTGCCTTCACCGGAGGGAGTTCTCCGATTGGTTTTGGCCCGCGCACCGAGCGCGGGCTGTGGGTCTGGTTTGATGCGTTACCGCAGCGCAACTGTAGCCGATTTTCACGGCATTCCCTCAATCCTGCAAAGTTTCAAAAGAACAACTAACGGGCGCAGGCTGCGTCGCGCTTTTCTGTGAATCAAGTCCCAATTTCTATAACGAATCAACACATTCGCATACGAAGATATGAAACTTGCCTTCTGCAACCGTTTGCCCTCATCCTGCTTTTTCTAAATTTCCAACCCATGCCCGCCGCTCTCCAAGAGTCAGAATCCTTTGCCGCACTGCGTGATCTTTTTTCACGCCGCATCGCCGTTTTAGACGGAGCAATAGGTTCCATGATTCAAACTTATTCCTTAATTGAGGCCGATTTTCGCGGTTCCCGATTCGCTGATTTTCCACACGACCTGAAGGGTAACAACGACCTCCTCTGCCTCACTAAGCCTTCAGTAATTGAGGAAATACACACCGCCTATTTCGCCGCCGGGGCTGACATTGTTGAAACCAACAGTTTCTCCGCCACGACCATCGGCATGGCCGATTATCACCTTGAAAGCATCGTCACCGAACTGAACCACGCCGCCGTCGGCTGCGCCCGCCGCGCTGCGCAAAAAGCCGAGGCTACCACCCCCGGTCGCCGCTGTTTCGTCGCCGGTGCCATCGGGCCTCTCAACCGCACGCTCTCGATGTCGCCCGATGTCAACCGCCCCGACTTCCGCGCCGTCACTTGGCCCCAAGTGGTCGAAGCCTACACCGAACAAATTCGTGCACTTATCGACGCCGGAGCGGATGCCCTGTTGGTCGAGACGATCTTCGACACGCTCAACGCCAAGGCTGCGCTCTTTGCCATCGACAGTGTATTCGAGGAAAAAAATATCCGCCTGCCGGTAATGATCTCCGTGACGATCACCGACGCCTCCGGTCGCACACTCTCCGGCCAGACAACCGAAGCCTTTTACAACTCCATCCGCCACGCGAAGCCGTTTTCCGTCGGCATCAACTGCGCCCTGGGTGGCCGCGCCATGCGTCCCTACATCGAGGAACTCGCCCACATCGCCGACTGTCGCGTCACCTGCTACCCGAACGCCGGTCTGCCCAACGCATTCGGCGGCTACGACGAGTCGCCCGCCGACATGGCGGCGATTCTGCGAGAGTTTGCCACCGCCGGTCTCGTCAACTTGGTTGGCGGTTGTTGCGGCTCCACGCCTCCCCACATCGCCGCCATCGCCAAGGCCGTTCGCGGCCTCGCTCCTCGTTTGCTCCCGACCATCCCCATCGCCCTCCGCCTGAGCGGCCTCGAACCTTTGACCGCCTGATTTTCCCGTGACCCAATCCGCCTCCAGTTTCCTCGTCGTCGGCGAGCGCACCAACATCACCGGCTCGCCCAAATTCGCCAAGGCTCTCAAAGCCGGCGACTGGGACGCCTGCCTCGCCATCGCCAAACAGCAGGTCGAATCCGGCGCCAACGTCATCGACATCAACGTCGACGAGGCCCTCATCGAGGGCGAAACCACCATGGTCAAGTTCCTCAACTTGATCGCCGCCGAGCCCGACATCACCCGCGTTCCCGTGATGATCGACTCCTCCAAGTGGTCCGTTCTCGAGGCCGGCCTGCAGTGCCTCCAGGGCAAAGGCATCGTCAACTCCATCTCCCTCAAGGACGGTGAAACCGAGTTCCTCCGCCGCGCCAAACTCCTCATGCGCTACGGCGCCGCCGCCGTCGTCATGGCCTTCGACGAGCAAGGCCAGGCCGCCTCCCGTGACGAAAAAGTTCGCATCTGCACCCGCGCCTACCGCCTCCTTGTGGACAAGCTCGGCTTCCCACCCGAGGACATCATTTTTGATCCCAACATTCTCACCGTCGCCACCGGCATCGAGGAGCACAACAACTACGCCGTCGATTTCATCGAGGCCACGCGGATCATCAAAGCGACCCTCCCGCACGCAAAAATTTCAGGCGGTCTCTCCAACGTCTCCTTCAGTTTCCGCGGCAACAACCCGGTCCGTGAAGCCATTCACACGGTCTTTCTCTATCACGCAATCAAGGCCGGCATGGATATGGCCATCGTCAACGCCGGCATGCTCGGCAACTACGACGAGATCGATCCCGCCCTCCGCCAGCTCTGCGAAGATGTCCTCCTCAACCGCTCACCCGACGCCACCGAAAAACTTATCGTCCACGCCGACGCGATCAAAGCCCAGCTCGATGCCGCCAAGGCGGGTGGAGTCGCCGCCGCCATCGCCACCGTGGATGCCTGGCGCAACGAACCCGTCGAAGCCCGCCTCTCCCACGCCTTGGTCAAGGGCATCGACACTTTTGTCGAGCAGGACACCGAGGAATGCCGCCAAAAATATCCGCGCCCCCTCGATATCATAGAAGGTCCGCTCATGGACGGCATGCGCGTCGTCGGCGACCTCTTCGGCGCCGGCAAAATGTTTCTCCCTCAGGTCGTGAAATCTGCCCGCGTGATGAAACGCTCCGTCGCCTATCTCACGCCCTTCATGGAAGCGGAAAAGCTCCGCGCCGCCGCCGCTGGCGAAGCCACCCGCGCACAGGGCAAATTCCTCATCGCCACCGTCAAGGGCGACGTTCACGACATCGGCAAAAATATCGTCGGTGTCGTCCTCGCCTGTAACAACTACGAGGTCACCGACCTCGGTGTGATGGTCTCCTGTGACAAGATTCTCGCCGAGGCCAAGCGCATCGGCGCGGACATCATCGGCCTCTCCGGCCTCATCACTCCGTCGCTCGACGAGATGGTCTACGTCGCCAAGGAAATGAAACGCCAAGGCTTCACCGTGCCCCTCTTTGTCGGCGGTGCCACCACCTCGCCCGCCCATACCGCCGTCAAAGTCGCCCCAGAATATCCGCACGGCGTGGTCCACGTGCTCGATGCCTCTCGCGTCGTCAACGTCGTCAGCTCGCTCCTCTCACCCGCACAAAAACCCGCCTTCCTCGCCGAGGTCACCGCCAAGCAGGGAAAGTCACGCGAGGAATTCGCCGCCCGTCGCAACAAACGCCCGCTCCTCTCGATCGCCACCGCCCGCGAACGCGCGCCTAAATTCGACTGGACGATCGTGGACATCCCCCGCCCCGCATTTCTCGGCTCCAAGGTTTTCTCCGACGTCCCACTCGCCGACATTGTTCCCTTCATCGACTGGGGTCCGTTCTTCAGCGCGTGGGAGCTCCACGGCCGCTACCCTCAGATCCTCACCGACGAATCAGTCGGAGTCGAGGCCACCAAACTCTTCAACGACGCGCAGAAGCTCCTCAAGCGCATCGTCGCCGAAAAACTCTACACCGCGAAGGCCGTCATCGGCTTCTGGCCGTGTAACGCCGTGGGCGATGACATCGAGATCTACGCGGACGAGGCCCGCAGCTCCGTTGTCACGCGTTTTCACCAGCTCCGCCAGCAGCTCGAAAAGCCCGCCGACCAGTTCAACCACTGCCTCGCCGACTACGTCGCGCCCAAAGACAGCGGGCACCTCGACTACATGGGCGGCTTCGCCGGCACCGCCGGTCACGGTGTCGAAGATCTGGCCGCGAAGTTCAAAGCGGATCACGACGACTACAACGCGATCATGGCCCAGGCTCTTGGCGATCGCCTCGCGGAAGCGTTGGCCGAAAAATTCCACAAACACGCCCGCGAAGCCTGCGGCTATGGCAAGACCGAGAATCTCAGCCATGAGGACCTGATCCGAGAAAAATACCGCGGCATCCGTCCTGCGCCCGGCTACCCCGCATGCCCCGACCACACCGAAAAGCCAATTCTGTTTAAGCTCCTCGGCGCCGAAGCCGCCACCGGCATCAAACTCACGGAAAGTTGCGCGATGTATCCGGCGAGCTCGGTGAGCGGCTGGTATTTCAACCACCCTGAATCAAAGTATTTCGGCGTGGGTAAAGTCGGCAAAGACCAAGTCACCGACTACGCGAAACGCAAAGGCCAGTCGCAAGCCGAAGCCGAACGCTGGCTCGGCCCGTATCTCGACTACGACCCGACGTAAGCGTTAAGAGGCATCGTGGCGTTCATCCCCGCCGAGATCGGACACCTTTGCGGCAGCACAACCAAACACCCGCTCATCACCGCCACCAACCGCTGGGCATGGCGTTTCAATGGAAGTCAGGATGCATTCAATTCCGCCGGTTCCTGCTTCCACACGAGATTGACTGTGCTCTTTTCCCCATACTTGCTCCCCCCCTCTCCCCATGAAAACCTACCGCATTCCCAAGACCGACCTCGTCGTTTCCCGCATCGCCTATGGTTGCATGAAAATCGGTGGCTCCTGGGACCACGAACCCGTCGCCCCTGCAACCGAGAAGGCTGCTCAGTCTGCCGTCGCCACCGCCCTCGACTCCGGCATCAACTTCTTCGACCACGCCGATATCTACACCGCTGGCAAATCAGAGGAGGTCTTTGGCCGCATCCTCAAGTCCACTCCTGGCCTGCGCGACCGCATCGTACTCCAGTCCAAGGTCGGCATCCGCTTCGCCAACGACGCCTACAAAAGCGGCGAGCCCCCGCGCTACGACTTCAGCCACGATCACATCATTCGCTCCACCGAGGCCATCCTGCGCCGCCTCCAGATTTCCCACCTCGACATTCTCCTGCTCCATCGGCCCGACCCGCTCGTCGAGCCCGCCGAAGTCGCCCGCGCCTTCGACGCATTGCAGTCCTCCGGCAAGGTCCGCCACTTCGGCGTGAGCAACCACACGCCCGGCGAGATCGAGCTGCTCCATCGACACGTCCGCCAGCCGTTCGTCGTCAACCAACTCGAATTTTCCCTCGCCCAGCCCGCCCTGATCGTCGAAGGATTCAGCGCAAACCAGTCAGGCACCGGTGCCACCAGCGGACTCGCTGCGGGCCTCTTGGACTACTGCCGTCTGCACGAAATCTCAGTGCAGGCTTGGTCGCCCGTCGGCGGAGGCAGACTCCTCAAGGCCGATACCACGGCGGTCAGTCCGCTCAAGGAAGCCGCCGCCTTGGTCGCCAAGCTCGCGAAGACCAAAAACACCACGCCGGAGGGCATCCTGCTTGCGTGGATTCTTCGCCATCCCGCCGGCATCCAGCCGATCATCGGCACGACCAAGGCCGATCGAGTCCTCGCAAGCGTGAAGGCCGACGACGTAACCCTCTCCCGCGAGGAATGGTATTCTCTTCTTGCCGCCGCACGCGGCAAGAACGTACCCTGACCTGCCGCACGCAAGTTTTGATCATCCTTCACCCACCTGTCGCCGGGCGACCCGGCGACGGCGCAACCACAGCCAGAGTCCGAAGCCGGGGATGAGCCAGACGGCGGACGGCGCTGGCGCTTCCTTGAAGTTGAGCGCGGCGTTCTGATCGAGTTTCTTCCGCTCGCTCACATCGAGCATCCGCCACTGCGCCGAGTTTTCCACAACGATGTAACTCGTCGAAGCCAGCATCACGCCGCTTTCGCGGCTCGCCTTCACGAGCGCCTTCAAATTCACCTCAGCGTCACCGGGAGTTCGGTCGTGTTCATGCTGCCGCGCCTGCAATGCCACCGCTCGCGCCCAAGGCGTGCCATCGGCGGCTGTCGCCGCTCCGTTCACAGGCCGCCATGACGACGACTCGGGCGACCAGTATTCCAACCGCGCCTCCGGCCCGGCCGTCTTGAAAGACACGGCCCGCCCGTGAAGGAGCGGCCTCATCGAATGACCTAGCCGCAACAGTGGCGTCTCAGGCGCAGGAGTTGCCTCAACGGTGGTAAAACGCCCGCTCGCATCCATCTGGCGGATGTCGAGCGCCGGCACCACATCGCTCCAAGCGCGGGCAACCTCAAGGTTGAGCGCATAGGGTGTCGCCTTCCGGCTGAGAACCACAAACACTGGACGTGGCGGCGGCGCGTCCGCCGCCGAAGCGTCGAGGTCCGTCTCCTGATGCCTCCGCAGCGCCTGAGCCAGCGCGAGGTCGGGCACAAATCCACCGCGCAACGGCAACGCGCCCAGCGAAGCCGACTCCGATGGCAGCTCGGCGGTTTCGTAATTCGCCAAGGTAACGCGCACCGTCCGCGCCGCTGGAAACTTTTTCCGCAACGCGCAAAGAACCGCCGCCTGATCGCCGTCAAAACCATTGTCCGCCGAGCGATCAACGATCACGTGCAGGTAAGGCTCGCGCGCGACCGGCGGCAGCGACAGCGCATCCAGACCGCCCGCCGCGATACTCCCGTGCCCGACTTGCACGAGTTGCGGATGCAGCAGACCGTCCAACTTCGCGAGAACCAGCGCGGCATCGTTGGAAGCGTCGGCAAGGGTCGCATCGACCGGCAAAGAAGCCGGCACGAGGAAATCCATCTCAACCACACTCGGCTGTTTGGCGACGACGGGAAATACACGCAGCTCCAGTTCGTCGGGCGCGTTGTAGAACAGCAGCCCTGGATCGCGCCGTTCGCTGTCGCGGATCATCGAGTAAACCCACAGCGCGGTCTTCTTCTCGGTGATGCGGCCAGGCACCGCCACGCCGTTGATGCGCAGACGGAATCCGTTGACGTAAATGCCGGCCGGCAGCGGCAGCGTCTTGACAAATTCGGCATTCGGCGAACCGGTGTTGTGCAACGTCAGCGCCAGCGTGACCACCGTCGCCCCTCCCTCGGCCGGAGCCAGGCGCACGCCAAGATTTTCAACCGTGACGGTGCGCGGCGGCGGCGCGGAACGCGGCATGTGATTCCGATTGCGCACACTGGAACCGCCAAAAAATGGATCACGTGGCCGCAG
Organism: uncultured Verrucomicrobiota bacterium; assembly: GCA_903904685.1. GTDB lineage: Bacteria > Verrucomicrobiota > Verrucomicrobiia > Opitutales > Opitutaceae > Rariglobus. The sequence continues at coordinate 65,716 of CAIVDS010000064.1, forward strand.
CGGATCGTTGTTTTTAGTCGAACCGGCGGCGCCAAAGAACGCGTTTTCCAGACAGGCGAGTTTGTCGTCGGGCAGCACGAGATCGTCGAACACCAGCCAGGCGTAGTAATCTGAAAGCAACGGATAATAGATGCCGTTTTTATAGGAGCGATGGTTTGAAAGAGCGCGGCGCAGGTTGGTGAGGCTGGCCGGATAACTGATCGGCCCGTCCTTGATCACCGGAGTGTAAACGTAGTCGAGCGCGGCGTTTAGCGCCGCCTTGTCGGCGAGGCCTCGCACGGTGAAAAATCCCGGCAGAAGCAGGAAACAGAGCCCCCCCGTAACCAGACGGCGGCCATGTGACCCGCGCCGGGCCTTGTTGAACAGACTCAGGTGCAGAATCAGCAGCACCGTCGGCGTCAGCATGAGAAAACCCCCGCCAAAAAAAATGACCGCCAGAATTGAAAGCGGCAGAAACGGCAGGAAAACAACGAAGAAATACAGCGTGAACGGCAGCGTGGCGCACAGCAGCCCGAGACTGAGCAACGGACGCCTCGCGTGCTGCCACGAGGCCAGCAGAAGGATCGCGGCGTTCGCGGTGGCCAGCGCGTAAACCTCCCACGCTTGGAAATCATTGGGGAATGGCATCGTTCGGTTGAGCCACAATCCGCCCATCGGCAGCGCCAGCGCAAAAATCAGGATGGCGATACGTTCCGCGGACGAACGCCACGAGTCGATGTTGCGCAGCCCGAGGGCCAGACCGCGGATCATTCCCAAGAACATCAGTAACCCAAGGACGATGATGAGAACCGCCACGACATACGGCCCGAAGTCGTGCCGCGAAGGCCACCATGACAACGATCCCATCGCATGAAACACCACGTAAAGCAGCACCGGAGCGGCGATCGCCAGCGAGAGGTTGAAGACGAGCGCCCGGCCTCGGTTTTTTGCAGGACGTACACACGCCAGCCGCAGAATACCCCAAAACAACGGCGGCATGGCGAAGGCAAACTGGTTATAAATAAACCGCGTGGGCGGATAAATCCAGTTCACCACTGAAAGCGGTAACATGTCTTCACCCCAACTGACGGCCAACCACAAATAGGCGACCTGCACTATGATGGCGGGCAACGCCCACCAGACGGAAGAAATGCCCGTGGCTTCCGGCTGACGAATCAAGCGGCGCTTGAACGACGCATAGAGCCCGAGACCGACCAGCAAGTTAAGCACGCCGACGACACCGAAGAGATACGCCCGGCTGTGTTGCGCCGCGTCCATGTTGCCCTCGATGAGCCGGTAGCCCTGGAGATTGAGCGCCAGCAACACGAGGATGGGAAGCACCCACAGCCACAGGATGGCGGCGGGCCCGATCAGCACGGGAGGAAGCAGCGGCGTGGGGTTTTCAGGTTCAGTCGCGAAAGGTAACACGGGGGCGTCCATAAATTTCGAGGAGAAGGTTCAGAGCGATGAGCGCGGGCAAAAAAACCGCCACGCCAGTGATCATGTGCAGAAAGTGACCATAAACCGATGGCAGCAGCGGAATCACCCAGCAATGCATCTGAGCGACGGCGATGAGACGCAGCGCGTTGATGGACAGCGTGAGCGGAACCGAGACGACGAGCGCGCCCGCTGCCGCCGCCGGCAGAAGCCATGTCGACCGCGCCCACCGGGAAAAATGCCAGCCGAGCAGCGCCGCCGTCATCAGGGAAAAATCCGTCGCGCTGCACGCCGCCGTCACGATCATGAGCTGTCCCGAAAACGACAGCGCCCAGCCTTCGTCCATGCGCACCGCCGCCACGCCCGACAACAGACTCGCCAGCCGGGCCGCCCCACCGACAAACAGTTCCGTTTCAAGTCGGGGAAACAAATGGAGCAGCAACATCCCGCACGTCACCGCGACCGCTCCCGCAAACAGGCGATGAACCCGGAAAGTCGTCAGTGCGCGCATCATTGTAGGGGTATGCGCAGCAGTGAAACTTAGAAGGGCCATGCCGACAACGTTACATTACATTGGCCGTGTGATGTAAGGATGAAGCGGGGATAAAATTTTCATGAAACCCAGTCAGAAAATTCACGCCATGGTCGGCGGGGAAGCGCCAAGCGGCAAATAAACGCCCCACCAACCATAGGCCACTATGACACAAACCTAACGACCAATATCTACACCGACAGGGCCGGACTGGGATACATGTGATCCAACAAACAGCCTCCTGCGCCGCCGGGGGCGGGTCCATCTTCCATGGACGAACCCGCACGCGCCGGTTTAAATGGTCTGGGGAAATCCGAGTTCCAGATTGAGATCGGCTACTCGTGCGTGACTGCGCCGTGCCTTGAACATGCGGGCGCGGCGTTCGAGCATACGATCGAGTTTGTCGATCAACATGGCGGTGGCCTTGTGACATTCGTCAGCTGACACGGAGGCGTTCATGTCTGGCCCGTGCATCTGGATGTGCCCCTTGGCGGTAAATCGGTTGGAGACGGCCTGTTTCGGGTCGCATTCCAATTCGACGCGAATGCGCATGATGCGCTCCTGATGGCGGAACAATCGTTCCGCTTTTTCCTGGACGAACACTTTGAGGGATTGGGACAGTTCGAGGTGAATCCCCGAGACGATGAGCTCGTGCGTATGATTTTGTCTGTTCATGACTGCGTATTGTTGTTGGTTAATCCCTAGCCTAAAATGAAAACTCCTTCTTCACCGAGTGCTCCGCTAAGCGAAGAACTCGCAAGGTATGGGGCCGTCGTCCTGACCGGCGGATCTTCCGGCATTGGAAAATCATTCATTGAGACAATGGCAAAGCTGCATCCCGGCATGGTCATTTGCAATCTCTCACGTAGCGTTCCTGACATAAATATTGGAAAGCTTAACCTGCGCCATGTTCCGTGTGATTTGTCGGACACCAAGGCGATTCAGACCGCGGCGGAGGAAGTATTACGGTTGCTTGTTGTGAACGCTCCGAAGGGTCCGGTTTTACTCATCAACAACAGTGGTTTTGGGTCGTATGGACGATTCGCCGAGGTCGAGCTGGCCCAGCATCTTGGGATGATTGATGTCAACGTGCGTGCCGTCGTGGAGTTGACCGGTCGGTTATTGCCGATGCTAAAGGTGCGTGGAGGAGCGATCATTACCGTGGCTTCGACGGCGGCGTTTCAGCCTACTCCCTACCTCGCAACCTATGGCGCGACCAAGGCCTTTGTCCTGCATTGGAGCCTCGCGCTGAACGAGGAACTGCGCGGAACCGGCGTACGGGCGATGGCGTTATGCCCGGGGCCGACTTCGACGGCGTTTTTCCGCAGGGCGGGGCTCAAGGAGGGAACGGTGGCGAATTCCTTGGGGCAAACAAGCGAGGCCGTGGTGCTTGAAGCACTGGATGCGCTCACAAAGAGCCGGGCGCTCGTCGTCACCGGTTGGAAGAACAAGGTGATGGCGGCCATCGCGTCCAAGCTGCCCAAGACGCTGGCCACTTGGCTCGGTGAAAAGCTCTTGAAGCGGTATCGTTTGCAGAGGAAGGGATCGTGAACAACGGCCCAGCAGAGGAGTATCCGATCCGCGCCTGCGCCTGGCCGCCTCGCGGTGCGCCGCGCGAGGGCACGGTGCGCATGATTGCGCCCGAGGAGTTGCCCACATGGATTGTTCATGAGGACGAACGGTTGTTGGTGCTAAGCAAGCCGGGCGACGTTGTGTGCCATCCGTCGAAGGCCGGTCCGTGGTCGAGTCTCGTCGGCGCCGTCCGCGAATACACGCAACTCCCCACGGTGCATCTGGTCTTTCGTCTGGATCGCGAGACGAGCGGCGTGATTATCCTCGCCAAAGACTCCCGCATGGCGTCACGCCTGCAGAAGGCGATGCAGGAGCGGCGCGTGGGAAAACGTTATCAGGCCATCGTGTGGGGCCAGTTGAGCGAGGGAGTGACGGTAGATCAACCTCTCGGGCCGGACGTGCGCAGCCCGGTGTTTATCAAGAGCGCGGTGAGCGCCGGGCCGGGCTCGCAGAGCGCGATCACGCACTTCAAGCCTTTGGCGGCGGGCAATGGGTTTTCGCTCGTCGAGGCCGTCTTGGAAACCGGGCGCAAGCACCAGATCCGGGCGCACGCTCAATGGCTGGGGCATCCGGTGGTGGGCGACAAAATCTACGGTCCGAGCGACCGTTGCTATCTTGATTTTATCGACCACGGATGGACGCCCGCGTTGGCGGAGAAATTATTGCTTTCGCGTCAGGCATTGCACTGCGCGGAGATTGACCTCAATCCGGCGGGCCTGCCGATGGTGTTTCACGCGCCGCTGGCCGCAGATATGCGGGCGTTTTGCGCCGAGCGGATGGGCATCACCGCGCCCGAGCTGACACCAACGCGCCCAACGCCGTGGTCACCGTCGCCACCGGTGGGGTAATGCGGTGCGCGGAGGCTTTGACAGTGGGCACGGGATGTTTCTTGATAACCTTTTGCACGCGCCTCAAGCCGCAAGAGTCTATTATCACCATGTCCCAGGTTCGCGTCCGCTTCGCTCCCAGTCCCACCGGTTTCTTCCACATCGGCAGCGCCCGCACGGCGTTGTTCAACTGGCTCTACGCCCGCCACACCGGCGGTGTGTTTGTGCTGCGCGTTGAAGACACCGACCAGGCCCGCAACAGCGAGGAGTTTCTCGATCTCATCTACGACAGCCTCACCTGGCTGGGCATGACGTGGGACGAGGGCCCGAAGATCGGCGGCAACTACGGCCCGTATCGCCAGAGCGAGCGCGGAGACATCTACAAAGCATACCTCGCGAAACTTACCGCCGCCGGTCGCACCTATGAAAAGGACGGCGCCGTGTGGTTCAAGCTCCTCGGCGAGCGTTCCGAGGTTTACGACGACCACCGCAAAAAAACCGTCACCAAGGTGGCGAATACGCCTGCCGTTATCGAGGACCAGATTCGCGGACGTGTAGAGCGAGTCGAGGACGAGGACTTCGTGATCGTGCGTTCAGACGGCAATCCGGTCTTTCATCTCGTGAATGTGGTCGATGATATCGCGATGAAGATCACGCACGTGATCCGTGGCGAGGACCACCTGTCCAACACGAGCAAGCACGTCGAGTTGTTCAAGGCCTTCGGCGCGCCGGTGCCGGTTTACGCGCACATTCCGCTTATCCTGAAACAAAATGGTCCGGGCAAGATGTCGAAACGCGACCAGGGTGCGCTCATTGAGGACTATCGGAAGCGCGGTTATCTGCCGGAGGCGCTGGTCAACTTCCTCTCGTTGCTCGGTTGGAATCCCGGCGGCGACCGCGAGAAAATGCCCATCGAGGAAATCATTCGTCTTTTCGATCTGCCCGCCGTGAACCAGAGCAATGCGCGCTTTGACGACAAGAAGCTCGCGCACATGAACATGGTTTATCTCCTGGAGCAGCCTGCCGACCGCTTCGTGAATCTGGCGCGTGCCCAGCTTGAGCGCGCACAGGCAACGGCGGCGCTGGCCGCCGATCCGGGTTACTTCCGCGATGTCATGTTGCTGAGCCAGCCGAAGATCAAGACGCTCGAAGAACTGCCCCCCTACACCGCCTATTTCTTTACGGAGAATTTTGCGGTTGATGCCAAGGTGCGCGAAAAAGTGCTGGCCAAGGGCGAACCGAAGGCGCGACTCGTGGAGCTGGCGGAGACGCTGGCGACAACAGATTTTTCGAGCGACACGGCGATCGAGGAGGCGATCAAGGCCTTGGCTGCGCGGACGAGTCTCGGGTTCGGCGACTACCAATCGGTTGCTCGGCTGGCGGTGTCTGGCACCAACGTTGGCCCAAGCCTTACCGGTATGTTCCGGGTGCTAGGACGCGAACGCGTGCTGGCCAGAATCGCCCGCTTTCTGCCGACAGCTTGATCATGGGCAGGGAGGAGCCGCGCATGCAGGCGATGGTCCGTCTGCGGCGTAATATTGTGCAGCAAGCGCGAAGTCAGCGCCTTACGCAGGTATGATTGGTGTGATTTCAAGGCTAACGACTGCTTCCAGTCATCGTTCAAGCAAGTCGCTACCCCGCCAACATTCCTTCCCACCTGTAACTTGCGCCTTGTCACCCGCGCCGCCGCCGCGAAACTCCACGCCTTTATGGTCATCAAACCCAAAGTCCGTGGATTTGTCTGTATCACCGCCCATCCTGTCGGCTGCGCCGCGCATGTTCAGGAGCAGATCGACTACGTGAAGGCCAAGGGTCCCCTCAAGAACGGCCCAAAGAAGGTTCTCGTGATCGGTTCGTCGACTGGCTACGGCCTCGCCTCGCGCATCGGCGCCGCCTTTGGTTCCGGCGCCGCCACCATCGGCGTTTTCTTTGAGCGTCCTTCCGAGCCCGACAAGACCGCCACCCCAGGCTGGTATAACACCGCCGCCTTCACCAAAGCCGCCAAGAAAGCCGGCCTCTACGCCAAGAATTTCAACGGCGACGCCTTCTCCGATGCTCTCAAGACGGAAGTTATCGCCGCCATCAAACGCGACCTTGGGCAGGTTGATCTCGTCGTCTACTCCCTTGCCTCCCCTCGCCGCACGCACCCGAAGACCGGTGTCACCCATAAGTCCTGCCTCAAGCCCGTCAGCCAGCCGTATACCAACAAGACCGTCGATACCGACAAGGGGATCGTCAGCAACATCACCATCGAGCCCGCCGCTCCCGCCGAGATCCTTGACACCTGCGCCGTCATGGGTGGCGAAGACTGGGAAATGTGGATCAACGCCCTCGACGAAGCCAAGCTCCTCGCTCCCGGCGCGACCTCTGTCGCCTACTCCTACATCGGGCCCGAACTGACCTGGCCCGTTTACAAGAACGGCACTATCGGCCTCGCGAAAAACGATCTCGAGCGCGCCGCCAAGGCCATCGACGCCACCCTCAAGGCCCACGGCTACGGCCGCGCCTTCATCTCGGTCAACAAGGCGCTCGTTACCCAAGCCAGCTCGGCCATCCCGGTCGTGCCTCTCTACATTTCGCTTCTCTACAAAATCATGAAGGCGAAGGGGACCCACGAAGGTTGCATCGAACAGATCGACCGCCTCTTCCGCACCCAGATGTATGGAGGCACCGGCCTCGTACTCGACAACGCCGGTCGTGTGCGCATCGACGATTGGGAAATGCGGCCCGAGATCCAAGCCGAGGTTACCAAGCTCTGGCCTCAGGTGAATACTGAAACCCTCTCCTCCCTCACCGACATCGCCGGCTACCGCAGCGAGTTCTTGAAACTCTTTGGTTTCGACTTCCCCGGCATCGACTACGAAGCGGACATCGACCCGCACGTCGAGCTCCCCTGCTGAAGAACTCCCAAAAAAAGCCGGCCTGAAAAGCCGGCTTTTTATCATGCGCTACCCAGTCGGTGTGAATCAGACGTAGAGGTAAACGTAGACGGCGAAAGCGATGGCGATGACACCTGCACCGGCCGCGAGCGACCAGAGCAGATTACGCTGCTTCGCGGCCATGGCGAACGTCGCGATGATCACGCCCATCTGCGCGGCGAGCATGCCGAAGAAAAAACGCTGGCTGCGATTGTGATGCCGCTCGGCGGAGACGTTGCTCTTGCGGACCTGAAGTTCATAAATATTGGCCACCGCCTGGTTCAGGCGCGCATCGGTGTCGTAGCGCAGATAATTGTAGCGCAGACGGGCGGCGGTGAAATCGCGGCTTAATGCGGTGACGGAGGCGTCAGGCACGGGCAACAGCGATTTGGTTTTGGCCAGCTGCTTTTCCAGCGAATCAATCGTTTGACTCAATGGCGCGGTGGCGGCGTCGAACGACAACGCATAGTCCTGTGCCTGCTGAAGGGATGACGCCAATGTCTTCTCCGGCACTGAAACCAGCAGCGTGAGAACATCGGAATCGGGACGGGATGCATGGAGGGCGTCGAGAGCTGTCTTGACCTTGGGATCAATCGCCGGGGTGGCTCCCAGTTTGGGTAATTCACCACTTTGCAATGCGCCCAACGCCTGATTGCCGGCGGCTGACGCCAGCACTTCATTCGCCGGAGTTTCGGCGAGCAGCGCAGCGAGCGCAGCTCCGTCGAGCGGATGCACCTCGGCGGTGCTCTCCACCATATCGAGTGTGTTGCGTTGAAGCGCGCTGCGAAGTTTTTTGGCCTGGAAAAAACTCCACTGGTCGCCCGCCTTCGATTGCTGCTGGGCTGCGAGCGAACGGTCGTATTGAGCGCGGGTCATCTCGCTGGAAGCAAGGCCGGCGAGCATGGTCGCAACCACCGTCATGATCACCGGCGTGGCGGCGAAGAGCTTGCCCCATGTATTGACAGGAATGTCGGCTTTGAGCGCGTCAGGAATCGTGGTTTTCAAGGGAAGTGTTTGTTGATCGGTTGCAGGGATTGCAGGATGAATTGAGGTCAACAGCAAGTTGCCAGATGAAACAAGGCCGCTGCTAACCTTCAAATCCGGCAACCGTCAGGCTCTGGCCGTTGTCCTTGGATCCGAGCTGGAGGATGAACGGCGCGGCGACCTTGGCCCACGTCTCCGCCTTGGCATGGCCTTCGGCCCCCTCGGGCCAGCACAGGCGCAGCATATCGGTGTCGATCACACCGGGACTAAGCGGAATCGCGGCCATGCCTTCGGGCAGCTCCTCGGCGAGCGCCTTGGTGAGCCCTTCGACGGCCCACTTGCTCGCACAATAGGGCGCGACCTTGGGCGAAACACCGCGGCCCCAGCTGGAGGAAAGATTGATGATCACGCCTTTTCTCGCGGCGACCATCGCCGGCACAAACTCGCGAATGACATTGGCCACGCCTGTGATGTTGATATCGACCAGTCTGGCGAACTCCTCGGATGGAACCTCCCATAACGGCGCAGGCGCGTTCATGATCGCAGCGTTGTTGATGAGCAAATCCGGGGTCTCGCCGAAGCCCATGGTCTTGGCTCCCCAGATACCGACCTTGGTCGGATTGGACACGTCAACCACATCAAAGCTATGCGGTGCGGAATATTTGAAGCGAAGATCAAGAATGCCATCGGATCCGCGACCGCAGCCGGCGACAATGTGCCCGAGCCGGATAAACTCCTCGGCCAGCGCACGGCCAAGACCACGGGTGACCCCGGTGATGATGATTTTTTTAACCATGCCGAGAACATGGCATATTTCAGCGGCTTTGCAGCCTGAACTTGTTGAGTCCCGCCTCCCGGCATTTATCCATGACAAACGTGAGTTTTTTCAGCTCGGTGTTTTCATCGGCCCGGATCAGCACCGGGATCGTCTTGTCCATTTGTCCCTGCTTTTGAAGCGCCGTTTTGAGCTCGTCCGGGGTGGCGCCGGTTCCGTTAAAAGAAAAAATTCCTTTGTTATCGATCCCTATGGTGATGGTTTGAGCGAGATCGTTTTTACCGGCGGTCTCGACCTTGGGCAGCGTGAGATTGAGCGTGGCGGCGGTGCGAAACTGCATCGTGACGAACGCGAAAAACACGATCATCACGAGCACGTCGATGAGCGGCACGAGATTGAGCGCTGGGCGATTGCGCCGACGTTGATAAAGTCCGCTCATGGACGTCATTTCACTGAGCTGCGGGCGAGGATGCGTTCCAGCAGCACGTCCAGTTGAGCGGCAAATTTCTCGACGCGGCGCTGGAGGATGCCGCCGCCCACCAGCGCGGGGACGGCGATGATAAGGCCGATCACCGTGGCCGAAAGCGCGAGCGACACGCCGCTGGTGAATTTCGCCGGATCGGGCAGGCCGTTGTCGCCCGTGACGCTGGAGAACACGCGAATGAGCGACCATACCGTGCCGGTGAGCCCAATGAGCGGTGCGCCGGCGTAAATGACATCAAGATAGGGAACCCCGCGCTCCATGCGCACAATCTCAAGGCGGGCGAAGGCCTTTACCGCGTCCGGATCGTTCGGGTGCTGCTCGGCAAAGCCCACCACGCGGGCGAGCACAGAATAGTTGCCGCCCGCCACGGGCTTGCCGGCCACAATCGCGTCAACGAGATCGTCGGGCAGGATCGCGGACTTGCGCAGGGCGTAGGAACGCTCGACGAGGATGAAGACCAGCGCGATCGAGCACACCGCGAGCGGATAGATCAGGATGTCGGCGCCTTTGAAGATATCGATGACGGCTAGAAACATGGTGAGTGGTGCTGTTATGACGCCGATTGTCGGATTAAGTTCACAAAAAACCGGCTGGCCCGCAAAGCCTGCCGGTTGGTTACGGTGATGTCAGCAATTCTCAAGCCGCCAGATAAGGCAGCGTGGCGGCCGTCTTCAACACATCGGCCTTGCCGTCGATGAGCTCGCCGATGGCGTCCCAGCGACCGTTGACGAGGGCGTCACGGGCAGATTCACGCTGGGCGATCTTGACGGACTGGCCGGCGAAGCGGGCTTCGAGCTCCACAAGATCGATGGTGACATCGGTTTTGGGATCGGCTTCCACGGCGGCGGCGATCTTGGCGATATCTTCGCGGGCGGCGGTCACGCACGGAATGCCCAGCGTGGTGCTGTTGCCGAAGAATATCTCGGCAAAGTTCTCGGCAATGATCGCCTTCAACCCGTATTTGGCGATGGCCTGCGGAGCGTGCTCGCGGGAGGAACCACAACCGAAGTTCGCCCCGGAAAGGAGGATGGTGGCCTTCTTGAAGCGGGCTTCGTTGAGCGGGTGCGGTTTCTCGGTGCCGTCGAGATTTCGGCGGACGTCGTTGAAGAGGAATTCGCCGAGCCCATCAAACACGACGCATTTCATGAAACGCGCGGGAATAATGCGGTCGGTGTCGATATCGTTGCCGGGGACGTTGACGGCGCGGCCGGTGACGGAGGTTATTTTTGCGAGTGCCATTTTAGGAAGGTGGTTGGCGGTTTAGCTGTTCACGACGTGAAAGACCTCGCGAGCATCGGAGACCACGCCGGTGACGGCGGCGGCGGCGACCATGAGCGGGCTCATCAACACCGTACGACCGGTGGTGGAGCCCTGACGGCCCTTGAAGTTGCGGTTGGAGGACGAGGCACAAAGCTGGTCGCCCACGAGTTTGTCGGGATTCATCGCAAGACACATCGAGCAGCCGGCGGCGCGCCACTCGAAGCCCGCCTCGACGAGGATCTTGTCGAGACCGAGCTTCTCGCACTGGAGACCGACGATCTGCGAGCCGGGGACGGCGATGGCCTTGACCCCGGGGGCAACCTTGCGGCCCTTGATGTATTTGGCGACTTCCTGGAAGTCGGAGAGACGGCCATTGGTGCAGGAGCCGAGGAAGGCGACGCTGATCTTGGTCCCCTTGATCGGGGCGCCAGCGGGCAGCTTCATGTAGGCGAGCGCCTCGATGATACCGACCTTGTCGTCGTCGGAGGTGGCGGTCTCAGGACTCGGGATATTCTCGGTGATGGAGATGGCCTGAGCGGGATTGATGCCCCAAGTGACGGTGGGCGCGATGTCGGCAGCGTTGATTTTAACAACGTCGTCGTAGGTCGCGTTGGCGTCGGAAGCAAAGGACTTCCAATGGGTGACGGCGGCGTCCCAAGCGGCGCCTTTCGGCGAGTAAGGACGACCCTTGAGGTAGGCAAAGGTGGTTTCGTCGGGATTGACGTAGCCGACACGCGCGCCGCCCTCGATAGACATGTTGCACACGGTCATGCGCTCTTCCATGGTGAAACCGGCAAATACGTTGCCGGCATATTCGTAGGCGAAACCCGTGCCGCCGTTAACGCCGAGGGTGCGGATGATGTGAAGGATGACGTCCTTCGCATAAACGCCTGGACGCAGTTTTCCGTTGACCTCGATGCGACGGACCTTGAGCGCCCCGAGGGCCATGGTCTGCGTGGCGAGAACGTCGCGCACCTGACTCGTGCCGATGCCGAACGCGATCGCGCCAAACGCTCCGTGAGTGGAGGTGTGGGAGTCGCCGCAAGCGATGGTCGTGCCGGGCTGAGTAATGCCCTGCTCGGGACCGACGATGTGCACGATGCCCTGCTTGCCGGAGGCGCGATCAAAGAAGGTGACACCATAGTCGGCGCAGTTCTTGCGGATCTCGTCCATCATGGCCTGCGCAAGCGGATCGGCATAGGGCTCGACCAACTGATCGGTGGGGACGATGTGATCGACCGTCGCAAAAGTGCGGTGCGGCATGAGGACCTTGAGGCCGAGATCGCGCAACATACCGAAGGCCTGCGGGCTGGTTACCTCGTGAATGAGGTGCGTGCCAATGAGCAACTGGGTCTGGCCGTTGGCCAGCGTGCGGACAGTGTGTGCGTCCCAGACTTTTTGGAAGAGTGATTTAGGCATGTTTGAAAAGGTTGAGACTGCGGGATGATTCCCGCCGCCACCAACCGATACGGACGACATCATACCAGAGAGTTGCATGACGCGGAAATACTTGTTTAATCACTGGTGATGCCTCGTGAGTATCAATTTGATTACGATCTGCGGCACCTCGTTTACTTTCGCGAGGTCGCGAGGCAGCTGCATTTTCGCAAGGCGGCGGAAGTTCTGGCGGTCGCCCAACCTGCGCTGAGTCGTCAGATAGCGCAATTGGAGGTGGCGCTAGGGGTGTCCCTTTTCACACGCTCACGGCGGCGCGTGGAGTTGACCCCGGCAGGCAAGGCCCTGCTGGAACGCACCGATCCCTTGCTCCGCGCACTCAACGGACTGCCCGCCGAACTGCGGGCTCTGGCCGGGGGTGAAACCGGACATCTCAAGGTCTCCTTCACCGGTCTGGCCATGGCGACAGTTTTGCCGGGCATCCTGCGTGAGTTTCACCGTAAATTTCCCGGCATCCGCCTTGAACTGAGCGAATCTCCCACGGCGGTTCAGCTCGGCGCGTTACAATCCGGCGAGCTGGCGTGCGGTTTTTTCCATCCCGACGCATCCACGCCAGGGTTGAAAACGCGCCTGTTGTTACGCGAAAAAAACGGCGTGCTCCTCCCCGCCGACCATCCCCTCGCCTCTAAATCCGTGCTGCGCTTGCGCGAACTGGCCTCAACGCCGTTCGTGTTGTTTCCTCGGGCGCACAACCCGGGATTTTACGACCGTGTGCTGTCGGCTTTCTCGCGAATCGGGGTGACGCCACGCATCGCCGAGGAAGTCTGGCCGCGCGCCAACGGCGTGGGCTTTGTGCGCGCGGGCATAGGCGCTACGTTCATGTGCCCATCGGAGGCGCGCCACCTTCCGCCAGAGGTCGTGTTCCGCCCTCTGGAAGGCCCGACGCCGGAAAGTCGGCTCGTGCTAGGATGGAAAACCGTCGCCAAACCGGAACCGGCGCTGGCTGCATTTTTATCGGTCGCCGCCGCTCGCTCCGCTCCGCCTAAAACGCCCCGTTGATCAGCCATGCCGCGTCAGTGCAGATTCTTGAGCAGCATTTTCATTTCGAGATCCATCTGAGAATCAGGCTCGGGCTTCAACACCGTGCGGGCTTGCATGACCGCTCCCTTCGCTTCGGCGGAACGGCCCTGCTTCACAAGTTCGCCGACAAACGGGCGCACGACTTGATCATAAAAAGCCATCCCTGAACCTTGGCCATATTGCTCGAGCACCTGCCGGTAAACATGCAATTGCTCAAGAATCGGGGTATTGTTGCCGATCACGCGGGATATCGTTTTCACAGCCTGATCAACGCCAAAATCGCTGCGGTCCGACTTGTTTTTTCGGGCGATTGAGCGCTCCTCGAAGTCGGCCGCGCTCGTCTCGCCCCGACTGCGCAGACTGGCGACCAACGCCCGGACGAAACGGGCATTAAGATCAGGGTATAGTTGAAGCGCCATCGCGGCCTCGCGCAACAAAGCCTCTCGCGCCTTGATGTCGGCATCGCTGGACGCGGCGATCAAGGTGTCCCACGCGTCAACGTTGCGCCGCTCGTAGCCGACGGCTTTGCGGGCGGAGGCGGCGGCCTCCTTCTTCCGTCCGATTTGCAGAAAGTGCGCGGCAAACAGCTCCTGCTGCCGCGATTGTTGATAAGGCGGCAGTTTGCGAAATCCTTCCGACAAGAACTTAAGATCATGATCGGAAAGTTCAGCCCAAGTCTGCGGATCATAGGCTACTCCGGTCACAAAGCGCTGCTCCGCATACCGACCGGCGTCGAACACCCACTGCTGGTTGCTGCCGAGATAACCAAACCACGCATGCCGCCCGTCCTGTCCCTCGCCGGAAAAAAGCAACGTGGGCACGCCTCGAGCCTTGCCCGCCTGCGTGGCGAAATACGCTTGATCCACGCAAATCCCGCCCTCGCTGAAAATGCGCGGCAGATCATAGGAATCCCCCGGCCACAAATAAGTCTGCGCTTCCAACCGATCCGTGCGATAACGCACCATGCTGTAGCTTTGGGGAAGTTGCGCCAAGGTGCACCGGACCGACTTTTGCGCCCAGAGAAGCTCCGGAAAAGGAGCCGCGAGATCGACCATGAATTTGAGGTCGGACACCGACAGCGTTCCCAACTTTTGCAACGTCGCTCCATGCAGATCGCTATCGACGAAAAAATTAAACGCGTCGAGCGGACGCGGCAGCGTGCGTGGCAACGCCTTGGCCGTCACCTGACCGTGAGGCCAGCGTGGCGGCGGCGGCGAATCGTAAACCAACGCGATGGCCATCGCGAGTTGGGCGTAGGACGCAAAGCGCCGTGGATCGGCCTCGCGCAACAGCTTCAAGTTCGCCAACACGCCAGGCAGGTAATCGTAAGGTGAAAGCTGGTTGAAGAACGACGCCGAGAATACGCGTTCGCCCAGCAACCACGCCGTGATGTCGGCGGAGAGCAGCTTGGCCAGCGGCTCGTCCGGCAGCGAAGCGGACAGATCCCGGGGAACATTAGGATTCAACAGATGCGCCTTCTCCACCGATTCCAACCACTGCCGGCCAACCACAGCCTGTGACCGGCCCAACAAATCGGACCACGCGGCGACATAATACCAAGCCTCGGCCATATCAACCTGCCCGTGCTCAAAGGCACCCGTCGCACCAGTATAAAGATCGTCGGCCAGCGGTGCCCATCCTTGGTCCGTCGCCGCGGCCATGATCGCCTTGATTCGCTCCGGTGTGGGCGGTCTCGTAAACCACTCGGCAGGAAAATGCGAAAGATCGGCCCGCGTGATTCCCGGCAGACCGATGACCAGCACAACGATGATAAAAGCAAGTCGACGCACGAATGGATTTGGCAGCCCCGTTACGATTCTTCCGCCAAGCGCGAATGACAATTAAACAAATACGAACACCACCCCTTTCACAGGATTGAGAAGGACGGATCGAGAGCAACGGTTCTCCGCCCGACGTCCAAAACTTTGGGATAATCAGCGCCGGGCGCCACGCATAAGTCGACTTTTTGGCTTCTCAGGGGCTGCTGCCTCGGCAAGCGCCTTCTCATCGAAGAGCGCCGAATAAACGTAAGGGAATCCATCGAGCTTTTTGCGCTCGATCGTTGCACCGATGAAACGCTCAATGGATCGGGCGTCTCGCACGTCATCCTCGGTCACGAGGGTAAATGCGTCGCCCGAGGCATGGGCGCGACCGGTGCGGCCGATGCGATGCACATAGTCCTCGGGATTTTCCGGCACGTCGTAGTTGATGACATGCGACACCCCGGCGATATCGAGGCCGCGCGCCGCGATGTCGGTGGCGACGAGCACTTCAAACCTGCCATCCTTAAACCCCTGCAATGCCTCGACACGCTCGCGCTGGTTACGATCGGAATGAATGACTCCGACGGAATGTTTCTCCGCCTGCAGACGATGCGCGATGCGGTCGGCGCCCATCTTGGTACGCGTGAAAATAATGATGCTCTTAAAATCGGTGCGCCTAAGCAGCTCGATCAAAAGATCAAACTTTTGCGAGGCGACGGCCGGATAGAACGCATGGGCGATCGTCTCGGCAGGAGAACGACGCTGCCCGATCTTGATTTCCACGGGTTCGCGTAGCGCCCAACTCGAAAGCTGCGCCAATTCCGGAGGCATCGTGGCACTAAAAAACAAAGTCTGCCGCGCCTGGGGGCATTTTTGAATGATGCGCTTCACGTCGGGCAAGAAGCCCATGTCGAGCATGCGATCCACCTCATCAAGGACGAGAATCTCAATGTCACCCAGTTTCACGTCACCCTGCTCCATGTGGTCGAGCAGACGGCCGGGTGTGGCCGCGAGCACATCAATGCCGCGCCGAAGGTCATCACGTTGCTTGCCGTAGCCAACGCCGCCATAAACGACGGTCGCGGTAATGTCGGTGTATTTTGAAAATTTCTGAAACGCTTCCTCAACCTGCAACGCAAGTTCGCGTGTGGGTTCGAGCACCAAAACGCGCATTTTCCCGTGAGAACCGAGCTTGTGAATGATCGGAAGGGCAAATGCCGCGGTCTTGCCCGTGCCCGTTTGGGCGGAACCGATGACATCCTTGCCAGAAAGAATCACGGGGATCGCCTGTGTCTGAATTGGCGTAGGCTCGGCGTAACCCATTTCAGTCACGCCAAACGCGAGCGCATCGTTAAGACCGAGCTTGGAAAACGCGTTATCCTGCGGAGGAACGACCACTGCGGAAACCGGCTTTATCGGCGCGCGGCTTGGACCATCGAACGACTGGTCGATGACAGGGCGCTCTGGTTTTGCTGGGCGAGACGACTGTAAACCAACGCCGTTGCGTGCGCCATGATCCTTACGCGGACGCGAGCCTTCGTAGCCACCGCGGCTTTGCTGTCCTTGACTGGGACCACGCCCACTACCATGAGCAAGTTTACCCGATGAGTGACCACCCTGCGCCGGCTTGGACCCGCGCTCGCGTGGCGCTTCGTAACGAGGGGCAGACGCCGCGGGTTTGGTTTTACCGTAAGCAGGATGACCGCCGGACGTCACCGGCTTGGCCTTGGGCGAAGAAGCGAACTTATCGCGCAGCTTCGTGATAATCTTTCGTAGCATGAATGAACGGGTTAAAGGTCGAAGCCTCTCCTAAACGCCCGACTTTGCAATCCCGGATGTAGAGGGGGCCGTCTTCAACAAAAACCAACCGACGCTTAACACGGACACATAAATCGTAACACTTATGATTACATAATAAACTCCTCCCTGAGGAAAACCTCAGGGAATTTTATTGGAACTCCCTGCTTTACGCCCTGCATGGTATCTGTTCCGGTGAAGGTTTACCAACGCTCAAGCCATGCCCATGACTCCGCCCAACGCTGCTCCTTCCTCTCCCGCCGGTGACGACCGCAATCTCGTGCCGGTCGATGAAAACTACATCGCTCCCAGTTTTGAGGATCGTCTGGCTCTGTTTTGGGCGAAAAATTCCAAGTCGGTGCTGACCGTGTGCGTGCTCGTCCTGCTGGCGGTTCTGGCCAAGGGCGGTTACGAGATTTATACCGCCAAGCATGAAAGGGACATTGCTGCCGCTTATGCCGCGGCTTCGACAGACGCCCAGCTCAAGACCTTTATTGCAGAGCACGGCACCCATCAGCTAGCCGGTGTCGCCCAGCTCCACCTTGCCGATAACGCTTATGCGTCCGGTCATTTCGCCGATGCCCAGTCTGGTTACGAAAAAGCCGCCGGAGTTCTCGGTGGAACGATCTTTGGTCAACGCGCCCGTCTTGGCTCAGCGGTATCGCTCTTGCAGGCCGGTAAGCCCACGGAAGGCGAAGCTGCGCTGAAGCAATTGGTCGGTGATCTCGCGCTCATTAAAGGGATTCGTGCCGAGGCGGCCTATATGCTGGCTGCGCTTGCAACCGAAACTGGTCGTTCCGCCGATTCTGCCAAATGGGCTGGCCAAGTGAGTGCGATTGACCCTTCCGGTCAGTGGATGCAGCGCGCGGCAATGTTGCGCGCCAACCAATCGGAATAACCGGATAACTTGAGGCCGCTTCTGGCTCGTTCTTTCGGCCCTATGCCTCCAGTGGGATCAATTTTCAGACATACTTGTCTGTGAAAATTAATAAAATGGTCGGGGCGACAGGATTCGAACCTGCGACCTCCTGGTCCCAAACCAGGCGCTCTACCAGACTAAGCTACACCCCGAACGAGCGGTCATAAGGTTCCCAACCCCACCTGCGTGTCAATGTAATCTCTTTGAAGTTATGAAACGTTAAAAACTCATATACTCTCTGCTTGCTTAGCCTAGAGTTTCCACCTAACTATCAATTTCAAACTTATTTTATTTAAATGGATACCATCTCTCGTGAAAATAACAGTTACCTTCCGGTCGCTGGCGTTATTGTTGGCGTGCTGGCCCTCGTGCTTGCTGGCGTCGCCCTAGCCAAGATCTCCTCGGCTAAAAAAGAACTGGGTGCTCAAATCGAGCAACAGGTCTCCAAAATCGACGATGCCGAAGGCAAAGCCGCCAGTGCCGCGACTGCCGCCGACAAGGCCAACAGCAGCGTCAACAAGCTCGCAACGGACACGCAGAACGCGTTTACGTCAGTCGCCCAAGAGCTGGGTAACATCCGTGGTGAGATCACCAAGGTTCAGGAGTCTGCCAAGGCTCCCGTCAAGGCTGGCAAAGCCGGTTCTAAAGAACCCGCTGTCGCCGGTCCCGATGAATATGTGATCAAAGCCGGCGACACGTTCGCAAAGATCGCCCGCGCTCATGGCACCACGTTGGCTGATGTGCAGGCGGTCAATCCCGGAGTTGACTCCGGCAAGCTCAAGGTCGGCCAGAAGATCAAGCTGCCCGCCAAGAAGTAAGCGGACATTGATTTAATCTTTATTCACCTCCCCGCCTTCATCGGTCGGGAGGTTTTTTTTGCCCATGAGTCCCGTTCCTCCGTCCCGCTGGGAAAAAGGAGCCAGTCGCGTATTGGCGCATACTCGCATCTTCGATGTGTGCGGCGTGAACTATCGTCATCCGATCCGTAAAACGCTGCGCGAGTTTGTCGTCATTGACGCGCCCGACTGGG
Source organism: uncultured Verrucomicrobiota bacterium (assembly GCA_903904685.1). Classification (GTDB taxonomy): domain Bacteria; phylum Verrucomicrobiota; class Verrucomicrobiia; order Opitutales; family Opitutaceae; genus Rariglobus. The sequence continues at coordinate 84,468 of CAIVDS010000064.1, forward strand.
TTAATGTCATCGCGCTGACGCCGGATCACCGTCTCGTGTTTGTGAATCAGTTTCGCTTCGGCGCGGATGCTTTTTCGTGGGAGATTCCCGGCGGGGTGATCGAGCGAGGCGAAGATCCCGTGGCGGCGGGGGTGCGAGAGTTGCAGGAGGAAACAGGCTTTGTGGGATCGACCTCCCGACTACTTGGCAGCGTAAAGCCCAACCCGGCGATTTTAAACAATACCTGTCATCTCGTTTTGGTGGAAGGCGCGGTCCGCACGGCTTCGCTGGAGTGGGATGCGGATGAGGAGATCGAGGTGCGAACGCTTCCGGTGGACGAAGCTTATGAGTGGGCGCACTCTGGGCGTATCACGCATTCGCTGGTACTCAACGGTCTGCTGTTGTTCTCTCCGCGATGGGCGGAATTAAAAGCGGCACATCGACAACCCGAAGGGTAGCTTTTCCCGCTGGCGCCGTTTGACAGAGTCAGGAGTCAGGCTAGCTTCTGAACTCAACCGCAATGTCGTCCGCACTCACGTTTGCCAATCATCCGGCCATTTTGGAGTCTATTTCTGGCGGCCATCTCCCTGCCCTGCTTGAGTCGGAAATTCGCAAGATTTACGAGCGTAGCCCGCTCTATGCGCAGCGTTACGCCCTGCACTCCGCCCCGCTGCAGTGGTCGTGCTACCGCGAGATCCCGACGCTTTCAAAAAAAGAGATTGTTGAGCGGGGCCATCAGGCGTTTTTCGCGGATTATGCGGTGATCGAGCGCGGCCTCGTGGATCGGAAATTTGAATACGAGTCCACGGGCGGGACCACCCAATCGCCGATGACAGTGATCATGGAGAATGGCTGGTGGAACGCTCAGACTGCGCGCGCCTATCGTGCTCATCCGTTGCTCGCTCCGTATGCGGACCGGCCGTATCGCAAGTGCGTGCTCGCGCCGGTGGGTTGCTCAAGCAACATCTGTCCTTACGAAGACCAGCCGTTTCCCCACCGTTATTTTGACGGAACGGTTTACCTGAATCTTACGAGTGATCCCTTCGTGTTTCCCGAAAGCGAATGGGATCGCATCGTTACCGAACTCCAGGCGACCAAGCCTGAGGTGATCGAAGGCGAGCCGGTTTACCTCGCGCTGCTGGCGCGCGCTGTGAAAAAACGTCGTGTCACGGTGCCAAGCGTCAAAGTGGTCATTCTCACCTACGGAAAGGCCAGCGTGCAGCACAGTCATCGCATCGCCGAGGTGTTTCCCGCTCCCCAAGTTGACCTATATGGTTCCACCGAGGCTGGTTATATTTTTATCGGCGGGGCTTTCCATGACGATTCGCGAGTAATAGATGGCAATGTTTTCGTCGAGTTGGCGCCTTATCGTGATTTGCCCGGAGTGTTTCGGATTTATGTGACGACACGGGACCGTGAGGCCATGCCGTTGTTGCGTTACCATACGGGTGACATCGTCCGCCGCTTGCCAACTGGCTATCGTTTGCTGGGGCGTGAAGGCGGGGTGTATTTCCGGCCTGACGGCAGCCTAGTGTCGCCGACGGAGATCGACGCGGCGTTGCCGCCGGATTTCACATGCTGGCACTACAGTCTTGTGCAGACGACGGAGAATCGGTGGGACTTCCATTATGTAGCGGACGAGGTTGCGCCTCAATCCGTCGAGGCGGCGTTGGCGGACGTGCTCGGCTTCGGCTCGCGGGTGGTGGCGTTTCGCCGCCGTTTCATTGCACCGGCGGCGAGCGGAAAATTCGCGCTCCTTAAGCCTCTGGCGAAGTGATCCCGCCAAATTCTGCAGGACATATGAAAACGGAGCTTAGCCTAGACGGGGGAGACGTATTTGCCCGCGCAACACCAGATTCAGCTTCTAAAATCAGTTAGACGGCCTAATACGCAGCGAATTTTTTATACTGGTTTTAAGCCTTCGCTTTACAACGAGGGCTGGGCACCCATACGGTCCCATCCTTCAGGGCCACTTTGTTCACCTCGGTGGCCGCCTCCTGCTGACCACCTAGACCTTGATTTATTTCGATGAGCCTCATTGGTAATCTCCTCACATCGTCCATTGGACGAAAATTTCTAATGGCTGTAACCGGCGTGATCCTCGTCGGCTTTGCGGCCGGGCACTTGGTGGGCAACCTCCAGATCTTCGGCTCGCCCGACAAGATCAACGGCTACGCCCATTTTCTTCAGGCGCTCGGGCCGCTGCTTTGGTTGGTGCGGCTTGTTCTGCTCGCCACCGTGGCGGTTCATATCTGGGCGGCGATGGCGCTCACCCTTGAAAACAGCAAGGCCCGCGGCCCGGCTGGCTACGGCGTCAACAAGGTCATTCAGGCGACGCTCGCTTCTCGCACCATGCGTATGACCGGCATCGTGGTCTTCGCTTTCATCATCTACCACATCGCACAGTTCACGCTCGGCGTCGCCAGTCACGACACCTTCAAAAGCAGTCTGCCTATGTGGACGATGCAGGAAGATGCCCGCGAGTTTGGCGTGCCGCTGGCCGCCAAGGGCTCGGAAGTCGCCGACGTTTACAGCATGGTTTTCCTCGGTTTTTCGAATCCCATCGTCTCGATCTTCTATATGATCGCGACCAGCCTGCTCGCGTTTCACCTCCTGCATGGCATCGATTCGCTGTTCCAGACGATCGGCTGGCGCAATCATCGGTGGTCCTGCTGTCTCCGCAAAGCCGCCGCCGCCTTCTGTTTGCTCTACGCCCTCGGCAGCCTTGCCATCCCGGGCTCGATTTTGACCGGCCTCCTCAAACCCGCCGCCGGCACTCATGCCGCCAAGGTGATCGCCGCCGCTCCCGCCTCCATCGCCCAACGTTAAACTTTTCCCGTCATGGCCCAACTCGACTCCAAAACTCCCTCCGGCCCGCTTGCTGACAAATGGCGCAAGTATAAGACGGAGATCAAGCTGGTTAATCCCGCCAACAAGCGGAAATACAAGATCATCGTCGTCGGTGCCGGCCTCGCCGGTTCATCGGCCTCGGCCACTCTTGCCGAGCTCGGCTACCAAGTGGAGACCTTTGTGTTCCACGACAGCCCCCGCCGCGCCCATTCCATCGCCGCGCAGGGCGGCATCAACGCCGCCAAGAATTACCAGAACGACGGCGACAGCGTTCACCGCCTTTTCTACGACACCCTCAAGGGCGGCGACTACCGCGCCCGTGAGGCCAACGTCCACCGCCTCGCCGAGGTTTCTGTCAACATCATCGACCAATGCGTCGCCCAAGGCGTACCTTTCGCTCGCGAATACGGCGGCCTTCTCGCCAATCGTTCCTTCGGTGGTGCGCAGGTTTCCCGCACCTTCTATGCGCGCGGCCAGACGGGCCAGCAACTCCTCCTCGGCGCCTACTCGGCGCTCTCCAAGATGGTCGGTCAAGGCGCGGTGAAACTCCACGTCAATTCCGAGATGCTCGACCTCGTCGTCATCGGCGGCCAAGCCAAGGGTATCATCGTCCGCGATCTCGTTACCGGCGAGATCACCCGTCACGCGGCCGATGCCGTCATCCTCGCCACCGGCGGCTACGGCAACGTCTTCAATCTCTCCACTTACGCGCGCGGCTCCAACGCCACCGCTATCTGGCGCGCCTACAAACGCGGCGCCTGTTTCGCCAATCCCTGCTACACACAGATCCACCCGACCTGCATCCCGGTTTCCGGCGATTATCAGTCCAAGCTCACCCTCATGTCGGAGTCCCTCCGCAACGACGGGCGCATCTGGGTTCCCAAGAAAAAAGAAGACTGCGACAAGGCCCCCGGCGACATCCCCGAAGACGCCCGCGACTACTACCTCGAACGCATCTATCCCAGCTTCGGCAACCTTGCCCCACGCGACGTCGCTTCCCGCGCCGCCAAACGCGCCTGTGACGATGGTCGCGGTGTCGGTCCCGGCAAACTCGGCGTTTATCTCGACTTCGCCGATGCCATCAAACGCCTCGGCGAGCCCGCCGTCCGCGAACGCTACGGCAATCTTTTCGACATCTACCACGAGATCACGAACGAGAACGCCTACAAGACCCCCATGCGCATCTACCCCGCCGTGCACTACACGATGGGTGGTCTTTGGGTGAACTATGACCTCATGTCCAACGTCCCCGGCCTCTTCGTGCTGGGCGAGGCCAACTTCTCCGACCATGGCGCCAACCGCCTCGGCGCCTCAGCGCTTATGCAGGGCTTGGCCGACGGTTATTTCGTGGTTCCCTACACCATCGGCAACTACCTCGCCGACATAAAACCCGGCACCCGGCCCTCCGTCGACGCTCCCGAGTTCCAGGCCGCCGAAAAGAACATCAAGGATATGACCGCTCGCCTCCTTAACGCCAAAGGCAAGGCTCCGGTGAACGAATTCCACAAACGCCTCGGCAAACTTATGTGGGATTACTGCGGCATGGCCCGCACCAAGGAAGGTCTCGAAAAAGCCCTCGTGGAAATCCCCAAGCTCCGCGAAGAGTTCTGGGCCGACGTCAACGTCCCCGGCTCCGGCGCGACCCTTAATCAGGCCCTTGAACGCGCCGGCCGACTGGCCGACTTTTTTGAGCTCGGCGAACTCATGTGCCGCGACGCACTCACCCGCGAGGAAAGCTGCGGCGGCCACTTCCGCGAGGAATACCAGCACCCCGACGGCGAGTGCAAACGTGACGACGAGAAGTTCGCCCACGTCGCCGCCTGGGAATTCCAGGGCGCAGGCACGACCCCGCTCCGCAACGTGGAGCCGCTTAACTACGAATTCACCAAGATGTCCGTGCGCTCCTACAAATAAGCCGCGACCGCCGACCCAACACGTAAACCATCAACGATCCCACCATGGTCGCCGAAAAAACTTCCACCAAGAACATCTCCGTCACCCTTCGCGTCTGGCGCCAGGCCGGTCCCAACACGACAGGCCATTTTGTCGATTATCCGGCGAAGGACCTGAATCCAAACATGTCCTTTCTTGAGATGCTCGACGTCGTCAACGACGAGCTCGAGCGCAAGGGCGAAGATCCCGTCGCCTTCGCCCACGACTGCCGTGAAGGCATTTGCGGCACCTGCTCGCTCGTCATCAACGGCAAGCCCCACGGCCCCAACAAAGCCATCGCGAGTTGCCAGACCTACATGCGTTCGTTCAAGGATGGCGAGACGATCGTCGTCGAGCCCTTCCGCGCCAAGCCCTTCCCGGTGGTGAAAGATCTCATAACCGACCGCTCCGCCTTCGACAAGATCCAGCAGGCCGGCGGCTTCATCAGCGTGCGCACCGGCGCCCCATGTGACGCCAACGCCATTCCTATTACCAAGGAAGTGGCTGACCTCGCGATGGACGCCGCCCAGTGCATCGGGTGCGGGGCGTGCGTCGCAGCCTGCAAAAACGCCTCCGCCATGCTCTTCGTCTCGGCCAAGGTTTCCCAGTTGGGGCTGCTTCCGCAGGGCCAACCCGAGCGCGACACCCGCGTGCTCAACATGGTCGCCACGATGGACTCCCTCGGCTTCGGCAACTGCACCAACCAATACGAGTGCAGCGCCGCCTGTCCCAAGACGGTCAGCCACGACTTCATCGCCCGCCTCAACCGCGACTATCTGAAGGCCAGCTTCCGTTCCTCCTTCCGCCCGGTCAGCGCCGCCGCCGGTGGCGGTGCCTGAACGGCTTGCTTGGAAAATCTAGCCAAGACAGGGAGCCAGCTTTGCGGGATGAGGCACAAAACGAACGAACTTTCCCTGCCCACAAACGGCGGGGCCTGTTAGCAGGGTGCCGTTCTCCTGCGCGTCGTCGTCGTCAGCGGTCGGATTGTGCGCTCTTCGCCCTCCTTACTGCCGCCATGTCATCTTTGGCGGACTTGAAAATTTCACGAAGCTTTGAAGAGAACAGGTTCGCAAAGAGCCCGGAGGTTCTCCACCGGGGTGGCGCTGGGGATTTCACAACCTGCGTTGACCATGAAGGGATTGCCTGCCTGCTCATAGCAGGAAAGGACATGGGCGCGTATCTTCTCCGGCGTTGATCTGAGGACGTCCGAGACAGGGTCAAGATTACCTCCGATGGCGACCTTCGGCCCGACGGCGGCGCGAACGACGGGGATGTTTACCATGTGGTCCACATCGAGAATGTCGACCCCCAGCGTGGCGATACCCGGCAGGAGATGGGTGATGTTACCGCAGATGTGCAATCGTACCTTGACTCCCATGTCCTTGAGTCCGCGCACCAACCTCTGCTCGCGGGGGAGTATCAGATGTTCGTAAAGATCGGCGGAAACCTGGCTGGCGGCCGCATCGCCAATGCCGATGGTTTCCGCCCCTGCTTCCACCTGCAGGCGGGCGAAATCCAAAGCCACATCGACACAGATATCCATGAGCAGGCGCAGATCGGGGGCGTCATCTATCAAGTCCATGAAGAAATTATCCAGGCGCCGAAGATCGGCAGCTTCGGCAGCCGGGCCCTCGACCCACCCCATGATGGAATACTCGCCTCCGACAAGCTTCTTGTAGCGTCTGACGGCGTCGATCCTGTCCCTCATGCGCACCGATTCCATCGGGTTCGGACGGGGGAGTTTTGAAAGATCGAAGTCGTCCTCCAGGGGATGTCTTTCACAACGCGGAACCATGTTCGGCTCGTAGATGATCTTCGCACCATAGCCCTGGGTTTCCCGGTAGGGATCGGACATCGTGCTCATCTGATCGATTCCAAATTCGCGAGCGCAGGCGATGTTGGCATCGGTCAAAACATGGTAGTCGGAGGCGAAGGCGCCGTAGTTGCTGCCGATGTGTTCGGCGGCGAACTGCATGAGAATGGGTAGCCGGGGAAGATAGTCGGTGGGCTGTCCATCCAACGTGGCAAGATAACGCTCGAGGCTGTTCATGATTTTTTGGGGTGGTAGCTTTCAGATAGCCTCTTCGTCGGGCCGTTTTTACGATTCTTCCGGTTTTTTAGTGAAAGGAAAACAAGAAGCAAGGCATGCATTGAGGGATGAATCTGAACAAAAACGAAGGAGCGGTGGTGGCGCATTACGACAAGTTGCTCGGAATAAAAGAGAGCCGCGGAAGGCGAAGAGTGCGCCGTTGGATCTGTTGACGGGATGAGTGGAGATCGAGGTGTGATGGAAGCGAGACAAGCCTGTCGAGTGCCCAGAGTGCGGACAGGCAAGTGCGAGCTCCGATCATCGCGAACCGGAGCGGAAGGCTGCTCCGGGGCAAAGACGCCATTCTGGAAATCAACCGATGCGGCACGCCTGCGGTTTATTCTTTGGCTTGGGCTATCCCATCCGTTAGGTTGATATTGCTATCAAGCACATTGGCCTGCCTCTCTATGTTTCAAATCGTTAAACTAAATCAGGAAGGTGGCTACGCCATCAATGACCATGGGCGCACGGTTGCACTGGTGACCCGGGGCGATTATGTCGATTGGCTGCTGCTTTCCCCTCTGCAGGACGGTCCGTTGATCGACACGATCCACAAGGATACCCACCTCTCCTACACCCTTGGTTGCAAGTTCGTATTGCACTGTCCGTATATCCGCTGCGCCGGGGCGGAATCGCGAAAAGGAACCGAAATCACGCGGTTTGATTATCGCGTCGAGGAAGGCGGAAAGCGGCTGGTATTGATTGGCGAAGCGGCCAAGCCGGATGGTCTGTTTGTTTCGCGCACAGAGGCGACGCTCTGTGTCACGGAGGGTGGAGGACGCTATGAGTGGGAGCTGCTAACTATCGTCACGAACACTTCCGGAAGCGCGCAGGAGGTTACGGAACTGGAATACAACAACGTTTACCCGGCGCTCGCCTACCGGGGTATCCTGCACGGGGACAAAAAGGAATTCGATTGCACGTTGATGCAGGACAAAGACGGCACGGTCTGGGAATTCCCCCACCAGCACTCGCTTCATTACGGGAAGAAAATCGACACGCTGCAATTCGGCACGCAATCTTGGGCCGGTTTCTTCGGCTCTCCCGACAGTTGCCCGGTGGTGATCGTCAAGGCCGGCGATGTCCCGCTGCAGTGGGGCATCTGCGATATGTATTACGATCTTCATTGCAACATCGCCCCGCCCCATACCTTCGGGCCTCATGGCCAACTCGCCTTCCATTACCTCGTCAAATATCTTTCTCCGGCGGAAGCCAGGCTGTGGGCCGGCGACACCCGCAAAATTCCCATTAATGACGCGGACAAGGGCCTCCACGATTATCCGCGTTTTGATTTCGGGTTCAACCCCTTCAACCGTGGAGTCCATATCGATCTGCCCGACGAGGCTTGCTGCTTCCGTCCCCGGCCGCCCGAGAAAGTATGGGATCGGGAAACGGGCCATCGCACCAAGGGTTCTCTGCGCCTCACCAGCCGTGGCGAAACCGTCGTTTGGTCCACCGAGCCACCCGTCCATGTCATCAACGGCGCCAAGCTGCGCATGACGGGCCTCGCCCGTGTGAAAAGTGTGACCGGGAAGGGATTCTTTCTGCGGCTTCAATACTACCATTTTTGCTGGCGGCCAACGCCAGGCTTTTACCCCATCAAGACCCTCGAATCCGAGGCATTGACCGGCACCACCGACGGGTGGGTGAAGATTGTCCTGCCCGAACTGGACGTTCCGCACGGTCCGGTGGAGGACGGTAATCTAAGGCTTGAGGTGGTGATGGAAGGCTCCGGTGTGGGCTGGGTGACGGAAATCAATTTGGGGTTGGAACCCGTTGAACGCGCTCAGGTGAACCCGCTTGAGCACGCGCTCACCGGAGGGGTTTAAAAGGATCGCGCCAGGGTTCGTTGATGACGCCTGGTGTCTCGGCTCGCAAAACCTCGCGCGGACCAGATTGCGTCGGGGCAGATGAAACGAGTCCCGGCATTCTCGTCATGCCGATTGCTGATTGTTGGTGATGAATCGATAGACGGTATCACCGCTAATTCCCGAGATGCGTAGCCGTTGGGCTTACTTCACCGCCGCCCAGACGCGCTGCACATCGTCGTGGTCTTCGAGTTCCTGCAAAAATTCGCCCACTTCGGCGCGATGTTCATCGGTGAGTTCGGGGAATGTCTTGGCCACGTAGCCGATTTCGCTCGTGACGACCGTCCAGCCGTTGGCCCCCAGCCACACGGTGGCGGCGTGGACTTGCGTGCGGTCGGTGTGGAAACGCGCGCCGGTTGCGCCTTCGGGGATATCGTCATTTTGCGCGTGGCCAATGGATTCAAAGTCATTCGCGCCCGCTTCGATGGCGGCTGCTTCGAGATCAGCCTCGGCGGCAGACGTGTGGGCTTCCACGATGCCGACATGGTCAAAGAGAAACTTGTTGCTGCCGGTCGTTCCGAGGACGCTCTTTCTGAAGAGCACCCGTATCTGGGGGGTCGTGCGCTGCACGTTGTCGGTGTAAACTTCGACGATGATTGGCACTTTGTGCGGGGCGTAGCCCTCGAAGACGACATGGTCCATGACCATCTTCTCGCCGCCGATGCCGGCGCCCTTGGCGATCGCGCGTTCGATCACGTCGCGGGTCACGCTGGCTTTTTTGGCCTTTTCAACTGCGGCAAAAAGCCGGGCGTTGGAGGCGAGGTCGTGTCCGCCGAGCTTGGCGGCCACCGAAATCTCCTTCACCAGCTTGCCGACGAGCTGGCCTTTCTTATTGTTAACGATCGCGCGTTTCGCGTGAAGCCATTGACGTCCCATAAGGAGTTAGAAGCTGGAGGTGGTGGGGGTCTTAGGCAATACGGAAGCTTCGGGTCGCCACGCCAGCCAGCCGATGAGCCCCAAGCCGATCCAGAGCATCACGGTGCCCATGATTTCGTGCATCGCGTGGTAGTGTTGCGGCATGCGCGGTGCGAGCTGGGTGATGGCGAGAATGCGCAGCAGGTTGATGACAAACCCTGTGAAAAGCGCGATTAGCATGAGGACGGCGATCAGCCACCGGGACCGTTTGCTGATTTCGCCCGCCAGCAGGGCCAGAAGCGCGCCCGAGGTGATGATGCCGAAGCCGTTGCACTCGGTGGCGACGAGGAAGACCTGTTTGCCGACCTTGAGCATGAGTTGGGGATTGTGGGCGACATTGGCGACGACGAGCTGCGGGGCGAGTCCGAGCGCGCCAAGCACGCGAGCCGCCTCCACGCCGGCGAGTTGGCGCAACGGCCAGTCGAACACGGGAAAAATCAAAATGATCATCATCAACATGGCGACGCCCGCGACAAGCGGTTTGAGCAGGCGGTAGCCGCTCGCGCCAAGGAGTATTTGCAGGGAACCGGCCATGCCCAGCGTCAGCCCCGGCAGCATCAATAATGACCAGCCACAGCCACCGGCCACCCCGATGCAAGCAAAGGCTCCGGCGAGCAAGCCGAGCGCACGGTTGTCGATTTCGGCGGAGATGTGCAGATCGTGCCGATGTTGCCAAATGATGAGCGCAGCGGCGGCTACCAGCAGCAGCATGCCCTGCTTGATCTGCTCGCGCGCCACGGTTTCCGCCACGATCCAGCGTGTGACCAGCCAAAACAAAAGACCGGTGGTGACGACAAGCCCCCAGGCCAGCCAGTGTCCTCTGGCGGTGACAGGTGGAGTTAAGAAAGGCGGGAGGGATTCGGACATAAGCGAATACTATGTATCAGGCTGAACTATTCAAACAAGCGTGAGGACGACTTGCTTGCGAGGGCTTGCGACCGACATGTCTCGCCGTCGTGCTGTCAGGATGTCTTCGTCGGCCATCACACTCGCGCCTCTCGCTCCACTGCCGGGCCGTTCTGATGCGGACGCGGTGCTTGATCGTTTTTTGGCGGTGATCAAAGAGCGTGGACTTGAGCTCTACGCCGAGCAGGAGGAGGCGATTCTGGAACTCTTCGCCGGGCGCAATGTGATACTCAACACGCCGACGGGCTCGGGAAAATCGCTGGTGGCGGCGGCTCTGCACTTCAAGGCGCTCTGCGCGGGTGAACGCTCGGTTTACACTTGTCCGATCAAGGCGCTGGTGAACGAAAAGTTTCTTTCTCTCTGCCGCGACTTCGGACCGGAACACGTGGGCATGAGGACAGGCGATGCGAGCGTAAATCCGCAGGCGCCGATCTTGTGCTGCACGGCGGAGATTTTGGCCAACATCGCGCTGGCTCGCGGCGACCGCAGCGACATCCGTGTGGTCATCATGGACGAGTTCCATTATTACTCCGACGGCGAGCGCGGCTACGCTTGGCAGGTGCCGTTGCTCACGATGCCACAGAGCCGGTTTTTGCTGATGTCGGCCACGCTGGGCGCGACGGAGTTTTTCGAGAAGGATATTACACGACTCACCGGCGCTCCAAGCATCACGGTGCGCAGCGACCGGCGGCCGGTGCCGTTGGAGTTCGAATATTGCGAGACGCCGCTGGTCGAGCGGCTGGCGGCGGCGTTGGAGGACAACCGCGCGCCAATCTATCTCGTGCATTTTACGCAGCGCGCGGCGTCGGAGGCAGCGCAAAGCCTGATGAGCCTCAACGTATGTTCGAAGGACGAAAAAGCGGTGCTCGCAAAGACGCTGGAAAGCGTGCGGTTCACCAGTCCGTATGGCAAAGAGGTGAAACGCTGGCTGCGTCACGGTATTGGGGTGCATCACGCGGGACTGCTGCCGAAGTATCGCATCCTTGTTGAACAGCTCGCGCAGAAGGGGCTGCTCAAACTCATTTGCGGCACCGACACGCTGGGCGTGGGCATCAATGTGCCGATCCGCACGGTGGTTTTTACCCAGCTCTGGAAATACGACGGCAAGAAGGCGGCGATTCTGAGCGTACGAGATTTTCGTCAGATCGCGGGGCGCGCGGGGCGAAAGGGCTACGACGACAAAGGCTATGTGGTGGTGCAGGCGCCGGAGCACATCATCGAAAACAAGCGCGCCGAGGAGAAGGCCGCGCGCGATCCGGCGAAGAAAAAGAAGGCCATGAAACGGGCTGCGCCCGAGGGAGCAGTGAACTGGGATGCAAAGACATTTGAGAAGCTGATGGTGGCGCCGGCGGAGCCGCTCGTATCTCGGTTCGATGTTTCGCACGGGATGCTGTTGCTCGTGCTGGGGCGAGACGGAGACGGCTGCCGTGCGATGCGGCGGATCATCACTGATTGCCACGAGACGCCGCATAAGAAACGCGCGCTACGGAAGCGGGCGTTCCAATTGTTCAGGGCGTTGCTGGACCGGAAGATCGTCGAGTGGATCCCGCCCGAGCCGTCAGGCCGGAAGCTGCGGGTGAATGTAGTGTTGCAGGAGGATTTTTCCCTGCACCAGGCGTTGTCGCTTTACCTGATCGACACGGTGAAGCTGCTGGATCAGGCATCGTCAGATTATCCGTATGACGTGCTAACGTTATGCGAGGCGATCGTGGAGGACCCCGATCAGATTTTGCGCCAGCAGATCAACCGGTTGAAGGGAGAAAAGATCGAGGAGCTGAAGGCCGCCGGCGTGCCGTATGAGGAACGCATGGAGAAGCTGGAGGAAATCGAGCATCCTAAGCCGTTGCGCGAGTTTTTATACGACACGTTCAACGCGTTCGCGGCGGCCCATCCGTGGATCGACCAGGAAAACGTACGACCCAAGTCTATCGCGCGGGAGATGTACGAGCGCTATCTGTCGTTCGCGGATTATGTGCGCAATTACGGGCTGCAACGCGGCGAGGGGCTGCTGTTGCGCCATCTTTCGCAGGTCTGGAAGGTGCTATGCCAGACGGTGCCGGATGCGGCGAAGACCGAGGAGGTGATCGAGATGGAGGCGTATTTCCGTGAGTTGATCCGCGGCATCGATTCGAGTTTGCTGGAGGAGTGGGAGCGGTTGCGGAATCCCGATTTCATGGCCGCGGATACGGCGGACAAACCGGCGAGGCCGGGAACGTTCGACATCACGCGCGACAGGGCAGGATTCCGTCGGTTGGTGCGGATGGCGATCTTTGGATTTTTGCAGGAGGTGGCAGCGCGTGATTGGGAGAGCGCAGCATCTCGACTCACGACCGGCGAGGCGACGGTGCTGGCGGAAAACGAGCCGGTCACTGCGGAAGCCAAGAGGATCGAGAAAGCGTTTGAACCCTACTTCGAAATGCATGGCCGCTTCCGGCTCGATCCCGAGGGACGTGCGGCGAAGCACACCCATTTTTTGGAAGAGCGCGACGCAGCCGATGCGATCCGCTGGACGGTGGCACAGGTGCTCGTCGATGCGGCCAAGCAAAATAACTGGGAGGCACAGTTCTCGGTTTTGTTGGCAGAATCGCGCGCGCAGAATCGCGCGATAGTTCGTTTCGAGAGCGCTGGTCCGATTGGATGATAGGGAGAGTTATCTATCCGCACATGAGCTGGTACAAGCCCCAGCGCAAAAAGCGCCGGGGAAAAGGGTTGCTGGATGAGCTGCTCGCCGTCGAGCCGCTAGACTGGATGCCCCGCCGGCACGCTGTCAGGCAACAAAGGATTCGAGCCGACACCTCGCGCTCAACCGCTCACGGCAGGCGGAACACCCGCGCCTGCATTCCTCCGGATCCTACCAATTGGCACTCCATCGGACTGGCCTCGATCCTCACTTGCGGCGGGCAAGAATTTCGACGGGATAGTCGTTGATGGCAACCGCGGCGGCATCGAACGGCAAATCGACCCGGTCGCCGCGAATCGAGGAGATGTAGGCGGCTTGATTTACTTCGAACGTCTTGAGCGCGTTGTCCATCGCCATCATCGGAGCCGGACCGCCTTCGATCCAACGCATCAGATCGGCGAGCATCATGTCCCACGTGGGCAGCCAATCGGGGCTGTCTGCAATGCCGAGGTTCGACCAACCGTCGGGCCTCAGATGGCTGCAGGGTTCGATGCGTTGACCGGCAATCGTGTCCACCACCACCGTGTGCTCACCCATGACACGAATCGTGCCTGCCGTGCCGCTGATGATGAAATTTATGCCGTTCGGCAAACCCCGTCCTCCATCGATGATCCCGCGCGCGCCATCCTCGAACTCGAAATAGGCGATCGCGTGATCTTCCATCGCATGACCATACCCGCGCAACTCCCGTACTCGTGCCTGCCCAAAAACCGACTTCACCGGCTTGTCGTCATGAAAAAAGCGAATCAGGTCAAACCAGTGCGACGCCATTTCGGACAAATCCCAGCCTTCGACGCCGCTAAAGTAGGTGATGACCTGCCCGATCACGCCGTCGCGCAATAATTGCCGGCAGCGTTGCATCGTCGGGTTGTAACGACGGATGTGTGCAACGCAGATTTTCACGCCGGTCTCGGCGACGATTCGGCGTACCGGATCGATGTCAGCGGGTGAATTAAGGAACGGTTTTTCGCAAATGATGCCTTTCACTCCCGCACGCGCCGCAGCCTCGATGATGGGCAGGTGCAAGCCGCAATACGTGCCAATACTGATGATGTCCGGCTTCGCCTCGCGGAACAGTTCATTGTAGTTCTTGAACCCCTGCGGCACGTTGAATTCGTTTTGGTAGTAAGCGAGATTTTCCGATGCGATGTCGGCCCCGGCAATGAGGTCCACCCGGGGGCTGCGTAAAAACATCCTGGCATGGATGTGCCCGATGGCGTGGCCGCCCCCTTTTTTGAAAGGCTGCTTGGGTTTGCCGACGCCAACGACGGCGGCCGTGTATTTTTGGGTGGCGCTCATAGATAAACGGGTTCTCCGATTGAGGTTGATCCTTCGGTGGGAAAATCTCCCGGCACCGGCAGGTCCACAGTGCCGCTCGCGGCCCACTGGCAACCCCTCGCCAGCGTATCTCGAAAACCGATGCAATCCACGGCGCTCGTCTCGCCGTCGTTCCACAGATGCCCCAGCGCAGTCACGAATGAACGGCCCTTGCCATAGTTCACGGTCCACAACAGTGGTTCGCGCGCGCCGGTGCGTGGGCTGAATGCGCTAGCCAGCACGGTGAAATTCTCAGCCGGGCCGCGCAAACCGTGCCACAGCTCGTCCTTGGAGTGCATCCAAATGGGCGGCAGCCCCTTCAAAATCGGGTGTTCTGGTTGGTGATGATTGACCGGATAGGAAAAACACGGTCCGTGCCCCGATCCGGGGCCTTGGCCGCTTGCGATGCGCACAACCTTGGCGTCGGCATCGAGGGTAATCCGATCTCCTTGATTGGACTCACGCCATGCCAGACCAACCAATTTGTTATAACTCTTGCGCTTGGCAAATGAAGTTCCTCCGGCGTGGACGGCCACATGCCCGCCACCCTGGCTGACCCACTGCTCCATCGCATCAATGATGGCCATGGGCCAGTCCTCGCCCAGGTAGTTTGAAACCACCACATCATACTGGGCGAAGTCGGGACGAAATGAGTCCCACCCCGCCGCCGCGCCCTTGGGTGGCGTGGTCGCCACATCAACACTGCATCCGGCATGCGTGAGGATTTGCCGCAAAATGGGGGTCATCCGCTGCCAATCGTGATTGTTCTGACCGTCAATGATGAGTGTCTTATTTTTCATAGGATCTCGATTCGATAGGCTACCCGCAACTCACCGCCCGCAGGCAGCTCCAATGGCCCGGCGAACAACAACGCAGGGCTGAAATAATGCATCCCTTCGCTCCACGCATACCAATGCGGCGACTGCTTGGCGTTGGAGGGATCATCGGTTATCCGCACGCCACCATACTCCACCCAGCGGGCCTTCTGCCCGTGAATCATGGCGGCTCCGGACCGGCCTTTGCTGTCGCGTAACCCAGTCGCCGTCGGCGCCAGCCGCACGGATAACCCGGCGTAGCCACCCCACGACTGCCCGTTCGGCTCGCCCGGCACCGGAGTGCGATCAAGCCTGACCGGCACCACCCCGACGGTAAAATGACTGTGCCAATCAATCGTCTGTCCCCCGGGACTGACCACAAGTTGTCGGTGCTCGGTGAGCACCGGCGGCTTTTCAGGCGGATGATATTCCAACCGGTGCCCGATGGTGGCTGAACCATCCGGTCGCGTCGTGATTTGGGTTTCCCTTAAACGGGTGCGACCATCGGACAACCCCTCCTTGTTCTCCTCCCAATAATTCAAACCGTTGATGAACTTCCACGACCACCAGATGCCACGATGCCACGGGTGATCGGCCGGTCGCAACGCGGTCAGCCCGGCGCCATCGGCAGCGGTGATCGGATGAAAATACGGTTTGCCCTCGCGAGGGTCGAAATTCAACCGCCACACCACCCGATTGCCGCTCAACAGCGTCAGTGTGGTCTCATTCTGATCCCAGTGCAGTTTCATTTTTTGGCCCATTTTCTCAAGCGTTGAGCGGAGGTTTTTACCGCCGCTTCACCGGCGATTTCGAGCGTAGTGTCGCCGTTGAATCCGCACGCCTCCAGCGCTTTGAGCACTTCGGGGATCCCTACCACGCCGTCGCCCAGCGCGATCGTCGCCATGCCGCAGCCAAAGACCTTGCCACGCTGCACCTCCATCTCCGCAGACATATCCTTCCAGTGAACGTGCTCGATCTTACGTCCGAATTTTCTAACGTAGGCCAGCGGATCACCGCCTCCAAGCCAGAGGTTGCCGGTATCGAGGTTGAGCCCGAGCGCCGCCGAATCACACCGATCCAGAACTTTTTCGGTGAGCGCGATGGAGTCGCTGACCGGACCATGTGGTTCGAAAAGGATTTTCACCCCATGATCGGCGGCGACTCGCAGCGGCTCGTAGAGCTTGTCCGCAATCGTGAAAATTTGTTCAGCCTCGCTCAACCCCTCGCCAAAGGTAGTCGTGGGTTCGCCTTCGGTCGTGATCACGTGTTTCACCCCAATCGCCGCAGCAGCCCTCACCGCTTTGATGATTTGCGCGCTTCCGTAGCGCCACGGAGCCGCCGGGTCCAAGAGATTGGCGTGGGCGCAAAAGCTGGTAATCGTGATCCCGTGCTTGGTAAAAAGCCGGTTCAAGTCATGCGGATTGGCGTCCAAACTGGCCAAGGCGGTGAAACCAAACTCAGCGCCCAGACAGGCTCCGTCTGAATTATCCGTTACATCAGCATGCTTGAAACCAAGTCCGGCAATCAAAGCCAGCTGCCGATCAAGGCTACTGAAAGGGGTGACCAAGGCAAAACATCCAATATTCATAGAGAGCTTCGTTGAAGGTTATTAGATTGAACCGGTGTATCCTAATAGTTGTTTCAGATAATCGCTTCCATGTTATACCTTCGGTAAAATCCAAACATGAAAACCCCGCTTCAATTCGGGCATTGGAATGCAGCCAGAACGGTCCGCTTCATCAAACCCCACACCAACACCGGACTGGAATTGGTTTTCGTTCAGAACGGAGATGTCGTTTGGGATTACGAGGGAACCCACATCCACGTGCCTTCCGGCAACCTTTCCTACAGCTGGCCATGGCAAGTGCATGCTGCGCGCGGCGAACGTTTACCGCTTGTGGAGATCTCCTGGCTCATACTCCCGCTTCAAAACGCAGGCCGACTGCGGACGCGCAGTGCGAAGAGTCCGAGATTCACCCAAAATCTGGAATGCACGGAAACGAAGAAACTGATCCGCGCTTTGCTAACACTCGAAACACCGGTCCTGAAAATGCGCGCCCCTTTCCGGTCTTATTTTGCCCGATTAATCAACCAGTTGGAACAAACCCAAGGTGTGCTAGACATTGAAGCAAGCGGCTGGCTCCACCTTTGCCTCGCAGAAATCTACCGATCGGCCCAATCCGCGAATGGGGACGCCTCACAGCATGCGGAGAGAGATCAAGTCCGGCATTTTCTAGAAAACACGCTCCCTGTGCAAGCATCCCAAAAGTGGACATTGGGAAGCATGGCTGCGGCGTGCGGCATGGGCCGCACGGTCTTTGCGGAACGGGTGAAGCAGATCAGCGGGGACACACCGATTCGCACCCTTGCCCGCTGTCGAGTGGATCGAGCCAAGTCGATGCTTCGCGAGGCCAAACTCCCGATTACGGAAATCGCCTTTGATTGCGGCTTTGGATCGAGTCAGCATTTCGCCACCGTGTTTAGAGCTTACACCGGTCACACACCGTCCACATTCCGCCGCACGGCAAGGCGGTTGAAACCCGCAGGGTAAACAAAAACTAACTCTGCTACTCAATGATGACTATTGTCCTTTTGATAATGACTCCGGCGTTGGCATATCGGCGGCGTGGATCATGGTAGCAAACAAAGCAAGGTGGACGACGGACGGAGGGTCATTTTCATTGGGGGAAAGTCCGGATTGATCACGGAGACTTGAATTCCCACACGCCCCACAGGGACGGCGTCAACGCAGCTTCGGCGGGAACGTCGGCGGTGATACCGGTAGCTTTGTTGTTCCAGTAAACGCGTGCGATGGTTTCGGTGCCGTTGCCGCGCAGGATACCGATGTCACCTTGGATCTTCATGCCCGCCACGGGGCGCAGGCCGAAGACGGCGAGCGGAATTGACAATTCATAATTACCGTCGGCGGCAGCAAACTCGATCTGCGAGGTCACGTCGTCCACCCGGTCGAGGGTGATCGTGCGCCACGGCGAGGAGAAGGGCACCTTGTCGGCGTCTTTCGTGCCGAGGACCACACCACGGTAAAGCAGAGCCCAGGGCTTTCCTTTGACCATGGTGACGAGCAGACGCACGTCGCCGGGAACAGGTTCCTTGCGGTTTGGATCGGCCTGCGGATCGGCACCAATCATGAGATCGAGGGCTCCGCCGGTCTTGAAGGGAGCCAGCGGCATTTCGCCGGTGTTTTCCAGCAGCTTCGGGTTGTCGGTTCTCCAGGCGGCGTAGAGGCGCCCGCCCGACACGGCCACCGCGCCGCTCACATCGTAGGGCTTGCTGGTGGCGTTGAAGTTGGCCTTCACCCCGCTCTTGTCGATTTCCACGAAAGCGGAGGCGGGCCACTCGGACACCTTTCCGTCCACGACCGGGGCGACGGGACGCAACGCAATCGCGAGCATGCTGGAACCGGCGCTGCGCTGGCGGGCGGCCTCGACCTCGACCTGCCAGGCGCGGCTGCGGTCGAGATCGGACTTGGTCACGGTGATAGCGGCGTCGGGCAGGCGGCGGATCGTATCCATGCCGTCGATGCGCACGATCGCGCTGCGAGAGCCATCCACAAGATAGACCTTGCCGTCGGAGGAGTTGGTCAACGTGGGCCAGAAGTTTTCCTCGCCAAGGGTGACCGCCGACAAGTCCATGTTGCGCTCGGCGGCGGGCATGCGCCAACCGTTACCGCTGCGCATGTCGGTGAAGAGGTTGGCCACGAAAAGACCGTCATGGGTGAAAATGGCCATGCGCCCGTGGTTGCTGTGCAGGGCCCAAAGCTGGCCAACATCGGAGCCAGCCACCTCGAACGGGCCGCCTGGCATGCGGGTCATGCCGATCAACTGGCCCGGACGGTCGGGGCGAGGCGCACGGTGAGAGGCGTGGAGGCCGGGCCACAGGTTGGGATAGCTCCACAGGGGCACGCCGTTCTTCATCCCGCATACGGAAAGCCCCGAGAAGGGATTGACGCCGAGGGTCACGACGGCTGAACCATCGTCGAAAACCAGAGCCTGATCTCCGCCCGAGGACCTAGGGTTAAGCACCCCTTCGGCCAGAATCTGCTGGTGGGCCAAATCATAGCGCGGGACACCCTGCGCATCGAAGGAGGACGGGGCGAAACGCACCGTCTTTCCGTCAAGGCGGGCAACACAGAACGAGAGATCAGGCATGACGGTGATTCCGCCGACGTCACCAAGTTGCATGACCACCTCCTCGGGCTGTATCTGCCCGTCGCCATTCAGATCGCTCCATAGGAAGAAGCAGGCCTTGCGCTTGCCCGCATATTTGGAACTGAAATCGACGCCCTCGGGGATGAGCGACTTGAAGGCAGGCGTCGCGAGCAGGGGCCAGTCGGCGGCTCGGCCCAAGGCGGCGACCGGACGGGCGATGCCGTCACGTTCGGCATAGATGAGCACGTTGTTGGATCCGCTGGTGGGACTGCTGTTGTAGCAGTTGGTAAAGTAGCGGCGGCCGTCATGGTAGAGCGCAGTCTCGGGTGCGGCGACACGGCGAAAATCGTCGAGATCATCGGCACCGCGGCGGTAATAGACGTTGATCAACTCGTAGGTGCCCTTGGTCCAATCGAGCTTGAACTCCATCGCGCCTTTGCCCTCGTCGGCGTAGTAAAACTTGGTCTTGTCCTTCGGATCGAGCGCGCCACCGCCGCCGTATTTGGCGGGACCGTAGAACGCGTTCACCAACTTGCCGTCGAGCGTCCACACGCTCACGCGCTTCGGAAGAAAATCCTGTTCGGCCACCCAAAGCCGGTTCTTCGAATCGATAGCGAGACCGGCGGGGTTTTGCATGTGCAACGGGTCGTAGGGTCCGACCTTGGGCGTGCCAGGCTTGCCGATGGCGCGGACGAATCTCCCCTCGGCGGAGAAGACCTTGACCTGATGACTGGCACCGCGATCCCCCACGTAAATATTCCCCTGCTCGTCGAGGGTGATGCCCACAGGGGCTTCGAGTCCCGATGAGACGAGAATCTGCGGAGATGGCAGCGTCGCCGGATTCTTCAACGAGACAAAGCGCACCAACCGCGCGCCGGAAAGAGCCAGCAGCCGTCCCTGCGCATCAAAAGCAAGGCCATGGGGCGATTCCAGCGGAATGAGTCCCAAGCTCTTGCCGCCGCGGGCGTCGATCAACGCGAGCGCGTTTCGTGCGGTGAGACTGACGATCACGAGACCGTCGTTCACCGCGAGGCCCCCAATCTCGTCGGCTACACGAGTAACTGAAGCCTCTCCACCCGCTTGAGCCTTGGGCGCAAGTTCATCAAGAGGACGAACGAGAACCGGCTTGTCGCCGCCGGACGTAATGGCGGTGACGCGAAGCTCGTTGACGCCGGTTTTTTTGCCCGTCTCCCACACGGAGGCAACATAGACATAGGTGCCGGATGCAGCCTTCGCACCGGCATCGCGAGCGAGGTAAGGCGCGGCAGTCCAGTTGCCGCCAACCCAGCGCTTGCCGCCGCGCTTATGCCCGTCAAGATCAACCCACGCCAGCCCGGCGGGCCCCTCGGTCACATAGCAACCAAGATAAACGGCCGGTTCACCGGTCGGCGATTGGGCGGCTGGAACAAAGACCGCAGCCTGCGGAGCAGAGTGGTTGGCCAGCCACGCCCCGGTGCCATCGGCCGTGTTCCAAGGAGGGCTGCCCGTGGTGTAGACAGAGAACTCGTAGCGAGGCTTGAGTTCATCATGAACCAGACCACGCACGCGATAGTCGCCCGGCTCGACGAAACGCTCGGGAATTTTATAGACACCATGCATGACTGCATCGACATCGCGACCGAGATCATCGGTGCCGTCCCACCAAACCGTATTTTCTCCGGCGGGGAACAGGGTTTCCGAGACGAGATTGCGCACGCGGAAGCCATCGGGCTTCTCGATGACGAGGGTGACGTAACCGGGAGTTTTAAGGTTAAACTTAACCGCGATGGGTGGTGTCGGCGCGGACGAAGCCGGAGGGGAAATCTTGGTCGCCTGCAAAGGCGCCGAACCCAGCGAGGTGAGTGCCATGATTTCTCCCATCCAAATACGGCGGCCGCCATTGTTGCTGGCCGATCCTCCGCCCTGACCGGGAGCAATCAACCGCAGGCGAAGGGCGCGCGTGGTGACCTCGCGGCCAAAATCGAGACGATTGGGTAGGAACTGTACCGGATAATCGTGCTTCAACCCGGAATACTCGCCCACGGTGCGCCAGACCGCTTCGTTCGCCCCAGCCGGATACTCGTCGGCAGAACCGATATAAGTCTGCACCTCAATGGCGCCTACTCCGGCCCACAGCGCCACAAGTCCCGTCAACCTCACCGGCTCCCGCCAACCCAGCACGATCCATTCGGGATGCTTGGGCGAGATCACGGGGGAGTCGGCGTCAGGCTTACCCTTTTCCTGATTTTCCCAGGCCTTCCATCCATCGTAGGCACCGTTGATCAACAACGGCGCATGGCTTGAGTTTACACTGGCCGTGGCGACGGCCTGCGGAGCCATGTTGCCCAGACGCTCCGTGGAAACCAAGGCGCCGTCCAATTCACCGACGTAGCGCAGATCGGTAATCTTTGCATCGTGGGTGAAACGGAGCGCACGGGTGGCGGTGCCGGGCGGCAGTACCCACACCGCAAAATCGGAATCGGCAACCTCGGCGATTGATAGCCCGCCGCCCTCCAAGCGCGCGGCGGGCAACCAGTCGGTCTCATTGTTCAAATCACCGGGATATTTGGCGGCGGGCTTGAGCACGCTCAGACGTCCGCCACCCTTGACGATAACGGAACCTAGGGACACGGCGGATTTGAACCCGATGCGCAGGTGCCGCAGCCCCGGAGTCTTTGAGGCGCCAAACATGGCGCCTAAATGACCAATCGCCGTGGTGGATGTAAAAATCGTCCACTGAGCCCCGACCTCCTTGGCGGAAACATCAAACGGTTTTTCGGCGCCATCGACCCACTCGGCAAACGCCGACTGATCGAGATTATCGAGTGTCACCGGGGTATTGAAGGCGACACCGGGAGCGCCCACTGACGTTGCATGGACGATAGCGGGGCAAATAAATCCGCCGACCAACAGAAATGTGAGGGCTAAAAGGGGCCGCAAAAAGGTATTCTTCATGAAACGTTCAAATAAAGACTGCCAACATAGATAAGAAGCATCCGATGATGATTGGTATCGCTTGCGGTTACTTGAAATTATGCAACAAGAACCAAGCTTGCCCCTCTGAAAAGTCAGCTGGCAAAAAGGGTGGTTACCCAACACTCCGAAGGCGGGCGGCCATACGGAGGGGAGTCGAATGCCGTTGGGCAAGAATCCACAAATAAAATCGGACGCATGGGGACGTCAGCCGGTTCGTCGAGTCGTGAGCCAAGGTTTGTTATGTGAAGGGAGAGGTTTTCCCGCAGCAGTAAACACTCCCGACAAAAGAGCGTTACGCCCTCAACCACATAGTCACTCCACTGTCACGTCTCCCCAGAATTGCGGATAGAGCCAGGCTTCGGTCGGCAGGTCATCCGTCATCGTCGTCTCCGAATGCTTGCCGGAGAACAGCCAGTTGCGGGAAACCGCTTGCAGACCCTGCGATTTCATTCCCGAGAGCAACACCTCCGTGTCGCCTTTGAGACGGGCTCCCGGAGCAAGGGGGAACTCGAGGAAACTGCGCGGCACCGTGAGCACGGCGGAGTAGCCTCTCCCATCCGCATCCGGTGTCAGGATGGCCTTGCCGCCAGGAACGTCGCCCACGAAGTCGAACGGCTTTGTGCCCGAGGACGGGGTGAAGTAGGAGTGCGGTTTCTTCGTCTGGGCGGAAACCGGCTTCATTGCGATGAGTCGCGCCTGTCCATTCATCTTCGCGGCCAAGATGCGCAGATCGCCGAGGACCGGTTTGCTCCGATCGCCAGCCGGGCCGAGATCGAGCCCCACAGCATCGCCGCTTTTGAAGACGGTTTTCGGATCGTCCCCATCATTTCGTAGCGGTGTGTCGTCCACCACATGCATCTTCGCGTAGAGATTGTCGTTGTCGTAGCCAACCTGAGCCGTCGCGAGCGTCGCGCCGCCCGACAGCAAGGTCGACACCGGGACCGAACTCCACGTCGCCGCTTGGGAAATGTCGCCCGAGATTGGCACGATCTGGAGACTCGATGCCACCGGCGTCGACGCCCCAGTGATCTCGTAAGTTTTGTCGAGTTCGACGGTGCCGTACAACCGCCGCTCGCCGGCCACCCTGAGTTTGCGGTCGAAGCCGTCGATGACATAAATTCCCCCCATGTTGTAGGCGTAGACCTTGCCGAGTTTGTCGAAAGCCTGGACCCGTCCGCCCATGGTTTCGCCGCCAAAGGAATAGGGACCGGCGGGCGGCAGGGTCGCCGGATCGTTCATGATGGTATCGACGTAGAACCCGTCGCTGGTGTAAAAGCTGATCGTTCCCCATTGGCTGGAGCCTGCCACGTAATTGTCGTCCACCAACCCGCCCATCGTATAAAAGTGATAGATCTCGCCGGGTTTCGCCGCGGCGGTGGCCTTTCGGCCCGCCATCCACATCAATTTCCCATTTGGATCATACTTGGCGAACTTCGCGATGTTTGACTCGGCTGTATGGCCCAGTCCCTCCATCATTTGCTTCGCCATTTCGGGAGTTGCGTAAACGCCCCATTCCGAACGAGAGAGATCCGGGAATGTCTGCTGGATCTTAGCTTCGAGCGCGGGCGTCAGTCCCGGCCGGGTCGCGCTCATGACGGTGTAAACATTGCCCTTGCTGTCGGTGCGGAGACCTCGCACGAGACCAAAGCCGCTCAAAGGAAGGGTCATCGGGACCACGAATCGGGCCTTGGCGGCATTCCATTTAATTGAACCGTTCGCCGCGATACCGTCCGAAGGGATCTCCAGGATGCTGTGATCATACGTCTGGATGAAAGCGTTGCCTCGCGCGTCCATCCACAGGCACGAATCTCGGTGCACCGATGGCATCCAAGGAAGCGGTTTGCTGTCAATTTCGGTGATCCTGGTTAACTCATCGGGCTGGGCGACATGGTCACCATTGTGGTCGATCCATATCTCAATGTAGGTCTGCTTCGTCGGGTTGTAGATGACGCCGCGCAGCTTTTCGTTGGCGTTGAGCACCTTGATGTAGCCGACCGGAAGCATGTTGTCACCCTCGATCGCATAAACGAGATGAGGCCACATGTCGCTGATCTCATACTTGCGTCCATTGGCCAGCCGTTTGATGTATGGCAAGCCACCCATCCGGCTTTCGGGTATGTCGGTATTCTCGACGATGTCCCAGTAGGCATCCGGCAACCCGGTCTTACCCGGCACCGCCGTCGCCCGAGCGAAACCGCGAGGAAGATATGCGAAGTAGCACGTGAACGGATCATCGCAATCCGGGACGTTCGGAAGGTAGTAGTTAGGCCAGCCGAACCATCGCGAAAGAGTCTTGCCCGAGGAATTGTCGATTCGGTCAAATATCTTCGGAGTGGAGAATTCGGCTACCACGAGCCCGCCCTGCTTGTCAGCCACGATTCCCGAGGGGATCCGGTAGCTTGTCGGATCGTAAGTCCCCTCCAAGGGCCGCCCACCCTCCTTGCCCAGCGTGCGGACCAGTTTGCCATCGGGCGAGAACGTCTTGATCTGCTGACTCGCGCCTTCATCAGTGACACTAATCTGGCCCAAAGCATCGACCGTTACCCCTATGGGTGAAACCAGCCCGTTGATGACGACCGGTTTTGCCGTTCCTTGGACGCCGTCGAAACGGACCACCTGTGGAGGCTGGTTTGCCCCGTAAGTCGCGGCGTAAAGATTGCCTTGGGCATCGAGAGCCAACCCGCGCGAGGCCGAACACGGCAGCGTCCGCGTCGGCTGACCCGTTTCGGCATCGAGCACCTGGATGATGTTCTTGGAATAGACTGATGCGAAGACTTCGTTCGCCGTCGCCGCCAGGCCGATGCATTCCGGCTCGATATAATGATCCAAAGCTTGGGCCTTGTTTAGGATCGGTGTGATCCAATCGTTGCTGGTTGTGCTGCCGGGCGGAGGAGCGATCGCCGAACCGGAAGCAATCGGCACGCTCCCGCCCCGACCCGTTCCATTCCCAAATAAAACAAACAAACCGGTAGCCGGATCGAGCCGGGTCAGCACGGGATGCTCATCGATGTAAACCCCGAAAAGATATTTGCCGTTCGAGGCCAGCGCATCGAGGGAATACCCCCCTTGTCCTTCAATGTGAGGCGATCTGCGCCAGAGCGTGTTGCCCGCATAATCGATCTTAACGATCTGCCGTTGCGATTCCGCGCAGCTCCAACCGAAGTAGATGCCGGATTCGTCAGCGGCGACCGCGCTGGGCAGACCTTCATCCCCGCCCCAACCGCCCTTGCCGTCCTCTGTGGGATAAGGCGGGGTGCCTGATGATCCGACAAAACCGACATAGCGTGCCTTCAACCCATGCGAAAAGTAGGCGCCCCAGTGATACTTGCCCGGATCGAGCAGGAAACCCCACTGGTCTCGCCCGTCCCAGTAGACGGTGGTCTTACCCGGCTTGACTTCGAGACCACCGGCCACGTCACGGATCACCTGGCCAGTCTCCCCCACGATGTTGACCGAAAGTTTACCCGCCTCCGGTACGTCAACGGTGATCGGCACGCCCACTGGTGCGACTTCAGCAGCGGCCAGCGCCTCCTCCATTGTCTCGTGGCGCGGGTTGAGGTTGCCTGTCGGACTGAACTCGACCCGGCCCCACGTCTGCCAATTGAGGAATGCAAAATCGCCCGGATTGCTCGCGTAGACCGCGTTCACGGAGTAAAACTGGATCGGGGTCTTCCAATGCAGCCCGAAAATCGCCGTCATGCGGGAACCGGGCTTGAACGGGTTTTTCCCGTCTGGAACGTTGAGCGCCGACCAGGGCAGCACCACTTGCATCACATACTGGTTCTCACTCTTCTCGGTGAACACAATCTTGCTGCCCGGCGGATCGAAAACGTGTCCCTGACCCCCTCCGTGCATGCCGCCATAGTGAGTACTGATGTAAACCTTGCCATCATTCGTGTTCTTCCAAAAGACGATGTGACAAACCTGCTTCGAGGTGTGCATCACCGGGTCTTGATTGCTCAGCGGGTAACTCAGTGAAGGATCGGAACAAAGACGCAGCTCCACGCTGTCACCGAAATTGTAGGAATCGGCCGGACCGTTGGGGTTGTCCAATTTGCGTCCCGGCAGACTCGCCTTCGTGTAAACGTAGAGATTATTGTCGTCGTAATTCAGGGCCACGCTGGCGTGCATTTGCCTGGCCAGTTGGGTTGACATCCAGAGCGGCTCCGCTCCGGTGAGGTCCCAGCCCGTGTCAGTGCCATCGAGGGCGGGCGTTTGTCCGTTCGACACCGGAACGGCCACCATCAGGCCGTTGGCCAGATCGAACGCCCAGGCAGGAAAAACGCTCAGGAAACTTACCGCAGTAAAAACAACAAGAAGGAATCGACCAGAGGGATGAATACGCATCACAGCCTCAATCTATTCTGGCGGTAGACGTAGTAAATAAATCAATTTTTGGTTTTCAGTGCAGCGCGAACCCTCCGCAGGGATTTTTCGTTTTCAGAGGTAAAACGCCTAAATTACTTCATCTGAATTTATTGCCATGCTGCTGGGAGATGCAGCAAGATGCATTAGAAGTGAACCCGTTTGGCCAATATAGATTCCCCGTGCTTGGCCCCAAAACTAACTTTTCAACCAGCTCGATTTCACGACATCACGTCGGCTCCCGCAACCAGTCGCGCTCGTTCGGCCATCGATGAGCAGCTTCTATTTCATCTTGACGGCAGAGGCTGCCCGCCAAGCGACAACCTCTTCGACGGATAGGACGCCGTCATGGTCCCGGTCGAATGCAAGAGCGGCTTTGGCATCGGCAGGGTCGGCAGCCATAAACATTTTCATCTCCTGCTTGTCCAGTTTACCGTCATGATCCAAATCGTAGATTTTCATGAGGGCATCGACTTTGTTCGGGGCAAGCGGTTGGGAAACCTTGGGTTTTGCGGTTGCCGCCAGCACGGTTGGTTCAACGGCGCAAAATGCGACTACGAAGAAAATTATTATGAATAGGCTAAATTGAGGTTTCATGGTGGTTGATCGTCATTTCCATCGGCGCCGATCACAAGTTTTTTGGAGACGAACACTCGCAACGAGAGGACGGTATTAGCAAGGCTTCGCCCTGAGCTTGCCTGGCACCACAGCCTTTCCCTGCCATTTGATGAGCTGGCTCCAGACGGAGGCGAGGTCGCATGAGAATGATGCGCGAAGTGCTTCCGAGTCATTTCTGCTGCCTGCTTTTCACCTCTCTGGCGATGGCCGTGATCTCCTCCTCGCTTGCAGCGAGGAGTGGCGCTGCGGTTCTCATGACCTCCCCTGATGGCTGTGGCCATTCCAGGTGCAGGCGACGATCCTTTTGGATAACGGTCCGAACCATTGGTAGCTCCGCCGCTTTGTTGATGGTGAGCGCGAGGGCCAGCGCACATGGAAACGCGTCGTCGAAGACAAAGGACTTGGCCGATCCCTTATAAAGCACCAAATCCACCGCACATCCCGTGTCGTTGGTCGTGATTTCCCAGCAAGGGGTGGACTGCCCGAAGACCAGCCATGGGATGTGGACGGAGAGCACTACGCCGGCCGCGAGTTCAAAGTTCAGCGTTTGCCCGGCAGAAAATATCGCCGGGGTTTCCGACAATTTGACGGAGCCATAAAACTGCAACCGAAGCCTCCAGTCGGAGGCTTCGATCCGGGCCTTCTCGATACGGTCCAGATTGCAATGGACGTTACCGCCGTCATACGCAAAACACACCGCGCCCAGAATACTGGCGCCATTTTGGTCGGCGATGAGGTTGGCCGAGGAGTAATCGTAACCATCGCGAAGAAATCGGACGTGAAAGGCGGTCGGGCCATCTTTATTCCGCGAGTAGGCAGTGATAGCCCTCGATTGATTCCAAAACGTGCCTCGTTCGACTGACGAAAGTGCGAAATGCCCGGCCAAGTGGGTCGTGCCATCAAGGGCGGGATTTCCGTCCATGATGCGTTGACGAAAGTTTCCTCCTGTCATTTCTCCGGTGAAAAACGGAAGGAGGTCGTCAGGGCATCGTAGCGGCAGCAGAATATCGGACACGGCGGCCGGAAAATCTTCATGGAGAGCAATTCGATGCCTTACTCCGCGATGAATGAAAGCCCGTGCCTGCGGCGAGAGCAGGGTCTGATAGGAGCGACTGTGCGGACCGCTCCATTGTCCGGAAAACGCATGCCAGTGGATCGCGATCTCCCGCCATGCGCGATGATGCAGACTGCGCACGAGCAGGTGGCCATCCTCATCGGTGAAATCCCTCAACATACGAGTCAATTCGGCTATGGCCACTATCGTATAGGTCGGACTGTTATATTCGGGGAATCCCCCCCATTCCTCCGTAAAGGCGTGGAATCTGCACAACCGTTCACGTCCGTATTCCAAGAGCGCAGCATCCTGAGAAATCTTGCCGGCCATGAGAGTAACGTAGGTTCCCATGATGGCGATATTGGTGTATCGCATCGTCACATCGCGGCGGATGATAGAGCGTGCCGCATGGCTCAAGGCCCGTTTGAGATCGCTGCGCAACGCGTCATCCAGATGGGCGTCATTGCGCCAGAGAATCTGAGCCAACTGCGTTCCGATAAAGTCCGCCCAATTCCAATCAGGCGGCGACATGGCTTCCAGAGGCTCTTCCTTAAACCATGACCAGATGCCGTAAGTGCGGCTGTTCGCGTTGGTATCCTGAAGCCTGATCAACGTATGGAGAATGTCCTTTGCGCGCTTAATCCGCCAGTCCACGCCGGTTTCCAAAAGCGCCGAGGCATATCCCGCCGATTCGCGTGTGGTATGAACGGGCGTTCCCGGCTGTAGTTTCGTATGATAGCGGATTTCCTGAACATGTTCGGCGAGCAAGGTCGCCGACTCGTCGTAAAGAGAATCAATAGGAGCCAGAGCCGCGACCAACTCCGAAACAGATACCGAGAGCGCTACGGATTCCGACCTGATGGGATGATTACTCATGGCGATGAACGGACTAGAGGGGATTCCAAACTCCATTTTCTGGGCGTTGGGGAGAGGGATGCTGGACGCAGCCACAATCGGGATATGGTTTTATTGGTGACTTGTATCCACTCATTGGAGGCAATCTCAAGCGGCGAGAGGAGCCGTTTAGCCGAGCAGTTTGAAAACACCTTCGTGCAACGACCACTTGCGTCCGTTGGCGTGCAGCACGGCGGTGACGCCGGGCGGCAGCGTAATCCACCCGCTCAACCGACCGTTGTAGTTTTCAAACGCGGCCACGATCTCCCCGCCGCCGGGGTGCGGCAGGGTACCCGACGCCTGTTGCAGCGGACCGAGTTGCGGGCGGATGACGAGATGCGTCGCGCCGGGCGTCGCTGGCCGGATGCCGAGCACTGTGGCGTAGAAATGGTAGAGCGGGTGCGCGCCCCAGGCATGGCAGTCGCTCCGGCACGGCTCCGGCTCTTCAGGCAGCGTCTTGAACCCCAGCTCACGCAAAGGGAACCATATGGCGTTCATCCGCTCGAACAAGGGTTGGATACGCCCTATCTTGGCAGCGCAATCGAAGAGGTAATGGGTGAAATAGATAGTCGCCCGCTCGATCCCGGGATCACAGAAGAGGTTTTGGGCCACAGAAAGCGCGCGGCGCCGGGAGAGCGCGCCGCTGAGCAGGGGCAGACATTGGGAGTGTTCGGAAAAATGTCGGTGGGCCAGATCGTCGGCGTAGAGTCCGCGCGGTGCGTCCCAGAAAGCGGTCTCGATCCGGGTGGCGAGCGCAGCGGCCCGCCGTTTCCAACGGAGCGCCTGTTCGGGTTCCTCCATCCACTCTTCCAACTCGGCGGCGAGATTCAGGGTGTAGACCAGGTGCCAGTTGAGCACGCCGCTGACCCCTGTTTCTCCGTCAGGCGGCACGCCCCAGTTGCGGGTGTCTTTGGTGGTCGCCGTCCAGGCGAGAACCCAGTCGGTGAAGTTCCAACCCACGGGGGATCGCATCAGGCCATCGGCGTCGCAGAGCGCCAGGAAGGTTTCCAGCAGCACGCGGGCGCGGGGCATGAAGCTGCGAACAAAAGGCAAATCGCCGCGCCATAGGGCGAAATCGTGTAGCATGGCCACCCACCAGAGCGAAAACGGAGGGATCACTTGGGCGACGCGGCTCGGATAGCGGGATTGGATCAGACCTTGATCGCCCAGAAGGGATGCGGCTCCCAGCAGCAGCGCCTTGCGAGGCAGGCGGTCGTCGCGCGTGAGGACGAAGGTGGCGAGCGACTGCAAGCGGGTGTCCCCGATATATTGGAGTTGCTCGTAATACGGGCAGTCCATGTAGGTTTCGTGGGCGCACATCTGCACCGTGCGCACGGAGAGACGGATCACCTCCGCCCAGCGCGGATCGCTCGCCGCCAGTTGCCCCTCTTGGAAGAGCGGATAACGGGTTTCATGAAAGCGCAGCGCCGTGAGGGTCAGTGGCTCGTCCCCGGTCTCAATTGCCACCTCGACATAACGCCCGGCGGCCCACCAGAGGGTCTCGAACCGGCGGTCGCTCCCGCCATCCGGCATAAATAGATCCCCAACGCCGAGAAAACACTTGCCCTCGATCACATCGCGGTTGCCTTTGCCTCGGGCATCGGACGCGCCGCCGAGACTCAGGCTCCCGGAAGTGTCTTCATACAAGCCCTCGGCCCAGTGGATGCGGATGCGCGCTCCCGCTCCGCCTGAAACCACCAACTCCGAGTAGGCGCATTGATAGTCGCTGAAATCCAAAACGACACGACAGCAAACGCGGGCGGGCAGTTCCAGCGGGAGGTCTTGATTGAGTAGCTTTTGCCAGGCAGCTCCTTCCGGGGACGATTGAAACGCCAGCACCGGCGTGGTTTCGGCTGCGGCTAGCGGCGCGGCATCGACATGCCGCACGACTGGGGCACCCAACACCGCTTCGATTTGCGGCGGCAAGGCGGCGGGCTGGAGCCGATGCCGGGCCGGCCATTCGTTCTTGATCGCGCCGTCAACGCCGGGATGCAGGACCGCGACCGGGTTCCAACCATCGCCTTGGCCCGCTTCCAATCCCCAAGGATAAGCGGCTCCGTCGATCTTGAGTTTCGATCCCGCAGCCCAAGTGAAGGCATCAGGGATAAATGAGCAGCCGCCGATGCGTTTACCCTCCCAAGCAGCCGCGCCCGTTGCCAGAAGCGGCAAAAAAGAACCTTCCGCACCAAGGATGAACCCGTGGCGGACGCTCATTTGCGCATAGGGCGCCTGGTCGCCCAGCGACCAGACCTTGGCCGCCAACCGATGTTCTCCGGCGGTCAGTTCCAGCTCATAGGTTTCGTAGAACCAGTGGGCGGCGTCGCCGCGCTCCGGTCCGCGCCCAAGGCGCGCGCCATCGCAAAATAGATCGTAGCGCTCGTCGGCGCTGACATGGATGCACAGCGTGGCGGCCTTCTCCAAGATGAAGTTGAGCCGGTAGGCAGCCACAAATGGGGGCGCGGGAGGTTCGGCGACGCTGATCCAGCGGCACGGCCATACGCCGCGCTCAGCCCAGTTCCGTCCCGCGCCCAAACTGCCGTAAGGATCCTGCGCGATCTGGACGCGCCGCGCTCGAAAACCTGTCTCGCTTCTCATGGAATCCATCGGAGTCGTTACTCACCTGCCAAAACGGCTGCCTCCCGCTCGCGGAAATACCGGGCGGTTTGTTGCACCATGCGATCGAGCGTCGCCGGATTCGGTTTGCCGTTCATCGCGGGATAGGGATCGCCGCCGGGGCCGAGCGGTTCAGGGGTGACATAACATCCGGGACGATTGAATCCGATAAGATAAAGCGCCCTGATCACCGTATCGATGTCCAGCGAACCTTCGCCCAGCGCGCAGCGGTTGCTGTCGGCCAGATGGAGGTTCGCCAGACGCTGACCGGCGTCCAGCAGCGCCATGCCGATGTGGCTCTCCTCGCTCTGCATGTGATACACGTCGCCATTGATGTGCTGCACGCCCGGGTGCGCCACCGCGTCGATGTAGGCCTTTGCGTCGGCGATCGTGTTGCAAAGGCTGACTTCGGCGGAGCGGATCGGCTCGATGGCAGCCTTGATTCCGGCAGCTACGAAGCGGTCGGCCACCAGCCGCAACGTAGCGACGGCGCGGTCGAATTCGGAATTATCATACGCGGTCGGCCGACCCACCGCGCCCGGCACCACCAGGACGTAGCCTGCCTTCACGGCGGCGGCGAAGTCGATGGTCCGCTTGAGATAATCCACCGCCTGTTGCCGGACGATGCCGCTGTTACTGGCGAGTTCGTTTTCCCGGGAAAACATGCCGCAGATGCCGCCCACGGTAATATTGTGATCGGCGAGAATCCGCAGCGTTTCCGCAGGTTGGTAGCCAAGATCAACCCCATAATGGTTGCCGTGCAGTTCGATGAATCGGATATCCACGTCCGCCAGACGCCTGGCGGTGGCGACGAGCGGCTCAATGCCAAATCCCCAGTTGCTCCAGGAGAGGTTTAGGCGCTGGTTCAGTTTCTCCGGACGACTCTTTCGCAGCGTCTCGAACCGCTCGCGGATTTGGGCATTCTTGATCTCGTAATTTTGTTTCTTCATGGGTGGATGAGAGCTGCGCCGCGTGAAGCGGCACAACCAATGGTAAATAGATGCTAATCGGACCAACCAGTATAAGTGAGAGGCTGGCTATTATTGACAAATAAAATGCCCGACACCTCTACATTTAACTTTCCAAAAAATTTGAGCACTCCACCTAATCATGACACCTGGCTTCATCCTCCCGCCACTCGATATTGCACCGATTCACGCGTTAGCGATGATCGTGACACTGTGCCTGTTTTGATCGCGGAGGTTTGTTCACAGAGCGATCTTTAATCGTAATTCAATCCGAAAACGAATTATTATATGACCGGAATTGGTCATATAATGCGCACCTTCTGACAAAATCCGGTGAGTCCATAAAGCGGAAAACTGGCATGTTTATGACCGTGTTGCCCCCGCCCTCTCATCATCGCATCGAGATCGAACATGAGGTGCGACGTGCCCTTTACGGACGTCTGGGCCGCTCCCTGCCCCGCGCCGCCGCCGCCCCGAATCCCCTTTTGGTCAACATCAGCGCGCGCCATTGCCACCTCACGCCGCAGGCGGTGGAGACGTTGTTCGGCAAGGGCCGCACGCTCACGCCGAAAAAGTGGTTATATCAAAAAGACCAATACGCCGCCGAGGAGTCCGTCACCTTGATCGGCCCGCGCAGCCGCGTAATTTCCAACCTGCGCATCCTCGGTCCCTGCCGTGACCTGAACCAGGTCGAGCTCGCTTTCACCGACTCCATTGCGCTCGGCTTCGACATTCCGGTGCGCCAGTCGGGCAACATCTCTGGCACGCCCGGCTGTATGCTCATGGGGCCCGCCGGTTTTCTCCGCCTCGACGAGGGTGTTATCCGCGCCGCCCCTCACGTGCATATGCACCCCGACGACGCCAAGTTCTACGGCGTGAAGCCGGGCGAGTTCATGCGGCTGCGTGTCGGCGGCGGGCTCGGCGTCACCTTCGACCGCCTGCTCGTGCGCGTGCACGCCGACTTCAAGCTCGAGGTCCACATCGACACCGACGAGGGCAACGCCTGCGGCCTCGGCCCAGGTACATCCGTCGAGTTGCTCAAGTAACGCCCTCCCTCTTTCCCATTTTTCCCTCCGTCCAATCCCAAACCTATAAACCTCCCCTAGTATGAGCGATTCCATTGGTATGATAGAAACCCGCGGCTACGTCGGCTCCGTTGAAGCCAGCGACGCCATGGTCAAGGCGGCGAGCGTCACGCTCGTCCGCACCATCCAGATCGGCGGCGGCCTCATCACCGTCGTCTGCAAAGGCGACGTCGGCTCCGTCAAGGCAGCCGTCGATGCCGGTGCCGAAGCCGCCAAACGCGTCGGCGAACTCGTCGCCTCGCATGTCATCCCCCGTCCGCATGCCGACTTGCTCAAGCAAGTGGGTCTCTGATCCCTGTCCCTCCAACCCTCGACTCCCCTATTCCCATGGCCCAACTCGCCCTCGGCATCATCGAAACCAAAGGTTTCATCACCCTCCTTGAGGCCTCCGACGCCGCCCTCAAATCCGCCAACGTCACCATGACCGGCTACGAAGCGGTCGGCAGCGGCTACGTCGCCGCCATTTTCCGCGGCGATGTCGCCGCAGTCAAAGCCGCCGTGGACGCCGGCGCCGAAGCCGCCAAACGCGTCGGCGAGGTCATCTCCGTGCAGGTCATTCCGCGCCCGCACGACGAACTCGTCGGCCTCGGCAAATGGCTAACCGCACCTGGCACCTGATCCTCTCGGACAACGCCCGCTCCTGAATCGCGGGAGGTCGCCCTCATCGACCGGCCTCCTGCTTTTTAACGCGTTTCCCCGTTCCTGACTCCCAGCCATGAACATCCTCGTCGCAAATCTCGGCTCCACGTCGTTCAAATACCGCCTGTTTCGCTTTGCCGGCGAACAACCTTTGGCCATTGCCAAGGGCGGGTTTGAACGCGTCACCGATTACGGCAAGGCGATCGATGATTGCCTGACCGCGCTTCGTGCCGAGGGTCATCTGGCGTCCGTCGCAGACCTGCATGCGGTGGGTTTTAAGACCGTGCTTGGCGGCGATGTCACCGGCTGCGTCGATGCCGACGAACGCGTGGAAGCGGCCCTGCTCGCCACCGCAGATCTCGCACCCGCCCACAACCCGCCCTACGCCGCTGGCATCCGCCGCTTCCGGGAAAAACTTCCCGGCGTGCCGCTCGTGGCCCTCTTCGAGACAGCCTTCTACCAGTGGATACCCGACTATGTGCGCCGCTACGCCGTTCCTGACGCCTGGCACGCGGCCGGAGTTCGTCGCAACGGTTTCCACGGCGCCAGTCACAAGTTCGTCGCCGAACGCTCCGCCGAACTGCTCAACCGTCCCGACGTCGCCGACCTCACCCGCGCCCTCTACCAAGGCGGACCACGCGCCGTGCCCGGCTCCGAGTTGCGTGTCATCTCCTGCCACCTCGGCGGCTCCAGCTCGGTCACCGCCATTCGCGATGGCGTGGCCATCGGCACCAGCATGGGCCTGAGCCCGCAGTCCGGCCTGCCGCAGAACAATCGCGTCGGCGACCTCGACTCCGCCGCCATCCCTTACATCCATCGCAAACTCGGTCTGTCGCTTCTCGAGATCGAGCGCCAGCTCACCAGAGAAAGCGGCCTGCTTGCGCTCTCCGGCGTGGGTAACGACCTCCGCGACATCCGCGCCGCCGCCCTCGCTGGCAACCGCCATGCCGAGGATGCAATCGACGCCTTTATCCACTCCATCCGCCACTGGATTGGCGCCTTCTGGATTGAGCTCGGCGGTTGCGACGCCCTCGTGTTCACCGCCGGCATCGGCGAGAACCAAGCCTACATCCGCGAGGCGGTTTGCGCCGGCCTGGCCGATCTCGGTCTCGTGCTCGACTGCGAACGCAACGCCTCGGCTCCGTCCGAGACGGATATCGCCTCCGCCGATTCCCGCACCCGCGTCTTCGTGATCCCGGCCAATGAGGAACTCGTGGTCGCCCGCGAAACCCACCGCTATCTTCTCGCCCGCGCACCCTCTGTTTGCGCCGCCTGACACTCCCTTTTCCGATCCCCCCGCACTACTAATCATCAGCCCATCCATACTATGTCACAAGCCCTCGGCCTCCTAGAAACCCGCGGTCTCACCGCCCTCATCACCGGCACCGATGCCATGTTGAAGTCTGCCAACGTCACCCTCGTCGGCCCCATGAAACAGGTCGGCAACGCCCTTGTGACCGCCGTCGTCACCGGCGATGTCGCCGCCGTCAAGGCCGCCGTCGATGCCGGCGCCCAAGCCGCCCGCACCGTCGGCGAAGTGGTGTCCGTCCAGGTCATCGCCCGCCCCCACGGCGATGTCGCCGCCATCCTGCCCAAGGCCCCTGCCGCCGTCGTCGCGCCCGCTTCCAAGAAGTAAACCGTCCGGGCGCGTCGTTGATTTTCCATGACGCGCCTTCCGGCCCTCCCCTAATCCCATGTTCCTCGCTCGCGTCATCGGCTCCATCGTCGCCACCAAGAAGGACGCGGCCATGACCGGCCGTAAACTCCTTCTCCTGCGTCCGCTGGTCGTGGACGAATCCTGGCCGGACCAGCTCCGCCCCGGCGTCAACACCGTGGTCGCCGTGGACGCCCTCGGGGCCGGCCTCGACGACGTCGTGCTGTTTTGCCAAGGCAGCTCCGCCCGCGCCGCCGACGGCATGAAAACCCTGCCCATCGACGCTGCCGTCATCGGCATCGTCGACCGCGTCGACGTCCTCAACCGCCAGATCGGGCTTCGGTCCTAGTGCCAGTCTTCCGTCGTTCCGTCTTCACTCCGATTCGCGACTCCCGCCCTTAATTTTTCATATTCATGTCTTCCGCGCTCCAGCTCGACGAGTCCACTCTCCGCGCCATCGTGGATCAGGTCGTGCGCAACGTGCGCGGCGGCTCCGCCGCCAGTTCCGCTCCCGCCACCGCCGTGGGCGCGCCGCGTCGTGATTCGCGCTACGGCGTCTTCACCGATGTCGGAGCCGCCTGTACCGCCGCCCACCAGGCCTTCCGCCAGCTCCAGCCCCATGGCCTCGCCGGTCGCGCCAAGATCATCGAGATCGTCAAGACCCTCGCCGAGAAAAACGCCGTCGAGTGGGGCCGCATCGAATTTGAGGAAACAAAAATCGGCCGTCTCGCCCACAAAGTCGAAAAACTCCAGATCGTAAAGCTCGTCCCCGGCATCGAGTGGCTGCGCCCCTACGCCCTTTCCGGCGACCACGGCATCACCCTCGAAGAGCACACCCCCTTCGGCGTCATCGGCGCCATCACGCCTGTCACACACTCCGTCCCCACCATCTGCGGCAACATCGTTTCGATGGTCGCCGCCGGCAACGCCGTGGTCTTCAACCCGCACCCGGGTGGCGCCCGTTGCGCCGCCATCGCCGTGCGCGCCATCAACGAGGCCATCCACGCCGTCCTCGGCATCGAGCACCTCGTCTGTGTCATCGCCGATCCAACCCTCGACACCTTCAACGCCATTTGCTCCCACGAGGCCGTGCGCATCCTCTGCGTCACCGGCGGCCCAGGCGTCGTCAACGCCGCGATGAAGTCCGGCAAGCGCGCCATCTGCGCCGGCCCCGGCAATCCGCCCGTCGTCGTGGACGGCACCGGCAATCTCTCCAAAGCCGCCGCCGACGTCATCAAGGGCGCCGCCTACGACAACAACCTACTCTGCGTCGGCGAGAAACAGGTGTTCGTCCTCGAATCCTGCGCCGAGCGTTTCCTCAACGAACTCGCCCGCGCTGGTGCCGCCAAGCTCACCACGCCACAGCTCGACCGTCTCACCGCCGTCGCCTTCACCAACTCGAAGGACGCCGGCGGCTGCTCGCATCCCGTGCTCAACCGCAAGCTCGTCGGCGCCGACGCCTCTGTTCTCGCCGAGCACGCCGGTGCCACCGTCTCCGCCGACTGCCCGCTGCTCTTCGCCGAGACCGACGCCTCGCATCCCTTCGTGATGGAAGAGCAGATGATGCCGATGATTCCTGTCGTGCGCATCAAAACCTTCTCGGATGCCGTCGCCGCCGCCGAGAAAAGCGAGCACGGCTACAAGCACTCCGCCATCATCCACTCGCTCAACGTCGAGCATATGTCGCAGATGGCCCGCGCCCTCGACACCACGCTCTTCGTCAAGAACGGCCCCTCCGTCGCCGGCCTCGGCCTCGGCGGCGAAGGCTACCTCAACTACTCCATCGCCACCACCACCGGCGAAGGCATCGCGACCCCGCTCACCTTCACCCGCTCCCGCCGGTGTGTCATGGTGGACAACCTTCGCATCTACTGAGCCCATGCAACTGGCGCGCATCGACGGCACCATCACAAGCACCGCCTGCCATCCGAGCATGCGCCGCGTCCGCACCGTCATCTGCCAGCCTCTCGACGCCGATCGTCGCTCCGATGGCGCGCCCGTGCTTGCCGCCGACACCCTCGGCGCCGGCCTCCACCAACTCGTGTTCTTCACCACCGACGGCACCGAAACCCGCCGCGTCGTGAACGACGCGCGCTCACCGCTCCGCAATCTCGTCCTCGCCATCGTGGACCCCGCTGCCACGCCGGCGCGCGCCTGAACCCGCCATGCGCCTCGGCCAAGTCATCGGCAAAGTCACTCTCGGCATGGCGGACCCCGCCCTGCGCGGCGCGCGCTTCCTCCTCGTGCAGCCCCTCTCCCGCGAACAGTTCGCCGGA
Source organism: uncultured Verrucomicrobiota bacterium (assembly GCA_903904685.1). Lineage (GTDB taxonomy): Bacteria > Verrucomicrobiota > Verrucomicrobiia > Opitutales > Opitutaceae > Rariglobus. The sequence goes on from CAIVDS010000064.1 coordinate 123,109, forward strand.
GCGCCCCTGCTCCCTCTTGCCAAATCCGCCACCGTGGTCGTTTACGACGATCTCGGCGCCGATGTCGGCCACATCATCGGCTTCACCGAGGGCGCCGAAGCCTCCGCCCCGTTCGCCTCGCCCACTCCGGTGGACGCCTACAACGCCGCCCTCATCGACCGCATCACCTACACCCCGCCCGCCGCCTAGTCGTCGCCCCTCTTACTCGTTCTCCCCCTTTCCTCCCTTTACTACCATGCGCTCCGTCCTCACGGCCCAAGACATCGATCAACTGCTCCGCACCGGTGCCCCCATTCCTGCCGATGCCATCCTCACGCCTTCCGCGCGTGACGCTCTCAAGGACCGCGCATCCCTCCTCCCCTCCCGCTCTTCCTCCGCGCCCTCCGCAGCCTCGGCGAAGTCCTCCGAGCCCACGGTGCCCGACTACGAGTTCCGCTGGACGCCCGGCAAAGATCCAAAGACTCCCGCCGAAATCGCCGCTTTCTTCAACTCCCCCGCGATTCACACCCTTAAGGAGCGCATGTGCGATATCGGCCGCCGCATGTGGTCCAAGGACTACACCGACGGCAACGGCGGCAATCTCACCATCCGCGTCGGCGACAACCTCGTGCTCTGCACGCCCACCCTCATCTCCAAGGGCTTCATGCAGCCCTCCGACATCGCCCTCATCGACATGGACGGCAAACAGCTCGCCGGCACGCGCAAGCGCACCAGCGAGGCAATGACCCACCTCGGCATCATGAAGCGCCAGCCGATGTGCAAGGCCTGCTGCCACGCCCACCCGCCCCACGCCACCGCTTTCGCCGTCGCCCGCGTGCAGCCGCCCACCTGCCTCATTCCCGAGGCCGACATCTTCCTCGGCAAGATCGCACTCGCCCCCTACCAGACCCCCGGCTCCCAGGAAAACGCCGACACCGTCGGCGAAATCGGCAAGGACAACCAGTGTGTGCTCATGCTCAACCACGGCGTCATCACTTGGGGCAAGGACATCGAGGACTCCTACTGGAAGATGGAGAACGCCGATTCCTACTGCCGCACCATCTGGGTCGCGTCCCAGCTTGGCGGCGAGCTCGGCGACGGCGTCGGTGGCAACAAGGCCAAGGAATTCGTCAAGATTCGAAAAATGCTCGGCATGCCCGACAACCGCGACGGCCTCAAGGAATGCGAGCTCTGCGACAACAGCGATTTCCGCCCCGGCGTCGCCTGCGTCGTGCCCCCGCCCGCCTCGCCCGATTCCCCTGCGCCCGACCCGCAGGTCGAGGCCCTCGTCGCCCAGCTCACCGAGCAGATTATGAAACAGCTCAAAGCCTGATTCGCAGCCCATTCCCCACCCTTTCTTCCCATGAAAGTCACCATCATCGGCGGCGGCGGCCGCGTCGGTTCCAACGCTGCTTTCGCCTTTCAATGCGGCGCGGTCGTATCCGAAATTCAGATTCTCGATGCCAATGCCGACCTCGCCGAGGGCGAGGCTCTTGACCTCCTCCACGGCAGCTCCGCCGTCGGCGGCCAGCGCATCTACTCCGGCGACTACACCCGCGCCAAGGACAGCGACCTGTTCGTCATCACCGCCGGCCTCCGCCGCAAGCCCGATGAGTCGCGCCTCGACCTCATCAACCGCAACGTCGCGCTCTTTTCCCAGATCATCGCCGACATCGCCAAGGCCGGCTTCCGCAAGGACGCCATCATCTTCGTCGTCTCCAATCCCGTCGATATTCTCACCCAGCTCGCCCAGGCCAAGCTCGGCCTGCCGTGGCAGCAGGTTATCGGCCTCGGCACCATGCTCGACACTGCGCGCTTCCGCTCGCTGATCGCTCAGGATCTCAAGCTCGCGCCCACGCAAGTGTCGGCCCTCATCCTCGGCGAACACGGCGACACGATGCTGCCCATCTGGTCGAGCGCCGCCTACGCCGGCCTGCCGCTTGCCAAGGTCGCCGGCTGCACCGCCGCCTTCCAGAACCAGATTTTCGAACGCACCAAGGGCAGCGGCGCCGAGGTCATCCGCCGCAAGGGCGGCGCCGGATGGGCCGTCGGCCTCACCATCGCCGAGGTCGTGCACGCCATCGCGCTCAACAAGCGCACCGTTCTCCCCGTTTCGACTCTCCAGCAGGGCGCCTACGGCCTGCGCGACGTTTCCATCAGCGTGCCAACCGTGGTCGGTCGCGCCGGCGCGCTGGCTCACCTCGAGATCGAGCTCTGGCCGAAGGAACTCTCCGGCCTGCAAGCCTCCGCCCGCGCCCTGCATGAAACATGGTGCAAGGTTACCTCCAAACCCTGAGAGCTGCAGACGCGGATATTGAATTCAAAATGATGAGATGAGAGGCAGTCCAGTTAAGGAGTGTGAACGGAAAAATTGTACGATGAGGAGCTGTTGTGATTCATGATAGGGATGGACGAATCAAGAATGATGTTAAACGAGGCGATGTGGAGAGAATCCGAGGCGCCGTTGCGGGAGGTGCCCAATCCGAGGGGAACGCCGCCGGAAACGGGTGGGCGGGAATTTTGGAGGCGGTATTGTATCTTGGGCACACGGGATGTCCGTGGCGCGATCTGCCGGCGAGGTTTGGAACGTGGAGCGCGATGTGCATGAGGTTTCGCCGCTGGAAAAAGGCCGGCGTGTGGCAGGGCTTGCGGGAGCAGCTCGAACAAGGGACATGTCCGGCGCTGCTGCAGGTGTTCATTGACAGCACCTCGATCCCGGTGCATCCGCATGCGGCGGGCGCGCAAAAAAAACGGCGGGGCAGAGGCTTTGGGCCGCTCGCGAGGCGGCCTGACGACCAAGCTGCACGTCGCCTGCACCGATGAACACAGCTCGGTTGCGCTCACCTTGAGCGAGGGCCAGCGCCACGACAGCATGCCGGTGCCCGACTTGATCACCGAGGCCTCTGCGGCCGGAAAAATCATGCGCGTGACCGCCGACCGCCCTCTCCTCCGTCTCCCCTCAAGATACCCTCGGCTGGTTTGCCGCTTGTGGCTATAACTTCATTTGAAATGCTCTAGCTCTCTACCCGGACTACTTTTGGCGTCCCCCTCAGGAGGGCAATCGATAATCTGACGTGATGACTCGAAAACGATCCCGGTTGAGAAACAACCTCAACTCATCGCTTCGATGAACTCTTCAGGTGGCTCGAAAATATATATATCATCAGACGCTCTGACTTTTGTAGTCGCTGAAAATGCATTCGAGGGTTCGGCAAATTTGGCCAATATAGTTCCTTTTGCTTGGCCCCCAACTAACGTTTCAACCGACTCGTTTTCACAGTATCCTCACGACGTTCTCGCTCACGGAAAGTCCACTTCGATGCCGCCGGGCAGGTAGTTGACGGTATAGGTGTGCTAACTACCAGATCATGGACATAGGCTGAGGACGAAAATGGGTAACACTTCACAGCAAAAAGGAGTGTTACGATGGAAGCAGAAACGAAAGTTGAAAGCAAGGGGGTCCGCGAACCGCGGACCAACCACAAGAAAACCAGAAGGTATGCGTATGAGGAGAAGCTCAGGGCGGTGCGGCTGCACCTGCAGGAAGGCTTTCCCCAGCCGCTGGTGTGTCAGGAAACGGGAGTGAGCAAGAGCACCCTGGCGGTGTGGGTGCGGGACTACCGCAAGGAAGGCGAAGGGGGCCTGAGGCAACCTAAAAAAAGGGCCATGCCCGACAAACGCATCGGCAGGGTCTGAGCTTGATACTGTTTAATCGCCCGACGGTGTCACCGCAAATCCATGATGGTCCGCCCACGTCGCCCAAACCCCACGGCCCTCCGCATTTCTTGCTTCCGTCCGGCGGATTCCGTGCTCTCTCTTGGCGGTTCACCAATCTATCCATGACATCCGCCCAGATCGCCGCCGCCCTGCCCGCCCACGCCGTCACCTCCATAGACAACGTCCCTTTCCCGCGCATCGCCTCGGGCAAGGTCCGTGAAATCTTTGATCTTGGTGACGCCCTCCTGCTCGTCGCCAGCGATCGCCTCTCTGCTTTCGACGTCATCCTGCCCGACGGCATCCCCGGCAAGGGCATCCTCCTCAACCAAATCAGCCTTTGGTGGTTCGCGCAGACCACCCACCTGATCGTCAACCATCTCCTGCCAGACCAGGCCGGCGAATTCGCCCGCCGAGGCATCACCGACCGCGATCTCCGGTTGCGCTCCATGATCGTGCGGAAATTGAAACCCCTCACCATCGAATGCGTTGTTCGCGGCTACCTCGTCGGCAGCGGTTGGTCGTCCTACAAAAAAACCGGCGAAGTCTGCGGCCACGTCCTCCCCGCCGGCCTTCGCCAGGCCGACCGTCTTCCTTCCCCTCTTTTCACGCCCACCACCAAAGCTCCTAAGGGCGAACACGACGAGCCCATCAACGACGCCCAAGGCGCGACGGCCGTCGGCGCGGCTCTCTACGAAAAGGTCAAGTCCGTCAGCCTCGCGCTGTATCAACTCGGCCACGACCGCGCGGCGAAGGCCGGCATGATCCTCGCCGACACTAAGTTCGAGTTCGGCACCGATGCGGCGGGCAACCTCGTGCTCATCGACGAAGTGCTCACGCCCGACAGCTCGCGCTACTGGCCGGCCGACGGCTACCGCCCCGACTGTTCCCCGCCGAGCTACGATAAACAGTTTGTCCGCGACCACCTGCTGGTGATCAACTGGAACCAAACCCCGCCCGCGCCACGGCTTCCCGCCTCCGTCATCAAGGGCACGCAAGAGAAGTATCTCGCCGCCATGAAGAATCTTCTCGGCTAAATCGCACCTCACCACATGACCACACCCACCGTCTTCATCGGCACCGACAGTGGCGCCACCACCTCTAAAACCGGCGGCGTCTGGACCGACGGCTCCCCTGTCTCGACCAAGCTCCGCCAAAGTTCCACCAACTCGCAGGATGGCACCGCCGCCGTGGTGAAAGGCTGGATCGAGGGCGTCGAGGGATTCCTCGCCGACAACAAACTCTCGTGGCCCCAGGTCGCCGGCATCGGCCTCGCGTTGCCCGGTCCCTACCAAAGCTACGGCGTGCTCGACCGCTCCGCCAACCTGCCGCTCGCCTTCGCCGGTTGGAATTTCCATGCTGACTACTCCGCCGCGATCGCACTCAAGGCCGGAAGGAAAATTCCCCTCGTGGTCGGCAACGACGGCGATCTCGGCGGCGTGGGCGAAGCCGCCCGCGTGCGCGGCGACAAAAAAGCCTCCGTCGTGCTCCTCGCGCCCGGCTCTGGCCTCGGCACCGCCTACATCGATGCGCACGGCCTGCCTCTCTCCGGCGATCATCTCGCCGGCATGGAGGCCGGCCACATGCCCTCGCCTCTCCACCTCCTCGGCGCCGGACTGGACAAGACCGCCCCGTTCGCCTGCGGCTGCGGCCGCACCTGGGGTTGCGTCGAGGCCTACACGACCATCTCCGGACTGCCCCAATACATCGCCCACCTACTGCCCAAGCATCCCGATCATCCGCTGGCCACGTCCCCTGACTCGCCCAAGCACAAGGCGCTTTCCCTTCGCGGACTCGCGCAAAAGGGCGACGCGCTCGCGCTGGAGATTTTCGACCTGCAGGCCAAGGCGCTCGGTCTTCACGTCGCCAACCTCGCGATGGCGCTCGACCCCGGCTTCGTCGTTATCGGCGGCGGCCTGATCGACCCCGAGAGCACCACGCCGGAATTCCGCCGGCGTTATCTCGACGGCATCCACGCCGCAGCCCAACCCTACCTATTTCCCGCGCAGCGCAAATGCATGAAGGTCTCCGCCGCCACGTTGGGGGAACTTTCGCAGGCCATCGGCGCCGCCCTTGCCGCACTCTACACCGCGAAGGCCAACTAGGACGCAGGTTTCACTGCGCACCGCCCGAGGAAACCGTCGCGCTCCGCGTTGCCCGCAACAACTCGCGGCGCAGCCAGTCGAGCGCGGCGGTGATCGCGCGGCGATTCACCATCGCGCGCGGACCGGGGTAGTTCAGCTTCTTCGACCACACGCCGTGCGGCGAATGCAGCGCGATGTAGATCGTGCCGACGGGGTTTTCATTCGTGCCGCCGCAACAAGGGCCGGCGAAACCGGCGATCGCCAGACCGTAGTCGGCGCCGAGCCGCTCCGCCGCGCCCATCGCCATCGCCACCGCGTTCTCCGCGCTCACCGCGCCATGCTGGGCAAGGAGGCACTCGGGCACATCGAGGAGCTGCATCTTCGACTCGTTGGAATAACACACGCAGCCGCCCGCAAAAAATTTCGACGCGCCGCAAACCCCCGTGAACTCGCTCGCCAGCAACCCGCCCGTGGCCGACTCGGCCACCGCCAGCGTCAGTTCCCGCGCACGCAGCAGATCGCCCGCGACCTTCGCCATCGAATCGTGGCCGAAGCACATGAAATCCTCCCCGAGCAGCGCCGCGCACTCGGCGGCGACGGACTCCAGTTGCGCGAACGCCAGTTTCCTGCTCGGCGAACTCACGCGCACGTCCACCTGCCCCGAATGCGCGCAAAACGCGATGCCCAGCGCATCGCCATACTGGATGAACACCGGCTGCAGTTTCACCTCGAGCGCCGATTCGCCGATGCCCGCGCTACGCACCTGCACATAGGCCTCGCGGTTCGCCAGCAGCCCCCGTTGCACGAGACGCGGCATCACTTGCTCGATGAACATCGGCTGCAGTTCGTTCGGCGGGCCGGGCAGCATCACAAGCACCTTGCCGTCCTGCTCGACCCAAAGACCCGGCGCGGTGCCGTTGGCGTTGGGGATCACTTCGCCACGCTCGAAACGCCAGGCCTGCTTAAGATTGTTGTCGGTCATCTTCCGACCCGAATGCGCAAACCGCGCCTCGATCTCCTTCACGATGGCCGGCTCGAAGACCAACTTCTGCCCGAGCACCGCCGCGACCGCCTCGCGCGTGCGATCGTCGCACGTCGGCCCGAGGCCGCCGGTCGTGATGACCACGTCGGCGCGCGCCCAGCTCTCGCGAAATTGTTCAACGATGGCGTCGGCCTCGTCGGTGATCGTCACGTTGCGCCGGAGCAAAACACCGCACTTGCCAAGCTGCGCCCCGATAAATGTCAGGTGACCGTTCTCGGTGAGGCCGAGCAGCAGTTCGTCGCCGAGCGTGAGCAGCTCGTAGCGTTTGGCAGGGACCGGAGCGGGCGGAATGTTTTCGGAAACCATACTTGCGATGCGGCAAACTAGGCTAAACTGCCGTGGAATGCCAGCGCCCGCACCGATTAACCTCAAAGAAAAAGTCCGCCGCCTGCCGGACAAGCCGGGCGTCTATCTCATGAAGGACCGGCTGGGGCGCATCATTTACGTGGGCAAGGCCAAGGCGTTGAAGAAGCGCGTGTCGTCGTATTTCACGCCGTCTCGCGCCATGACGCTCCATCCCAAGATCCGCGTGCTCATCGAGATGATCGCCGATTTCGACACCGTCGAGGTGAAGTCCGAACCCGAGGCGCTGCTGCTTGAGGGCAAGCTGATCAAGCAGTGGAAGCCCAAATACAACACCGACTTCACCGACGACAAACGCTTCCTGCTCGTACGCGTCGACCCCGCGCAGGAACTGCCGCGCTTCGCCCTCACCCGTTTTAAAAAAGAGGACCGCTCGCGCTATTTCGGCCCCTTCGCACACAGCGGCCTCCTGCGCAAAACCCTCGCGCAGATGCGTCGCCAGTTCGGCATCCTCCTCGGCGACGCCACGCCGAAAAAACTCCCCGACGGACGCTGGCAGCTCTACGACGACGTGCGCCAGGAACTCTACGGCTTCGCCAACGAAACCGCCGCCGAGGACTACCGCCGCCGCGTGGACGACGCCTGCGCCTTCCTCGACGGCAAGTCCCGCGAATGGCTCGCCGCCCTCCGCGCCGAGATGCTCGCCGCCGCCGAAAAGCACGAATTCGAAAAAGCCGCCGAACTTCGCGACGTCGTCTTCGCCCTGGAAAAAACCCTCGCCAAGACCCGCACGTTCGAGCGCTCCGACCCGTCCTCGCCAGAGATCGGCGCCGAGGCTTCGTGCCTGCTTGGCGAAGCCCTCGGCCTCAAAACCACGCCGCGCACGCTGGAGTGTTTCGATATCTCCCACATCAGCGGAACCTTCGTCGTAGCCTCGATGGTTCATTTCGCCGATGGCCGGCCCGACAAGGACAACTACCGCCGCTTCCAGATCAAAAGCTTCATGGGCAACGACGACTTCCGCGCGATGGAAGAGGTCGTGGGCCGCCGCTACCGCCGCCTGCGCGACGAGGGCAAGCCCATGCCCGATCTCGTGGTGATCGAC
>CAIVDS010000065.1 GCA_903904685.1 uncultured Verrucomicrobiota bacterium
GTGCGGGAGGCGCGCGGGTTCACTTCAAGGATGTAGAGCTGGTTGTCCTTGATCGCGAACTGGACGTTCATGAGGCCGACGACCTTCAGCTCCTTGGCGAGCGCGTAGGTGGCCTGACGGACGGTATTGAGCATGTCCTTCGACAGCGTATGCGGAGGCATGACCATGGAGGCATCTCCGGAGTGAACGCCGGCAAATTCGATATGCTCCAACATGCCGCCGATGATGGACGTATCGCCGTCGCTGATGCAGTCCACGTCGAGCTCGATCGCGTCCTCAAGGAACTTGTCGATGAGCACCGGCTTGCCGGGCATGACATCGAAGGCCTGGCGGACGACGTCGCGGAATTCCTGTTCGCTGTAGACGATGAACATGCCGCGGCCGCCAAGCACGAACGACGGGCGGAGCAGCACGGGGAACCCGATCTCGTGGGCGGAAGAGAGGGCGTCGGTCTCGTTGAGCGCGGTGCGATGCTCGGGGGACTTGAGGCCGGTCTTCGTGAGAATGGCAGAGAACAGCTTGCGGTCCTCGGCGGCTTCGATCGATTCGGGCGAGGTGCCGATGATGTTCACGCCGTTCGCCTTCAGGGCGGTGGCGAGGTTGAGCGGGGTCTGGCCGCCGAACTGGACGATCGCGCCGTCGCACTTTTCCTGCTGGTAGATTTCCAGGACATCTTCGAGCGTGAGCGGCTCGAAATAGAGACGGTTAGAGGTGTCGTAGTCGGTCGAGACGGTTTCGGGGTTGGAGTTGACCATCACGGTCTCGTAGCCGATCTCGCGGAGCGCGAAGGAGGCGTGGACGCAACAGTAGTCGAACTCGATGCCCTGGCCGATGCGGTTGGGACCGCCACCGAGAATCATGATCTTCTTCTTGCCGGAAGGAGGCATGACCTCGTTCTCGTCGCCGTAGGAGGAGTAGTAGTAGGGCGTGAAGGCCTCAAACTCGGCCGCACAGGTGTCAACGAGGCGGTAGGTGGTGTTGATGCCGCGCTGTTTGCGGGCGGCGCGCACGGTGGCGAGATCGCTCTTGAAAAAGTGCGCGAGCTGCACGTCGGAGAAACCAAACTGCTTGGCGCGGCAGAAAGCATCGCGCGTGACGGAGGCGAGCGTCTCGTTTTTGAGGGCCTGCTCCATACCGAAGATCTCGTAGAGCTGGGTGAGAAACCAAGGATCGATCTTGGTGAGATCGAAAATCTGCGAAACGCCGTAGCCGGCGAGGAAAGCGTAGCGGATGTAGTAAACGCGCTCGGCGTTGGGCGTGGCGAGTTTGCTGCGGATAGTCTTGTCGTCGGGCAGCTCGTCGCCGCCCCACTTGCCTCCTCCTCCGCCGAAGCCGCGGGCGCCGGTTTCGAGGGAGCGCAGGCACTTTTGAAAAGATTCCTTGAAAGTGCGTCCGATGGCCATGGCCTCGCCGACGGACTTCATCGCGGAAGTCAGGGTCGAATCGGCGTCGGGAAATTTCTCGAAGGTGAAGCGCGGCATCTTCGTGACGACGTAGTCGATGGTCGGCTCGAACGATGCAGGAGTGACGCGCGTGATGTCGTTGCGCAGTTCGTCGAGCGTGTAGCCGACGGCGAGCTTGGCGGCGATCTTGGCGATGGGGAAACCGGTGGCCTTGGAGGCGAGCGCGGAGGAGCGCGACACGCGGGGATTCATCTCAATGACAACCTGGCGGCCTGTCTTGGGATCGAGCGAGAACTGGATGTTGGAACCGCCGGTCTCGACGCCAATCTCGCGGATGACGGCGAAGGAAGCGTCGCGCATGACCTGATATTCCTTATCGGTCAGGGTCATCGCGGGTGCAACGGTGATGGAGTCGCCGGTGTGGACGCCCATGGGGTCGAAGTTCTCGATGGAACAGATGACCACGCACTGGTCCTTGTGGTCGCGCATGACCTCCATCTCGTATTCCTTCCAGCCCAGGAGACACTCCTCGACGAGGACCTCGTGAACAGGGGAAAGATCGAGGCCGTTGGCGACGATGCGTTCGAACTCCTCCTTGTTGTAAGCGATGCCGCCACCCTGTCCGCCCAAGGTAAAAGAAGGACGGATGATGAGAGGGAAGCTGCCAATCAACGCGGTCGCGGCGCGGGCTTCGTCCATCGTCTTCACGGTCTTGGAGCGGGCGACATCGAGGCCAATCTTGACCATGGCCTGCTTGAACAACTCGCGGTCCTCGCCTTTGTTGATGGCGTCAGGCTTGGCGCCGATCATCTCGACGCCGTGTTTTGCGAGGACGCCGGCCTTGAAGAGCTCCATCGAGAGGTTGAGGGCCGTCTGGCCACCGAGCGTGGGCAGAAGGGCGGAGGGTTTTTCGGCCTCGATGATTTTTTCGAGACTTTCGAGATTGAGCGGCTCGATATAGGTCACATCGGCGAACTCCGGATCGGTCATGATCGTGGCCGGGTTGGAGTTGACCAATATGACACGATAACCCTCTTCCTTAAGCGCTTTGCAGGCCTGGGTGCCGGAGTAATCAAACTCGCAGGCCTGGCCGATAACGATAGGACCAGCACCAATGATGAGGATGGATTGGAGATCGGTGCGTTTGGGCATGGACGTGAGTGTCCGAGACGGTTGCAACGCACCTGCGGCGGAGCAAGCGGAAAGGCTAAAAGGCCGCTCAAGATCCAAGCTCCCTTGACAACCCGTATCCAAAAATCCTCGGCCGGCGCGCACAGTCCAGACCAACAGCGCGGTGGCTCAACCCGACAATTTCGCCACGTCCACGCCGAGAACTCTGGCCGCGGTGGCCTTGTCGGCACGACATGCGTTAAGAACCATCTCGATATACTGGCGCTCCTGGCCGGCGAGATAATCGGCCAGCTTGGGCCAGTCCTTGATTTCCTTCAGCCGCAACGGGAGTTGCGACGAGGTCACCAAGCGCGTGTCCGTGGTGGCGGCGACTTTGGTAACAACCTGGCTTAGCTCGGATAAATTACCCGGCCAATGATAGGCCCGCATGATTTCCAACGCGTCATCCGTGAACTCGATGAGATTGGCGTCAAAGTTGGGATTGGCCGCCTTGGTCAGAAAATGTTTTATCAGCGACGGAATGTCATCAATGCGATCGCGCAACGGCGACAGGGACACAGGTAGCGAGGCCACGCGGTAAAAAAGCTCGTCGTTAAAACGGCCCTCGTCCGTCAGTTTTTCAAGATCCTCAGTGGTCGTGCAGATGAGCCGGAAACCGTGCGCCGTGTTGCGCAACACCCCCACCAACTCCTGCTGTGTGGGAAGAGAAAGACACTGGAGGCTCTGGAGGAGCAACGTGCCTCCACGCGCCTGCTGCACCCAGGCACCGCCAGCACCGTTCTGACCGAGAAGGCCGTCATGAAAATCCGCTGCGGAACTCAGCGCACAATCAATACGCACCAGTGGCGCATCGGGTGCGGCGCTCCCGGCGTGCAGAATCTCCGCCACTGATGTTTTGCCAGAACCGTTTTCACCTTGAAGAAGCACTGGCGTGCGGACCGTAGTAAGTTTTTTGACCTGCTGGACGAGCTTTCGATTATGCGCACTTTGCCCGATGAGGCGATTGTCAACATCGGCCGCCTTGATGGCGGGTGCCGAGGAGGCATTAGCCCGCTCCGAGTGAAATTGCTTGAACTCGATACCACGCTTGAGAGTGGCGATCAGTTCATCGACGCGGAATGGTTTTTGAAGATAGTCAAACGCGCCGAATTTCAATGCCTGCACCGCGCTCTCCGTGCTCGCGTAGGCCGTCATGATCACGACGATGGCGCTGGGATCGTAGATTTTCAGCTGTTTGAGCAGCGTGATGCCGTCCATCGGCTTCATGTCGATATCCGCCAGCACAAGGTCAAACTTGTCGATCTTGTAGCGCGCGAGCGCTTTTTCCCCGTCCGTGGCAAACGCGGTGGTGAAGCCTGTCGGCTGGATGACCGCATCCAACATCTCGTGGATGGAGAGCAGGTCGTCGACGATAAGAACAGAGGGCATAACTAGAAGTTAGAGACTGCCGAAGGAGCGGAAAGCATGACAGAATGCAAGGCGGGCGTTTATTTCAAGCCACCGGCGACCGCGCCCAGTTGGAAGATTGGCAGAAACATCGCCATGACAATACCGCCGACGATAACACCTAGGAACACAATCAAAAGGGGCTCAATCAGCGATGTAAGGGATGAAACGGTAGCCTCGCTTTCCGTATCATAGAAATCGGCGATCTTGTTCATCATGCCGTCAACATTTCCAGTAGCTTCACCTGCCTTTACCATGTGCTTCATCATGGGCGGGAAAAATGGATTGGTCGCAAGCACGTCCGAAACCTGCCCGCCCTGACTGACATGCTTTGAAATCTCAACGCACGCCGCCTCTATTTGCACCTTGTTGCTGGCGGAAGCCACGATTTCCAACGTGCGCAAGATCGGCACGCCAGAACGCATCAATGTGGCGTAAGTCCGGCAAAATCGCGATAGCGCGATCTTATGAATCAAGTTTCCGAAAATAGGTGCGCGCACCAGACCAATATCCTTCATGCTCCGGCCTCGTGGAGTGGCGATGAATTTACCCAGCCCCCAGTAGGCGCCATACCCGGCGGCCGCGAGGTAGAAGAAATAGTGCTTAAGAAAATTACTCAGATCGATGAGCATCTGGGTCGGCGCCGGCAGCTTGGCCCCGAAATCGGCAAACATCGCAGCGAAGACAGGAATGACGAATATCAGTAGCACGTTCACCAACGCGAAGGCGAGCCCGATGACGGCGATCGGATACGTCATCGCCGATTTGACTTTCTTGGTGAGCTTCACGCTCGACTCAAAATAAACAGCGACCTTGGCCAGAATCTCGGCCAGCGCACCGGAGGCTTCGCCCGCCTCAATCATCGAGGTAAAGAGCGAATTGAACGACCGGGGAAATTTTTTAACAGACGAGGAAAAGGAATTGCCTGCGGAAATATCAATGCGCACATCGCGGATAATAATGCGGAACACAGGATCTTCGGTCTGATCCTGCAAAGCCTCCAAACACTGGACCAACGGGAGACCTGCGTTGAGCAGCGAGGACAACTGCTGCGTAAAAATGGCAAGCTCGCCAAGAGGCAGCTTGTATTTTTGGGATTTTTTTTCGAGAGACTTCTGCCTGGCAAGCGCTTGGGCAGCCTGAAGATTAGGACGATTTTGTGCTGTAACGGCCGCCCGAGCTGCCACAGCCTGTCGCGCAGATTCAGAGGTAATAAAAGCCATGTTGAATCAATAAATAACTACGATAACCGCCGCAACCCCATTTCCCGGTCTTGCGGTCGCACCCCTCAGAATACCCATCCGAATCCCAAGCCAAAGCTTGACGCGCTCAGGGTGGCGACGAAGCTACATACCTGTAGCGCTTGCGGTCGTAGTTTAGAGGTAAAACTCCTTCCTTCCAAGTAGGTGTCCCGGGTTCGATTCCCGGCGACCGCACCACTGAAGCCTTGAAATTTTAGGCTTTTCCTGACACTTTCCTGATGGTAAAATGGATTCATCAAATGAAATCCAAACTAATCAAGATCGCTGGAAATCAGAGTTACTGGCTGCTCACTGAGGGCGCTTGCTCAGTAAAAATCTACAGTTCCACGCGGAAAAAAAACGGGAATATCTAAGATTGATCCTGGTGCTACAAGTGTGAGGACTGCGGCTTCGCTCCGCTCTGCCGGTCCGGTGGTTCAGCGCACCAACGACGCCCCGATTTTGCCTGCGCTTCAGATTGGTGCCACAACAGCAATCAAAGACTCATCGAGTGAGTTTCCTGAACACGCGAAGGAAGCCGACGCCAAGCAGACGCTCAGGGACACCACAGAAGGCCCGGATATCGTTGACCTCATCGCCGAAAAGAAGATCGAGATTGAAACCCAAGGCAGCGGCATCGACGCTGTTAGCGTGCGCGTGAGGAAGTTGGTTCCTGATCCTCTCACGGTTCGCATTCCGGTTGGCACTTTCTTTGTATCAGCAAGTCAGTCCTCCCAAAACATGGTCACGACAGCCGAGAGCAAAGTAAGATTGACCAGCGATGAATGGCAGAGCATGTCGCCATCGACAGCTTGCGCAAACAGACCGAGACACATCCCCAGTGGCAACGACAGTTTCAGCGTCCAGCGTTCCCCGAACCAAAAGGAGTTGGCGAGGCTAATGCCAATTCTAGACAAAGCAAATGTTGACTACGCGACAAGTCAGGCGGCCGTATGGATTGTGACGGACAACGCGACCTATGACGATTTGGGTATTCTTGTGGCGAGTTCTAATGGATCCGATGGTTCGAGAGTTATTCATGAAGCAGAGGCCGCGCGTGCTATGCAGATCTGCGAACTAGCGGGCATTAATATCAAACGAAAAGCAATCTGGGGTGACAGGAAGATAATTCTCAGTGGTCTAGACGATGGGGAGCTGAGAAAATGGTTATATTCCAGTAGCCCTGAGAATAGTGTTGGTAAAAATTCAGTGGTTTTTTGGCATGCGATGCCTAAGGCGAAAGATGGATCACTAGTTGCTATCGACGGCGTTGAACAGGATGCCACAAAAGAAGGATCGATTAGGGAGTGTTAACGAAAACTGCGTAATAAGACGATGGAGGCGATGAGATGAACGAATGCGAGATAAGAGCGGGCGAGTTTGTCGTAACGGGTGGCGACACGGCGGAAGTCGAAGA
>CAIVDS010000066.1 GCA_903904685.1 uncultured Verrucomicrobiota bacterium
AATCAAAAACAAAACGTAAAGGCCGTCATCGACGACGTCCTCGGCCACGGCAACGAGAAGGCCATGCTTCCCGGCCAGCTCGAAGCCGGCTGGGCGAAGCACACGGCCGCCGCCGGCGGACTCCTTTTCAGCAAGGCCGAGATCGACGCCTTCAACGAACTCGCCACCGAAGCCGGCAAGCCCCTCTGGAAACCCGAGTCCTTCAAAACCGTCACGATCTGATACCAACGTCCCTGTGCATTTGGACTCACCCTCACGGGCAGGATGCCCATGTCAGGGAAAAGTCTCATCGCATCGAGACTTTGGTAGAAGAGCACAGAAGTGGCGTGGCCGATCCAAATCAGATTGGCTCGTCACTTGGTCCGAGGGCTTGCGATCCGTTCACATAGGGCAAGACTGGAGGCATGAAGAATTTCGCCGCCATCGTGGAGCGCGACCCCGTGACGGGGCTGCTGGTGGGCTACGTCCCGGGCTTTCCCGGTGCGCACTCGCAGGCGGAGTCGCTGGACGAACTCAACGTCAACCTCCGCGAAGTCGTCGCCATGCTGCTTGAAGACGGCGAACCGAAGCTTGAAGCGGAATTTGTCGTCACCCAACGCGTCGCGGTCGCCTGACGAGGGGAAACGTTCCCGTCCTTAAGCCCGGCAATCAAAACGCCGTCCGACTCCCTCCTAGCCAGTCTGTGATTTGGGTCAGTTTTTCCGCTGACGCGCAAAATCCTCCGGTCCATACGCCCACTGCGGCGGCATCGTCGATCGCTTTCTCAAAGACCGCTTCTGGATGAGCTGCCGGCAATTCCATCCAGTGCGGCTGGGAACTATGATTCGCGCTGCAAAAGGTTGCTCGCGAAACCCGTAGCGTTCGTTCTAGCCCGCTTATCCAAGCGTCGTTCCGCTTCGCCAAAACCTGTTTCGATGCGTCATAATCCAGAACCACGACAGGCGGCCTTTCACCCGAAACCGACTTCGCTCGCAGCACATTTTCCAAAACCGAATTCACATGCGAATCTCCAAATCCGTACCCGGCGATCACGATTGCGTCCGCCATGTAGGCGTGACGCGGCAGGTTGCTGTAAAAACTCAGATACGGCTCCAATTGCAGCTGATCGAGTTTCCATCCACCGGCGACGAGAGAAGTCATCAGCATTCGCTTGCCGTCACTCCGCGTAATCAAATCACGGACATCACCCCGTTGCCCATCCAACTTGTCGCGCCAGACAATCTGGCGTCCAAAGTTGGCGTCTCTCATGTAGTTTGATGGCTGAGTAATATCGTGATGCACGCTGCCGTGCAAATGGTAGATGAAATTCCACGGATCACGCTGATGCACTTCAGGCGCACAAAAAGCGCCGCTGCTCCTGTCAAACCCTACGAATGAACTGGGCAGCGCGTTCAAAGCTACCGTGTCGTAGTTCAGGTTGTAAATCCCCACGTCAAATGCGCTCGATAGACCGCCCAGCAGCTTTCGGCAGCGATCAAAATTCTGGTCCCGAACATTGCTGGCCAGTCTTTCCTCAAACCTTATGGAGGCTGCGCGAACATACCTCGCCAGTTTCTCATACAAGTGCCCGAGCTGATTTTCGACCGCAAGATAGGCGGTCCTGCTCTTTGTGGCGTCGGTTTGCTCGCAATCAGGTTCAATCTGCAAATCCCCAAAAGCTTTTCCGCCCGCCAAAAAACGGAGGAACGGATCGCCACATGGCCTTGCCAACACTGCGTTCATAAGGAGGTGCAGATCACCCATCACTCGTTCAAAATTTGGCGCTGTTCGCGCATCGACCACCGCGCAATGCTCTGCATTTAATCCTGCGTTGTAGTTCTCCCGATTCTCATGGAGTAGCCTGTAAAAATCAGCACCCGTGAACTTCGCATAACGAGCATCCTGACCGGATCTTCTACTGGCTGCATAGTCCGCAGCCCACTTTGTGACCGCCTCATTGAGGCATTTAACCGACGGCATACCCTGTTCTACGGATGCACCCGCACCTAGAAGCACGAGCAGTTTTTTCTTCTTCACGAGTAGAATCATTCAAAAATGCCGTCCGCAGGCGAGCCGACACAGAACAGAAGTTCTCCTTCCATCGCTCACGCGCTCTGTCCCTACCTCCTCTCGTTGAGCGCAGGAAGCGTGGCGACGATGCGATTGGTTTCCATGCTCACGCGGATGACTCGTTTGAAAAGGTCGAGGATGTAGCGGGGCTGGTTGTGCTCGCGCGCCCAGTCGTTGGGGTCGTTCCGGATGCCGCTGTCCTTTTCCACCGTTACTTGGTAACGCTCCACGATCCAGTCGAGGGCCGGTTTGCCGTTTACCACGTAGTCATAGGCCTCTGGCGGAATGCCGGTAAGCGTGATCTGCGCGTTGTAGTGCAGCGTGGTGCGGTCCGCTTTTTCGCCCGCCACTTTTTGCGCGGGCGTGGGACGGCCGTAGGTCATTTTTTGGACGATGAAATCCTTCGCCGGATCGAGGGAGAGGGCAGACGTGTGCTCCGTCACCGGCCACAGCTCCACCGTTTCGTAGTTCAGGTGCCACTGCGCAAGGTCGCGCCCTGCTTGGCTGAACTTCCAGAAGTCGGCCGTCTCCCGCGTGAGCGGCAGACGCGGCAGCATCTTTTTGAGGTCGCTGGCGAAACGCGTGCGATACTCCGGCGAATGCAGCACGCCATAGACGTAATAAAACACGTCATCCGGCGTAATGCGTTTTTCGTAGGTTGAGCGGAACTCCGCTAGGATGCCCGGAGTGATCGCGCTGCGCCGCCGGTAGCCGTCGATCAACTCGCCCTCCTGCTCCCGCGCCAGTAATTCACCCGGCTCGGCGGGCTCGTCCTTTTCGTAGAGGTGGAGGGGAAAGCACTGGCTGGCTCCGTTTGCATCCGCCATGTGCAGATCGGGCAATGTGTTGGCGATCAAGGCGGAGAAACCTATGCGATTACCAATGGCGGTCAGGCAGATCGCTAAATTATCATGCTGCTCAGTTGGGAAAAGCCGAGGCAGTTGATATACCATGTCATTGAGATGGCGGTCGAAATAGACCCACTGCTTGCAGAAGGGCCGATAAATACCTGGCCGCACTGCACCGGGTTTAAATTCACGAGTCACGTCGCGAGCTAGGTCGTTTAAAAGCCCCCGAGACCAGGATATCTTCCGCGGGTCGTTATCAATCAATCCTCTGGCCGCTTCGACAGTTTCCTCGGCCTTCAAGCGAGGTAGCCTAGGGACGATCAATCTTCTCTGTTCCTCGTAAAAGGAGATCATGGATTGAAGGTTTCTTTTCACGCTGATCTCCGAGAAATTGTAACACCACGAGTCTCGACTGGTCGCTAGCCCCCTAGAATAACTCTCGAACACCGTCTTCGCCTCGTCGTCCTTCTTGTCGCCGAGCGAGACGAAGCGCTCAAAAGCCGGATCTCGCTGGTTGATCCAGTCGTGATCCACGTTGGGCTGAAGTTGCATCCATTTCCGTTCGCGATGCAGGCCGTTGAGACTTCCGAAGCCGGCGATTATCGAGAGTTTTTCCTCCCGAGAAAGGTAGTCTCCGATGTCGTGGTAGTGAATGAGACACGAACGTTGCTTCGGTTTCTTCACCAAGATGGTGACCGCAATTGCGGCAGCACAGGCTAATCCAAAGATTTGGCCGCCTTCCCTCTTGGCCTGATCGCCAGCCGTTTTTTGACCACGTAATCCGCGCAAATTAAAAACGAAAATATCAGAGAACTCTTCGCCCAAACTCCCTCGTAGCCCGTCAGCAGAACTCGAATCGATGAAACCTGCATTTGTCACAAAACCAATGACCCCATTAGCACCGATTCGGTCAGAGGCCCAGCGGAGGGCACGTATGTAACTGTTGTAGAGACTATTCTTGTTGGTAGCGGACGAATTCGCGGCGTAGGTGCTGCGGATACGTTCGTCGAGTGCCGGGTATTTGAGATTCTGATTGTTCGCGTTGCCGTCACCCTGCCCCACGGAATATGGCGGATTGCCGATCACCACGCGAATGGGACTCTGCTTCTGACGCTTCACACGGCGGTTGTTTTCCGGGAACATCTTTTCCTCCATCTCGCCCTTGGTCTCGGCCATCTGGAAGGTGTCGGTAAGCACGATGCCATCGAAGGGAACGTAGCCCGCCGGTTTCTTTCCCGTGGCGCGGTGCAGTCCGTGAAAGGTTTCCTCGATGTTGATCGCGGCAATGTAGTAGGCGAGGAGCACGATCTCATTCGCGTGCAGCTCGTGCTGGTATTTCCTCAGCAGATCCGCTGGCGGGATAATGCCGCTCTGGAGCAGACGCACCAGAAAGGTTCCCGTGCCGGTGAAGGGGTCGATGACGTGGACGTCCTTGTCGCCCAGCGAGGATTTGAACTCGTGCTGCAACACGTCCTCCACGCTGCGGATGATGAAATCCACCACCTCGACCGGCGTGTAAACGATGCCGAGACGCTCCGACATCTTGGGGAAGGCGGTGCGGAAAAATTTGTCGTAGAGTTCGATGACGATGCGCTGGCGGCCCTCGGCGTTGTCGATACCCGAGGCACGGGAGCGGACGCTTGCGTAGAAGGCCTGGAGAGCGGCGGTTTCCTTTTCGAGGGCCTGGTCGTGCAGGAGGTCGAGCATGCCCTGCATCGCCTTCGAGACGGCATTTTGCTGCGTGAAGGCGTAGCCTTCGAAGAGAGCGTCGAAGACCGGACGCGTGATGAGGTGCTGCGAGAGCATCTCGATGGCGTCGGCCTCCGAGATGGCGGGGTTGATCATGTCGCGCAGACTGGCGAGGAAGTCGGCGAAGGCCTGCCTGTGCTTCGCGTCGCCACCGGAGAGAAGGGCTCGGATGCGCGTGGTATGGCGGTCGGCGATGGCGGCAACATCCTTGGCCCAGCTTTCCCAGTAGCGGCGGTCGCCGCACTTGAGGACGATGCGGGCGTAAATGGCGTCCTTCCACTCTTCGAGATGCGGGAAGGCGAAGCTACCCTGCACCTCCCGCACGGAGGGATGGCCGTCGCCGTCGCCTTTCTCGTCGCCGGAGCCGCCACCAACGCCGATAATCTGGATGTTGGCAGGGCGATTTTTATTCAGCTCGATCTGGTTGACGGTGGCGTTGAAGCGGTCGTCGTGAGCGCGCAGCGCCTGCAAGACCTGCCAGACGACTTTGTATTTCTCGTTGTCCTTGAGCGCCTCCTCGGGAGAGACGTCGGCGGGGATGCCGATGGGCAGGATGATGTAGCCGTATTTCTTGCCCTCCGCGCGGCGCATCACGCGCCCGACGGACTGGACGACGTCGATGATGGATTTGCGCGGATTGAGAAACAGGACGGCGTCGAGCGAGGGCACGTCCACGCCCTCGGAGAGGCAGCGGGCGTTGGAGAGGATGCGGCAGGTGTTTTCCGAAGCATCGGCCTTGAGCCAGTCGAGCAGGCCGTTGCGGCGCAGGGCGTCGAAGGTCCCGTCCACGTGGTCGAGCTCGCAGGCGAGCAGGTTTTCCGCCTCGGGGTGTGCCTTGCGATAGGCGGAGACGATCTGGCCGAACTTTTGGACAAAGGCTTTTGAGTCTTTGATCGAGCGGGAGAACGCCACGGCGCGGCGCATGGGGGCGAAGTCGCCTTGGAGATCGGCGGCGCTGGCCGTGGCCTGATCGAAGCGCTTGGCGAGGCCGTTCCAGCAACCGGTGATGCGCACGGCGTCCTCCAATCCCTCCAATTCGCCATCCCTAGCCAAAAGTTTTTGGAACTCCCGCGACACGTATTTCTCGTCCACCGCGAGCACGAGCACCTTGTAATCGGCGAGCAGATTCTGCCCCACCGCCTCGCCGAAGCCGAGGCGGTGAAACTCTGGGCCAAAGAATGCCACGTCGTCCATCGAGCAGAGCGTGGCGTCGGCATCCTGCGCCTTGGTCTTGGCCTCGTCTCCGTAGAGGCGCGGCGTGGCAGTCATGTAGAGCCGCTTTTTGCCGCGGATGAAGGCGGCATCGTGGATTTTGACGAAGTGGCTCTCGTCCTCACCGCTGAGCGTAACGCCGGTGGTGCGGTGGGCCTCGTCGCAGATTATGAGGTCGAAGTCGGGCAGGCCGGCCTTTTGCGCGGCGGAAACGGCGGCGATGGATTGGTAGGTCGAGAAGACGACGGTGAGCGGGACGGCTCCGGCTTTCTTCGCGGCACGTCCGGAAAGCGCCTGGTATTGCGTGACAAGCTGCTTGGCCGAGGTAGTGGCGGGAAAGGAGAGGTCGTGGATGGCGATGTCGCCACCGTCATCATCGGCGCCGGCCTTGCGTTTGCCAATGCCGGCATCGGAGCACACCGCGAGACTGACGAGCGGGCGCACGGCCTCGGCCGTCCACTCGCGCAGGGTCTGAGAGAGAAGAGAAAGCGAGGGCACAAGGAAGAGCACATGGCCGGAGGGTGCGAGCTGCTCGGCGAGGCGCAGGGCGGTGAAGGTTTTGCCCGTGCCGCAAGCCATGATGAGCTTTCCGCGCTCGTGGGTGGCGAAGCCCTCCGTGACGGCGGCTATGGCAGCTGTCTGGTGCGGGCGTGCTTGTTTGCGCGGACGAAGCGAAAGATACTGCGGGCGGTCGAGGCTAAAGCGGGACCAGTCCACGGGGCTGGCCTCAAGGTCATGAACGCCAAGGCGAGCGACGGGCTTGGACTGGTTGGCGAGGGCGTGCTCGGCGTTTTTACCCCAGCGGTCGGTAGTCGATACGATGAGGCAGGAGGTGAAGAGCGTTTTACCGGCGGCGGTGAAAAACGAGTCGATGTCCTCCTTCGCGAGCGTGTGCTCCGGGCGATAGAATTTGCACTGGATGGCGCAAAACTCGCCGGTCGCGCGTTCCTCGGCCACAAGGTCAATGCCGACGTCGCCAACCTTCCCCTTCTGCGGCCACTCGTTCCAGAGCCAGACACGCGAGAAACGCTCTGCGAACAGCGGATCAAGTTCCAGAAAGTGGGCGATAAGTCGCTCGAAGCGGTCGCCGAGATCGCGGTTAGATGTGGCGGCCTCGCGGAACTGCGCGAGGACGTCGTGAATGGTATATTTTCCCATGCAGTGGCTGAGTTCGCCGCGTGCGAATCAGCCCCTGTGCGGGAAGGCTTTTGCTCCCGTGAAGTCTCTTTACCAAGGTGCCTATACCTAAAATGCGGAGGGGACGTGTCTACTAACGCCCCTCAACAGGCACCTTGGAGAGCCTACACGAGAGCGCTTTCGGCACGCCCCCAGTTGGGGTCGTGCGTCGAGCGCCGTCTCGTTATCGAAATTTCCAAGGTTTCGTTGAGGACAGCAGCCGAAGCTACGCGAAATGATTTGAGATGGAGTTAGGCTTGGTGGGTCAGTGGTCGGATTGTTTTTCCGTAACATCGCAATGCGTAGGGCCACCCTCTTCCCGGCGCAAGCACGGCCTTCATGACGTTCCTCCCCAGCACGTCCATCAGCGGCGAGAGGCCTCCGCCGAGGTTCGGCTCGTTGACCACGAGGCCCCCTCGGAATTTGAATCAAGGCAAAGCTCCAAGCCGGGCACGCCAAGGTCCAAGTGTCGCGTGCCGCACTTCAAGTGTGGCACTCCACCCTTTTTCGTCGGAACGCCACCCCGGCAGTGAGACTTGTCTCATCTAAAGTGTCATCGTTCTCACTCCAAGTGAGACTCGTCTCACTTCAAGCATCGCGCTCCGAGCCCTAAGCTCGGCCTTCCGAGCTCAGACCTCGGCGTTCCGAGCTTGGAACTCGGCTTATCCGACAAAAAGTGTCGAGGTCCGAGCTCTAAGCTCGGGCAGATTCTAAGGGGGACTGGCCGTGTTGGAGTGTTTTTCGAGGTGGTTGGCGAACGAATCGTAACAACGTGTCATGAGTGGTTACGGGTTGAATATCGTGCCGCTCGACACATGCCCGCCCTCAAGTTCCCGTCGCATCGCGACCGGCAACTCAGCTATCACACTCACCTCGGCATTTCCACCGTTTGGCATGGTGGTTTAAAATTATTTATAATTAACAACTTAGACAATCGTAATTCCTGCTCGTTTTTTGCTATTTCTCGATGGACATCCTCCGGAAAGGCGCTGGCGATTTGGACGAACAACCAAGATCCCATTTATCGCCCAAATAAATGGTTGAAATTCGTCCACTTGATAGCTGTATTTCACCCATGAAACAGCGCTTTCTGGCTCCGCGGGTCATGGCCGCCCTCTCCGACACCCCGGTGGTTTTTGTGCAGGGTCCTCGTCAATCCGGCAAAACCACCTTGGTGCAAAATCTCCAATCTCACGGGCACAAGGCTGAATACTTGACCTTGGATGATGCGGCGGTGCTGGAGGCCGCCGCCTCGGATGCTCAGGGCTTCGTCTCCGGCCTGCCCGAGCGGGTGATTCTTGATGAGGTGCAGCGCGCGCCGGAACTGTTTCTGGCCATCAAGCATAGCGTGGACAAAAACCGCTCGCCCGGCCGTTTCCTGCTGACCGGCTCGGCGAACGCGATGCTGCTGCCCAAAGTCTCCGAATCCTTGGCCGGCCGAATGGAAGTGCTCCCCTTGTGGCCGTTTTCCCAGGGAGAAATCGGCGCGGTGCGGGAGAATTTTACGGATGCCTGTTTTGCCGCCGGGTTCAGCCCGGGGCGGATCACGGGAGCGGACTGGCCGACGCTGGTTTCAAAAATCGTCGCCGGCGGCTATCCGGAGGCAATCTCGCGCACCAAGGCGGACCGTCGCCAGGCGTGGTTCGGTTCTTATGTGACCACGATTCTGGAACGGGACGTGCGCGACATCGCCAACATCCAGGGTCTGCGTGAACTCCCCTCGCTGCTGCGGCTGGTGGCGGCCCGCAGCTCGAATGTGCTTAACTTTAATGACCTGGCCCGCGATGCCGGCATCGCCCCGACGACGCTGAAACGCTACTGGTCTTTGCTGGAGGCCGTCTTTCTCGGAATCACCATTCCGGCGTGGAGCGGCAACCTGACCTCGCGCCTCAGCAAGGCGCCCAAACTGGTGGTCGGAGATGCGGGGCTGCTTTGCCATCTGCTCGGGTTGGATGAAACCCGCCTGAAGGAAGACAGCCTGATGACCGGCGCGGTATTGGAAACGTTTGTCGGCCTGGAACTGATCAAACAGCTCGCCTGGACTCCGCATTCGCCAAGGCTCTTTCACTACCGCACCCACGCCCAGCAGGAGGTGGACTACGTGCTCGAAGACCGGGCGGGACGCCTGGTGGGCATCGAGGTCAAAAAAAGCGCCAGCCCGACCTCGTCCGACTTCCGCGGCCTGCGCCACCTGGCGGAACAAACCGGGAAAAAATTTGTGCGCGGCATCCTGCTTTACACCGGCACGGAAACCGTATCCTTCGGCCCCGGACTTCAAGCCGTGCCGATCAGCGCGCTGTGGCATAAATTGGCAACATCGGGTTAAGATAGGCGAGCGGCGCCCGGAGCCGATTCAATCGTTCCCTGCTCGACAGCCCTTGGCTCTGGACTCTCAACTCTCAGCTCTCAACTTCTCCTCATCCCATGAGCCTCAAGATCAAACCCGCCTCCGAATGCCAGTTCGCCCAGCTCTCGCTTGGCGAAGTCATGCTCCGCCTCGATCCCGGCGAGGGCCGCGTGCGCACCGCCCGCCAGTTCACCGCCTGGGAAGGCGGCGGCGAATACAACACCTCCCGCGGCCTGCGGAAATGCTTCAACCTGAAGACCGCCGTCTGCACCGCCTTCGTGGACAACGAGGTCGGCCGCCTTGTCGAGGACTTCATCATGCAGGGTGGCGTCGCCACCGACTTCATCAAGTGGCGCGAGGACGACGGCATCGGCCGCACCGTGCGCAACGGCCTCAACTTCACCGAGCGCGGCTTCGGCATCCGCGGCGCCGTCGGCGTGCCCGACCGTGGCAACACCGCCGCCTCGCAGCTCAAGCCCGGCGACTTCGACTGGGACCACATCTTCGGCAAGCTCGGCGTGCGCTGGTTCCACACCGGCGGCATCTTCGCCGCCCTCTCCGAAACGACCGCCGCCCTCACCATCGAGGCGGTCAAGGCCGCGAACAGGCACGGCACCATCGTTTCCTACGACCTCAACTACCGTCCGTCCCTCTGGAAGACCATCGGCGGACTCAAGAAGGCCCAGGAGGTCAACCGCGAGATCGCCAGGTATGTCGATGTCATGATCGGCAACGAGGAAGACTTCACCGCCTCGCTTGGTTTCGCCGTCAAGGGCGCCGAAAACCTTGCCCACATCGAGACCGACGCCTTCAAGGCCATGATCGAGACGGCCGTGAAAGAATTCCCCAACTTCAAGGTCGCCGCCACGACGCTGCGCCACGTCCACACCGCCACGGTCAACGACTGGTCCGCGATCCTCTGGCACGACGGCAAGTTCTACGAGAGCCGTAAATATCCCGGCCTCGAAATCCTCGACCGTGTCGGCGGCGGCG
>CAIVDS010000067.1 GCA_903904685.1 uncultured Verrucomicrobiota bacterium
GCGAAGGTGATCGTTCCGTTGCCTGTTTCAGCCAGGGTGCTGTTCAGCGTCAAGGCCGCGCCGGTGTTCACCGTGAACGTGGTCGCCGCGTTGATCGTCGCCGCGCCGAAGGCCATGCCGGGCGTGCCGCTGGTCGCGTTGGCACCCTTGCCGATCGTCAGCGTGTTCGTGCCGACCGAGGTCAGCGTGCCCAGCGTTTGGGTGATGCCCGCGCTGGCCGCCGTCGCCTTGTCGGACAAAATCGTGGCGTTGCCGAGGAGGGTGGTGGTGCGAGCCAAAACGCTGGCGTCGGTCGCGAGGTCAAGCGTGCCGCCGCCCAAGGCCAACGTCGACCCGGTTGTTCCCAAGGCGTCGCCAGTGCCCACGGTTCCGCCAAGAACCAGCGTGCCGGCATTCAGGTAAACGACACCTTGGGTCCTGGCGCTGGCGGTTCCCAACGTCAGCGTGCCGGCGCCCAGCTTGAAAAAATTGCCGTTGCTCACATTGTTTACCGCATTGGTGAGCGCTCCGAGCGTGAGATTGGTATTCGCCCCCGTGTTAAACACCGTCCCGGTGGCATTCAATGTCGTGGCGCCAAAGGTGACGCCGGCGGTGCCGCCGGTGACATTGGCGCCGGGCTGGATGGTAAGCACCTGCGAGCCGATGGAGAGGGTGCCGAGGGTGTAGGTGTTCGCCGCGCCCGACGCCGTCAGATCGGCGGTGATCTGCGTGTTGGCACCACCCAACGTGGTGTTGTTGTTGAAACTCAGATTTGTGCCGCTGGCGTTCGCCAGTTGCAGCTCGCCGCCGGCGAGGGTCAGCGCGCCCGTGCCCAGCACGCTCGCGCTGGTGGTGGCACGGAGAATACCGGACGTGAGGGTGGTCGCGCCGCTGTAGGTGTTGGCGCCGGAAAGCGTCCAGGTGCCGGCGCCGGTCTTGGCCAGCGTGCCGGTCGTCGTGCCGATGATGCCCGCAATGTTGCCGTTGCCTGCGCCGGCCAGCGTCAATCCGAACGTCGCGCCCGTAATCGTGCCGGCATTGGAGAGGGTCAGCGTACCCGCATCGGAGGAGATGGTCGAGGCGGCGGTCAATTGCAGCAACCCGGCGTAACTGTTCGTCCCGCTGACATTTTCCAGAGCGCCGGTCGCACCGGTCGCTCCGGTGCCGGCGATCTTCAGCAACTGGCTGCCGCCCGCAATCGTTCCCTGAACCTGGGCGGTCGCCCCGCTGGCAACGGTGATCGCGCTGTTGGTGCCGAAGGCCGTTCCGTTCCGGTAATTGAGAATGCCAGCGTTGATTGCCGTCGCGCCGGTGAAGGTGTTCGCGTTGGAAAGCGTGAGGGTGCCGGTGCCGGTCTTGGTGAGGGCCACCGAGGTCGCACCACCGTTGGAAATAATGCCGCTCATGACGGTGTTGCCCGCGCCGGCGATGGTCACGGTTTTGGCCGCGGCCGTGCCGCCCGTGCCGCCCGTGATGGCGCCGCCCAGCGTGAGCAGACCGGTGCTGTCATTCTGAAAGGTGGTGGTGCTCGCGATCGCCGTGCCAAGGGTGAGGTTGGCGTTGACGGTTTCGTTCGCCGTGACGGTCCCGTTCATGTTGACCGCCGTGGTCGTACCGTTGGCAAAAGTGATGGTATCGGCACTGGTTCCCAGCGTGTAAGCCGCCGCACCGGCGGTATCAAAGGTGATGTTCGAGAGGGAGATCGTGCCGACGGTGATCGTCGTGTTGCCATTGCCCGCGTTGTTGAAGGTCGCGGTGTTGCCGACGCCGGGCACGGGCGATGCGCTCCAGTTGGTCGTCGTCGACCACAGCGCATCGGTCGTGCCGTTCCATGTAGCGTTCGCCGCGCGCGCGGACGGGCTCACCATGAAAATCGCGGCGATCGCGGCAATGGCCGACAGTAAAATATTCAAACGCAGGCAGGCGGGGGTATTCATGGACGTGAAAAGAGCAGGGTGAGTGGTAAAGACTTCTCTCAATTGTATATTAACGTATATGCAAATGTCCTCCATTTGGAGGCAAAGTCAAGTGTAGTACCGACATCGATGGTGAGGCCTTCCGAACCTTCTGGAATATGCCCTTGATAGCTCACTCATTGATGCGAAGCCGGCGTTCCAGCCTGCTCTGGCCATCAGTTCAAACTATCTGACCATCACTCGAATTCAACACAAGGCATCGAGCGCTGGGGAAGAAGCATCGCACGGTGATCTTTGCGCCTGCCATGCACTGCTTGCACCGTTTGACAACCGGCACGTCCGGAGTTCATCACCAAGGCATGAAAATCTTCTCCTTGTTCGCGGTGCTGCTCGGTGGTTTCCTCTCCACGACCAAAGCCGGTTCGCTTTACGACATCCCGGTCAAAGATATCGACGGCAAGGCGACCACGCTCGACGCCTATCGCGGCAAGGTGCTGTTGATCGTCAACGTCGCCTCGGCCTGCGGCTTCACGAAGCAATACGCGGGACTCGAAACCATTTTCGAAAAATACCAGTCGCAAGGCTTCGTTGTGCTGGGCTTCCCCTGCAACCAGTTCGGCGGACAGGAAGCCGGCTCGAACGAGGCGATCAAGACCTTTTGCTCAACCAAGTTTCACGTGCAGTTCCCGTTGTTCGACAAGATCGAAGTCAATGGCGACAACCGCCATCCGCTCTACACGGCTCTCGCCGGCACCGACTCGGCGTTCCCCGGTGAAATCACGTGGAACTTCAACAAATTCCTCATCGGACGTGACGGAAAAATCATCAAACGCTTCGATTCGAAGGTAGCTCCCGAATCTCCCGAGTTGATCAACGCGCTCGAGGCCGCGCTCGCCGCCAAATAACCGGCCGCCATATCGCGTCACCTGCGGCATCATCCCACGACCATGAGCCGCGAGACGTGCTATCGTTGTTTCTGGCCGCAGTCGCTCTGCTGGTGCGCATCGATCCAGCCGATGGCGACGCGCACGCGTTTTGTTTTCCTGATGCATCCGAAGGAATTCAAGCGAGAGAAAGCCGGCACCGGGCGGCTCACCCATCTGTGCCTGCCCAACAGCGAGATTCACATGGGCATCGGCTTCGACGACCACGAGGCGGTGCAGGCCTTGATCAACGATCAGAAAAACTTCGCCGTCCTGCTCTACCCCGGTGAAACCGCCCGCAACCTTTCCAACGGCGACCTGCAGGCGGCCGATCTCGGCGGACGCACGCTCGTCGTGTTCCTGCTAGACGCCACCTGGGCCTGCGCCCGCAAGATGCTCCGCCTCAGCCCGATTCTGCAACGCCTGCCGCGCATCATGTTCACGCCGTCGGCCCCGAGCCGCTACGTGATCAAGCAACAACCCCAGGCCGGCTGCCTCTCCACGCTGGAGGCGACCCACGAACTGCTCGTCACACTAGAGCGCGCGGGCCTCGATCATTACGCCCAACCAACGCAATTGCTCGGACTGTTTGCCCGCATGCAGGAGTTCCAGATCAAATGCGCCCGCGATCCGGCGCGCCAGGGATATCGCCGCCATCCTTATAGCGAGCCCGGCGAACGCACCGGCCTCAAAGGCCGGAGCGGCATGCGCAGCCGGATTTTCAAAACCACCGCCCCGCCACCGGCTCAACCGACGCCGAGCAGCTCCACCTCGAATACGAGCGTCGAGTTGGGCGGAATCGCGCCGGGATAGCCGCCGTCCCCGTAGGCAAGCTCGGGAGGGAGCGTCAGCTTCACCTTGTCGCCCACCTTCATCGTGGCCACGCCTATGTCCCAGCCGGAGATCACCTGGCCCGCGCCCAGCACAAACGTGAACGGTTCGTCGCGGTCCACGGAGCTGTCGAATTTTTCGCCGGTGGTGAACCATCCCGTGTAATGCACGGTCACCGCCTGTCCTTTGCGGGGGGCGGCACCGTTGCCGGTTGTGAGTTTGTCGATCTGAAGTCCTGGGATTGCCATGGAGTCATACTCAGGCGCCGTCCACTCAAGGGTCAAGCCGCGCTCCGCCCGCTCAATCCACCTGCACCACGATCGTCTCGCCGTCGAAGGTCACCTTGTCGCCGCCCAGCACCTTTTTGCGCTTTTGGGTTTCCACGACGCCGTTGAGCAGCACCTTCCCCTCGCTGATCGCGTGCTTGGCCTCGCCGCCCGTCGCGGCCAGTCCGCTGAATTTCAGCAATTGGCACAACTCAATGGGCTGTTCTCTGACGATGACGATGCGGGCGGAGGGAGCGTTCATGGACGAGGGGTTTGACCGGCCGCCGTGGCGGAGTCGAACGCAGAGTGATTTATTCGTGTGACGAGCCGGCCTGCGGCGGCGTGCTCGCCAGTCGGATGCCATGCGCGGTGATCACGATCTGGCGCTGCTTGAAAAGCGATCCGATCGCCTGCTTGAACGCCTTTTTGCTCATCCCAAACGCCGCGCGGATCTCCTCCGGTGAACTGTCGTCATGGAACGGCATGCGGCCGCCGCTGGCCGCGAGAGCTTCCAGAATCTTGCCCGTCAACGGGGCCACGCGCTGGTAACCGGCGCGGTCCAGGCTCAGGTCGATTTTTCCGTCCTCGCGGACTTCGCGCACGAAGCCGTCGATGCGCTCGCCGACCGCCAGCGGGGCGGAGAGATCGTTGTGATAAAGCAGGCCGCGGTGGGCGTTTTCCACAATGGCATTGTAGCCCAGCGGCGTCGGTCCGGTGATGAGCAGATTAACCGGCTGGCCTTCGGTGTAGGGCGGCGGCACCAGGTTCAGATGTCGGTTGATACGCGTGCTGGCCACGATGCGGTCGGTCTTCGTGTCGAGGCAAACATGGACGATCACCCAGTCGCCGTAGGCGAGCCGTTCCTTTTGTTCGCGGATCGGCAGCAGCAGATCCTTCGCGAGACCCCAGTCGAGAAACACGCCCACCTTGGGATTGACGCTCACGACGCGCAGATAGGCGAACTCGCCCACCATCGCGTGCGGCGTCTCGGTCGTCGCCACGAGCCGGTCCTCGGAGTCGCGATAGACGAACACGTCGAGCGCGTCGCCCGGCTTCGAGCCTTCCGGTATATATTGGCCGGGCAGCAGCAACTCCCCGTGTTCGCCCCCGTCGAGATAAAATCCGGGGGGCGCTTCCTTGATGACCGTGAGCTGATTGCGTTTGCCGATCTGTGCCATGTGAACCGCAGCGTGAGCGCAACCGGGCCGCTTGGGAAGTGAATCCGGTGGCGACCCTGCTCGTCTCATCTCGATCACGCATGGGAAAATGTTTTGTCCCAAACCTGCATTGACGGTGTTCAGGTGAAACGACACCGTCCCACTTCACCCCTATGCTGATCGTTCCCAAGTTCATGGAGAAACTGCGAAAACCCCTTCCGTCCCGAGTCTCGCCAAATCCAGTTTCCTATTAGTAATTTCATGCGCTGCCACTCTGTCATTACGTTTGCGGTGTTCTTGTAACCTTGTGATTGATTTGCCATCCAACCTGCGGCTGAAGGAATTCCTCTCGGAAACGAATCGTTTCCCGATCGGGGTTGAGCTTGTGTCCACGCGCGGAACCATGACGCAGAAGCTGGCGCTGAAAACCCGGAGTTTTTCGGAAGACCTGACGCACAGTCCTCGAGTGGACTGGGTTTCGATTACCGATAATGCCGGCGGAAATCCGCAGCTCGCGCCCATCGCCTTGGGCACGCCGATTTTGTATGCCGGGAAAGAGGTGGTCATTCATCTGACGTGCAAAGATTTTAATCGTTACGCGCTGGAAAGTCAGCTCTGGCTGCTGGCCAGTCACGGGTTTCATAATATT
This sequence comes from uncultured Verrucomicrobiota bacterium, assembly GCA_903904685.1. Classification (GTDB taxonomy): domain Bacteria; phylum Verrucomicrobiota; class Verrucomicrobiia; order Opitutales; family Opitutaceae; genus Rariglobus. The sequence continues at coordinate 5,722 of CAIVDS010000067.1, forward strand.
CTGGCGCTGACCGGCGACTACCCGATCGAAAGTTTTGAAGGCTGCGCCAAGCCGGTGTTCGACATCGATTCCGTGGCGTTGCTGACCATGATCGGGAAGATGAACGAAGGGCTGGAAGTCAGGTCGGGCGGCGCGAAAATCCCGACGAAGCTCGATGCGACCCATTTCTTTGCCGGGGCGGTGACGAACAATTTTCAATTCCACGAAAACACGCTGCTGCCGCAGTATTACAAGCTGGAGAAGAAAATTTCAAGCGGGGCGAAATTCATCATCAATCAGATCGGCTTCGATTCGCGCAAGGCTCACGAATTGTTCGAATACCTCCGGCTGCGCCGGCTCGCTCACGTTCCGGTGGTCGGCAACGTCTATGTGCTGAGTCCGTTCGTGGCGCGGCTTTTTCAGCAGAAGAAAATCCCCGGCGTCGTCGTCACGGACGAACTCAACGAGCTTTGCCAAAGGCAGGCGGCTTCCCCCGACAAGGGGAAGAAATTCTTCCGGGAATTTGCCGCGAAGCAGCTCGCGATTTATCGCGGACTTGGCTGCAAGGCGGGTTATATCGGCGGGGTTCACAGCTACGCGGAGATCGAGGAAATCCTGGATCTGGAAAAATCCTTCGCGCCCGACGACTGGAAAATGTTCGCGAAGGATATTTCTTTTTCACGCCCCGGTGAATTCTTCCTGTTTGAACAGGACAAAGACACGGGTTTGTCGCGGGCGGGCGAGGTGAACCGCGAATGGAAGCGGAGTTTGACGGAGAATAGTTCCAACAAGAATGTCACCGTGGGCTACCGGCTCGCGAAGCAGGTTCATTCGCTGATGTTCACGAAGGGGAAAGGGCTCGCCCCGCTGGCCGAGAAGATGTGCCAAAAGGCAAAGATCCCCGCCCAAGGCCCGCCGTTGATGCGCGCCGTCGAGCATCTCTCGAAATCGGTTTTGTTTTCCTGCCAGGATTGCGGCGATTGCTCGCTGGGGGAGACGGCTTTTTTGTGTCCCGAGTCGCAGTGCGCCAAAAACCAGCGGAACGGCCCGTGCGGCGGAGCGCGCGACGGCAAATGCGAGGTCTTCGACTACGAGTGCATCTGGGCTCGGGCCTACGACCGCATGAAATACGAGGGGAAATCGGAACAGCTGCTCGACCACGCCCCCGTCATCCAAAATCAGGGACTGCGCGGGACTTCGAGCTGGGCGAATTTCTGGCTGGGCAAGGATCACACTTCAAAAAAACAAAGCTAAGAAAACTTCATGACTACCCCCAAACTTCAGGTCATCGGCGAGCTGATGAACAATTCCTACGGTCGCGCCCGCAAGGCCTGGCAGGCGCGCAATGTCGCCGGCTATCAGGAACTCGCCAAAATCCAGACCGACTTGGGCGTCTCCTATCTGACCCTCAACGTGGACGGCACGCAGAAGCTGCCCGTGACGCTTCAGGAGATGCTCGACTTCCTTCCTTTGGTCATCCCAGCCATTCAGGAAGTGACCGACGTTCCCATTAGTTTCGACAACCCCGACATCGCCTTTCATTACGAGTGCCTCAGGCATTTCAATCCGGCGAAATCCAAAGGGCGGCCGATTTTGAATTCCATCGCCGTCTCGCGGAAAAACATTCCCGAGATGATCCAGCTCGCCAAGCAGCACGACATGGGCGTCATCGTCATGGCCTCCGAGTGTTTGCTGCCGGACGGTTCCCACGGTCCGTCCAAGACCGGCGCGGATGTGGTGAACACGACCAAGCATTTTGTCTCGATGCTTCACCGGCAGGCCGGCATTGCCAACGACCGCATCATCATTGATCCCGGACTGGCGCCCATCGCTTCCGACACGAGCGGGTTGATCAACCTCTGCCTTGATTCGATCCGGGCGATTCGCGCCGAAAAATCCCTGGAGGGCGTTCACATCTCGGTCGGGCTTTCCAACTTCGCCATCGGCGCGCCCAAGCCGATGCAGGTTCCGCTCGAAAGAGCCTTCCTGCGCCTCGCGATGGATGCGGGTCTGGACATTGCGCTTTCGAATCCGGAGAAAAACACCATCCCGCTGCCGAAGGACGACAAGCTCGTCCAGGATCTGGTCGGCGTTCTCGCGACGGGCCGGGTTCAGTCCGGAGAGACCCATGAAGACGCGGGCTTCCGGCAGCTCGATGCGTTGATGGAACTTTGGGGCGCCCAGAACTGATTCGTTCTCGAAAACAAAACCATGCATCCCGACCTGTCGGCGCAGTTGAGAATCACCACCGCCGATCCCGTGCGCTGGATTGTCGCGGGCCGATTGCTGGACGCGAAAAACCGGCGCGTCCTGAAAAACGCGCATTTGGTTTACGACCGGAACCAGATTTTGCACGCGGGCGTCGAAGCGCCGGATGCGGCGATGCTAAACGGGAAAACCACTGCGGATCTGACCTTGCCCGAATTCACCGCGCTGCCCGGATTGATCGAAGGCCATTCGCACACCTTCCTCGAAGGAGCGGAACTGGCCTCCGAAAAACGGGCCGACTACCAAAAGCAAGACCCGGAAACCCTTTTCCAAAAAGCCAGGCCCCGTCTCCATATGCTTGCGCGCATGGGCATCATCTCCATGCGCGACGGCGGGGACAAAGATCAGGTCGGCCTGCGCCTGAGCAGACTCACCGCCGGCAAGGACTGTCCGCCGTTTTCCGCGCAGGTCTTCAGCCCCGGCGCCGGCATTTACCGGCAGGGCCGCTACGGGAGTTTCTTTGGCAAGCCGCTGGAAGACTACGCCGACATCGACAGCTGCGTGCAGGGGCGGATCGCCGAAGGCGCGGATCATATCAAGATCGTTCCCACCGGAATCATCAACTTCGCCAAAGGCCAGGTGGTCTCCAAGCCCCAGTTCAGCGTCGAGGAGATCCAACGGTTCCGGCAGTCGTCGCACGCGCGGAACAGGCATCTCATGGCCCACGCCTCGGGCGATGTCGGCGTGGGACACGCCATCGATGGCGGCGTGGACACCGTGGAGCACGGCTTCTTCATCACCGACGATCAATTGGCGAAAATGCGCGACCGGAACATCTCTTGGGTGCCTACTTTCTCGCCCGTGCAGGAACAGGTGGATCACGCCGACATCATGGGCTGGACGGGCGAGACGCTGGACAACCTCAAGACGATTCTGGCGAACCACGCGACCAGCCTGCGGAAGGCGCTCGCGCTGGGCGTCAATGTTCTTGTCGGCAGCGATTCCGGATCGTGCGGAGTCGGTCACGGGAGCGGGTTGTTTTACGAGATGGAACTGCTCGAGAACGCCGGCATGCCCGCGCTCGACATTCTCTGCCAGGCCACGCACGGGAACAACCTCGCGCTGACCAACCGGCAGCCTTACGGCTCGCTCGAAAAGGGGTTCAAGCCGAGATTCATCGTCACAAAACACAACCCGCTGGAAACGGTGAGGAACCTCCAAGGCGACCGGTGGGTGGTATTTGATGGCGCGGCCGAAAGCAGCGCCACCGTCAGCCTGGAAAATCTCTAAAACCCGGCGGCGGTGAAACCGCGCAGGGAGTCCCCGTGCGGAAACAGGACCGGCTGCCATCAACGCGCCCTCCGCCGACGGGCCGCAAACCCCGACCATTGGCAAAACCGGCTTCCATGGAGCCTTGAGCATTTTCGTAAATCTGCAGCCGCTTATAGGCTAAGCGGAGGACGGACCTCCAGGTCCGTCATGATGATTGTGCGAGGGAAGTCCATTGGATCGGACCGGGAGGTCCGACCTCCTTTAAGGCTACAGTTTCACTTGAAACGCTCAAACCGGCTTTGACGGACGGCAAACCGGCATGGCCGGACAGCCTTGGGACTGCCCCGGCGGGCGAAAACCCTCCGTTCCCGCGCAAAAGGCCTTTACCGGCACGCCCCAAGTCGGTCCCGAGGGGCGAAAAACCTTGGCCGCCGCGCAAAATGCTGCAAACGAAGGAGAAAACGGCTTCGCCAACGCCGAAAAAGGCTTCGCCAACGCAGAGTTGGGAATAGTTTTTCTCATGTTGGGAATAGTTGATGCAATGTTGGGAATAGTTAATCGAGTGTTGGGAATAGTTTTTTCAATGTTGGGAATAGTTTATTGAGACTCGGGAATAGTTATTGAGACTGGGGAATAGTTTTTTTCATGTTGGGAATAGTTGATGCAGTGTTGGGAATAGTTTTTGTGATGTTTGGAATAGTTAATCGAGAGTTGGGAATAGTTTTTTCGATGTTGGGAATAGTTTTTCCAGTGTTGGGAATAGTTTTTTTGGAGTTGGGAAATGTCGGCGGAGA
>CAIVDS010000068.1 GCA_903904685.1 uncultured Verrucomicrobiota bacterium
AGGCGTGAGGTATACTCTTCACGCTTATGAACACCAAAAATTACACGTTGGGACTGGATCTGGGAGACCGTCGGAGCACGTATTGTCTGCTCGACGCCGCCGGGAAGATTGAAGCCGAGGACGCGGTGGCGACCTCGCGGGAATGCTTTGAAGCCTTGTCCGCCCGTTACCCCGCCTCGGTGATCGCGATGGAAACCGGCACGCACTCGCCGTGGGTGAGCCGACTCTTCGAGGCCCGCAGCCACAAGGTCTACGTGGCCAACGCCCGCAAGGTGCGGGCGATCTCGCAGAGCAACACCAAGAGCGACCAGGAGGACGCCCGGATGCTCGCCCGACTGGCCCGCGTGGACCCCGCGTTGCACAGTCCGGTCAAACACCGCAGCGAAGACGGCCAGCGCGCCCTTCTGCAGATCAAGGTGCGCGAGGCGTTGGTGCGTTCGCGGGTCAACCTGATGAACAGTGTGCGCTTCCTGCTCAAAAGCCTGGGCCTGCCGATGCCCTCGGGAGTCAAGGCCGGCAGCTTCGTGAAGAAAGTCCGCGCGGTGCTCGACACGCCGACGTGCGCCCTGGTCGAACCGCTTTTGAAGACGTTGGAAACGCTCAACGAACGCATCGACGGGTGCGAGGTGCAGCTCGAAAAGCTCGCCGCCCAACGCTACCCGCTGGCCGCCCGGTTGCAGCAGGTGCCCGGAGTCGGTCCGCTCACCGCGCTGTGCTTCGTGGCCACGCTGGAAACGCCCGACCGCTTCAAGCACGCCCGCGATGTCGGGGCCTACCTCGGACTGGTGCCCAGACGCGACCAATCGGGCGACACCGACAAGCAACTCTCCATCACCAAGGCCGGCAACACCGCGCTGCGATGCCTGCTGGTCAACTGCGCCCACTACATCATGGGCCCCTTCGGTCCGCCGTCGGACTTGCGAGCCGCCGGACTCAAGCTCAGCGAACGCGGCGGCAAGTCGGCCAAGAAACGCGCGGTGATCGCCATCGCGCGCAAGCTTGCCATCACGCTGTTTGCTCTATGGAAAAGCGGGGCGGACTACCGCCCTTGCTCTGCCAACCCTCTTTCCCTTGGTCTTGTCCCGGCAACTGCGATCTAGCGCCAGCATGATAACATCAATGCGATAACCAGTAGGCAGTGCCAGGAGACCGGACTCCCACTTGCACCGACTCTTTTGCCGAGTGCGTATGGAAGCCTGACCAAGGGAATCCTTCTCCTCTTCACCGCACCAAACCCAATGCCACCAAAAAGGTGAACCTTTTTATACAATCTAATCGACACGCCTTCTCATGGAGGAAGGCCATAGCGGCGTAGGGAACGGGACAGATGCCGAGAATCGGATCGTCGCGGCGCAGTTCGGCTCCCATGGCGCGGTCCAAGCAGAGGATGACGCGGGCCGCGTAGCCATGTTGCCAGAGGTAATGTCCGTATTCGAGTGCGGTATGATAGAAACTCGCGCCGCGATTCTCGCCGTGCGCGTCGAACACCCGCCAGTCCATTTTGGGGCGGGGCTCGGGCAGGTGAGGGCAGGGCGGCAGAGGGATGCTCATCGGATTGCATTGCTGACATTCCTCATGTGGCGGGTCAACTCCGTGCGCCGCCTTTGCCCTTGTCGGAGCCGGTCCGCGCCGCTAACGCTCGGGGTGTCTTGAACGGGCGCCCGTAGCTCAGTTGGATAGAGCACCTGCCTTCTAAGCGTGCTTGGAAAATTTCAGCACATCGCGATTCATTTTAAGCCATTGCATTAAAGTTGTTTGAGGAATTGTGACATCCCAATTCATTTCACAGTATTGGCCTAGATTGCAGGGTTTTTGGTTCAAAACTGTGAAATAGACTGTGAAATTTCTCCTAGGGAAGCTGGTCCGATAAATAGCCCCTGAATTAGCTCTAGGACGCAAATCCGCGATACCCACGTATTCCGTGTCATATATTCTTGAGCGGGACGTGTTGTCCTTCGCTTAAAGCCCCAGTCGCCGACCGCGACCGGGGCTTTTTATTTAATGCGGTCGAAATACGAAAGGAGGGTTCGATGCCACGCCTGTCTGACTAAGGCGATTTTCTATTGTCGTTAATGTCTTTTTATCAGCAGGAAATGAGAAAAACTGTGTGTCCTCGATTTGATTTCTGGATTTTGCGATTTGCGTCCAAAT
>CAIVDS010000069.1 GCA_903904685.1 uncultured Verrucomicrobiota bacterium
AGGCGTGAGGTATACTCTTCACGCTTATGAACACCAAAAATTACACGTTGGGACTGGATCTGGGAGACCGTCGGAGCACGTATTGTCTGCTCGACGCCGCCGGGAAGATTGAAGCCGAGGACGCCGACGAGCCAAGGGGGTCAGGGCGAGTTGCATCAATGACCGAGAACCTGACCGTTCGATGACAACAAAACGCTGACTTCGCATCCGCTCAAAACTTCAAGTGCAGCGGCCCATCGCGTTGTCCGGAAAATTTGAATCGATAAACCCCGCTCCGATCCCTTCGGCTCTCTTTCTAACGTTCGGCAATGAAACCTCCGCTATCGTGATAATCGACTTATTATAGAAGTATTCTCAAATGAAAATTCGCCTGTTCACTATTTTGCTATTCACTCACTTGGCCGCCTTTGCGGTTTCGTTGGCTCCCGACTCTCCGGTGAAAGACGAAATTGTCTATCTTTCATCCCGTCTTCCAGAACACGCTGCCGCTACATATTCCCTGAAGGTTCTAGCTGCGGATGGCGATCGTGTGGAGTATGAAAAAATAGCCGGGGTGGAGAAATATGCCGGGGCAAGCGGAGGTCCGATTTTCAATGCCAAGGGCCAGCTCGTTGGCACCTACCTTGGACGCTTGTTGGTTAAAGCCGGTCAGCCCGATATCCGCTGTCTTTTCGGTACACCACTCGCTTCTTTGGTCACGATATTGGACCCGCTCAAATAGCGACTTTGCCGTCGGTGTTGAACGCTGCCGGGCAAATAAGAGGGATGCGCATGCCGATCGTTGAAGTCGTCGATTATGATCCGTCGTGGCCCGCGTTGTTCGACGCGGAATGCGCGCTGCTGCATCGCACGCTTGGAGAGGTCGCCATCGCGATTCACCACATCGGCAGCACGGCGGTGCCGGGTCTCGCCGCGAAGCCGATCATCGACATTCTCATGGAGGTGGCGGATCTGAATGCGCTCGACGCCGCCGCCGGGGGAATGGCGCGCATCGGCTACGCCGCGAAGGGCGAATACGGCATTCCAGGGCGAAGGTATTTCCCGAAAGGCGGCGAGAGACGCACGCATCACGTCCATGCATTCGCCAGCGGAGACGTCGGTTTGTTCAGGCATCTGGCTTTTCGGGACCATCTGCGCGCGCATCCCGCAGTCGCGCGGGACTACGGTCGGTTGAAGAGATAGCTCGCTCTGTCGTGCGGGAACGATCTGTCGCGATACTGCGACGGGAAGGATGCGTATGTGAAAGCGCTTGAGGCCGCAGCCATGAGGGAAGCAAAGCCCGACCAGCGGGGATGAGCGGCGTGACCGGCAAATCCAAAGGGGGCGGGGCGGACTTCGCAGGATGTTTTGCCTTATGAGACGGCCGGCGCGGAGAACCCGATGATTGCCGGTGGTTGATTTATAGGCTGGGCTAGGGGCCGACCACGCCTTATCCGTTGTCGTTTACACGCCAATGAATCGTTCCGTTGCCATCGTCGGCCGACCCAATGTCGGCAAAAGCCGTCTGTTTAACCGACTGGCGAAGAAGCGCATTTCCATCGTCCACGACCAGCCGGGCGTCACCCGCGATGTGATCACGGCTTTCATCGAGGATGGCGCCTTCACGTTGCTCGACACGGGCGGCTTGGGCTTCACCGACGGCAACATCACGCCCGCCGCGCTGACCGCCGCCTCCGAGCAGCAGGTCGGCTTCGCCATCGACGCCGCCCAGCTCATCCTTTTCGTGATCGACGGGCTGGAGGGTCTCACCTCGCTCGACACCCGCATCGCCCAGATGCTGCGCAAATCGAAGAAGGACGTGCTCCTCGTCATCAACAAGGCGGACTTCGACGACTCCAAGGTCGATCTCGCCGAGGCGTATCGGCTCGGGTTGGGCGAACCCCTGCGCGTCTCCGCCGAGCATGGCACCGGTGAATCCTACCTGCGCGAGGAGATCATCAAGCGCCTCGGCCCCGCGCCCGAGGTCGCTGAGAATGGCGACAAGACCGCGGCCGATCCGCTTTGCGTGTGTTTCATCGGTCGTCCGAATGTCGGCAAGTCCTCCCTGAGCAACCGTCTGCTTCAGAGCGACCGCCTCATCGTGAGCGACGTGCCCGGCACCACGCGCGACGCCATCGTGCTGCCCTTTGATTTCAAGGGACGCGACGGGAAGTTTTATCCGTTCAAGCTCATCGACACCGCCGGCATCAAGGCCTCCACAAAGCTCGCGTCGCCGGTCGAGTATTTCTCCCGCCTGCGTTCGCTCGATGCCATCAAGGAAACCGACGTGGTGTTCCTCGTGCTCGACGCCATCGACGGCGTCACGCAGCAGGACAAGGCCATCGCCGGCGAGGCGATCAAGGAGCGCAAGCCCATCGTCATCGTCGTGAACAAATGGGACATCGTGAAAAAGGCCTTCGCAGCCAAGCTCGACCCCGACTGCGCCCCCGAATGGGGCCTGCACGATTTCAAGACCGAACGCGAATACCGCCTCAAATACGAACGCGCCATCTTCGACCGCCTGTTTTTCACGCCTGGCGCGCCGCTGATTTTCGTGTCGGCCATGAGCGGTTACGAGGTCGACCGGATGCTCAACGCGGCGGTGAAGTTGAACCGCATCCTCGATATCAAGCTCCCCACGGCCAAGCTCAACAAGATCATCGGCTACCTCACCGAGCGCACGCCGCCGCCGTCGGTGGGCGGGAAGCGTTTCCGCGTCTACTACGCGACCCAGACGGGCAACCGTCCCTTCCGAATCAAGATTTTCTGCAACCGCGAGGAGAAGCTCACCGAACAGTATCGACGCTACTTGGAGGCCGGTCTGGTGGACGCTTTCGAGCTCAACGGCTGCCCGATTTATTTTGAACTGGTCGGCAAGGAAAAGCACGAGCCCGGCACCGCCTATTCCGGCAAGGCCAAGCGCGCCGCCCTCGAACACGCCCGTCGCGAAACACCCGAGGCCCACGTCCCCAAGTGGAAGGAAGGCGAGGACGCGGCCGCCCACGAAGACTCTACCCATGAAACACTCGAAGACTGATTATCGCGGTGGCGAAGCCCTCGTGCTTTCCACCAACGCCATCGAACTCGTCGTCACCACCGCGGTCGGCCCGCGCATCGTCGCGTTGCGCTCCCAGGCCGGCGCGAAGGCGGGCAACTTGTTTCTCGAATTTCCAGCCGACGAGAAACGCTACCACGGCTATTATCTGCGCGGCGGCCACCGCCTCTGGCATTCGCCGGAAGACATTGTCCGCACCTACCAGCCTGACGACGAGCCGCTCGCGGTAAAGCCGTTGAAGACCGGCGTCGCCCTCGTGCAGCCGACCGAGGGGAAGACCGGCCTGCAAAAGGCCATGAAGATCGAGCTTTCCGGCGAACGCACCGTGAAGATTACCCACGCTCTCACCAACCACGGTCTCTGGACGGTCGAGACGGCGGCGTGGGCGCTCACCATGTTGCGCGGCGGCGGCTACGGAGTGCTCCCGCTTCTGCCCAAGGGCAGCCACGCCGACGGCGACCTGTTGCCCGGCTATTCGTTCGTGCCTTGGACTTACACCGATCTTTCATTGCCCGTCTGGGATATGCACCGCGACTTCATCGGCATCGACGTGAAAAAGGCGAAGCAGGCCCAGAAGTTTGGCATCACCAACTATCCCGGATGGTCCGCCTACTGGGTCGATGGCGTGACACTGGTCAAATACGCGCCTGTCATCAAGGGTGCGGCGTATCCTGATTTTGGCTGCCCGTTCGAGGTGTTCACCAACGGCGAGATGATCGAGTTGGAGACGCTCAGCCCGCTCGTGAAACTCGAGCCGGGGGAGACGGTTTTCCACACAGAACACTGGGCGATCCTCGACGGGCTCGCCAAGCCATCGACCGACGTGGCGTTTGCCGCGCTGGCCGCCGCCGTCGGCAAGTGGATCAAGCCACTGAAATGAAGTGCTCGACCCGCTGAACATCGCCTTCCTCGGTTCCGATCCCATCGCGCTCCCGCTGCTGGAGTGGCTGGCGGGCGAGGGGAGTGCGGTCGGTCGGGTGACGGCGGTGTTCACGCAGCCCGATCGCCCCGTGGGACGCGGACAAAAGATCGTCGCCAACGGTATCAAAACCTGGGCGCTCGCCCGCGGCCTGCCGGTTTATCAGCCGGACAAAATGACGGAAGACGTGCGCAGGCAACTCGCCGCATTGTCCGTCGATGTGGCGCTGGTCATGGCCTACGGGCATATCTTGAAGCAGGACTTCATCGATACGCCCCGGTTCGGCGCGTTGAACCTGCACACATCGCTTCTGCCGAAGTATCGCGGGGCTTCGCCGATTCAAACGGCCGTGGCCGGCGGCGAATGCGAGACGGGTGTGTCGCTGATGCGCATCGTGCGACAGCTCGATGCGGGTCCGGTGGCCGATGTGGAACGCGTGGCTATCGGTCCTCGCGATACCGCGCTCGACATCGAGGCGCGGCTTGCCGCCGCGTGTGTGCCGCTGCTCGCCCGCGCCCTGCCCAAATTCGCCGCCGGCCGACTTGCCTTCGTCGATCAGGATCACGCTGCCGCGACCTTCTGCCGCAAACTGGTGAAAGACGACGGCATCTTGGATTTTTTCGCATCAGGGGCGGAGTTGGCGGCGCGCATCAATGGCCTTTTCCCCTGGCCCGCGTGCAGCGTGGAAATCGCCGGGCAATCGGTGAAGGCGGGGCTTGCCGAGATCGTGAACGGTTTCGGTGGCGCGCCCGGCACGGTACTGGAAGCCGATGATCGGGGGTTGATCGTCGCCGCCGGAAGGGATGCGGTGCGTTTCCTGCGGTTGCAGCGTCCCGGAGGCAAGATGCTTGCCGTCGGCGAATTCTTGAGGGGATTCCCCCTGTCGCCGGGCACGCGCCTGCCTTCTTCGCCCATGGCGCCGCTGGTGGCGAGGGAGCCGTTTCGCAAGTGATAACCTTGCCACGCCTCGGCACTTGTTTTCGCCGCATTTTTTCCACACAGTCCGCCTTCATGTTGAAAGCACTTCTGTTTAGCGCGGCTCTTGCCATAATCACTTGCGAGACCGGCGCGCAAACCACCGGAGGCCAATCGCTCGCCTCGGATGTAGCGAATATGCGCGAAGACCTGCGCATTCTCACCCAGCGAGTGGGCGAACTTTCGCTCACGGTCGAACAACTTCAGCGCGAAAACGCCACTTTGCGTTCGCAGACCACCAGCTCGACCCAGGCTTACGCGACGGTGCAGCAGCTGAACGATGCCGTGTCCGATCTGAATCGCGCCATCAAGGCCGGCGACGAGGCGACGGCCGAGCGGGTTGCCGCGCAGATCAAGAAGCTGGGCGAGGCGACGAATGTCGCGCTTGACTCGCTGGCCAAGGGCCAGCCCCAGCGGGCCGCCGTGCAGACGACGACCTTCAGCGACAAATTCCCGTCCGAAGGCATCAGTTACACCGTGCAAAAAGGCGACACGCTCGCCGTGATCGCACACAGGACCGGTGGCAAAATCCAAGACATCATCAACGCTAACAAAATCGCCGATCCTTCCAAAATCCAGGTCGGTCAGACTCTCGTCATTCCAGGAGGAAAATAAAATATCATGGCTGTTTCAAAATCCCGTCTAGGCCGAGGCCTCGGAGGTCTTATTTCCGGATCTGTTCCGTCCAAACCAGCCTCTGCCCAAGCTCCGGCGGGCAAGCCGTCATCGCCTCCGGCTCCCGTGCCGGCCGGTGCGCCCGGCTTTGTCGAGGTCGCCGTCAACTTGATTTCGCCCAGCCCGTATCAGGCCCGGCGCGAGATTTCGCCCGAGCAATTGAGCGAGCTGGCCGAGAGCATTCGCAGCGAGGGGCTCTTGCAGCCGATCGTCGTGCGCAAACAGGGCGACAAGTTTCAGCTCATCGCCGGCGAACGTCGCTGGCGCGCGTTTCAACTGCTCAAGATCAAGACGATTCCGGCCCGCTTGGTCGAGGCGAGCAACGCTTCGTCCGCCGCTCTCGGCCTCATCGAAAACCTCCAGCGAGAAGGCCTGAATCCCATTGAGGAGGCTTATGGCTACGCCAGCCTCATTCGTGATTTCGACCTGACGCAGGAAGCCGCCGCCGAGCGCGTGGGCAAGGGGCGTGCGACCGTGGCGAACGCCCTGCGCCTCCTTTCGCTCGACGCCGAAATCCAAGGCTATATTTCAAAAGGACTGCTCTCCGTGGGGCATGCTAAGGTGTTGCTGGGCCTTGCCGACACCGCCCAGCGTGCGGTGCTCGCCCGCCGCGTGCTCGAAGAGGGATTGAGCGTCCGGGGCACCGAGAAACTTGTGCAGGCCAAGAAGGCCGGCACGCCGGTCCCGTCCGGAGCCGCGGGCAAAAAGGTTCCCGCGATCGAAGCTGCCGCCGTCGCGGGTATTGAGAAAAAACTTACTTCCTATCTGGGGGCTCGTGTCGCACTCAAGCATTCCGGAAAGCGCGGGAAGATCGTCATCGATTACACCGGCAACGAAGATCTTCAGCGCATCCTCGAAAAGATTGGCGTAGAGGCCTGAGCTCGCCTTCATTTCCACGCGCAGTGCCGACGCCCACCGACAAAGCCGCCCGCGTCCTCAACCAAGCTGTCGATGGCATTGGCGATGCGGTGGATTATCTTAGGCTCGACCCGATTCCGCCTGTCCTGAGGGAGTTGCGCCGCTACTCCCGCGTCAAGTTGCGCGCCGATGTGCTCGCCGGCGCCACGGTCGCCTTGGTTTCGATCCCGCAGGCGGTCGGGTTCGCTCTGATCGCGGGCCTGCCGGCCGAGATGGTCATCATGTCCGTGGTCGTGGGCGGTTTTCTTGCCGCGCTTTTCAGCACCTCGCATCACCTCGTTTTTGGGCCGACCAATTCCATCAGTTTGTTGATGGCCAGCGCCATCGCGACCCTGCCGGTTCTGGGGATTACCAAACCCGAGCTGGCGTTGGTGATAGCGTTTCTCATCGGCGCTTTCCAGCTTGCCGCCGGCTTCGCCAAACTCGGCAAGCTTACCCAGTTCGTCTCGCGCTCGGTCATCATCGGCTACGGCACCGCCATCGGCATCCTGCTCGCGGTTGGTCAGCTTCCCAACCTCTGCGGCACCGAGGGCACGCGAGGGAATCTCTTCCGTTCGCTTGAGGGCACCTTGCAGCACGTGTTCATGCTTCAACTCAACGTTTACTCGCTCGCTATCGGTGTCGCGACGCTGCTCCTGTTTCACTTGCTCGAGCGCCTCGCCCGCTGGGTGCCGGCTGAGTTGGTCGGACTCGTGCTCATATCCCTTTTCACGCGCTGGTCGGGGCTGGAGATTCTCGGAGTAAGAACCGTCGCCCAGGAAGGGGCCTTGGCCGGAGCCCTGCCTTCTTTCAGCGGTATGCCGTTCGGTGACGCCAGCATGGCCGCCGTGCCGGCCCTGATGAGCACCGCTCTCGCCATCGCGATCCTCGGCATGTTGGAGGCCATCTCAATCGGCAAGACGCTCGCGGCCCGTTCCGGACAGGCCTTCAACGCCAACCAGGAGCTGATCGCGATGGGCGTGGCCAACGTCGGATGCAGCGCCTTCGGCGCCATGCCCGGCTCCGCCTCCTTCGCCCGATCAGCCGCCAACCTGCAGAGCGGCGCGCGCACTCAGGTGGCTGCGCTTTCCAGCAGCCTGATGGTGCTGGGCGCGCTTTTCTGCGTCGCCCCGCTCATCAATTTCCTGCCGATTCCGGCCATCGCCGCCCACCTCATCCGTATCGGACTAAAGATGATCAATCGCGAGCAGCTCCGCATCGCGTGGCGCGCCACGCGCTCCGACGCCATCGTGCTGGTCGCCACGATGCTCTCCGCGTTTCTTTTCAAGCTCGATGCCGCCATCTACATCGGGCTCGGGTTCTCGCTCGCCTTGTTTTTAAAAAAGGCCAGTGCTCCGTCGCTGGTCGAATACGGTTTCAACGAGCAGGGCCAGCTCGCCCAATTGGAGCCCGACGCCGCCCGCGGGGATTCGACGATCTCCATCGTCCACGTCGAGGGAGAGCTGTTCTTCGGTGCCGCCGATCTTTTCCAAGAAGAGGTGCGCCTGCGGGCCGAGACGGAAAACATCCGCGTCGTCATATTGCGCATGAAAAACGCGCGCCACCTCGACGCCACCTCGGTCATGTCGCTGCTCCAGTTGAACGAGTCGCTCACCAAACAAAAGCGTCACCTGCTCATCAGCGGCATCAATCCGGACGTCGAGCGCGTGCTGCGCCGCAGCAGAGCTTGGCACGTGATAGGTCCGGAGAATATTTTCCCCGCCGAGGCCAATCTCACCATGAGCACCAAGAAAGCCCTTCAGCGCGCCAAGAAGCTCCTCGCCGCCGACGGCGCCTCCGGCAAGACAGACGTGCGCGTTTTTTATGATCGGAATCGTGAGGTCGCCACAGACACGACCCAATCGCCAGCCTCGCCGGGCGATCATGACAAACTGGTCGACTATCAAATATAGGAGTCGCGATAAGCGCGCTTTTGTTGGCCTTAGCGGGGCATTGACAACCTTTCGTCCGTCCGGCTTTCTGACCCTTTTCCATGAGCATTCTTATCAATATTTTCACGGTAGTCCTTCTCTTTGTGTCAGGCTTTCTCATCCTCGTGGTGTTGATGCAAAAGGCCAAATCTGACGGCGGCATGGGGGCTGCGTTGGGCGGTGGGGCCACGGAAGCCGCCTTTGGTGCCGACACTGGCAACGTGTTGACGAACGCCACGATCAAAGCGGCCATTACTTTCTTCGTGTTGTGCTTCGGGCTTTATTTGGGGCAGATTTACATGGTGAAACATCATAAGGATGAGGGAGGCAGGCTTCCTACGATCAAGGTGCCGGCCGCTCCTGCTGCACCCGCCTCCGCCGCTCCGACTGCTGTCCCGACTGCCGCCCCCGCGCCCGCAGCCAAACCCTGATTTTCCGTGCAACTGACGTCCCGACGGACGATTTTTTCAAGGCAGGCGGGCGTGCTCGCCTGCCTTGTTGTTTTAAGCGGACTCCTGACCGGCGAGGCGATGGGACAGTCCCATCGTTACCGTCCGCCTCCGCAATACGTTCAGATCGGCAAGCCTGATCAGGTGGAGGGGCGGCATATTCTTGAGGATTTTCGCCTAAAAGGAATCGCGGGCGATTACTATCTGGAGTTTGAGTTGCGCGTATTGCCTCGTCGAGGTGACGAACGTGTGGTGCAGGCGCGTCTTTGGGGCGGCCGCAACGATCGCGGCCCGGTTTCTCGCGTGGTGCTCCATCCCGGCGCAGGTTCGAACGAAACCCGTCTGCTCGTGCAAAACGGCCCGGATAGCGCCGTGTGGTCATGGCCCGGGGCAGGTGCTCAGATCGCCGCGCTGGGTTCGGCGGCTCTGTTCGACCCGCTGGCGGGTACCGATCTGACGGCGTTCGATTTGCAGATGCCATTTCTTTATTGGAACGATTTCGTGTTCGAGGGGGTGGCTCCCTTGCGCGGACGTCCGGCATATGTTTTCTTGCTTTATCCGCCGGCGGCCATCGCGGCGAAAAAACCGGAGCTCGCCGGCGTGCGGGTTTATTTGGACACGCAGTTTGGCGCGTTGGTGCAGGCGAGGCAGATCGGCGAGGGTGATCGTGTCCTGAAGTCGATTACCGTGCTTGATCTTAAAAAGGTCGATGGCCAGTGGATCGTGAAGACGATCGACGTCCGAGATGAGGCGACGCGCAACAAAACGCAGTTCAGCGTTACCGGCGCCGCGCTGGGGTTGGACTTCTCGAACACTCTTTTTGAACCGGCCATGTTGGGTGACAACATCGGTCCACCGACGGCGGCGCGCATCCGGCGTATTAGTCCCTGATCGCTATGAGGCCGCAGCCTTCGCCAGCACCCCGCGCGGTGGTGTTCGATTTGGATGGGACACTCATTGATTCGATGCCGCTGGTGTTGCGGGCGTTCGCCTTTGCGTTGGCGCCCTTTCGTCCCGAACTCACGGAGACGGAGATTTTTGCTCTTCTCGGCGGACCGCCCCTCCGCACATTTCTTGAGCTGATAGGGGATGAAGCCGAGGCGGGGGAGGCCTTGCGCCGGTTGGAGGAGTTTGGTTTTGCGAATAGTCATCTGGTCCGCCCCTTTGACGGTATGCGCGACATGTTGGCGGTTTTGCAGGCGCAAGGGGTGGCTCTCGCCGTCTGGACAGGCCGTGACCGTGTTACAACCGAGGCTATATTGCAGGTGCACGCCTTGGATGTTTTTTTCGACGCCGTGGTATGTGGTGACGATCTATCGACCCATAAGCCGCATCCCGGCGGCCTGCTGAAGATTTTACGCCACTTGAAGCATCCGGCCGAGGTCGTCCTTTACGCAGGAGACGCCGACGCCGATGTGTTGGGCGGCGAGGCGGCCGGGGTGCGCACGATTTTAATCCGGCATAAGCGCAACGTGGATGAGGTCATTTTCAACAAGGCGTGGCGCGTGGTGGAGATTCCTTCCGAAGCGTATGCTTTGGTGCGGTCTTCCGTCCTGATGCCGTGATCCCAATTGAAAAATTAGCGTCTGGTCCTGTTAATTTAGCGTTGCCCCATGCCTGCGGTCTGGCCTTGTTTCAAACAAGTCGGTCTTCAGCATCACTTTAGTTTTCCCTCCATTGTCATGGCCAAAAAATCCGCCCCTACACCCGCTCCCCTGACCTTTGATCTTCCTCTTTCGCTCATCGCGAAAATAGAAACGCATCGAAAAAAACTCGGGCTGAGTTCCACGAGTGAAGTCGTCCGTCTTGCGATCCAGGGGTTTGATGTGGACGGGTATGAATCCGATGTTTCCGAACATCGGCAGATTTCCGTCCGTCTGCCTGTGCAGACGAAGATTTTGCTCGTGAAGGTGGCCAAGAGAAAACACGTGAGCGTGGGAGAACTGATCCGTGTTGCGATTGACTCGCTGTCGGCCAAGGTGCCCGCCAAGTCTGGCAAGAAAGCAAAAAAGTAGCGCGGCATCATTTGGTTTCCCTCTTTCAGTCAAGGCAAGTCCGGCCAAGCGCAGGGCTTGCTTTTCGTTTTTCAGGCCTCTTTGTTTCGAAACTTCTTATATCATGAGCCAAGCACCCGCTCCTCTTTCGTCATGGGCACTCAATGTCTCGCCTTCTCCGACGCTCGCCGTCGATGCAAAGGCCAAGGCTCTTCAAGCCGCTGGTGAAGATGTCTGTGGTTTCGCCGCCGGTGAACCCGACTTTGACACCCCTGAACACATCAAGGATGCGTGCATCGCCGCCCTGAAGGCCGGCAAGACCAAATACGCCCCCACGCCCGGCATCGAGCCGCTCCGCCAGGCGCTCGCCGACAAATATCTCGCCGACTACGGCCTCAAGGTCGCGCCCTCGCAGGTCATCGTCAGTCCCGGTGGCAAGTTTTCCTGTTACCTCACGATTCTCGCCGTATGTTCGCCTGGCGACGAGGTGATTATTCCCGCGCCTTTCTGGGTGAGCTACCCCGAGATGGTGAAGCTTGCCGGAGCCGTGCCGAAGCTCGTGCTCGCCGACGACAAGACCGGCTTCAAGCTCACGCCTTCCCAGCTCGAAGCGGCCATCACGCCGAAGACGAAGCTGCTCATCATCAACTCGCCTTCGAATCCCACTGGCGCCGTTTACACGAAGCCCGAACTAGAGGCCATCGTGGCGGTCGCACTGAAGCACAATCTCTACATCATGTCGGATGAGATCTACGAACATCTCACCTACGACGGGGCTAAGCACTACTGTCCGGCTACGTTCAGCAAAGAGGCCGAGGCCCGCACCATCATCGTCTCCGGTTTTGCCAAGACCTATGCCATGACCGGATGGCGCCTTGGCACCACCATCGCGCCAGCGCCCATCGCCAAGGCCATCGCCGAGCTTCAGAGTCAGACGACCTCCAACGCCACCACCTTTGCCCAATTTGGGGCGCTTGCCGCGCTCAAGGAAAAAGATAAGACTCAGGCTTCGCTTGCCAAGATGCTCGTCGCCTTCGACCGCCGCCGTAAATTCCTGCACGCCGAGCTCAATAAAATCCCCGGCGTCACCTGCCTGCTCGCCGAGGGTGCGTTCTATCTTTTCCCAAATATTTCCAGCTTCGGCCTGAGCTCCTCCGAGTTCTGCACCCGCCTGCTGGAAAAGGAAAAGGTGGCCGCCGTCCCCGGCAGCGCGTTCGGGGCCGAGGGATATCTGCGTCTCAGTTACGCAACAAGCGACGAAATCATTGCGAAGGGCGTAGGCCGTCTGGCGAATTTCTGCGCGAGCTTAAGGAGGTAATCCGGCCACGCGTTCCGAGACTTCCGGTTTCGGCAGGCGTGACGAATGGGGGTGAAGATTGAAAATTCTGGTGCAAGCAAGGAAGGGCGGTTGAAATCCTCCCGTGATCCGTGACACACTGGCTTTCTTCCGATGAGAGCCCTCTTAAACCGCCTCGGCGCCCTGTTCCTGCGCAAGCTTGCGTTCTATGCGCTGGTCGCGGCGCTGGGTGTGGGCACCTATGCGGTGTGGCTTTTCGTGCATGAGCCTAACGATGCGTCCAACCATCGCTTCGCCCGGATCGTAGATCTGGCCGGACGGCGGGATGAATTTCAGACTCAACACGGCGCACTGGTGAAACAGCTTGTCGCGTTTCAGTCCGAGCTTGCCGTGCAGGAGTCTCGGGCGAAACAGGCAGATGCGATTATACTGCGGTTGCACGGCATGGAGAGCTGGTGGGACCGGTTGATCGGCAACCGCGCCCAGCAACAAGCCAACACGGAGCAGATCACGCGTATGAAAGTGGTCAAACAGGCCGCAACCCGACGAGATGTCGAGTTGCGGCAACTGATCGCCAAGGCGACGAGCTCACTGGAAGACGCGGATGCCGGTCTCGCCCGGACCCGCCGTGAACTGGCCGAGGTTCAGCACATCCAATCGCCGGTCATGCTGTATCTCAACGAGGCGTGGCATCGGGGGGCGAATGCATTGATCCTCCTCCTGATCCTCTGTGTGTGTGCGCGGACTGCGGGGAAAATCATTCTCTACTATGGTGTCGCCCCGGTGATTGTGCGTGGCCGTCCGGTGCGGCTGGCGAAAGTCCAGGAAGTTGCGGCCAGCGCCAATCCCATCAAAGGGTCCGTCGAGGTGGCGCTTTGGCCCGGGGAAACCTTATGGGTCAAGCGAGAGTATTTTCAGGGTTCACCCGGTGAGATCACGCAGGGAAGACGACTGCTGCTCAACTGGAGCATTCCGCTGACGTGTTTGGCGTGCGGTCTGGCTTGGATGGTCGTGCTCCGTAATCGTTTTGCGGGCGGCGGACGGCAGATTTCGTTGGCGCATGCGGATAATGCCGAGGTGGAGTTGACGATGGTCGATGTGCCCGCAGGTTCGTCGATCGTGCTGCGCCCGGGTTTTCTGGCGGGGGTTATCACGCCGACCAACCAGCCGCTGGTCATCCACCGCCGCTGGCCTGTTTTTCTTTGGCAGGTTTGGGTGATGCGTGAATTTCGCTTTCTGGAGTTTCTCGGGCCGTGCCGCCTCCTTGTGGCGGGGCATAATGGAGTGCGCCCCGAACGCCTGACTGCGCAGGAAGGAAAGCCTGTGCCGGTGCGCCGCATCGAGCAGGAAATCATCATCGGATTCACCCCGACGCTCGATTATCAACCCGTGCAGGCGGTTTCTTTTTGGAGCTATTACCGGGGACGCGTTCCGCTTTTCAACCGGCTCCTGTCCGGCACGGGGCTCTGCTTGTTGCAGGACAAGCCGGCGCCGCGTGCATCTGGATGGTTTCCAAGACCGTAACGCTTTCCTTTAACGGTTTCCTTCGCTGCGG
Organism: uncultured Verrucomicrobiota bacterium; assembly: GCA_903904685.1. Classification (GTDB taxonomy): domain Bacteria; phylum Verrucomicrobiota; class Verrucomicrobiia; order Opitutales; family Opitutaceae; genus Rariglobus. Next base: position 13,727 of record CAIVDS010000069.1, read on the forward strand.
GACGATGGGATGCCGAAAAGTCTTCGGCCGGCGATGGATTTGCTTATCTTTTGATCCTCGATTTTGTCTGGAGCTTAAACGCGATGCCGCTTTTCAAACTCCACGCCGATTACCAGCCCACGGGCGACCAGCCTCAGGCGATCGACAAGCTGGTGGCGTCCATGAAGGCGGGAAACCGCGACCAGACGCTTCTCGGCGTCACGGGCTCGGGAAAGACGTTCACCATGGCCAACGTCATCGCGCAGTGCGGCCGGCCGACCCTGATCATCTGCCACAA
>CAIVDS010000070.1 GCA_903904685.1 uncultured Verrucomicrobiota bacterium
GTCACCGGGTCGCCCCTCAACGCAGTCGAACGCACATCAAGAGCGCGTCGTTGAAATAATCTTGTTTCAACAAGGTCAATCGCTCTCAAGTGCCTGCAATCAAGTAGATTGAGACCAAATAAGGCAAAATAAAGACCGTTCTGCCTCATTTTTGCGAAAACACAGGATTCCGGCATGCCGACAGAGGGAGCAGCCATAAGAAATTTGCGTTCTGCCATTAGATACTAAGGCGAAACCTTAGGAAATTAAGACAAAACCTTAAGTTCATAGCATGAAACCTTAGGAATTTAGGACGAAACCTTAAGTTTTTAGTGTGAAACCTTAACTTTTTATCGCCAAACCTTACGTTCTTAGTCTCAAACCCTAAGTTCTTAGCGTCAAACCTTAGGTTTCTTAGCTGTTTCCTTAGGTTCTTAGCGTGAAACCTTAAGTTCTTAGCGCCCCGACGCTCGTCCATAAGCCTCCGACACTCGTTCATAGCGTGCCGTCACAGCTTCATAAGCCTCCGCCCTAAGTTCATAGCCTCCCGTCATAAGCCCATGGCGTCCCGACACTGGTTTTTAAGGCTCCGCCACTGGTTCTTAGTCCTCCGCCATGACAATTCAGCGTGCCGTCACGACCGGAGATCTCCTCGCCCTGTCAACCGAGGTCGCATCGAGAGCGCCCTGCGTCTTTCCCATGGGTTGGTCGTGCCGCCACTCGCCGTGCGGAGGTGAAAAGCCGCTTGATGCAACGCTCGCCAGCGTGTGGCCTTGAGCCGCCTCCCCCTCCATGATTCAAACTTCCCCTATCCTGCCCGCCACCGCGAGTCCGCTTCAACGGCAGATCGACGCCTGTCACGACGCCGGTGGCGGCGAGGTTCTCATCCCGCCGGGTCGGCATGTCACCGGCAGCCTCGTGCTCAAGAGCAACGTCCACCTGCGCCTCGCCCCCGGCGCCGTCCTCGCCGGCAGCACCGACATCGCCGACTACACCGATAAAAACGTTCCTCTATTCATCGATGCCGTCGGCGGCGAGCGCGGCCACGCCCTCGTCTTCGCCCAGGAGGCCCGCAACATCGGCATCTCCGGTCCGGGCGTGATCGACGGCAACGGCCTCGCCTTCGCCGGAAACAAACACCGCCCGATGCTCCTCCGCTTCGTGCGCTGCACCGGCCTGCGCATCCGCGAGATCACGTTAAAGGACTCCGCCGCCTGGGTGCAGCACTACCTCGACTGCGAGGACGTCCTCATCGACGGCATCTCCGTGGACAGCAAACACTGCAGCAACAACGACGGCATCAACCTCGACGGCTGCCGCCGCGTCACCGTCGCCAACTGCCGCATCGACTCCAAGGACGACGCCATCACCCTCAAGACCACGACCGCCGCCGCCTGCCGCGACATCGCCATCACCAACTGCACGCTCACCACCGAGTGCAACGGCATCAAGCTCGGCACCGAATCCAAGGGCGCGTTTCGCAACATCACGATTTCCAACATTGCGCTCGGCCGCGTCCGCCTCTGCGGCATCGAGATCCTCTCCGTCGACGGCGCCGAGATCGACACCGTCAACATCTCCAACATCGTCATGGATCAGGTCGGCGGCGCGTTTTTCATCCGCCTCGGCCAGCGGGGCCTGAACGAGACAATCGCCCGCCCCGGCTGCGTGCGCAACGTCTCCATCACCAACGTCACCGCGTTCATCTACGACGACCTGCCCGCCGACCGCATCAATCCGCGCTGGGAAGTCGCCAACGGCGCCCGCTCGCCCAGCTCGATCATGGGCCTGCCTGGTTATCCGGTGGAAAACGTCTACCTCGCCAACATCGCCATCCACCACATCGGCACCGGCACCGCCGAGGACATCACCCGTCCCGTGGAGGAAAAACCCGCCGAATATCCCCAGTGGGAGCGCTGGGGTCCCCTGCCCGCCTGGGGTCTCTACGCCCGCCATGCGCGCTCCGTCATCGGCCGCGATCTCCGTTTCCGCCTGCAAGCCCTCGACGCCCGCCCCTGCATCCACACCGAAGATGTCGAAGGCCTCGCCCTGCATGATACGCAGGAACCCCGCTGAAATGATTGATTACAGTCCGTGCAAACCGGATTTTGCGCCGGGCCGTCTCCCTTTCCTCATCGCAAACGAGGCGCTAGCGGATGCGCCTTGAAAACAAGACCTCCTGCGTCACCCGAAACTTTCTTCACGGTTCATGACGGCTTTGAGTCGGTCGGTTTGACGTCGGGAACCTGCGGGGTGAACAGAATCAATCCGACACCGGCCGTGACCAAAAAGATGGAGTAGAACGTGCCGCGGCTCAGGCCGAGGATGAGGCCAGCATCCGGTTCGCGGAACAATTCGCCGATCGCGCGGGCGACCGAGTAGGCGACAAGATATTCTCCGGCCAGGCGTCCGGGCTGGCGCCGGGTGACGCCGGTGCGCCAGAAGCGCCATTGCATAAGGCCGAACAGCAGCACGCCTTCCAGCGCCGCCTCGTAAAGCTGCGAGGGGTGGCGCGGCATGAGCGGTTTCGGGCTGGAAGGGAAAACGACCGCCCATGCGACACGGGAGGGCATGCCCCAGAGCTCGCCGTTGATAAAGTTGGCGACGCGTCCGAACAACAGTCCGAGCGACGCGATGGAGGCGATGAGATCGCCGAGATGCAGAAACGGGATCTTGTTCCTGCGGCTGAACCAGACGAGCACGAGGGCGACGCCGATAAAGCCTCCATGGCTGGCCATGCCGCCCTCCCACACGCGGAAAATCACCGACGGATCGTGGATGAGCAGGTCCGATCCGTAGAAAAGGAAATATCCCAGGCGTCCGCCGAGCAGCACGCCGAGCACGATGCCGACGATGAGGTCGGCGATCTGCTCCGAAGGGAGCTTCGACCGGCCGGCCCGGGCGTAGGCATGGAGCATGAGGGCTCCGCCGACAAACCCCATCAGGTAGGCCACGCCATAGTAGCGGATGCCGAAGTTTTCGGAAAAACGAACGATGAACGGACTCAGATCGTGGACCCAATAGGCGAGGAACATGGGGAAAGGCAGGGAAAGTCGAGCGAGGCTCAGGACTTCGGGGTTTGAGGGGAAGAACCGGGCGAACCCGGCATGGATTCACCGGCGGGACGCTGGCGCGCTGGTTTCTGAAGTCTGGACCGGGCGAGCTCGCGCATGTCGACGGCGACATCGTCCTTTTCGAAGATCTCGCGACCGAGGAGCTGTTCCATCACGTCCTCCATCGTCACGACACCGGCGGTCGAGCCGAATTCATCGACCACGACGAGCAGTTGCTGATGAGTCTTGAGGAAAACCTGCAGGGCGTTGGCCACGGTGACGGTTTCAGGTATGAAGTGGATTTCCTGCATGACCTTTTCGATGGGGTCGGCGTCCTGGTCGGAGGCCTTGGCCTTGAGGAGATCGCGGCGGCGCACAAGGCCGGCGATGTCGTCGAGATTGCGTCCGTAGGCGGGTATCCGCGCAAAGGGGATGTTGGGAAACTCGACGAACACCTCCCCCACGGTCGCATTCTTCCGGAGCGCGGTGACGACCGTGCGCGGCGTCATGATCTCGCTGACGCGCACAGTGTCGAGGGCGAGGGCGTTGGCGATGAGGTTGGATTCGTTCTTGGTCAGCGTGCCCTCCTGCGCGCCTTTCTCGGCCAGCAGGATGATCTCCTCGTCCGAAGTGCGGGTGGATTCGGGGGTGCGGATGAAGAAACGCACCACGAGATTGCACACATAGGTGACAGGGCGGAGGGCGTTGCGCAGAAAGGCCAGGGGATGGACGATATGCGGCTGCAAGGTCCGCCGGTAGGCGACGCCGATGCTCTTGGGAACGACCTCGGCGAAGATCAGAATCCCCAGCGTGAGCATGGCGGAGATGACCCCAAGAAGCGCCTCTCCGAAAATATGCGTGGCGAGACCGCCAATGATGATAGACCCGAGGGTGGTGGCGATGGTGTTGAGGGTGAGAATGGTCGAGATGGTTTCCTCAAGGCCCGTCTTCAATTGCTCCAGCAGCAGGCCTTGAGCGGGGCGGGATTTCTTGAGGGTTTCGATTTCGACGATGGAAGTGCCGAGGATGATCGCTTCCATGAGCGAGCAGACGAAAGAAATGGAAAATGTGAACGCGATGGCCGCGATGAACCAGAACATGGAAGCCGAGTGTATGCCTTCACCCGCATTTACGAATCTAAAGTGAGACGAACATTCCCCTTATTGCGTTTGACTATCGGAGATAGAGGGAAACTTTCTTCGGTCCTGCCGGACTTATCCCTTATGAAACTTCGTGTGCTTGTTCCGGTGCTCTTCATCGGCATCGCCCTTCTTTGTTCTTCCGGCTGCGCTGTTTTATCAAAAGGCCGCACCCAGATGGTCGTGGTCCGCTCGACGCCGGAAGGTGCGACGGGACTGGTCAACGGCATCGAGGTCGGGAAGACCCCGTTCAAAATCCGCCTGGTCCGCTCCAGCGCGGCCACCATCGAAATCCGCAAGGAAGGCTTCGAGGAGGCGCAGATCGCGGTCCTCCCCATGTCCAACGAATATAACAGGCGCTATCTTCGCTGGGGTCTTGACTACGAGTTCGGCTCGATGACCGATCTCAGCCCCGGCGACATCAACGTCACCCTTCGTCCGGCCATCGCGGCCGAGGATCGCGGAGATCGTTTCCAAGAAATGAGCCTGCGCATCATGCGGGCCGACGCCATGCTCGCCGCCAAAGAGATCACCCCGCAGGACCACAAGGTGATCGTCCGACAGATCGCGCATTCCTACACGCGGTAACCTGCGCGTTCCTTGGAAAATCAGGCCAGTCGCGGCTTGGCCCGGGATAAGTTGCAACACGACGCCGCGGTTCCCGACGAGTGAACACCCTAGACTCGTTGCAATTTCATGGTTAGGGATTGGCGACATCCCCTTCAACCCGATGCACCCATTGTTCGGCCATACGACATTGGGCGGACGACGCCCCGTAAAGAATTCCCGACCGGTTGTGAACATCGCAGCCGACTTTCCAAAATAATGAAAATGACCCCATGCACTCGTTTCCCGCCAGCAGGACTGGCGATGATTTGCGCCACCGTCTGGCTTGGCGCCGTTGCGACCTCGCCGGCCTACGCAACCCCGGCGGCCATGGGCGAACCGCGGTCCACCGTTCCCGCCGGCGCGTTTGTTTTGCCGCCGGACCGGAAGAGCGAACTGCAAAGCGCAATCGATGCGCATCACATCGTCGTGCTCCAAGCGGGTGATTACGCCAAAAACGGCCCGGCCTCGATCACGCTCCACTCCGATGATCAGCTTTACGGGGATGCGGCGGGCTCGATCATTCCCGCCGTTATCGTGGCGCCGGGCACGAAGGGGGCGGTGCTCGATCATTTTCGCATGCAAGGACCCGTCACCTTTCCCGCTTCCCCCGAGGTCACGCGGAATAACCGTTTTCAAAACCTGATCGGATTTCACATGGTGGCGATCGGCGCGACGCTGGAGGACAATCTCTTCCTCGACGACAACGGATCGATCATGGCCGATACCGGCGCGGGTGGTTACCTGCGCAACAACCGGTTCATCCGCTGTCGCGCGCAGAGCGTCTCCCCGATGATCACGCTGTTGGGCGATGCCGGGCGCTCGTCCTACGGCAATGTCTTCCTTTGGTATAACTTCCTCACGCCGCACCATAACGCATCGTTGTTCACAAACCAGGGCGACCTGAGCTTCGTCGGTTCCGACTCGGAGGGATGGAACCTGCGCGACAAGCCTGACACCGCGAACGCGACCGCCCTCTTCAAGACGGGCCCGATGGGCACGCTGCGGATTTTTTCTCCAAACGGCGGCAATCATTATTCCGGCAAGCGCACCGGAGACTTCGATATGGCGGCGGACGAATTCCAACTCTACAATGACCTGATCGGCCCGGACCAGCCTCCGAACGTCGTGCTGGAACCGACCTGCGTGCGCTCGCTCAATTTCTGCCCACGTTCGCCGAAGGATGTGACGGACCTTGCGACCGATGCATTCCGCATCGTGGCGCTCGACCCCGGTAGCGGCGATCCCCGGGGATTCCTGGTCAACGGCACGAGTTACTCCAATCCCCTTCCCGCCGGGTTGCAGGCAAAACTTCGCGCGATGCTGGTGAATCCCAAGCGGAATGGCGAGCCATGGGAAGCGCCAACCTACGGGAAGGCGCCCGATCCGGCCGGCACCAACTGGAACAAGAACCTCTCCGGCAAAACCGATTCGACCGTCATCATCCAAGGCATGATCGACAACAATCCCGATCACATCGCACGCCTGCCCGCCGGGATCTACTACATTTCCTCTTCGCTGAAACTAGGGCGAAACCAGGGGATTGTCGGTGCCAGCGCGGACACGACGGCGCTCGTCGCCCTGAACCCCGCGATCGACCTGATCGTCGGTAGCGACCCTCCCACTCAGGCAACCGGAACCAATATCATCCTTGCCGACCTCACCCTGCAAGGAGGCGCCAACGGCATCCATTTTGACAAGATCAACACCAGCACGGGCCAAGGCGCCGCCCCAAATGGAGGAAGACGCGCCCAATACACGAATATGTATGTGTCCCATGTCGCCTTCCGCAACATGACGAACGCAGGGATTTGCATGGATCAGATCTACGGCCTGGATAACAATTTTCTGGGCTATCTCTATTTTATCAACTGCGGCACCGCCCTGCTTCAAATCACCGACCCGACCCCGCATCCCGAAGCGTTTCATGGCGATTTCCCAACGTTGATGTACATGGACAAAACGGTATTCTACCGCAGCCAGTTTATCGGCAACCGCGTCGCATTGAGCCTCAAGGCCAATCGTGCGAACAACCTCAACGCGTGGATCGAATGCCTGTTCCAAGATAACAGCGACGGAGCGGTCGTTCTAAAAAACAACAGCTCCGACCTCTTCGCCAATTGCGATTTCATCAACAACGGCGGTCATGCGGCGGTGACCAGCAATGACAATGTCTCGTTTGTGAGCTGCAGGTTCCAGTCCGGCGCCAACGGTGTGGCACTGCTGGAGGGGCCGGTCTCGGCGGAGGGCTGCCAATTCGCCCAAAACGGTTCGACAAAGGCCACGATTCTGGCGGGGAAGAACCGCCGCATCAGCTTTTACGACTGCAAGTCAACCGATGTGCCTCTCGGACCGCTGGCGGGAACGAGCGGCATCTTCGTGAACAGCGCACTGCCGGACACCAGCCTCAGCCAGCAGGTTGTTCTGCTCAAGGATGGTTCGGCCCGCACGCTGGTTCCGGGCAAGCCAGATCCACGCCCACAACTTCTTTTCGGAAGCCGATTGCAGAATTGATTCTTGATTCAACAAACGAACCCTTGATGTGTCCCTCCACGGGGGATGGGAAGCTGCTAAACCCTCGTCTTAGTAATCCACCAAAGACGTGATCCGGCCGGCATCCCATGAATCGTCCCCCGCGCCTTATCCCATGATTGAAACCCAACGATTCCCTCTCGTCCAAGGCTTCCGGACAGCTTTCCTCTTGGCTGGCGGGCTGTTTTTAAGCTTTTGCTCCAGCCGGGCCGATGTCCGGCTCCCGGCTATTTTTGGCGACCACATGGTTCTCCAACAAGAGGCGAAACTTCCTGTCTGGGGATGGGCGACCCCCGGCGAGAAGATCAAAGTGATGCTCGGCGCCGCAAACGTCGAGACCATCGCCGATCCCGGAGGCTCGTGGCGGGTCGAGCTTCCTCCGCTTCCGTCCGGCGCCCCGCCTCAAACTCTCGTCGTTGCGGGGATGAACACACTCCGATTCGACGATGTCCTCGTTGGCGACGTCTGGCTCGCCTCCGGACAGTCGAACATGGAGTTCGGAATCGACAGCGATATCCGCGGCGTCGAAACGGTTGCCAAAGCCGACGAGCCTCAGATCCGCCTATTCGTCGTGCCGAAGCGCAGCGCCTTGGAACCACAGACCGAAATCGGCGCTCCGGCCGAAAAGGCGTCCGCGATCGGCGCGGTCCTCGATGACACACTCGTTGGCAAATGGCAGATTTGCACCCCCAAGACACTGGCCTGCGACGACAATTTCACCCGGCGGGGCGTCCGCCCGGGCCCCGGTTTTTCAGCGGTCTCCTACTATTTTGGTCGGGAAATCCATCATTCCACCGGCCGTCCGGTCGGCCTCATCGGCTGCTATGTGGGCGGATCCTCGGCGCAGTCCTGGGTAAGTCTTTCAACCCTCGAAAAAAATCCTCTTCTCCATCATTACGCCGCCGACTGCCAGAACATGAAGGCCGACCTGCCCCGGTCCATCGCAGCTTATCCCAAACTTCTTGCCGACTACGAGACGGCCTCGGCGCGGTGGGAACTGGAGATCGGCGGATCGTTCAAGGACGCCATCGACGCGTGGAAAGTGGCGTCCGCAAAGGCGAAGGCGACGGGCCAGCCCCTGCCACCGCAGCCCAAACCCTCCCGCCCAAAGCCCAACCCGCCCATTCCTTCGCATGGAAACGGGCACCATCCCACGGCTCTCTTCAACGGCATGCTCGCCCCTGTCATCCCCTACGCGATCAAGGGCGTCATTTGGTATCAGGGAGAAAGCAACCACGGCTTCGGCAAGGAATACGCGGTCCTTTTCCCCAAGCTGATCGAGGACTGGCGCACACAATGGAACCAGGGCGACTTCCCCTTCCTCTTCGTTCAACTCCCTGGTTCCTCTCCGACCAAGAAGCCCGTGCAAACTCCCGCCGAAGGAAGCTGGCCGTGGGTCCGCGATGCCCAGCTCAACGCCCTCTCCCTTCCGGCCACCGGCATGGCGGTGACAATCGACATCGGAGACCCCGACGACGTCCACCCCCATGACAAGTATGACGTCGGCCTTCGGCTGGCGCGTGTCGCCCGCTCGGTCGTCTACGAGGAAAAGATCGTCGCCACGGGGCCTCTCTACAAAACGATGACGGTGGAGGGCAACCGCGTTAGGATTTCGTTCCGTGATATCGGCAGAGGCCTCGCCATCGGCTCCCCGCCGTGGACGTCCACCGGGATTGTTCCTCCCACGCCATCCAAGCTGACCGGCTTCGGTATTGCTGGCGCCGATCGAAAATGGTTCTGGGCGCAGGCGAAAATTGAAGGAGACACCGTCGTCGTGTGGAGCGACGAGGTCGCCTCCCCTGTCGCCGTCCGTTACGGGTGGGCCGACAACCCCTCCTGCGATCTCTATAACAAGGACGGACTGCCCGCCTCTCCGTTCCGGACGGATGACTGGGATGATTCCTCCTCGGGACTGATCTTCCCTGCTGCGCCGGCAAAATGACCAAACTCGTCATCATCGCCGCGAAACCGGCAAGTATAACGGACGGATCAGTGGGGAAAACTGACCTGTTGCACCAACACCGTCTGGTAGGAGATCACTCGCTCCTCAACCAGTCGACTTCCGCAGCACAAACACCGACGCTCCGTCATGCCCGTCTACCCACGGGCGACTGATGTGCTTCGCTTCGATTTTATAGCGGCCGCTGGTCTTGCTTAGAAATAATTTAATCACGCCTTCGTTTTCTTCCTCGTCGAGACTGCACGTGCTGTAAACAAGTCGCCCGCCTGGCGCGACGAACCGCGCCGCCGAGCTCAACAAATCTCCCTGCTGCCGCGCATGCTTAGCGAAATCCGCGATCTGCAGACGCCATTTTACATCCACCCGATGACGCATCACGCCGGTGTTTGAGCAAGGCACGTCCAGCAGCACGGCGTCATAAGCCTCGGGCAAGGCATGTTGCTTGAACAACCCTTCGCGCTCCGCCTGCACAATATCGCCCTGCACGAGCGCCACATCGACGCCCGTGACGCGCGACAGGTTTTGCTTCAACCGCTCGATGCGCGGACCGGGCAAGTCGATCGCCACCACCCTCCCGGCACCCATCGCATCGGCGAGGGCGAGGCTCTTGCCACCGGGCGCGGCACATACATCGAGCACCGTCTCTCCCGCCTTGGGTGCGAGCAACTCCACCGCATGCCGCGTGGCCGGATCCTGCAAAAACAGCGTGCTGTCGGCGATGAGCGCCTCGATGCGAGGCCACGAACCGGACTGCACTTCGTAAAAATCTTTCCATGCCGTCGGCGCAAGCAGGGTCGCATCGTCGCCCTCCGGCACACGATTCTTCGGCCGCCAGCGCGCATAGACCGGAGCTGGCTTCTGGTTCCAATCAAGCAACGACCGCGTCGCCTCGGCGCCGAATTGTGCCAGCCAGCGTTTCACCATCCACTCCGGATGGGAATAATACGCCGCCAGCTCCGAAAAATGCGCAAGCTTTCCAGGTTCCTTCTGCGCCGCGAGCGCCGTGGCGATCTTGCGCACGACCGCGTTGACGAGCTTCGCCTCAGGCGCGCTGGCGAGGGTCTTCGTCTGCTCCACCGCATGATGGACGACACGGGCGACATGGCCGTCGGCGCCGCCTTCGATCAGTTCATAGCCGGCGATCAGCAACACGGCCTTCACCGTGGAGCGAGGCGGACGCGCCAGCAGCGGAGTGAACACCGCTTCGATCCGTCCCAAATGCCGCACCGCGCCGAAAAGCAAATGCTGGCAGCGCCCGCGCTCCGCGCGTCCAAGGGTGCGCGGCAGGCTGTCGAGCAATGCATCCACCCGTTCGTGGTTGTCCAACCAGCGCACCAGCAACTGGACCGCGAGAGCCCAGGCATCCGTGGTCGCCAGCGGTTTGAAAGGTTTTGTCATGGGCACACGCTCGACGGGCGCGCCCGGCTTGCAAGCTCGAAGCCCGTCTCTCCGGGAAGCAGGCAAACGCGTTGGTTGACATCCCCGCCCCCCATGCGCTCAACTCAACAATTCAGAATAGAAAAACCCATTTATGAACTCGGAAGCTGTCTCTGCGCTCATCGCAAAAAATCCCACTCTTAAATCCTCCAAGGCTCTGCTCGAAGCCATGGAACCCGGCGCCTACTGCATTCACCGCAGCTGGGGTTTCGGTCAGATCAAGTCCTACGACGACGCTTCCCAAAAGCTCATCATAGACTTCCTCAATAAGAAGGGCCACCCGATGGATCCCGCCTTCTGCCTCAGCTCGATGCAGATCCTGCCGGCCAACCACTTGCTCGTCCGCAAGCAAACCGAGCCCGCCAAGATCGCCAAGCTCATCGCCGAAGACCCCGCGCAGCTCGTCGTCGAAGGTCTTCAGGCCTATCCCAACAATGCCACGACCATGATCGACCTCGAGATCACGCTCGCCGAGGTGTTGGGCGAGGACAAATTCAAGAAGTGGTGGTCTGCCGCCAAGAAGGTCATCGCCAAGGATCCCCGCATCGCCGTTCCCGCAAAGAAGACCGAGTGCTACATCCTCCGCGAAACCCCCGTCTCCGCCGAGGACGAGATCATGGAGCAGTTTAACGGCACCCGCTCCGCCCGTCGCCGCATCCTGCTCGCCGAGGATCTCGTCGCCGCCGCCGGTTCCAAAGAGGTCAAGGGCGACCTCAAGACCATCCTCACCGGCGTCACCGAATCCGTGAAGGACAGCAACCAGCTTGACGCCGCCGAGCGCCTCTATGGCGCTTTCGTCCGCGATTCCCTCGCCAAGGTCGTCGGCGTTGACAGCGCCACGCTCGAACCTTCACAGGCCTCCCTCATTGCCAATGTCCGCGATCTCGTGGGCATCGCCGAAAAGATTCCCGTCCAGTTTCAGGGCCGCTTCCTCGACCTCGTCAAGGAGACGCATCCGATCGAATACCGCGACGCCGCCTTCACTCTGCTCAAGACTTCGCAGGGCAAGTTCACCACCGAGTGCATCAACTTCCTCGTGGAAAACGGCCATGCCGACGAACTCGCCGCCGCGCTCAAGCGCTGGCAGATCGAGCAAAACCTCCGCGCCCCCGTCCTCCTCTGGATCGTCAAGAACCGCCACTCCAAAAAATTCGCCAAGCTGCTCAACGATCTCATCACCCCGCGCCTGTTGAGCGCCATTTTCTTCGCCATCGACTACGAGGCGCTCCAGGCCGCCAGCGCCCGCCGCATTCCGCTCGGTGACATCCTCAGCGAAGACACCGATCTCATCGCCGACCTCCTCTCGACCGCCGATCCCGAGACCGCCCGCGATCTCGCCAACGCCCTCATGCTCAACCAAGGCTTCGAGGAACTCACCAAGAAGTCCCTCCTCGCCCGCTTCATCAAGATCTTCCCTGGCATCCAGTCCATCGTCGCCAAGGAAGCCGAGTCCAATGAGGAGCAGATCCTCGTTTCCCGCTCCAGCTACGAGGCCAAGCGCATCGAATACGAGACGATCGTCTCCAAGAAAATTCCGGAAAACTCCAAGGCTATCGCCACCGCCCGCGAACACGGCGATCTCAAGGAAAACTCCGAATACAAGATGGCCAAGCAGGACCAGACCGTCCTCATGGCGCAAAAATCCCAGTTGGAAAAGGAACTCAGCCGCGCCCGCATCACCGATTTCAAGGAGGCCACCAGCGATCAGGTCAGCGTCGGCAGCATCGTCACCGTCTCGTCTGGCTCTTCTAGCAAGGCCACCAGCTACACCCTCCTCGGTGCTTGGGACAGCTCGCCCGAACAGAATATCCTCGCCTACAAGACGCCGCTCGGCCTCGCGCTTCTCGGCAAAAAAACCGGCGACACCGTGAAGGTGAAGATCGGCACGTCCGAGGAAACCTACACCATTAAGTCGATCGGCCGCTACATCGACACCCTCTGATCGGAACTCCTGCCGGAGATTTTAAAAGCCACCCGCAGTCCGTCTGCCGGTGGCTTTTTTGCGAACATTTTTAAACCGCGCTCACTTCGTTCTCGTTCTCTTAATTGTTCTCGTTCTCGCTTCTTTGCATCTGAGAGTCATACCGCCCATTCCGACTCTCATCCTAGCCTCTTAGATTTTACCCCGTGACCCAACATCTCCTCAAAGGCCTGATCATCGGCTTCGCCCTTGCCGCCGCCGTGGGTCCCATCTGCCTTCTCTGTCTGCGGCGCAGCCTAACCGACGGTCATCTCGTCGGTTTCATCTCCGGCCTGGGAGTCGCCACCGCCGATGCGATCTACGCCGGACTCGCCGCGCTCGGCGTCACCGCCATCACCTCCGCGCTCGACCATTATCACACGGGCTTTCAGCTCGCGACCGGCGCCATTCTCATCGGACTCGGCATCCACACCTATCGCACGTTGCCGCCCTCGACGGAAGCGCGCCCGGAACACGCCCCGAGTCTCCACACCGCCTATTTCTCCACGCTCGTCCTTACGCTGGCCAACCCCGCCACGCTCCTCGCCCTCACCTTCATCCTCGCCGCGATGGGCCTCACGCCGGGGGGCGACACCCTGATGCGCACAGGCACGCTTGTGATCGGTGTTTTTCTAGGTTCCTCGGTGTGGTGGTTGCTGTTGAGCGTCGGAGCCAACTGGTTTGGCCGCAAACTGAGCGCCCGGACCTTACGCATCATCACCCACCTCGCCGGCCTCGCCATCATCATTTTTGGCATTTGGCAGATCGTCACCCTCGCCGTGGGCTATTGCCCCTCCTGATACCCTTCGCAAGCGCCACGCGTTTTGCGGATTTGCCAAGGCCCCGTGTTTTCCCCATGGTCCCGTCCATTGAACGCCTCCTGGGACACCCTCAAGCTCCTCTCCGACCCCACGCGCCTGCGCTTGCTGGCCCTTCTCCTGCGAGAGGAACTTGCCGTCGCCGAACTGCAGGAAATCCTCGGTATGGCCCAGTCGCGCATCTCGTCGCAACTCGCCCTGCTCCGTCAGGCCGATGTTGTGGTGGACCGCCGCGAAGGTAAAAAAGCATTCTATTCCCTGCGCCCCGGCATCCCCGCCAAAACCCTCGCGCTCCTGCGCACCGCCTGTGATGCCATCACCGACCTGCCTGAGTTGGCCGAAGACCGTGCCAATCTCGAACGCAGCCTCCAAAAACGCCGTGCCCACCAAGAGCAATATTTCAACCTTATCGCCGGCAAGCTGGGTAAAAACTACTGCCCCGGCCGCTCATGGGAGGCCATCGGCCATCTCGCCCTCCGCCTCGCGCCCAAGATCGTCATCGCCGATCTCGGCGCCGGTGAGGGCATGCTTTCCCAACTTCTCGCCCGTCGCGTCAGCAAGGTGTGGTGCATCGACAACTCTCCGCGCATGATCGAGGTCGGCACCGGGCTCGCCGCGAAAAATGGACTCGCCAATCTCGCCTACAAACTCGGCGATATCGAAAACGTTCCCCTGCCCGACCGCTCCGTCGATCTCGCCATCTTAAGTCAGGCGCTGCATCACGCCCAGCATCCGGGCAAAGCCGTCGCCGAAGCCTTCCGCATTCTTCGACCCGGCGGACAAGTTCTTGTGCTCGACCTCAAGGAGCACACTTTCGAACGCGCCCGCGACCTCTACGCCGATGTCTGGCTGGGTTTCAAAGAAAGCGCTCTCCACGGTTTCCTGAAAAAAGCCGGGTTTCAAAACGTCGAGGTCACCACCGTCGCCCGCGAAACCAACGAACCGTATTTTGAAACGCTTCTCGCCAGCGGCAACAAAGCAGGACGTTAACCCGACTCCAGTCACTGTGCTCGGCGCAGTAATTGAGGGATCACCGTCTGCGCACACGTTGCAACCGATAGCTGCCCACTGTTCGCCAAGCGATAATGGGCGAGCCATTATCACGCCTTCGATCCCCAACGTCAGCGGTGCAGCTCGCGCACCGCATAACTCGGCCGCTTCGACTTTCCCTGTTCAATGGTCGGCCATACTTCAACCCATTGGCACAACTTTTCCATCTCTTATTAGCAGAGGAGGCTCTTAGCGTTGAACGCACATACAGTTTTTTCTGCTCGTCCCGCACGCCCGCCAACGCCCTGCTTCCCGTCGTGACCAAGCCGCTCGTCGACGCCTACACCCATTGCCCGCTCTGCGGCTCACCCGACTACGCCAGCCAGCAGGATGGCACCCGCCACTGCCGCGCCTGCGACCACCGCGACTTCAACAACCCCATCACGGCCGTCGCCGCGCTCATCCTCGACCCGCAGGACCGCCTCCTTCTCATCCGCCGCGCCAAGGATCCCGCCAAGGGCCTGCTCGCCATGCCCGGCGGCTTCGTCGACCCCGGCGAGTCGTTGGAGCAAGCCATCCACCGCGAGATCGCCGAGGAGATCGGTCTCGCCCTCACCGGCATTCGCTACCTCTGCTCGCATCCCAACGACTACACCTACCGTGGGCTCACCCGCCCGGTGTGCGACGTGTTTTTCCAAGCCCGAGCCACCTCGTTCAACGTCGTCCTGCAACGCGAGGAGGTCGCCGACTGGCAGCTCCGCCCGCTCGGCGAAATCGCCCCCGCCGAGCTCGCCTTCGACTCCATGCGGCACGCACTCGCAACCTTGCGCGCGCGGCCCTGATCTCCGCCCGCAGCACGCCTCACTTCAAAAACGCCGACACGATCACGGTCCACTCGGCCTCAAGGCTCGCGCTCGGCAGGGGCCGCCCCGCTCGCGCATACCAATAACCCGCGTTGCTCGCGTCGCCTTCCTTGCGATGCAAGTAAGCATGCACCCAGTCGCCATCGCAGCTCTTCGCCTCCTGGCAAAGTGCATGTGCCCGTTCCCAGTCTCCATGGGAGTCGTGCCAAAGCGCCTGCAGCGGCAGGCTCGCAACCGGACAACTCACCACCGTCTTGAATGCTTCCAGATTCATGAAGCACAGGATGCCCGGACACGCAGGAAACGCCAGTTTCACTTGCACCGGGCGGATGCCCCGGAGCTTGTGCTCCGCAGACATTCACTTGAGCGTTGCATGTCGCCCCGCAGCCCTATCAGCACCCGTCTGCCCCCCACCACCGGCATGAACGCCACCCGCCATTCGCCCAGCGCGTGGTGCGCCTGCTCCAACGTCATGTCCGTCGCCAGCGCCTCCTGAAAATGCACCAGCGAAATCAGTGGCGTGGCCAAAGCCTGTACGGCGTCCGGCTCCTCGACCGGCGCCTCAAGCCAAGCAGTGGATACGCTTGTCAGCCTGTTCGACTCGTGCTCAACCATATCCGCACCGTAGCCCCCATGAGCGGCCAAAGGCGACCTCGTGATTGTAACAATCTGGCAACCGCCCCGCACTTGAACGTTGAACGTTCAATGCCGACCGTTGAACGTCTGATCCAATTCCATGCCCGCTGTCGCCTACACGCTCCTCAAACGCCTTTCCTGGGACGACCTTGATCTCGCCTACCTGCGGCGTTTTGTGGAGATGGCCCGCGACGAAGACCTCGCCGGGCTCGGCCTGCGTGACAAACCTCGCATTATCGGGGACCGCTCAACCGCTAGCCTCGCAACAGCGCCGCGCCACGGCTCCGCGGACCTCGTGGCCCGCGGTCCGCTCACCGTGTGCGGTCTGCCTCTCGTCCCGCTCATCCTTTCGGTCTACGGTGGCAACGCCACCGCGCAACTTCGCGTCAAGGACGGCCGCGCCGTGGACAAGGGCGACGTCCTCGCCACGCTCACCGGCGACCCGCGCACGCTCCTCGCGGCGGAACGCGTGATCCTGAATTTCCTCCAGCGCCTCTCCGGCATCGCCACGCAGACGCGCCTCTACGCCGACACTCTCGGCAGTGGTCGCACCCGCCTGCTGGATACGCGCAAGACCACCCCCGGCTGGCGCATGCTCGAAAAATACGCCGTCACTTGCGGCGGCGGATGGAACCACCGCCTCGGCCTCTTCGACCGAGTGATGCTCAAGGACAACCACCTCGCCCTGCTCGGCTCCGCCGATGATCTCGCCGCCGCCGTCACCCGCGCCAAAAAAACCGCGCCCGACCTGCCCGTCGAGGTCGAGGTAGACCGTATGGAGCAAATTCCCTCCGTGCTCGCTGCCGGCGCCGACGTAATCCTGCTGGACAACTTCACCCCGGCACAGGTCAAACGCGCCGTCGCCCTCATCGGCGGACGCGCCTTCACCGAGGCGAGCGGCGGCATCACATTGAAAACGCTGCCCCGTTTCGCCGGCCTCGGCCTCGATTTTATTTCCACCGGCGCCCTTGTTCACCAGAGCACTTGGGTCGATATCGGTCTGGACTGGCGCCCATGAAATCCTCCCGCCTATCGCCTGAAATCGTCATCTTGGAAGAGTTGCTCGCCTGCGAGCCCGGCTACGTTTCGGGCACCGCGCTCGCCAAAAAACTCGGCATGAGCCGCGTCGCCGTCTGGCAATACATGGAGAAACTCCGCGAGCAGGGCTTCGCCTTCGATGCCGTGCGCGCCCGCGGCTACAAACTCACCGGTCGGCCAGCCGGCCTGAGCGCCGCGTTGATCCAAGCCTACCGGCGAGAGCACACCGGTGATTTTTCCCTGAAACTGCTCGACGAGGTCGACAGCACCAACGACGAAGCCGCCCGCCAGCTCGCCGCCGGTCATGACGCGCCCTTCGCCATCATCGCTCAACGCCAGACCAAGGGCCGCGGACGCTTCGGGCGCGTCTGGCACAGCGAGGCCAACGGTAATCTCTACGCGAGCTTCGCCTTCCGCCCGCGCCTCGAACCGGCGCGCATGCAGATGTTCACGCTGTGGATGGGCGCCAATGTCTGCGAACTCATCGCCAATTTCTGCCGCACCGCACCCGGCCTTAAATGGCCCAACGATCTCCTTTTCGACGGACGCAAGGCAGGAGGCATGCTCACCGAAGCCCGCATGGATGCCGACCAGATCCGCGACCTCGTCTTCGGTCTCGGCCTCAACATCAACAGCCCCGCCAACGGCTGGCCCCACGATCTCGCCACCCACGCCGTATCGCTTGCCGAACACACGCGCCAGCCCCTCGATGTCAACCGTTTCACCGCCGCACTCATCGGCCGCGTCTTGCAAGCCTACGAGCGTTTCGTGAACGGCAGTTATCAAAAAACTTTCGCCGATCTCTGGAACCGCTATGACGCGCTGCGCGGTCGCCCCGTCGCCGTGCTCGCCGGGCCCCATCGCATCACCGGCACCGCCATGGGCATCGACGACGAAGGCTCTTTCGTCGTCCGCACCGACAAGGGCCGCAGCGAACGTTTCCGCGCCGGCGAAGTCACACTGGAAAAGACGCCGAAAGGCTGAGAGGGCCGAGGCTATCCATGGTGAAAACGAAGCTGACCGATTTGGGATAGGAATAGCTCTCAGCTCTGGACTCTTGACCGTCGGTGCTCAACGCTCTGCCTCTTCATCTTATGCCCATCCTCTGCATCGATATCGGCAACACCCACGCGCACTACGGCGTGGTTGGAGATAGCTCTGCGTATTCGGCGGGAGAAGTGCGCACCCGCCTGCTGGATCATCCCGACGAAGGCATCCTCGCGCGACTTCCTGTCCTCCTTGCTGCGCCGAATCCGCCCAATGCCATCGCCTTTTGCTCGGTTGTCCCGTCCGTCACGCCGGTTTTCCTTCGCACGATCTCCGCGAGCGGATTGCCCGTGTGGCAGATCACCCACGAGCAAAAACTGGGCGTGCCTGTCTCCTATCCCAATCCCACCGAAATCGGGCAGGACCGGCTGGCCAACACCGCTGGTGCCCACGCACTCTTTGGCTCGCCCGCCATCGTCATCGACCTCGGCACCGCCGTGACCTTTGACATCGTCACCAAAACGGGCGGCTACGAGGGTGGCATCATCGCACCCGGTCCCGCCATGATGCGCGACTATCTGCACGAACGCACCGCCCAACTGCCGTTTGTCGATGATTCCCGCGGAATCACCAGCGCCATTGGCAAATCCACCGTCGAGGCCATGCGCATCGCCTCTGTCATCGGCTTCCCCGGTATGATCCAGGCCCTGCTCGACGCCGTGCTCGCCGAACTTTCCCGACGCGGCGAATCCGCCCCCGCCATCATCACCGCCGGCGGAGCCGCCGTGGCCATCGACGGTCGCCTGCGCCAGCGCCCGACCGACTCCCCCGACCTCACCCTCCTCGGCCTCGCCGCCTCCTGGCGGTTGAACAACGCCTAAAACCTTTCGCCTTTACCCGTGTCGAACCCTGTCTCCGATAAAACCGATATGTCCGCCGACACTCCCGCCATCGAAGTCCACGATCTCGTCAAAACCTATGCCGGCATCACCGCCGTCAACAAGGTGAGTTTCACCGTGGCCAAGGGAGAGATCCTCGGCTTCCTCGGCCCCAATGGCGCCGGCAAGAGCACCACCATGCGCATCCTCACCGGCTACCTGCCCGCCACCTCGGGCCAGGTGAACGTCTGCGGCCTGTCCGTCGCCACCCACGCCGACGAGGTGAAGAAATTCATCGGCTACATGCCGGAGAATAATCCGCTGCCGGAGGACATGCGCGTCTCGGAATACCTGCACTACCGCGGCCGGTTGAAGGGACTTTCCCGCGGCAAACTCTCCATCCGTCTCGACGAGGTGCTGGAGCTTTGCGACCTCAAGCGCGTCCGCCACCGGATCATCGGAAAACTCTCCAAAGGCTTTCGCCAGCGCGTAGGCATCGCCGAGGTGATCCTCGCCGAGCCACCCGTTATTATCATGGACGAGCCGACCATCGGCCTCGATCCGCACCAAATCCTGATCGTGCGCGACCTCATCGCCAGCCTGCGCGGTCGGATGACGGTTATCATCTCCTCGCATATTTTACCCGAGATCGAAATGACCTGCGACCGTGTGCTCATCATCAACCAGGGCCGAGTGGTTTCGCAAGGCACGCCAGCCGACCTCCGCCGCGAGGTGTTCGGGCATTCCCGCTACGAACTGGAAATCGCCGGCGACACCGCCGCCGCCCTGCCCGGTGCGCTCACCAAAATCGAACCCACGATCCACATCGCCGAAACCGGCGAGCCGGACTCCGCCGGCTTTCGCAAGCTCTGCCTGACCACCGTGCGGGATGACGATTTGGGAGAAGTCCTGTTGCGCACGCTCGCCGCCGACGATCGTTTCCGCCTGCGCTCGCTGAACCGCATGCATCCGTCGCTCGAAGATGTTTTCCTCGCCGCAACCAAACGCGGATGGGAAGCCGTCGATGAGCCCGCCGCGACCACCGTTCGATGACCCGCCGCTCATGAAACATTTTTTCATCATTCTCAGCCACGAGATCCGCATGCTGCTCGTCAGCGCCAGCACCTACATCGCGGCCGTCCTCTTCCTTGGCGTAATGGGTTTCATCTTCGCCGGCGTACTGGAAAGCTACAGCAAGGCCGCGCAGGAGACCTCGCCCTCCACCGTGTTCTTCCAACTTTTCTGGCTGCCTGTGTTTTTCATGGTGCCGCTGCTCACCATGAAGTGCATCTCGGAGGAACGCCGCATGGGCACCCTCGAAACGCTCCTCACCGCCCCGGTTACCACCGCCGAGGTCGTCTTGGGAAAATACTTCGCCGCCTACTTTCTCTACTTGCTGTTGTGGGGCTCAACCGGCGGGTTTTTCTACATTCTTTATCGCTTCGCCGGCGATATGCGCTTCCTCGATTTTGGCCCGCTGATGGGCGGATATTTGTTCATCGCCGTCTCGGGGCTGTTCTTTGTGGCGCTGGGAGTTTTCGCCAGCTCGCTGTCGCGCAACCAGGCGGTCGCCGGCATCCTTTCGTTCACCCTGCTGTTCGCGCTCATCATCGGGCTCAACTACGTCGGCACCCTTGAGATGATGAATCTCGACTCGATGAAGCCGGCCCGCGCCGTGGTAGATTACGCGCGCACCTTCCGCCATCTGGACGACTTCAGCCACGGCGTGGTGGACACGCGACAGGTCCTGTTTTACCTGAGCGGCACCGCGCTGGCGCTCATCTTCAGCATCCTCGGAGTCGAGGCCAAACGTTTGCACAGCTGACCCATGAAACCCCTTTCCAGCTTCCGCGCCGTCCGCTGGGTCCGCACCCTCAACCTGCTCGCGCAGGCCGTTCTAATCGTCACGCTCTTCGGCGGGCTCAACTATCTGGCGGTCCACTACGCATGGCGATTCGACCTTACGCAGCACCACCGCCACTCGCTCTCCCCCGAGACGCTCTCGTATCTCAAAAACCTGACCCAACCCGTGCGCATCGTCGTCACGCTCACGGCGGACAGCGACAACGATCAAGTCGCCCAGGCCTACCGCGACGTGAGCGGATTGCTGCGCGAATACGGCTACGCCACCGAAAACAACGGCAAAGGCCGCATTACCACCGATTATATCGACGTTTTCCAGCGCCGGCGCGACGCCGAGGCCCTCGGCATCACCCAGCCCAACACCATCCTCGTGCTCTGCGGCGACCGCCAGCGTATCCTCGACCTATCCAGTCTCTATCATGTGGAAAACCAGGCGAAAAAATCATTCCTCGGCGAACATGTTTTCACCGCCGCCATCCTCGATGTCGTTAACCCCGCCAAGAAAAAAATCTATTTCCTCAGCGGCCACGGCGAAATGCAGCTCGACGATGTGAGCCCAGCGCGCGGGCTTTCCGCTTTGTATGCAGAACTGGGCGCCCGCAATTTCGCGGTCGATACGCTCGACCTCAGCCAGACGCATGCGGTCCCCGCCGACGCCGCCGTGCTGGTGATCGCCGGCGCCCAAGGCCGCTACCAACCCGAGGAACAGGAGCTTTTGCGCCAGTATCTCTCCACCCGCGCCGGCCGCGTGCTCGCACTCATCCCACCTATGTATCCACACGGGTTGGACGACCTGTTCTATGACTGGGGCGTGCTGGCCGACGACGTGTTGATTTACGACAACGGCCCCGACGGGCAGAACGGCACCGGCGACCTCATCCTGCGCAACTACGCCAGCCACCCCGTCACCCAGCAGCTCATCGATAACAACGTCCCCGTTCGCTTCGGCCCGACGCGCTCCGTGCGCCCCGATCCCGGTCGCGCTCCCGATACCAACCTGGTGCTCACCGAACTCATCGCCACCGCCAAAACCGCCTGGGGCGAGCGCAACTACCGCCTGCGGAGCATTCCAGAATTCAACAAAGGCGTCGATCTGGGTTCGCCGCCCGACCAACGGCTGACGGTCGCTACCACCTCGGAGCGCGTCACTACCAACGGCAACCTGCTCTTCAAGGTGCCCGGTGGACGCATGGTCGTCTTTGGCAGCGCCGACTGGATCGCCAACGGCAGCCTCGCCACCATCGGCAACCTCTCTCTTTTCCTTTCCACCATCAACTGGGCCACCGACCGGGACATCGACCTGAAAGTCCCCGCTCGGCCGGTCGACAAATTCCAGCTCTCGCTCAGCCAGAACCAGCTCAGCCGCCTGCGCTACAGCCTCCTGTTCTTCGTGCCCGGTGCCGCCGCATTGCTCGGGTTCATCGTCTACTGGACGCGCCGCAGCTAACCTTAAACCAATTCCCCATGCGCACCAAAATCACGCTCATCCTGCTTTTCCTGAATGTCGCGCTGCTCGCCCTGATTTTCTACACCCGCCACGCCATCAGCATCGAGCAACGCAATGCCGAGGCGCGTGTCCGTGTTTTGGGCGACGAGGTCGTCGGGCTCACCTCCATCGAGATCAGTTCCCCCGGCGTCAGCGAAGTGCTCCGACTCGGACGCACGCGCACCACCGATCCGTGGGAAATCACCTCCCCCATCAACTGGCCGGCCAATGATTTTGCCGTCAAACGCATCATCAGCGACCTCGAGTTTCTTAAACATGAATCGAGCTTCCGCGTGCAAGACCTGAAGAAGAGCGGCCAGTCCCTCGACGACTACGGTCTCGCGAAGCCAACCCTCATTCTCACCTTCACCCGCGATCCGGCCATGCCCGGAGGCACGTCCGTTACCACCCAGCTTAAAGTCGGCGACACCACAAAGGTGGGCGGCCGCCTCTATCTATTGTCGTCCGATGAGAAAACCATCCACGTGGTCGGTAGCCAGTTGGCCAAAAGCCTCAAGACAGGCCTAGAACAACTCCGCTCCGACGCGCTTTTTACTATCCCGGTCTTCGAGGTCCGCTCGGTCGGCCTGCAAATCCCCGCGCCCGACGGCAAGAATGTGCGCCTGCGGCTCCGCCGCGACGGCGCTCGCTGGTCGTTTGAAGCGCCCATCGTTACCCGCGCCAGCAAGGCCGCCTCAGAAGTCGCCGTCAGCGGCCTAAATGCCCTGCGCGTCGACCGCTTCTTGACGAAAGCCGACACGCCCGTCGAACGCACCGGCCTGGCCAGCCCCGCCCTGCGGGTCACGCTTGAAGGCAACAATCGCCGCGAGACGCTCCTCGTCGGCCAGCCCGCCGGCCCTGCCGGTCCCGAGGACACCGGATTTTACGCACAGATCGAAGGTCGCGACCAGGTATTTTCAACCCGGATACCCAACAAGCTGATCGACGGCCTCAAGCGAGCCCAAGAAACCCTGCGAGAGACGCACATCCTGGATTTCGATCCGACTTTGGTCACCGCCATCACTCTGGCCGATCCTTCCGCCCCGCAGGCGCCAGAGCTCACGCTGCAGCGTCTGGAAGCACCCGCCGGCGGAGCGGTCGGCTGGCAAATCATCCGTCGTGGCGACACAAAAACCGCGCAAATCCTTCAGGCCGATTCCACCCGCGTCGGCCACTTGCTCCAACGTCTCTCCCTGCTTTCCGCCACGCACTTCCTTAGCGATGCACCGTCGAAAGCGGAACTGGAGAATTTTGGCTTCAACCTGCCGCAGCGCAAAATCGTCCTCACCCTTGCGCGGGTCGGCGGCGGTGTGGCGGCCGCAAGCGCCCAGCTCACGCTGTTCCTCGCCGTGAGCGGATCATCCTCCGGTTCGGTACAGGCGCGGATCGACGGACAGACCTTCGTTTACGCTGTGGCCGGCGACACGCTCAACGAACTGCCCGTGGCCGCCCGCCTTTATCGCGAGCATACGCTGCGCACCCTGTCAGAGGGCGCGCAAATCACCGGTCTCAGCCTCACTGCCACCGATGGCTCGGCATCCGTTTACGTTCACCCGCTCGCCACCGGAGAAACCTGGGCGACCGCTCTGGCTACCGAACCCGAGGCCCGGCGGAAGGCCATCGAAACCGTGCTGATCCAACTGCGCACCCTGCGCGCCAAGCAGTTTGTGAGCGATACGTTCGCCCCCACCACCCTCGTCAACGGCCAGCCTGCGCCGTGGAAATACAAACTCGACGCCACCCTCGCTCTCGGCGGCGGCACCGGCGCGCAGACCACAACCACCTCGCTCTTTATCAGCGAACGCACCGGCGGCGGCACCCAGTTCGCCGGTTCCCCCGAGCTCGGTGTCATTTTCGAAATCGATCAGCCGTTGCTCGATGCGCTCTGGACCCTCACTTACGGCACGCGCGATCCCGGTGAACCTGTGATCGTCAAACCCGCATCCGCCGCCCAACCCTGAGCCGTCGCGCAGACCGCGTTTTCATGAAGTTTCTCCGCTCCACCTGGCACGTCGGCCGCTGGTGCACCCGCAAGGGAGGCCTGTTCGCGCTGTGGAGTCTGTGGCTGTTTTTGGTGCTCATCTTGGTTACCCAGATTCATGTTTTCACCTCGCATGAAGTCGCCCTGCCCGGCCCCGTGCGAAGGCTGATTGAACAGAATCTCTCCGTCCAAGGCATCTCGCTCACCTTTGACCGGGGCATGCTCGATCCTTCGGGGCACATGCTGCTGGAAAACGTCCGTCTGGGCACGCCCGCCACTTCGGATGCCCTCGTCACCGCCCGTTCTCTCCACGCCAAACTGAAACCGTGGCTGCTCGTCACCGGTCGGCTGGACATCGAGGAGATCAGCGCCTCCGGTCTTGATTTTCATCTGCCGGCCATGCTTTCGCCCTCTGGAAGCGACGAGACGCTGGCCAACGACATCGACTTCACCATCCGTCCACACGGGCGATTGATGGAAATCGAGCATTTCACTGGGAGACTCGGCGGACTGGCCGTGGAAGCAGACGGAGCCGTGCAATTGCCCGCCACGCCAGCCGTCGCCAACAGCGCCGCATTTGTCGAAAACTTGGTCGCCTCCTATCTGAAAATCGGGAAACAAGTGCAGATCTCCTCAAACCAACTGGCAGCGCTCGACTTGCCGTTGCTCGACATCCGGCTCACGCCGGTGGGCGACCACTTCGCTGCGGCCCAAGTCACGCTGCTCGCCAATGGCCTGGCCTTGCCTCCCGTCAAATGTATCCACGGCGCCAGCACTGGAGCGTTCACCGCGAGCACCCGATTTATTATCGGAGGGAAATCCACCACGCCCATCAGTATCACCGGCAACATCGAATCAGTACAATTGTCCGATGGCATCAAGGCCCGCGATCTGTGTTTCGCCCTGATAGCCACCGTGGAAGACGGAATGCCACCCATCACTCCGAGACACCTTGAACTCCAATTCGCATCGTTGCACTGGCGGGACATAACCATCGGTCCTTCCACCGCCAAGCTCACGGCTGGCCAGGACACCACGATCATGGCCGGCCTTTCGGTGTTGCTCGCTGGTTCGCCGTGGGAGGTAGCCGCCGCACTCGACCCTTCGCAAGGCGCAGGCCGAATCACGCTCGACGGCAGGGTTGATTCCGCCCTGCTTGGGTTGGCCGGTGGTTTTGCCAAACACGACTTGGCGGCGCTCCTTGAGCCGTCCGAACCGGCGCCCTTGAACGTCACGGCCACTTTTCTTCGCGGATGGAAACTGGCGCGGGTGGAAGGTCGCCTGCACAGCGGGGCCGTGCGGGTTGGCACGGTCCATCTCGACGAGACCGGCACCGAGTTCACCTACGAAGGCACCAGCGTTCTTTGCGACAACCTCGTGCTCCGGCAAAGCGAAAGCCTCGCCCACGGTCTTTATGAAATGGACACGGCGACCAAGGACTTCCGTTTCCTGCTCACCGGCGGACTGCGGCCCGCCGGGATTTCAGGCTGGTTTCATCCTTGGTGGTCGAAATTTTGGAAAGACTTCGACTTCACCAGGTCCGTGCCACAGGCCGATGTCGCTGTCGCCGGCCGCTGGGGTTCGCCGGCCGCCACCCGCGTCTTTGTGCAGGCCGACGGCGCCGCCACCGGCCTGCGCGGCGCGACTTTTGATCGGGTGAGCACACGGCTGTTCATCCGCCCGCAATGGGAGGATATCATCAATTTCAAGGTGGTGCAGGACGGCCACGAGGCCGGTGGCTCTTTCTCCCGCCTCGTTTCCCCCGGGGAAAATGCCTGGCTCAAGATGGATTTTTCGGTCGAGTCCCGCCTCCCGCTCGCGACCATCGGGCAGTTGCTCGGCAAGAATGCCGTCGAGCTTTTGAAGCCTTATCAGTTTGCTAACGCTCCCGCCCTGAAACTGGCCGGCCACGCAGACGGAGCCTCCGCTACAGGCGGTCCGAGTCAGCATATCGACATCAAACTCCAGTCGGACGGGCCTGCCTCCTATCATGGTTTTCCTCTGGCCGATCTTGCCTTCAACGCGCAATTGAATAACGGCAAACTGGATATCCCTGCGATAACGCTGGAGATGGCCGGTGGATGGGCCTCCGGCAGTGCGCGGGTTTGGGGTGAAGGCCCGGCTCGTCGCATAGCCTTCGATGCCACGGTTACCGGTGCCAACCTCGGTATGGCCATCAATACCCTCGCGCCGCCGAAACCCAATTCCCCGCCACCCGACGAGAAAACAAAAATTCGGAACCAACGCTTGGACCAGGGACGGATCAACCTGAGCGTGGCAGTGGAAGGTCTTTACAGTGATCCTCATTCCTTCACAGGCACAGGCGAGGCCGACATTACATGCCCCGATCTAGGACAACTAAACCTGCTCGGCCCCCTCTCCGAACTGCTGCGCGGCACCTTGCTCAACTTTAGCAGTTTCTCCCTGAACACCCTGAACGCACAATTCGACGTGAACGGTCCGCTGTTGAAATTCAGCACCGTGAAAATCGCCGGCCCTAGTGCGGCGATGGAGGCGAAAGGCGACTATGATCTGCGCAACCACCAACTCGATTTCAACGCCAAGGTCTATCCCTTTGACGAAAGCAAATCCGTGGTGGGCAGCACGGTGAATCTAGTCCTCAGCCCGTTCTCCCGCGTGCTGGAGGTGAAGCTGCAAGGCACCCTCGAAAAACCATCGTGGATCTTCGCTTACGGCCCCACCCGACTCTTGAGAACTCTCACCGGCGGAGATGCGCCCCGCCCAGCGCCCGAAAGCAAACCTCCCGCCAACACGACCTCGCCTACGCCTTGAGCCGAGCGAGGTGGTTTTATTTTTGCCCCTCCAAAGATTTATTGTTTTAAACATGCAAATGCCATTGCACGCCATCACGGATCACCAATAGGGTAAAACACCCAGATGATTCATCAGGATTTTTTACTCCGCATGTCATGGCCGCAGCGCATCGTCGTTGCCCTCGCCGGGGCGACCCTTGGACTGGCGATGCTGATTCTTTTCAGATTGCTTGATCCGATCGATTTATCGACGTCGGGGTCCATCGAAACCTCGCCTTGGTTTTACACTGCGGCCCTTGGATTTCTCCTGCTCGGCGCAATCATCATCATCGTTGAAACCGGCCGGAAAAGAGCGGCTTGGATCGCCGGCGGAGCTTCGTTGCTAGGCCTCGCCTCAGCAATCTCCGAACCATTCGGGTTCGGGTGCGGCGTAGATACATGGATCGCGAATTTTTTCCCGGGAGATGTCGCTATCAACCCGGAATCCATGCCGTTCATCGTTGCCCTGCCCCTGATCTTCGGCGGCATCCTCGTTCTGTGGATGGTAATCGCCCGCCACGAATCTCGGCGCATCCTCTGCTTCGCGCTACTTGGCTCCCTGATGGGAGGTGTCGGTATCACCACCCTGCTGGGTTATGCGCTCAAAATGTCCGCTGTCTGCCGCTGGGGATCGCACACCGGCCTGCCACCCAGCGTCACCCTGCTGATGTTGACCACTGGGTTTACTTTGCTGGCCATCGCTTGGCGCGAGCACCACGCGAAGCATACAGGAGCGCCCGCTTGGCTGCCCGTGCCCGTGGTCGCCACCTGCGGCATGTTCACCCTGATTTTCTGGATCGGTCTGCGCGAACGCGAAACCGTTTACTTCGGCACCAACACCCAGATCGCGATCAATAATTTCGCGAGCGCCATAAGTCTGGATTTTGAACGGCAGGCCGCCGCGCTCGAACGCATTGGTCGCCGCTGGACCGACCCAGACATGAACGCCGTCTGGGAATCGGACGCGGTGACGTGGATGCAAGACGCCCCTGGCGCGCGCTCCCTCGCCCGCATCGCCCCTGATGGAGCCACGTCGTGGTATTATCCAATGCCCGGCAACGAGGCGCTCATCGCCTTCAACCAGTTTAGCCAGCCGGACCGACGCCAAACCTTCGAAATAGTGCTCCGCACCAAAAGCCCGGTAGTGTCCAATTCGCTCGAATTGCCCGGACGTGGACAAGGCTTTATCATCTGCGCGCCGATCTATCACGCCGCCACTCTCGTCGGCTTCATCACCGCCGAGTTCACCTATCAACAATTTTTCGCAAAAATCGACCAGCGCGCCAAGGCCAGCCTGCACCACAATTGCGAAATCTACATCGGTGATAAACACGTCTATGATTCCCTGCCAAACCTCGAAGACGCCGGCAACGACCCACGCGCACTGGCTTCGATTTTCACGCTCCAAAACCGCCGGTTGCGGATCATCATGGCGCCCACCGGGGAATACCTGCAAACAAACCGCCGTTATCTGCCCGAACTTGCCCTCGCAACCGGCCTGGGCATCACCTTCCTGCTGGGCTTGAGCGTCCACCTCGCCCGCAAGGCGCGCGCCAGCCTTTTCGCCGCCGAATCTTCCAATCGCCTGCTGAGCACCGAAAACGAGGAACGCCGCCGCGTCGAGATGATGTTGACCATCTCCGACGAACGACTGCGTCTCGCCCTCGATGCCACCGCCATCAGCACCTTTGAGTGGAATCTTGCCACCAACGAACTCCTGCACAGTGCGAGTCTTTGGACCCTGTTGGGAACCTCTCCTGAACAAACCTCCTCCACCGTCGTCGAATGGGAACGCATGATCCACCCGGACGATTTGGCGAACTATCGTGCCGCCGTCGCCCTCCAACTCAGCGGAGCCTCGGTATTCATCGACCCCGAATACCGCGTGCGAGCCGGCGATGGCGAATGGCGATGGCTCTACGCACGCTCCAAGACCGTAGCCTACGGCGCAGCCGGCGAACCCACGCGCATCGTCGGCACGCTGCAAGACGTCACCGAGCGTAAGAAAGCCGAGCACGCTCTCCGCCTCAGTCAAGCCTCCTCCCGCAAACTGTCCCTCGTGGCCAGTCGCACCGACAATTTCGTGCTCATCAGCGCACCCGATGGGTCCATCGAGTGGGTCAACGAATCCTTCCAACGCGTGATGGAATATCCCCTCGATGAAATCATGGGAAAAAAGCCCTCCGATTTCATGTTCGGCCCGGAAACTGATCCGCAAACGGTGAAACTGCTAAAAACCGCCTTCATCCGGGGCGAAGGCCTTTCCACCGACATCATCAATTACTCCAAATCCGGCCGCAAACACCACCTGCAACTCGAACTCCAGCCGGTGTACAATGAAAAGGGCGAGCTGGAAAACTTCATCGCCATCGAAGCCGACATCACCGTTCGCATCGAAACCGAGCAAGCCCTCCGCCGCGCCAAGGCCGAGGCTGACGCCACCTCGCGCGCCAAGAGCGAATTTCTCGCCTCCGTCTCCCACGAAATCCGCACTCCGATGAATGGCGTCATCGGCATGACCAACCTCCTGCTCGAAACTCCGCTCAACCACGACCAGCGCGACACCGTCAACACCATCCGCGCCAGCGGCGAAGCCCTCCTGTCCATCATCAATGACATTCTCGATTTTTCAAAAATAGAGTCCGGTAAATTGGAACTCGAACACCAGCCTTTCGACCTCGTGAACGTCATCGAGGAAACGTTGGACTTGTTCGCCACGCAAGCCGCCACCCGGCAAATCGAAGTTGACTACTTCATTGACGAAAAGGTGC
Organism: uncultured Verrucomicrobiota bacterium; assembly: GCA_903904685.1. GTDB lineage: Bacteria > Verrucomicrobiota > Verrucomicrobiia > Opitutales > Opitutaceae > Rariglobus. Next base: position 29,791 of record CAIVDS010000070.1, read on the forward strand.
CAAAAAACCTGATCGGCGACGCCGGCCGCCTGCGCCAAGTGCTTAGCAATCTCGTCAACAACGCCATCAAGTTCACAGCCAAAGGTTCCATCTCCGTGGAGGTTTCTCCCGCCCGTTCCAAAGAAACAATGCGCCTAGGACACCGCATGATAGCCATCGCGGTGCGCGACACCGGCATCGGCATCCCGGCCGACCGGATCAACCGGCTCTTCAAGCCTTTCTCCCAAGTTGATTCCTCCACCACGCGCAAATACGGCGGCACCGGCCTTGGACTGGTCATCTGCCAACGCCTTTGCATGCTCATGGGCGGCGACATTCGCGTGGAAAGCGACATTCGCAACGGCTCCACGTTCATTGTCACCCTGCAGGTTGAGCCCGCCACGCCGGACAACATCCTCCCGGCTCAGCCCCTGCCTGCCGCTCTGGGCAAAGGTCCGGTGCTCTGCATCGACGACAACGCGGTTACCCTGCGCCGCCTGACAGCTTTTTTCCACGAGGCGGGGATCGAGACGCTCACCGCCACCGCGTCTGATGCCGCCATCGCCCTCCTGCAATGCCCTGCGCCTCCGGTTGCCGCTTTGCTGGATATGGAACTCACCGTCGGGACCAATGGTGCGAATATCCATGAAGAACTTCGCCGTCTTAAAATCCCCACCATCGGCCTTTGCCTCATCGGCAGCACCTCGCAACCTCTTCGGGAGAACGCCTCGCCGTTCACCTCGGTTAACAAACCGCTGAACACCCAATCCTTGATACGGGCCTTCCACGCTCTTTTCCCGGGAACCGCATCGCCGACTTCCACGATCAAAATCAACGACCTTGCAAAGCTCTCCGAGGAGTTCCCCATCGACATACTTTTGGTGGAGGACAATCCCGTGAATCAAAAGGTCGCCCTCCGCTTCCTCGAACGTCTCGGCTACAAGGCGGATACCACAGCCAACGGCGTTGAGGCAATCACCGCCCTGACGGCTCACCCGTACCATCTCGTTTTCATGGATCTGCAAATGCCCGAGATGGACGGCTTCGAGGCCACCCGCCGGATTCGAAAACTTTTTCACATCGCCCGCCAGCCGCGCATCGTGGCGCTCACGGCCAACGCCCTCCAGAGCGACCGCGACCAATGCCTCGCAGCCGGTATGAACGGCTTCCTCACCAAACCCATCAAGCTTGCCGAGCTTGCCGATTCTATCCGCCGCCAGTTCTCAAAGTCTCAGGTTTAGAGGCTAGGACCGCCACTGCGGTACAGGGCGATGCACGCATCGCCTGACCTTCAATGCGCCCTCGTCCACCTCCAAGACTTCTTTTGTCACGCTCAATACACATATCTGGAAAACTCTAGGGCGCACGACGTCTCGGGTTCTGTCCCCAGATAATAGAAGCTCACGCGAACCGTTTTGCGACGGCGACAAACCGGCCTCCAGCCTCGGCCAAATCCTTCTCGCCAAGCACGCCGAAGCTCAGGCGGATGAAATTGCGCGGGGCCTCATCCCCAAAACACAGTTCCCCCGGAACATAAAGCACACCGGCCTCAACGCACGCCCGACAAAAGGCCGCATCCAATCCCGTGTCGATGTCTGCCGGAGCGCTCAGCCACAGATAGAGCCCACCGCCAGGCACCTGCCAGCGCCAGCCAAGCCCGGCGAGGCCTCCTTGAGTCAGCACCTCGTGCAATAGGCGCATTTTACGCCGGTAAACCGGACGGATGACGGCCAGTTGCGCATCAAGCCCGCCGACAGCGAGCACTTGCTCAAGCACAGCTTGGTTAAAGTGCGCCGTGCCGAAGTCATGATGTCCTTTCACATGCATCATCTTCTCGAGCAGTCCGGCATCAGTGCAGGTGCCGTAGCCGACCTTGAGACCGCTCGCAAAAGGCTTGGTGAGGGTGGAGAGATACAACCGGGGAAAAGCCGCCCAGGCAGGCAGGCTTAGAACACTGAGGGCGGCGGGTGGTGTTTCGTAATAGAGTTCACGGTAGGCGGCATCCTCGACGACGGACACGATGGCCCCGGCCTCGGCAAGCGCCTCGGCGATGCCGTTTTTTTCCGTCTCCTCAAGACTGCGCGCGGAGGGGTTGGAAAAGTAGCTGACGAAATAAACAGCCTTGAGCCGTTGGAGTTCGCCCCGCGCCCGCATGCCTTCAAGCAATCTACGCAAGGCATCCACGTCGATGCGCCCCGCTTCGTCCAACGGCAGCGACCGCGCCTGCACGCCCAAGCCGGCCAGCATTTCGAGATACACAAAGTAGCTCGGACGGTCCACCAGCACGATGTCGCCCGGGTCGCAGAGCACCTGCATGGCGAGATAAAGCGCCTGCTGGGAGCCGTTGGTGATGAAAAAACCCCGGTTCACCGCATCGGCATCGAGCCTCGGTTCATGTGTCAGCAAACGCCCGGCGAGAAGCGTGCGCAGCGCCGGCCGGCCTTGGTTCGCGCCATATTGAAGATACTCCGGCTCCCCAGAACGCGCAGCCAGCGAATCCATCGCCGCCTGCACTGCAGCTACCGGCAGGGTGCGGTTGTCGGTGAACCCGGCGGCGAGCGACAGCAGCCGCGGATTCTCAAGCGCCACCGTCATGAGACGGGCGATCGTCGGCGAATGGACTCGCCGACCAAGGGCTGAAAAAGAAATGCCTGAAGAAGACTCGTCGCTCATTCAAATCACTCGAACCGAGTGCGCGGCTCACGGAAACAAAAAAGCATGAAGGCCGAAGCCGTCGCGCCGGACTAGATCGCGCCAAACTCAGGCCGGCGAAGGGGCCGGAGCGCCGCCCAAACCTTCGGCGACATCATTGCCGGCTGGTTTTTTGACGGATTTTTCGTCAACCTTGGGCAACGCGGGGGGGAGTTCGCGAACCACCGGTGAACGGAGTTCGCCATGCTGCAAAATCTCCAACACATGCTTGCCCTCGATGGTCTCGTGTTCGAGCAGCGCGGCGGCGACCGTATCGAGCGACGTGCGGTGCTCCTTGAGAATCTCGGTGGCGCGCTTGTATTGCTCGTCCACGATACGGAAGACCTCGGCGTCGATCTTGCGGGCGGTTTCCTCCGAATAAGGCTGGCTGCGGGTGATCTCGCGACCCAGGAAAACGGTGTCGTTACTTTCGCCGTAAGCGACCATGCCGAGCGGACTCATGCCCCAATCGCACACCATGTGACGGGCGATTTTGGTGACCTGCCGGATGTCGCCCGATGCGCCGTTGGAGATGTCATGCAACACCAACTCCTCGGCGATGCGCCCTGCACAGCCGATGGCGATGCGGATTTCGAGGCGCTTTTTCTCCTGCGTGAGAATTTCCTTGCTCGGAATATACAATGTGCTGCCCAAGCAGCCGCCGCGCGGAATGATCGTGACCTTATGCACGGGCAGGAGGCCGTCATCGAGCATGGCAGTCACGAGCGCATGGCCGGCTTCGTGGTAGGCGGTAAGTTTTTTCTCGCCGTCATCCATCACGCGGCGGCGTTCGCGACCGAACTGCACTTTTTCGCGCGCATCATCGACGTCGATCATCTCGACCTTCTTTTTGTTGCGCCGCGCCGCAAGCAGGGCGGATTCGTTGAGAAGGTTGGCCAGATCGGCGCCGGACAAGCCGGGCGTGCCGCGGGCGATGACGTTGAGATTCACGTCCTCGGCCAAAGTAATCTTGCGAGCGTGAACACGGAGAATCTGCTCGCGGCCGACGATGTCGGGCAGATCCACGTAAACCTGGCGATCGAAACGACCCGGACGCAGCAACGCCTGATCGAGCACGTCGGGACGGTTGGTCGCGGCGATGATGATGACGCCCTCGGTGGTGTCAAAGCCGTCCATCTCGACGAGCATGGAGTTCAGCGTCTGTTCGCGTTCGTCGTTACCGCCGCCCAAGCCGGCACCGCGCTGGCGGCCGACGGCGTCAATCTCGTCAATGAAGATGATGCAGGGCGCGTTCTTGCGGCCTTGCTCAAACATGTCGCGCACGCGGCTAGCGCCGACGCCGACAAACATCTCAACGAAGTCGGAACCGGAAATGCTGAAAAACGGCACATCGGCTTCGCCGGCCACTGCCTTGGCGAGAAGGGTTTTACCCGTGCCGGGAGGCCCGACGAGCAGAAGGCCCTTGGGAATCTTGCCGCCCATTTTCTGAAATTTCTTCGGGTCCTTTAGAAACTCGACGACCTCGGCGATCTCCTCCTTGGCCTCGTCGCAGCCGGCGACCTCGGAAAAGGTAACCTTGTCACGGTCGCGGGACAGCAGCTTGGCCTTGCTCTTGCCAAAGTTCAGCGCGCCTTTCCCGGCCTGGCGGAGCTGGCGCACAAACAAGAAATAGAGCAGGCCGATCACGAGGACGATCGGGAGAACCTGGGCGGCGATGTCGCGCCAGACGTTGGAAATGGGCGGCTCGTCGAAGACCTTGGTCTTTTGGAGACGTTCGAGATTGCCCGGAGTAAGACTACCTGCGGCGATGAATTGCGCGGTCTTGACCGAGTCGGCCTCCAACGTGACATCCTTGACGACTTTGCCGGTGATGATCGCGCCATCGCGCCCGTAGCGACCATCGTAATTTATCACCCCCGACTCTACTTTGCCGGCATCGGCCAGTTCGATGACCTGTTGAATCTTCAGCTTGGCTATGGGGACGGCGTTGCGCGGACTCAAATACAACAGAGCCACCACGGCACCAAAGATGGCGATCCATATCAGGACTACCTTCAGCGGAAAACGATCCGGCGGGAGGTTCTTTAACGGGCGACGCTTGCTGTCGTTTTTAAAATCGGACATTACAATAGGGACTTGCCAAGAACCGTGGTGGTTCCCGTCTATATGTCAATTAAGCGGGACTGGTTATTTCCTTTGCCGTGAAGAATGACCGCGAGGTGTCTTCTCAAAAAATAACGCGCCCTTGCGAATGACGGCGAAGCCGCTCCGGCCCAAGCTGAAGCGTTTCACAGCCCCCTGCTCCACCGCCACCAGCAAGAGCTCGAAACCCTGACGCGATAAATCACCGGTATCTGCCTGCGCCCCGAGCCAGCGATGCAACGCCCGCCGTACAACCGCACGCGGTTTCCCCGCCAACACCCGCACATCCAGCCGTCCGGAGCGGTCCAGCGGAGCGAGTCTGTCAACCCACGCCTCCAGCGCTGAGTCATCCTCCTCAAGTCGTTCGCGGGACAAGGCCGCTCCGGCAAGCGCGTCACGTTCTCCGGACGCCACCAGCCAACCGGGGAGAACCACACGACGAATACGGTTACGAAAATAATCACCGGTTTCATTGCTCGCATCCTCGCGCCAAACCGCACCGACCGACTGAAGTGCCGCGACGATCTCCGTTTTTTTCAACGTGAGCAGCGGGCGCAGGTGCACACGCCGCGCTGACATCGCCTGCAACGGGCGCGGGGCAGCCAGACCAGCGGTGCCGCTGCCGCGTGCGAACCGCATCAAAGCCGTCTCGGCGATATCGTCCTGCTGATGCCCGAACCAGAGTGCTGCGATCCGTCGCTGCGGAAGCACCCGCTCGAAAAATGCGAACCGGGCCGCGCGCGCCTCGGCCTCGCTGGCCCGCTTGGTTGCGCCAGCCCATGACTCGGTAATGAAATCGATCCCGAGGGCGACGCACACCCGTCGGCAAAATGCCACGTCACCCACAGACTCACGTCCGCGCAACCGATGGTTGAAATGCACCACCAGCAACCGGTCGCGCCGCTCGGGCCAGTGCGCCCACAGCAACAGCAGCAAAGCGAGCGAGTCGGCTCCACCGGAGAACGCCACCGCCCATGACCGCCGCACGGCTGAGGCATCAGATGTCCACTGCACGACCGCAGGATGCAGCCGCTCCTTCGACACGACCGCCGCCAAGCGCAGTGCAACCTCGGGCCAGTTGGGTTGCGGATGGCGTTTCATGACGGAAAAAGAATAACGAACAATTCAACTTTAACCCGACCCGAACAACCGGGGGAACTTCCCGACTTCTTTGGCCACACGCCGACAGCGGCGCTTGAGAACATCCCACACCACCGCAAGACCACCGAGACGCTTAATGCGTTGAGCAGGGATGCCGAGCTCCGGGCAGATCACGCGCAAATTCGTCAAGGTGCCGGGCATGGCCCGCTGCGAAAGATGAATACTGTCCCAAAAATACCACCGGATCGTCTTCCCCCGCCCATCGACAAGATGCGGAAAGTTTTCCAAAAAACGCGCGCCACAGCCCGCGCAACGCCGGCGGGCACCCTCGTTGAAAAGCCGGGACGCGCGGTTGCGTTCACGCAAGCTTCCCGTGGTCACATAATTGTCCTCATCACCGGGGACCGTCCCCTTCGTGCCCACACGAGACGGCACCACGTTGTAAACGATCACCTGAAAGCCGCGGCCAACGACTTCCTTCACAGCCTTGAAATATTCATCGAGACACAGCTCGACAATGGCCTCGATCGGCAGCCCTTTGATCTGCGACTGCTTTACCAAGTGGGCACGGCAGTCGATCTCGCCAAAAGACAGCAGCACACACGCACCATGAGGAACCTTGCTGTCGAGCACTTCAAAAAGACGTTCACGTCCACGGGTTCGCGTGCCGCTACGAGAAAGGCTGTAGGCCAGCGAACTTCCGATGTGGTAGGTTTGAAACCAAGGGAGCCGGTCGTCCGGCTCGTCCGGCCATGCCGCATGAATCGTATCCTGCCCGCTGAAAAAGCAGACGTGACTATCGCCAATGCAATGGACGACCGGCGGTGAACCGAGAGTGGTTGCCAAGATTGGCGCCATGATCAGAAAATCCCGTCAGGCAAAACTGAGATATTCCTTGCCAAAATACGGCACGAGCGCAGCTGGGATTTTCACCCGACCATCGGCCTGAAGGTTGTTCTCTAAAAGGGCGGCCAGCACGCGCGGCACGGCAAGACCGGAGCCGTTGATGGTGTGAACCAACTCGGGCTTGCCGTCTTTGCCCCGAAAACGAATCTGCGCGCGACGTGACTGGAACGTCTCGAAGTTCGAGCAGCTCGACACCTCCAGCCAGCGTTTCTGCCCGGCCGACCAAACCTCGAGGTCATATTTCTTCGATTGGGCGAAACCGAGATCGCCGCCACACATGAGAAGCACGCGATAGGGTAATTCGAGCTTGCGCAGCAGGCTTTCGGCGTCGCCCCGGAGCTTATCGAGCTCGTCGTAGCTGGTCGCGGGATGAACCCACTTGAGCAGCTCGACCTTGTCGAATTGATGGAGGCGATTGAGCCCGCGCACGTCCTTGCCGTAGCTGCCCGCCTCGCGGCGGAAACACGGCGTGTAGGCGCAACGATAAACCGGCAAAAGTTCCTCGTCGATGATCTCGTCGCGGAAGAAATTTGTGAGCGGCACCTCGGCGGTCGGTACGGCATAGAAACCGTCCACCGGCGACTCATACATCTGCCCCTCCTTGTCGGGCAACTGGCCGGTCGCAGTGGCGCTGGCAGCGTTGACGAAGATGGGCGGGTTGACCTCGACGTAGCCCGCCTTGCCATTTTCATCCAAAAAGAAATGGAGCAGCGCTCGCACGAGCCTCGCGGCATCACCGACGTAAAACGGGAAACCGGCGCCGGTGACCTTGGAACCCCGCGCGAAATCGAAAAGTTTCTCGAAGCCGGGGATTTCCCAATGCGGCGCGGCATGCGGCGAGAGACCGTTCACGTCGCCATGCGCGGCGAACACGACGTTATCCTCGGGCGTGCGTCCCTCGGGAACGCTGACGTGCGGGATGTTGGGCAGCGTCATCATGGCCTGCTTCAACCGGTCCTCGATCTCCTTCAGGATGATTTCATCCTCTTTGACCTGGGCCGAGACCGCCTTCATCTCCTGAACTTTGGCGATAAATTCGGGTGATCCCTTAGGTAGCTTGGCCATCTCGGCGTTGGCCGCCTTCTGCGTTCCGCGCAGGCCTTCGACCTGCTGAAGCTTAACGCGCCACGTCTCATCCAAAGCGAGAATCGCATCGAGGTCGACAATGAGGTGTTTTTTAACGAGGGCCGCCCGAACGATGCCGAGCGATTCACGAAGGAGTTTGGGATCAAGCATGAGAAAGATAATAGTGTTGTAGCTCGCCGCAGCGCTTCGCAAGAGGTAAGAAACATATCGCATCACACCCTGCACCGGCAAAATTAGGGTGGCATTACCCATTGAATTGAGCCCATCTCTGACCACTCATAGGGAGTGTGTCCCACCGCGCACACTCCATGCCTCCGACCACCATGCCCACCACCTCAACCAACACCGGCCACTCCAAGCGCGGTGACACCGCGCTTGGACGTATCCGTCGCCTGCTGCCCCACCTGAAACCGGCCCGGTGGGATATCCTCGGAGGGCTGCTTGCGGGCGTCGTTTATTCCATCAGCAGCGGTGTAGGACTGCCGGTCATGTTCAAAACCACCATGCCGATTTTTTTCGGCAAACCCGAGGATGCCTCACCCATCGTGGTCCACTGGTCCAAGGTCTTCTTTGGGGCGCACTACGCCGACAAACTTCTCCTCGTGGCCTGCCTGGGTATGCCGCTCATTTTTGCCATCCGCGGGTTCGCATCCTTCCTCAATAAATACCTCATCACGCGTGGTGGTTATATCATCTTGGAGAGCCTGCGTCTGGCAGTTTTCGACCGCCTGCAACAACTGCCTCTCGCCTTTTACCAAAGGCACAAATCCGGCGACCTCCAAACCCGTCTCATGGCCGACACCCAAGGGCTCAACGGCGTCATCACCCAGGTCAGCACCGAAATCGTCAAGCAACCCCTCACGCTCGTCGCCTCTGTCGGCACCTTGCTCTACCTCGCCTTCACCGAGCGCAGCGCGCTTTTCGCCATCATCGCCTTGATCAGCGTGCCCCTGTGCGTCTTTCCCATCCGCATGGCCTCCCGTCGTATCAAAAAACGCGTTCGAGCAGTGGCCGAGCACAACGGCGAACTGGCCTCGATCACCACCGAGACGCTCCAATCTCCCGCCGAAATCCAAGCTTACAATCTCCAGTCGAGGCAACGCAACCGCTTCAGCCTGCTCACCCGTGAGATTTTCCGCCTGTCCATAAAGACGGTCAAATACGACGCGGCGACCAGTCCGGTCATCGAGTTCATTTCCGTGCTGGGTTTTGCCATCGCGCTCTATGTCAGCGTGGGCAACGGGATGACTTTCGGCACCTTCAGCGCGCTTGGGCTGGCACTCTACCTCTGCTACGAACCGATCAAAAAACTCAGCGGCCTCAGCAACGCGTTGAAATACGGCGAAGTCTGCCTGGAGCGCCTCGAAGCCGTGCTCATGGCCCCCGACACCGTGCCCGACCCGGTATCACCCGTTCCACTGCCACCCGCCGCTCCCAGCATCCGTTTCGACCGGGTGTCCTTCACCTACGACACCGTAGAAACCTCCGCCCAGCGCCAAGCCGCCCTCTGTGGCGTATCCCTGACGATTCGTCCAGGAGAGACCGTGGCGTTGGTCGGCCCGAGTGGCGCAGGCAAATCGACCTTCGCCGCGCTCATTCCCCGGTTTTACGACCCCACCGTCGGCACGATCACCTTCAACGGCGTCGATCTGCGGGCCACCACCAAGAAAGAGCTGCGCGACCGCATCGCGCTCGTCTCGCAAACCCCGGTCCTGTTCAACGCAACCCTCGCCGACAACATCCGCGCCGGCCGCCTCGATGCGAGCGATGCCGAGGTGCAAGCCGCCGCCGAACGCGCACACCTGGGAGCTTTCATCGCGACGCTCCCACAAGGCCTGCAAACCCCCATGGGCGAACGCGGCTCCAGCCTCTCCGGCGGCCAGCGCCAGCGCGTAGCCATGGCCCGCGCCTTTCTGAAGGATGCGCCCATCCTCATCCTCGACGAAGCCACCAGCGCCTTGGATAGCGAAAGCGAAGCCTCCATCCAAGCCACGCTACAGGAACTTGCCCGTGGTCGCACCACGCTCATGATCGCTCACCGCTTCAGCTCAATCTGCCACGCAACGCGCATTTTGGTTTTCGACGCTGGCCGGATCGTCGCCGATGGTCCTCACTCCGAAATCTACACGGGCAACGCGCTCTACCGTTCACTTTACGACCGCCAGAACCAGTCTGACACTAGCGCATCATAACGCCAACAGCCCTCTGTGCGCTTACAGCATGTCGTCCCCTTCTTTCAACTCGAACATCATAGATACAGCGGAACTCGCATCAAACTTCTATGCACTACAATAGCCCTGCTAATGAAATCCCCAAATTATATCGAAACTGCGGCCATCAGTTAAACATGATCCTTGCCAGAACACGCCAACCAACCCTGCCTTTGGATTGAATCCTATGTCTGCTTTTCTAGAAAACACCCTGCGTCCCATACTCGCCGCATTGATCGTTGCTCCGTAAAGCAGGCGTCTTAATAGTTTCGAACGAGTCGCCACATCCCTGGCTCTAATAATGTCCTCGGCACACCCTCGACCCGCCCTGCACGTAGACGGTGTTCTGGTGATCAACCTTATCCACCGCCCGGAGCGACTGGAGCACTTCCGTGCAAACGCCGACGCGCAAGCTTGCCTTCGACATTGGGAGCGCCTTCCGGCAGTGAATGGCCAACTCCTTTCAGGCTATGGCCAGCCCCCATGGTTTCGCCATGGCAACCGAGACAAATCGTGGGGCGGTCGGGCCGGTTGCGCTCTTTCGCACCGTAACGCAATCTCCATCGCCCGTGAGCGCGGTTGGCGCAGCGTCTTGATCTTCGAGGACGACGTGATCTTGGGCCCCGACTTCGATCATGAGCTGCAAACCCTCCTCTCGACTTTGGAAACAAGTGCCCAAGGATGGCACGCCTGCTTTCTAGGTGTTTCCCAACCCGTCGGCCCCGGCCATCCCCTTGCATCCCTGGGGGCGACTCAGCAACTGTTTCAAATCCAAGGCTGCCTCGGAGCCTTCGCCTACATCCTAAAAGCCGAGTTGTATGACTGGGCTCTGGCCCGGCTTCCAAATGAAACCAATATCTGGCCTTGGCTGGCCCGCCACCGCGCCATTGATCGCTGGTATGCGCGCAATCTTTCGCCTAATTTCAAAATCACCGCAGTTTCGCCCAGCCTCGTCGGCCACTACACCAGCTTTTCGGACATCGGCCAGCGGGCCGGAGCCGTCATTAGCAAAGACGGCGCGGAAGCGGACCACAGTCAACCCATCATCGGACGCCATTCTGCGATATGTGGACTCAGCCGTCGCACCTTCCAACTCTATTTCCTCCTCGCAGATCAAGCCAACCGCCTTCGTGCCTGGCACAAACGTCGCAAAGGGTTTTGAGCCATGTCCAGCCCTATAGCTCAAACTACGGAAGTCAGCCGGCCACGGATTCGCGTCAAATTCCTTTCCAAGGCGCAGCCTGCAAACAAAGAATACGGAGTGTGGATCGGCCGGTTCCCGCAGGCGCACCCTAGTTGGGGTCGCTGTGATTTTATCTTTGACCAAGAATGCGACCAATACGACTGGTTGGTCGTTTACGATGATCTGCCCCTGACGAACCCCGGCGGCAAACCCCTCTGGGAAGAACATCTGCGCTGCCCGCAAGCCCATACTTTACTCCTGACGACTGAACCTTCTTCTATAAAAACCTACGGGGAAGGATTCTGCAAACAGTTCGGCTGGATTCTGACCAGCCAAGAGCCTTGGGCTTTAAGACATCCTCATCGTATCTATAGCCAAACCGGCCTTCTGTGGTTCTACGGCAATACCGGCATCCGTGGCAGCTATGATCAACTCGCCGCCCAAACCGAGCCTCCACTCAAGACATGCAGTATCTCCACTGTATGCTCCAACAAACAAATGCGGCACACACTACATCAGGCACGCTATGACTTTACTCAGGCATTAAAGCAAAAGTTCCCTGAGCTGGATATCTTCGGCCAAGGCGTCCGCCCGATCTCCGACAAGGCTGATGCCCTCGATGCCTATCGCTATCACATAGCTATCGAAAACCATATATCCCCTCACCACTGGACGGAAAAACTTAGCGACCCGCTGCTCGCCTATTGTCTGCCTTTTTATCATGGTTGTCCCAATATGTCCGCCTACATCCCAGAGGAGAGCTTTATCGCCGTGGATATTTATAAATTTGGGGAAACTTGCGAACGGATCGCGAAGGCGATTCGCGACCAAGAATACACAAAACGCCTACCCTTCATCCGCGAAGCCCGTCGTCGTATTTTGAAAGATTATTCCACCTTCGGTCAACTCACTCGGCTGATTCAAGACCGTCACTCACCTGCTTCTCTCCAAGATGGGACTCACCGGTTGCTCAGCCGTCACGCTTGGCGACGTTGCCACCCGATCCTCAGTCTCGGTTCGATCTTCGAAAAAGGTGCCATTCAAGCATGGAATCGGCTCACCTACCGCACATTTTCTCCTGATCGCTAGAGTCCCGCTACGTTACTCGCATCATCATCACGATGTTACCCGCCACACCCAAATTCATCTTCTATTCCGACATCCCTCCGCTCGGTAATGAAGGTGTCAGCATGTCTGTATTGGCACATCGCATCATCGCAAGCGTGGAGGATCATACCCACGCCGTTATCACTCGAGCAAATGGAAGAAAATATCCGCGGCACGACATCGGAAAAAACCTAAAACCTCCCACATGGATTTCATGGGATTGCTCCGGACTGGGACTAAAGTTCCTGCCAAACTCCCTGCGTCATTGGACAGACCGGCGATTGCTGTATATCTGGGCCCATACCGTCGGGCAGCGTCTGTTGCCCGCCAGCAGCCATCGGACCAATGAACTTGTCGGCTTGTCCGGCCCTCACTGGCAATTCCTACCCCGACTGAGGACGCTGGCCCATGCCCTGAAACTCCCTTACTCCGTTTATATCATCGATGATTACGAAACCACGGCGGCCAACCAAGGAGCCTCCGTCGGCGAACTCGGACGAATTCGGAACGAAATAAAACAGTGCCTCCAATCGGCCGCACGGGTTTTCGCCATTTGCCCCGGCATGGCAGAACGTCTGCAAAAACTCTATGGCGTCTCGTCCCGCTTGTTATATCCGGTGGCCGATACACCGCCCACCCTTCTTCCTCATTCCTCCCCTATCAATCATGGCGAAATCGTTTATATCGGTGCTCTCGGGCAACCTTACCTCGACTCCCTGCTGCAGGTTGCAGAAATCCTTGAGCGTCACCCTACCAAAGCCTGGCGGTTGAAGATCATTGCCCAAGACCGTAAGTCCTATGTCCGCCACTTTACACGATTCCGGACCGTGATTCCCTGCCACGGATGCGACCGGGTAACCCTGCGTCAAGAAGTCGCCCGAGCGGAAATCGTGCTGGTGCCCTATGCCTTCGCCTCCGCATGGCAAGTCACGGCGGAGACCTCGTTTCCTTCAAAATTTATCGACGCCCTCACCTCGCTCAAGCCTGCCCTCATATTTGCCCCTGATTATGCCTCGATTTCACGGCATCTGCATGCCGCCAACCTCGGTTTTTGCGCTCATACCGAGGAGGTCTTGATCGATTTGCTCGACCACCGCCCCTGGGCTAACGACCTTGGTTGGGTCACTGGATACCAAGCTCTCTTCTCCCTCTATCATTCCCCATCCGCAGCCTCTGCCGAACTTCAAAAGGAGATTACGTCCGTTTAAGAAAACATCGATTGAACGATGGAACGGCTTCTCGCCACAGAAAACGGAGTCATGCTGACTGACTGACCATGCTCTGACCAGTTTGCTTACATACAACCCTCCTTCGAGATTCCCGTCAAACGCAACACCCCACGCCTGTCTGACTAAGGCGATTTTCTATTGTCGTTAATGTCTTTTTATCAGCAGGAAATGAGAAAAACTGTGTGTCCTCGATTTGATTTCTGGATTTTGCGATTTGCGTCCAAATGGCGCAATGAATCACGGATGCAC
>CAIVDS010000071.1 GCA_903904685.1 uncultured Verrucomicrobiota bacterium
ACATCCGCCTCATACTCGATGACCGCCATGCCGTCGAAGCCATCCTGTAGAAGGGCTTTTGAAAATGAGGGGAGGTTGAGCGTGCCGGTTCCGACAATCACATCTTTCCACTGGCCGTTCGGCTCGAAGACAAAATCCTTGAAGTGGACCCCTGTGATCCTCTTGCCAAATTTCGAAGCCCATGCGGTCGGGTTTCCGGCGTGGGGGCCGGTTTGCATGGCCCAGGCGGTGTCGATGCAGACGCCGATCTCGGGCCCGCCGAGTCCGGTGAGGTGGTCGAGCACATCGAGCGAGCCGCCGAACATGTAGCCGCCGTGGCAGTGGATGCCGACCCGGATTTTAAACTCCCGGCACCAGGCGCGGACTTTCGGAATGGCGTTGAGGTAGGTTCCGATCTGGAAATGCGCGGAGATGTGCTTTGCGCCGGCTGCGGCTGCGGATTCGAACCAGGCCTTCTCGCTGTCGGCGCCGGAGAATGTCTGGACGCCAATTGAGACGATCCCCACCCCGGCATCGGCGTAGATCCGGACGATATCGCCGAATTTTTCCGTCGCGTTGAAGTCCGCATGGACCGCGCAGAGCTCTATTTTGTCGAGGCCGATCCCGCGGACTTTTTTTGCGACGGTGGAGTTGTCTTTGAAGTGGCGGAAGCAATAGCTTTGGACGCCGAGGTTTTTTTCGATGTGGTTCATGGTGTGGTCGGGAATCGGAGATAAGGAGGGGATCAGGGTTGCCGGAAACTGTCCGTCTCCGCCGCAGGGGCTTTCGCGTAGAGCGGCATAAACTGAAGGATGCTCAGCACCGAAAGCACAAACAATCCCGTCTTCGTTTCAGGCATGTCCGCCTGAAACAGGAATATGCCGAAAAACGTGACGGCTTCGCTCAATCCCAGGCCGATGACCAGCAGAACCAGCAATCGCCTCAGATCCGTTGCCTTTGGAATGAACCGCCAGCGAATTATGGCGGCGGCAAGCAGCGTGAAGACGCATGGCCAGATCATCGGATTTTGAAACACCGGCCTCGCATCGTGTCCTTTCGGCAGGCCATGCCCGAGCTTAAACTGGTAGAGGAAGAGCGACATCAGGATGGCGATCCAGAGTATCCACAGCACGGGCGCTTTGGCTTTTTCAGGAGGAGTGCCGTCTTCGATCATGGGGGCCGTTATGCGGCGGTTTACGGCGAGAGTCACTCGGGAAATGCAGACCGAGATGTCCGGGCCTTCCTCCTCCACGGCTTGCCAACCCAAACCACAACCAACATACCATAATCAACCGCTCGGACTGACACTCCTCCCGGACTACTTTTGGCGTCCCCCTCACATATTTTATGAAACGACTCGACCAGAAAATAGCCAACATCCACGCCGGATCCACTTCGCCCAAGGACTTCATCATCGCCGATGCCAAAGATGCCGACATGGCGTTCGGGGTGACCGCTCCCGGCCCGCAGATCGGATCGTGCCGGCACGGATACAACGAATCAGAGGGGTGCTGGAAGACGCTCGACCAGTATCTCGACCAAGTCCGCGCCGTGATCGCGCAGGACATCGTCGATATCGTGCTGCTTTCGGCCTCGAACCTGGAACGGATTGGCATGCGGGAAAAGCTGTTCGTGAACTCGGCCATCACGCCTGCCGCGCGGGCGAACGACACCTCCGACGTGTGGGCGGTGCGCGGGGGTAAATACCCGACCGACCACCCCTCGCGCTCCTTCCGGACCGCAAACATCTGCCACATCAAATACGGCAAGATCACCGAGGATTGCACGCAGTCCTTCACGGGAGCCGACCTCGGGCTCTACTCGATCACGTTCACGAACAACATCGACTGGGATTACAAGGCCCTCAGCGACTTCCACGACTTTAGGATCGAGGCCGAGCGCAAGCGGTTCCGCTATTTTCTGGAGGTGTTCAACCCGAATGTGAACCCGGGGATCCCCGACAAAAAAGTCGCCGGTTTTCTCAACGACCATATTATCCGCACGCTTGCGGGTGTCACATCGGCGGGAAGGCCGGTCTTCCTCAAAATCCCCTACAACGGACCTGGACCACTTGAGGAGCTGGTGGCCTACGACTCGAAATTGATCGTGGGCATTCTCGGCGGAAGCGCCGGAACCACCTTGGACGCCTTCCAACTCATTCATGACGCGCGGAAGCACGGAGCCCGCGTGGCGCTCTTCGGGAGGAAGATCAATCTCTCCGAGCACCCGCTTGCCTTCATCGAGATGCTGCGTCGGGTAGTCGATGGCGAGGTCGCCCCGGTGGAGGCGGTGAAGGTCTACCATGACGTCCTGCAAAAGTCGGGCATCCGCCCGCAGCGCTCGCTCCAGCAAGACCTGCAACTTACCGCCAACAAGATGAGCTATAGATAACCGTCTGTCTGATCAGAAGTGATCCCGGCAAAAATCACTCGGGCGAATGCATCAGCGTCGTCCGAACGGCTATCTTTCATTACAGGTCGTCAGTCCCCAATGGGGAAAAGTGGCGCCGCAGCTTGAGAGCTGCCACTGGTGAATGCCAGGCTTCGCATACTCACACACGTCCCAAACCCAGTAGGAGTTCCAAACAGGCGTCCGAGCCGGCGGACTAATCGCTGAGGTCCCCTAATGCTGCGGATACCCAGCTTCATTCAGATTCGCCGGATAAGGCGATTTGTCGAAGGAGTGATATCCGGAGCTATGGCAACGAATCAGTGAAGCCGTCAGTCGGGGTTGTTGAGGCGATTAAACCCTGTCGGCTTCTCCTCTCCCCGCATCGGACTGTGCGCCAGTCGCGTGGCGGTGCGCTTTTCCAAATCTCCATCGGGCGCCCCGGGCGCCAAAAAAACCGGCAGCCTGCATGTTTCAAAAGTTGTGTGCTCTCGGTGTATCTGAGAGAAAAGATCGTGAACATTTCTCCGTTGTTTCGGCTCGTTGCGTGCTTGATCGCACTGGCGACATCCTGTTTTTCTTCGCCCATGGTCAACGGTGGTTTTGAAGAGGGGCTCGCGGGCTGGAGTCCGCTTTGGACGCGCGAGGCCGGCACCGGCACCCTTACGATCGATTCGCAACTTGCCCGCGGCGGAAAACACTCGGCGCATATCGAGCATCGGGGCGAAAAGGACTGGAGCTTTCAGCGCGAGGCCCGCATGCCCGTTGAACCGGGAGAACTCTTTGAACTCTCCGCATGGGTGAAAGTGCGGACCGGCGAGGCGACTCTCTGCGTGTCGACTTGGGATCAGCAGGGCAAAGTGAGGGACTGGATTTACGCGGCTTGTTCCACCCGCGAGACCGCCGACTGGAAAAAAATGCAAACTCGATTCGTCATCCCGCCCGAAGTCGCCCGAATTCAGGCGCGGATCATCGGCACGGGGCCGACGGAGATTTGGCTGGATGACGTCTCGCTTTCAAAACTGTCGAACGTCGACCAGGTCCGTCGCAAAGACCTTCCTCCCAGGCTGTCCATCGGCAATGCGACGCTCACCGTCACGCTCGACACGGTCGACGCCACCCTTTCCGTCCTCGACCGGCGCGATGGACGGACTTTCCGGCAGCAAGCCTTCGCGCAGGAAATGATCGTCACGGATGCGACCGGCACCGGCGACCGGTTGCACCTCGCGCTCATCCACGCCGCCTCGGGCTTGAAATTGGAGGCCACCATTCGACTGGAGGCGGACCTCCCTGAATTCACGTTCAAGCTCAAGGGGGAAGGCGAATTGCCCGCCCCCGTCAAATTCCCCGCCCCGTTCGTTTCGCAACCCGGCGACTATCTGGTTATCCCGCTCAACGAAGGCATCTCGTATCCTGTGGATGATCCGTCGGTCGAACCGACACGGCTCATCGCCTATGGCGGACATGGCATTTGCATGGCGTTTTGGGGAATGACCGATGGCGAGCGGGGACAGATGGTCATCATCGAAACACCCGACGATGCGGCGATCCGCATGGCTCGCATCGACAGCCGGCTCGCCATCGGCCCCGAATGGGATTCGCAGCGCGGGCAGGTCGGCTATGAGCGCGCCTTGCGTTACGTGTTCTTCGCCAAGGGAGGCCACGTCGCGATGGCCAAACGTTATCGGGCCTATGCGCAGAAAATCGGCTTGTTCAAAACACTCGCCGAAAAGCGAAGGGAAAACCCGGACGTCGATCTGCTCGTCGGCGCCGTCAACGTCTGGTGCTGGGATCGGGACGCCGTCGGCATCGTCAGGGAAATGCAAGCCGCTGGAATCGGGCGCATCCTCTGGAGCAATGCTCAGTCCCCCGAAAGCCTGAAGGCGTTGAACCAACTCGGCGTGCTCACCAGCCGGTATGACATTTACCAGGACGTGATGAACCCGGCGAATTTCAATCTGCTCCCCTGGCTTCATCCCGACTGGACAACCAAGGCATGGCCCAAGGATATCATCATCGATGCGAACGGCCGTTGGTTGCGCGGTTGGGGCATCAAAGGGAAAGACGGTCTGTGGTATCCGTGCGGTGTGACCTGCGACATGCGTTCGCTCGACTACGCCCGCCAACGCATCCCCGCAGACCTCGCGACGCACCCCTACCATTGCCGATTTATCGACACCACCACGGCCGCGCCATGGAACGAGTGTTACGACTCGAATCATCCCATGACGCGCACCGATAGCCGGCGCGCCAAGATGGACCTGTTGCGCTATGTTTCAGAGGACTGCAAGCTCGTGACCGGCTGCGAAACCGGCCACGACGCCGCCGTGCCCTTCCTTCACTATTTCGAGGGAATGCTCAGCCTCGGGCCTTATCGGGTGCCGGATTCCGGTCGCGACATGGCGCGCATCTGGAACGAAGTTCCCGAGCCGGTGGCGAAGTTCCAACTTGGACACCAATATCGTCTGCCGCTCTGGGAATTGGTCTATCATGAATGCGTGGTGGCCCAGTGGTATTGGGGCGACTATAACAACAAACTGCCCTCCCTTTGGGACAAGCGCGACTTGTTCAACGTTCTCTATGGCACGCCGCCGATGTTTATGTTCAACCGTGAACTGTGGACGCGGAACAAGGCGCGCTTCGTGCAAAGTTATCAAAACATCTGCCCCTATGTCCGCGGCACCGGTTACAGCGAGATGACCGACCACCGTTTCCTCACGCCGGACCGCAACGTTCAACAGACCACTTTCGCCAATGGCACGACTGTCACCGTGAATTTCGGTGAACAAAACTATCGGGCCACCAACGGGGACACCATTGCGCCAATGGCTTTTCTGATCACCGGTGCGGCTAAATAACCGGACGTCCGGCACCCTGCCCTCTCGACTGCTCCTGAAGCCTTCGCTCAAACTCACGCCAAGCCCGCCCTGCGACTGCCGGCACCTTTGTGACAGGCGGCACCGGGTTGGCCCGTTGGAGAGCTTCCGTGAGACGCTTCCAAGACTTGTGGGAAAAGGATTGAACTTGAGCCGGAGTTAGCCAATCAAACACCCTCGTTTCCCTCAATAAACCACGTAAAAGAAACCCCCGAATTACCCCCGTTTTCGGGCCGAATTGGGTCTTTTTTTATAGTGCTGCATTCAGGGCTGAATTTAACCTGAAACCAGGTGAATGAATGGTTCGGAGAGGTGGCAGAGTGGTCTATCGCGGCGGTCTTGAAAACCGCTGAACCGCAAGGTTCCGGGGGTTCGAATCCCTCCCTCTCCGCCCTTTTCTCCTCTGAAGAAGAAAAACCGCTGGCTAGGTTGCCTCGATGACATGGCAACCTCACCATGCAACAGTCCGCATTCACCGTCACCCGGTTTCTCAACCGCAATGGCGTTATCTCTTGGCGAGTCGATGGCCGTCTCCACGGTCTTCGCATTCGCAAGAACTTCAAGACACGCGAGGAGGCCGGAGCCGAACGCGCCGCCCTTGAAGCCAAGGCCGCGCAGGCTGCCAGCAACGTCCGCAGCGCGTCCACGTTCCTGACCGATGACCAACTCCGCCAGTCCGAGGCCGCTTTCCGCCACCTCGCCGACGCGTCCAAGCCCCTCGCCTTCTATCTCGATTACGC
>CAIVDS010000072.1 GCA_903904685.1 uncultured Verrucomicrobiota bacterium
ACGGGCGAAGCAGCGCGCAGCGCATCGTCGGCGGGCTTGTTGGCCAACGCCACGGCGTTGAACTTGGCCTGCTCGGGATGCGGGTTGCTGCCCCAGCCGTCGCGGATGATAAGAAGAACAGGTTTACGCGGTGTGTTCATAGAAAATAAAGGATCACTGATGACAGGGATGCTCACGGATAAAAGGCAAAAGTCACCCGCCTCACGCTCATGGCGAACCATGCCGACCAATAAAAAACCCGACACTCGTGAGAGTGCCGGGCCGAGAGTCAAAAGACAGACAATCTTTAATGAGCACTATTGAGGCATAGAACCACCGCTAGGACTGACAGGATCCAAGATGAGAATCGCAGGATTATTCCCTTTGTCAGTATCATTACCGCTATGGTTGTTATTCCCTGTTGGCGTAACCGTGACGTTCGGAGCATTTTCTTTATTCACAGGATGGCCCTCGTCCTTGGCCTGTTGAAGTGCCGCACCTGTAAGCTGGACTACAGTAACTACTCCAGTTCCGGATACGGTTATTTGGGAATTAGCCGGCACAGTTTGAGAGGTAGTGACACCATTAACAGTGACGGAAAATGTAATCGCGCTAGAGCTAACAAACACTTGGGTTCTACCGTTTGGCGTCACATTGACAGTGTAGGCGGTGCCACGGGCGGCCGCAACGCCCTTGGGGGTGCGAATGCCGTAATCGTTGATGTTATGATTGGCCGGATCAATATTGGAAGCAATGGTGCCAACCTTAAGATCCAAAAGAGCCGTCTGCTTGGTGACCACGCCACCCGAGGTGGTGACCGAAAGTTTTTCCAGGTTACAAGTCGAATCCGGACGGATTGTGGCGACGGCGCCGTTGAAAACCTGAATATCGGCCGCTCCACCAGGACCAGTGGTGATCACAGTGCCTACCGACAGTTTGTCTCCAGCCTTCATGACGGCAGTCGTGCCATCTTTCGTAACCACGGTAACCGGACCTTGAACTGTCAGCACGACCGCTTGTGCGGTGACTTCGGCACCTTGGGAGCAGAACGCACCAAAGGTCATCGCAGATGCTATCAATAGTGAATAGAATGATTTTTTCATGGGATAAATTTGTTGGCGAATTTTTGTATAACGCTGGCGATAAGTGAGTGTAAATCTACACTATGAGCAAGCTCTAAGGTTGTTACATTTCATAAGAGACAGGCGAATGAACGGCTTGTCTAAAAATGAAACCTATCAACCCTTTTGCGCAGAACTAAAAATAGGCGGCCTTGTCGGGAGCGCAATTTAAAACACCGCAATTGGGTCGTGTGCATCTCCCAACTCCGCTTTAAGCGCCATGACCTGCTGGTGCAACTTCGCCGCCAAAATCTTCCGATCGCCTCGGGCCGGCATCGCGGCCCCCCACGACAGGTAAGCTTTTACCCACGACAAAGTGGTGAAGTTGAGCAGATGGGGTGTCAGCGTCATGTCGCCCCACCAGCAGATTTCCCGCTCTACCGATCTTCCCTGCGGCACGCCATAGCCCAATGCCGCCGGCACGATCTGCCAGCCCTTCTGCACCGCAGGCTCAAGCAACGATGACCGGAATGGTCGCACGCCGCGCCCGTCGGTCGTCGTTCCTTCCAAAAACATCACCACCGTGAGATCGGCGACCATCACGGACTCGATCTCATCCGCGATGCGCGTCACATCCCCCCGCTTGTTGCGATCGATGAACCGCGTGCCGGCCTTCTCCGCAAACCACCCGAACAACGGCCATTGGCGCACTTCCTTCTTGGAAACAAAAACCACCGGCGTGCTGGCGGCCATCACCACGATATCAATGTAACTCATGTGATTGGAAACAATCACCGCGCCATGTGCCGGTTGTCCCCGCGATTCGACTGATACCGCCAGCACCCTGAGCAAACGCCGGCACGTAAATTGAAGCCAGCGGGCCTTACTCGCCGCATCCCGGCGGTGACGAGAATCCAAGCTATAGAGCACCACGGACCATAAGATCACCCCA
Source organism: uncultured Verrucomicrobiota bacterium (assembly GCA_903904685.1). Lineage (GTDB taxonomy): Bacteria > Verrucomicrobiota > Verrucomicrobiia > Opitutales > Opitutaceae > Rariglobus. Next base: position 1,993 of record CAIVDS010000072.1, read on the forward strand.
AACAAAGCCACGAAACGCCACGCACCGCGCAGCTTCACCCAAAATCGAATCATGCAGGACATCCTTCGAAGGTCATCAGCTCATGAACTTGCGCAATACCCGAGCGGGCATTGATTGCAGATCCATCCACGTTAAAAAATCGATGGTGCCGAATTCTTTGTCCAACGCGGGCGTCCCGCAGATTTTCGCTCCGGCAGCGAGGTAGGCGAACATCAAGCGTGGGATCGGCACCACCTCCGCCGACACGCTTTCCGCACGGCATTCACGCCCCGGCAATGGCAATGTGCGCCACGGTGACGGCGCAAGATATTTCCCGGCGAGTTGGGCGTAAGCCGCCAGCCCTTGCGCCGGATCTTGCGACGTCAGTGAACTGCAGCCGATCAGGTAACGCGCCCCTTGCGCCTGCGCATGGCGTGCGAGCCCTTTCCATAACAAACCCAAAACGCTCTGGTTCCGGTGCGCTTGCGCCACACAGGCCCGTCCAAGTTCCAATATCTCCGCGCGCGCAAATTCGAAAGGACTGAAGTCAAACTCTTGCGCACTGTAATAACCGATTCCGTCCGCGGCTTTTTCCCCCGTTTGCAACCGATAGGTTCCGACCACCGTGCCCGAGCTCGTCTCGGTCACAAGCAAGTGGTCGCAGACCTCGTCAAACGCATCCACATCCAGCCCCAAGGCGGCGGATCCCGCCAGACCTTCGCCCATCTCAAGGTTGAACACCTCGAAGCGCAGCCGTTGGGCCGCCTTCACCTGCGCCGGCTCGGACGCAAGATGCAGCGTGTAGCGATCGGTTGCCGCCAGAGGTTCGTGGACAATGCTCATGAAATTACTACCACATAACATGTAAAAACCCTCCGCACTGCAAGCACGCGCACACACCGTCTCCGTTTTGTTACAGTCACAGTTTGGGCTTTCGCCCCGCCGCCGGCGGGCCCAGCGTGGCGCGCTCGCCACATGCTTCGCATCCTGCTTCCACCCAATCTCGCCGCCGCCGCGCCCCGCGATGCGATCGCCGTCAAGGTCGAGCTTGATCTCGCCCTTCCGCCTTCCGCCGAGATGCTGCCCGCTCTGGCCTTGCTGCAACGCTGGTGTGGTGGAGCCGGCGCGCCCCCTCCCTTCATCCAGCTCAAGCGCGGCCAGCTCCGCGAACTCGTCGGCGCGCTCAAGGGCCAGCCTGTTTTCGCCTTCGTCAACACCCCGCAGACCGCCCTTTTCTGGATCGGTCCCCGCCTCCGCGGAGTGAGCGAGCACCTGGATGAACCCAAGATTTCGTCGTCCGGCGCCGCGATCCCGCCCACACGTTCCCTTGCTCCCCGGCCCTCTCCGCTTTCCTCCCGTCTCGCCGCCGCTCCGCCCTCCCCGCTCACCATCGACGGCAGCGAGCACTTCCTCGCGATGAGCCTTCCTTCCCGCGAGCACTCCGGCTACGCGTCCGCGCTTGTGCTGGTCAAAACCCACGGCTTCTCCCTCGACGCCACGACGCGCAAGTGGTGGCTGCGCGACCGCCACAAGGTCCTCAACTTTCTCGCCACCCACCTCGCCGCCCTTCGCGACGAGTTCCACGCCGACTTCACCGACAACTTCGAGAAAAACACCGCCAAGCTCGCCGAGGCCGACGTCCAGTGCGAGATCGCCGAAACCGGCGGCGAGTTCACCCTCACCCTCGGCCTCCAGGCCGGAAAGGTTGCCGAGGAGCAGCTCCGCTCCGCCCTCGCCACCAACCGTGGCTACGTCGAGGACAACGGCCGCGTCTACCTTCTCCCGCCCGAAAAAATCGCCCGCCTCGTCACCGCGCAGCGCGCCCTCGCCGGCAGCGCCACCGCGCCTTCCTCCGCCCGCCGCACGTGGCGCATCGCCTCTTCCCGCGTCGCCGAAGTGCAGGAGTTGATCGACGAACTCGCCCCGCACTACCAGCCGCCCGAGGGCTGGCGCGTCCGCAGCGAGGCCTTGCGCAATCTTTCCAATCTCGCGCCCGCCCCCATTCCCGCTTCGCTCGGCGCGCTCCTGCGCCCCTACCAGCAGATCGGCGTCGCCTGGCTCTGGCACCTTCACCGCCACGGTCTCGGCGGCATCCTCGCCGACGAAATGGGGCTCGGCAAAACCCTCCAGGCCATCGCACTGCTCACCGCTCTCGGCGCCAAACGTCTTCCCTCCCTCGTCGTGTGCCCAGCGTCGCTTGTTGAAAACTGGCGCCGCGAAACCGCCCGCTTCGCGCCCGAGCTGCGCGTCTTCGTGCATCACGGTTCCGGCCGTCTCGCCTCCGCCGACGCCGCCGCCGGATACGACCTCATCATCACGTCCTACGGCACGCTCGCCCGCGATCGCGACCGCTTCGGCGACATCGACCTCGCCTGCCTCATCGCCGACGAGGCCCAGCACATCAAGAACCGGCGCACTCAGAATGCCCAGGCCCTCCGCAGTCTCCGCGCCCAAAGCCGTTTCCTCCTCACCGGCACGCCCGTGGAAAACTCCCTCGACGACCTGCGCGCCCTCTTCGATCTGCTCATGCCCGGCTACGTCGAGAAAATCCCCGCCGGCACCAAGGGCGAGGAACGCGCCTGGTTCGACGAACGTCTCCGCGCCAAGACCGCCCCCTACATTCTTCGCCGCACGAAAAAAGCCGTCGCCCCCGAACTCCCCGAAAAGATCGAGCAGGTCCTCTACTGCGAACCTTCCTCCGCCCAGGCCGCGCTCTACGCCGACTGGCAAAAAAAGTCCGAGAAGGAACTCGACGCCCTCGCCGCCGACGGCGCCTCCGAGAACAAACTCCGTCTTGCCACGCTCACCCAGCTTCTTCGCCTGCGCCAGATCTGCTGCGACCCTCGCCTCGTCGCTCCCGCCGCCTCCGCCGACCACTCCAGCAAACTCGAAGCCTTCCGCGAACTCCTCGCCGAGTCAGTCGACGACGGCCACCGCCTGCTCGTCTTCTCCCAATTCACCTCGCTCCTCGCACTCCTCCGCGCCGAGCTCGACGAACAGGGCCTCGCCTACTGCTACCTCGACGGCGGCACCCCGCAGAAACAACGCCAGATCGAGGTCGATCGCTACAACGCCTCGCCCGACATCCCCGTCTTCCTCATTTCGCTCAAGGCCGGCGGCACCGGTCTCAACCTCACGGGTGCCGACACCATCGTCCATTTCGACCCGTGGTGGAATCCCGCCGTCGAGGCGCAGGCGACGGATCGCGCCCATCGCATCGGCCAGACCCGCGTCGTCACCAGCTACAAACTTATTTGTACCGGCACGGTCGAGGAAAAGGTTCTCCACATGCAGGAAACCAAGCGCGCCCTCCTCGCCGACGTGTTCGAGGCCAGCGACGCGACCAACGCCAAGCTCAGTCTCACCGACCTCGCCTCGTTGCTCAAAAGCTGACCAAAAATCCCATTGACGCCATCCCCGCGCGTCATTTGCTCTGACCCCTCACCCTATTGGCAAAATAGCTCAGTTGGTAGAGCAGCGCACTGAAAATGCGCGTGTCCTCGGTTCGATTCCGAGTTTTGCCACCACTCTCAAAAGCTGCCTTTGGCAGCAAAAAGGCAGCAGAATAATGCTGTCGGCGACAAACTCCTGAGCATCGCCCGCGTCGTCGAAACCGATGAAGAACAGGCCGCCGCAGCCGCAAGCATCCCGGCGGACGTCCAGCCCTAAGCCCCCGTCCCCGACGCGACGTAAGGTTTTCCCATCCGAGTTAACGACCCATCCAACTCAAGGCAGTTGACGGGCAAGTCATGTCGTCCGCCGGGTCATTGCTGGCGGCTCCGACTGTAGTGCGGCAGTGGTAAAATCTAGCCGTGTAAGAACAAAAACTAGGGAGTGTTAACGAAAACTGCGTAATAAGACGATGGAGGCGATGAGATGAACGAATGCGAGATAAGAGCGGGCGAGTTTGTCGTAACGGGTGGCGACACGGC
>CAIVDS010000073.1 GCA_903904685.1 uncultured Verrucomicrobiota bacterium
CCCGCAACGCCGCTTCGCATTCTCTCCACATCGCCTCGTTCAACACCTTTCTTGATTCGTCCATCCCCATCCTGAATCACAAAGGCTCCTCATCGTACAACTTTTTCGTTAACACTCCCTAGTGTGGTGGCGCTGTTTTTGCGTTCGCGCTGGGCGGGCACGAAAAAGCCCGGGCGTTTCCGCACCGGGCTTTGAATGATTGGCCGAGCCGTTGCGCCCGCTTACTTGAGGATCATTTCCTTAACGGTCTTGCCGGCGGGGATCATGGGCAGCACGTGCTCGGTGTAGGGCACGATCACGTCGAGCAGGTAGGGGCCGTCGTGGTCGAGCATCTCCTGGATGGCTTCGCGCAGCTCGCTCTTCTTGATGACGCGGCGGCCCTTCACTCCGAAGCCTTCCGCGATCTTCACGAAGTCGGGATACAGGCCCGCGGGATTGTCGGGGCTGCCGATGTTGCCATGGTGGCCGAGGATGGTGTTTCCGCGCACGCTGCCGTAGAAACGGTCTTCCCACTGCACGACCATGCCGAGGTGCTGGTTGTTAAGGATCATCGCCTTCGCCCCGATCTTCTCCACGCAGGCGGTGGCGAGCTCCTGGATGTTCATCAGGAAGGAGCCGTCGCCGTCGATGTCGATGACCTGCTTGTCCGGGCACGCGACTTTGGCGCCCATGGCCGCGGGATAACCGTAGCCCATTGCGCCGAGACCGAGCGAACTGATGTAGCGGCGGGGCTCGTCGAACTGGTAAAACTGCGCGGCCCACATCTGGTGCTGGCCCACGCCGGTGACGATGATGGCCTCGCCCTTGGTTAGCTCGTAAAGCACCTTGATGGCTTCCTGCGCGAGGATGTGTTTGTTGTCCTCAAAGCGGAACGGATGATCCTTCTTCCACGCGTTGACCTGCGTGATCCAAGCCTTGGTGTCGGGAGGGGAGAACTTGGTTGCGCCGATCAGTTCGTTGAGCCGCGACAGCGCGTATTTGATGTCGCTGATCACCGGGAACTGCACGCGCTTGTTCTTGTTGTGCTCGGACGGGTCGATGTCGATGTGGACGATGGTCGCGCCGCCGGCGAATTTCGAGGCGTCGCCCGTGATGCGGTCGTCGAAGCGTGCGCCGAGGCACAAAAGGAGATCGCTCTGGTCAACCGCCCAATTTCCGTAGGCCGAGCCGTGCATGCCGAACCACCGCATCGATAGCGCGTGCGACTCGGGGAACGCGCCTATGCCCATGAGGGTCGTGGCCACCGGGATGTTGGTCTTTTCCGCGAAGGTCTTCAGGTCCTTGTGCGCCTCGGCCGAGATCAGGCCGCCGCCCACGTAGAGAACGGGCTTCTTGGCGGACGCGATGAGGGCGAGGATGTGCTTGAGCTGCTCGTCGCTGGCTTGCGGCAGGGCGCCGAGCGTCGGGTTGGCGAATGTCACCGCCGCGGGGAACACCGGCGTGAGCTTCGTCTGCTGCACATCCTTGGGGATGTCGATGACGACGGGACCGGGGCGGCCGGTGCGGGCGAGATAGAAGGCCTCCTTGATGATGCGCGGCAGGTCGGCCGCGTTGAGCACGAGGTAGGAGTGTTTCACGATCGGCAGGGTCATGCCGAAGAAGTCCGTCTCTTGAAACGCGCTCTTGCCGATGAATTTTGAGAACACCTGGCCGGTGATCGCCACCATGGGGGTGGAGTCCATGAACGCATCGGCGATGGCGGAGACGAGGTTGGTGGCTCCGGGGCCGCTGGTGGCCATGCACACGCCCACCTTACCGGTCGCGCGGGCGTAGCCCTCGGCGGCAAACGAGCCGCCCTGCTCGTGGCGGGGGAGGATGACGCGAATCTTGTCGGAGCGGGCGAACGCCTGATGCAACTCCTGCGATGCGCCGCCGGGATAGGCGAAGATCACGTCCACCCCCTCGCGCGAGAGGGCCTCCACGACGACGTCGGCACCGTTCATGGCTCGGCCAATTTCAGGTTTGGGAAACGACGACGGGGAGGCGGACGATTTCATGGTGGTTGCAGGTTAAGGCAAAAAGAGGGGAAAGAAAACGGTTTTGGAGGGGCGTAGGCAAGAATGGAAAACTGTCGTCTCCGACGGCGAACAAACGTGATTGGAGGCGGAGCGGAGGCCTCCGCAATTCCGGCGCAGCAGCCTGTCCGCGCCCGGGGAGTGCCGGTGTTTCCGGGCGCAGAGGGCCGCAATCAGAGTGCGATGACCCGGCCCTCGTCGGCCGATCTCATCGCGCCAAAGCAGATGGCGAGGCTCTTGAGATTGTCGGCGGCGGCGTTCTCCGGTTCGCGTTTCTCCTCGATGGCGCAGAGCAGTTCACCCATTGAGCCGCGGAACCCGTCGGGGAACCACGAGCCTTTGAGCTCGGCCCGCGTGGCGCCGGCCTGTGTGATCAACTCGACGAAGGGAGGAGCGCAGATGGGCCCGGTGGCGCGCAGCACGCCCGAGCTGCCGATGATCGTGCAAGTTTCATTCGAGTTGTAGCGGCTGTAGCCGTTGAAACCGAGCGTGGCGATGCCGTTGGGAAAAGTGACCACGCTTGAGGCGATGAGCGGCGGTTTGATCGGTTGGCCGGGAGCGGTTGCGACGGAGGCGTAAACCGATTTCGCGTCCGATGAGCCGAAGAACGAGCGCGCGGCGTCGAACCAGTGGATGGCGAAATCATAGAGAATGATGTGGTGAATCTTCTCGAATTCGGTGCCGGCGGTCCAGGTGTGGTCCCAGTTGAGCGTCATGGTCACGGAGCCGACTTCCCCGATCAGTCCGGATCGCACCGCCTGGCGCATGTAGGAGAAATAGGGCGCCCAGCGACCGTTTTGATTGACGGCGAGCTTGACGCCGGCCCCGGCGGCCATGGCGACGAGACGGCGACCTTCGGCGAGATCGAGCACGAAAGGTTTCTGGGAGAGCACATGCTTGCGCGCGACGATGGCTTGTTCGATGAGGGGGCCTCGCACGTTGGGGTGCGTGGCAATGTCGACGATGTCGAGGCCCGGCGTGGCGAGCAGTTCGGCGGGCGTGGAGCAGACACGGGCGTCGGGGTAAAATTCGACGCGGCGTTTTTCGGCGGCGGACGGGTTGAGATCGTAGAGCGCTACGACGTCCCAGCCGGCATCTCGGTAGGCTTTTAAGTGATGCTGGGTGATGCCGCCGCAGCCGATGAGTCCGATGCGAGGACGCAATGTTTTTGGCATCGGCGGCGTGTAGGGCAAAACGGGCGCGGGCGCGGCGGCGACGGCGGAAGACTTGGGAGTATGATTATCGGACATGGATAGAGGCCTTTCGAGGGTGGTTTTGGTTTAGGCGAAAGCGTATCACGGTCTTGCGGCGGCGCGTGCCGAGGATGACGGTATCCACGCTCTGCTGACGCCAAGAGCGGAGAGGGCGATGTCCTTCATGACGGTGCGCGCGAATGCCAAATCAGGGGATATCACCGGGGAGACTCAGGTTTTCGCGAAGACGCGGCG
>CAIVDS010000074.1 GCA_903904685.1 uncultured Verrucomicrobiota bacterium
AGTCCCACGCGAATCGCTCGTTCTTGGTTGAAGCAGAAAGGGAAAGAACGGTGTCGTCATTCAGACCGAGGTTCAGAATGGTATCCATCATTCCCGGCATGGAGTCGCGGGCGCCGGAGCGAACGGCAACAAGCAGCGGCATGCCTTTCGCGTCGCCGAACTTGCAACCCATGATCTTTTCCATATTCTTCACCCCGGCTTCCATCTGAGCCTGAAGGGAGACGGGATAGGTGCGCTTGTTGGCGTAGTAATAGGTGCAGACCTCGGTCGTGATGGTGAAACCGGGAGGCACGGGGAGACCGATGCGGGTCATCTCGGCGAGGTTGGCGCCTTTGCCACCGAGGAGAGCTTTCATCGATCCGTCGCCATCGGCTTTGGCGGCGCCCCACGTGTAGACGTATTTGACGGCCTTGGCGGATTTCGCAGCGGCGGGTTTCTTGGCGGAAGGCTTGGCCTTCACGACGGATTTCTTGGAGGATTTTTTAGCGGCCATAATCAGGATTTGTGGTTAGGAAAAGGAATGCTTCACGGGAAGCGGGAAAAGGGAGAGGCAATAGGCCGTGACGGGGGGCTGTCAACGACGGAGGGGGCGATTCATCAAACGGGGCTTCTGATGGTGCGAAAGGGGGACACACCGGTGCCAAAAAAGGGGCGTACCGAGCCGGGATCTCCTCCTAACGCTTGATCTTTGCCACGACCTCGGGGTGGGCCTCGAGGTAGCGGTTGAGCTTCTCCAGTGCCTCAAAGGTTTCCGAACTGACGTGGTGTTCCATGCCTTCAACGTCGTGATCGACGACCGCTTCACTGAGGCCGAGAAGTTTAAGGAAATTGGTGAGCAGGGAGTGGCGGTGGGCGATGCGCGCGGCGACCTCTTCGCCCGCGCTGGTGAGGACCATACCGCGGTATTTTTCGTATTTCACCAATCCTTCGCCATCAAGGCGCTGGACCATCGTGGTGACACTGGCCTGCGAAATTTTCAGCTCGGCAGCGATGTCCACGACGCGGGCGTAGCCCTTTTTATTGATCAGCTCGCGAATGCGTTCGAGGTAATCTTCAACGGCTGCGGTCGTGCGCGGTGGAGAGGCTGGGGGGTGTTCGGCCACGGGGTAAAAATTAGCGTCAAGTCCGCGGCGAAATCAAACGCCGACTCGGCAAGGGGTTATTTTTTGGCCGCACGCTGGGCACGCAGCACTACGCGGAACATCTGGAGCAGGAGCCAGAATACGCCGCTCATGCACGCGGCGGTGAGGCCGGACCAGGCGGCGACCACGCGAAAGTCCTCGGAGGGCACGTGCGAGCGCAGGGCGCCAAACATGACCGCGAAAAAAATACCGACGAGAACAACGTCAACGACGAGACTGACGGGCGTGACACGTTTGCTTTCGGGCGACTGTGACATGATGGCGAAACCAGACGGAGAGAGCACGGGGTTGTCCATCTCGTTTTTCAAGTTTCCGGAGCCGACGCGGCTCGCAGAGCGCAGACTCATGTTCTGGCGGCGTTGATGATGCGCCTTGTGGAAGGCAAGCAGGCCATGCCCGAATGGCTTTCAGTTATTTGCGCATCACTACACCAGGTTCTGCGAGGCAGGACGCGACCGCTGAGCGCGCCGTCGAAGGCGTCAATGTATTCGCGGATGGACCGACTGATCCGCCAGGCCTCTCGAGTCGCCTTGCCGTCTCCCTGCACTTCCCCGCTTGCTCGATCGATTTCAAGCCGCCTGACTCACTGAAGCACCTCATGGCTTCCAACGACGACGATCCTCCCGATGCCGATCCGGGCACCCACAAGAGTTTCTGGGCGCATCTCAACGACCTGCGTTCTGCCCTCGTTAAATCCGCCATTGCGATAGGTGTGGCGCTCGTTTTGTGCCTGCTGATCGGCGACCGGTTGGTGGCGCTCTTGGAGTATCCATTGCACCGGATGGACATGTTTGAAAAGCCGAAGCCCACCGTGTCTTTTCAAATCGGGGGCACTCGGCTCGGGCCTTATCCGGTGACGCGCGAGCAGTTCGGCGGCCTGCCGGAAGGCGCGGCGCCGCAGGTTGTTTTCCATGTGGGCATGGCGGTGGTGAACGGCCGGCAGGTCGCGACCCTCACGCTTGATCCCGACACGACGGGCGCCGCGGGCAGCTTGCGGGTGAAGTTGCATAACTTCAGCCCCACGGAGGCGTTTTTCGTGGCGTTTCACGTCGCGATTTATGGTGCGCTCGTGCTCGCCTCGCCGTTTTGGGTTTATTTCATGGGACAATTCATCCTGCCCGCCCTCAACATCCGGGAGAAACGCGCGCTCGGCACGTGGCTGGGTTGGGGGACGGCGTTGTTTCTCGCGGGAGTGACACTGACGTATTTCGTCCTGCTGCCGGTGGCGTTGCGTGCGTCCATCGAGTACTCACAGCTCATGGGCTTCGAGGCTTACGACTGGAAGGCGGACGACTACATCAGCTTCGTGACCAAGTTCATTTTCGGCATGGGGCTTGGGTTTCAATTTCCGGTGATCGTGCTGCTGCTGGTGAAGATGGGCCTCATCACGCATCATCACCTCGCGCGTTATCGCCGGCATGTGATTGTGCTTTGCTTCATTTTGGGCGCGGTGTTGACCACGCCAGAAGTCATCACGCAGGTCGCCATGGCGGTGCCGCTTTACCTGCTTTACGAGGCTTCAATCTGGGTCGCCTGGTATTGGGACTGGAAGAAGCGCAAGGCCGACCGGCTGGCCGACAAGACCGCGACCTGAGCGTTGATTTCCAACACATGCTCACGGCGGGCTTGGTCTCTTTCGCCGCTCAAACGACCGGCTGCGTGCCGATGCTGTGGAAGGTCGCGTCCTTCGGCAGAATCACGCGGTCGCACCAATCACCGAAACCTTCACCCTCATTCCTCTCCAGGGCGAAACGCTTGATGATGGGCGTGAGCTTCACAATAGCTTCATCAATCGTGAGACTCGGCGCGTAGAGGCGATTGAGGCGGGTGCCGTTGTAAGATGCACCCAAATAGAGCGCATACTTGCCCGGCGCCTTGCCCACAAAGCCGATCTCCGCCAGATACGGACGGGCGCAGCCGTTGGGGCAACCGGTCACGCGCAGACTGATGGCGTCATCCTTGAGGCCGGCCTCGTCGAGAACGGTTTCAAACTTTGCAAGAATGTCCGGCAACCAGCGTTCGCTCTCGGCAAGGGCGAGACCACAGGTGGGAAGCGCAACGCATGACAGCGCGTTGAGGCGCAAGCGCGAGCGGTTGTTTTCCTTGTCGAGACCGTGTTTGGCGAGGATCGCATCGATCACGGGCTTCTGCGCGGCGGTGACGCCGGATATCGTGACGTTCTGCGAAGGCGTGAGGCGAAAGTCGCCGGTGTGAACCCGGGCGATTTCGCGAAGAGCGGTCTTCATCGGCCAGCCCGGGACGTCATTGATGCGACCGCTCAGAATGTGCAGGCCATAGAACCAAGTGCCGTCGGCATTCCGGTGCCAGCCATGCGGGTCCTGAATCGTGGTGAAATGAAAGGGGCGCACGCCGCCAAAAGTGATACCGGAGCGTTTCTCGACCTCGGCTTTGAACCACGCAATGCCCTTGTCCTCGATGGTGTATTTGAGGCGGGCGTGCTTGCGGTTGGTGCGGTCGCCGTGGTCGCGCTGGGTGGTGAGCACAGCCTCGCCGATGGCGTTGACCTGATCGGGCGTGATGAAGCCCACGACATCTGCCAAGCGCGGATGCGTCTCGGCATTGCCATGACTCATGCCGAGGCCGCCGCCGACGGTGACGTTGTAGCCCGCAAGCCTGCCGTTTTCGACCACGGCGATGAAGCCGAGATCCTGCGAAAAAATATCCACGTCGTTTGACGGTGGAAGGGCGAAGGCAGTCTTGAATTTGCGCGGCAGATAGGTGCCGCCATACATCGGCTCGTGCTCCGGTTCGCCGCCGGCGACAAGTTCTTCGTCGAGCCAGATTTCGTGATAGGCGCGGGTTTTGGGGAGGGCGTATTCGCTCCAGGCCTTGGCGTGGGCGTAGACCTGCTCCAGCACGGGGCTGCGCTCGGGATTGGGCGGGGCCATGACGTTGCGGTTCACATCGCCACAGGCCGCGATCGAGTCGAGCAGCACGGTGTGCATGCCCTTGATGAGCTTCTTCAGATCACCCTTGAGAACACCGTGAAACTGAAACGTCTGGCGGGTAGTAATGCGCAGCGAGGGCGACGCAACCCGGCCGGCAAGATCATCCAGCACGATCCATTGCCGCGGGGTGGCCTTGCCGCCGGGGAGGCGCACGCGAAGCATGAAAGAGTAGGCCTTGTCCTTGCCGGCGCGCTTGAGGGCGACGCGCTGGTCGCGGTCGTCCTGTTGGTAAAGACCGTGAAACTTGGTGAGTTGCTCGCTATCGGCCGAAACGGTGGCGGTAGTGGCGTCGGCGATCTCAGCCTTGAGATTGCCACGAAGAAAATTCGAGGCGCTCTTCATCCCTTCGTTGGCGGCGAGCGGCTTGGGCGCGGCAGAGTCGGTGGTCATAGCGAGAGCATGAATGTACATCAGATCGCACGCTCTTCAAGTGATAAATAGTTTATTAGGCAAGTTACTATAAATTCGTTTCTCCTACAAAAAACAAAAAAATATAATATTGATTGTAAAGTAGATATGATTTTATGAGCCGTTTGGACGATGTCCATGCTTGTTCTCAAAGACGAGCGAGCCGCAGGGGTATGCTAGGGGGGACCTCATCGATGCGGATGCAAGTGCCGGTCCGGTCAAACTTGGGGCCTTTCTTGTCACCGTCCGAAGTCAGACGGGTCAGACTGAGCTTACGGTTGTTCCAGCTTTCAGGCAGGGTCCATTCCTGCCTCCCGCCCTTGAGACTGAAAAGAAAGATCGTGTCTTCCCGCCAAGGCAGGAAGCGATCGTCGCCGCGCGCGATGGGAATGCCTTCATACCAAGCCTGGAGGGGTTCGCCGCCGTGACCGGCCCTGATGCGCGTATCGTCCTCGTAGAAGGCCTCGATGCCGATGTCCCAATCCCCGACCTTATACCCGACCATCTTTTTGCGACGGAGGATTTCCGCATACATCCAGTCGAGATAAAAACAGGCGGTGACATCGGCTTCGGTCTGGCCGGGCTCCGACAGTTGCGCATTGGAAAGGCCGAGGGCGTGCCCCTCGACGCGGGTGCGGGCGCAATCGCGGGCCATGCCTCCGCGCCAAACGCCCGGAAAACGCCCGTGGGTCATCAGCGTCATGTAGGGATGGAGGAAATTGGGCATGATCCAACCCCAGGTGTAGAGGCCGCGCTTTTCCGAGGCGCTGCCCTCGACGGACAGATCGAGGCCGTAGCGGCGGAAGCTTTCCCGAATCGGGATCATGCCGCGCTGGACCTCGCATTCGGCCGGGATGAATGTCCCGTCTTCCAGCCAGACTTCGTTGTAGGTCCGGTGGGCGTCGAGGTGGATGCTCTCGCGCAGGGGCAAATTCTCCATCATCTGCGCGATGCGGCGGTCGTTATAGCCGGACTCGTTGGCGAGGGTGTGGCTGATGCTGTAGGTCGGGGCGTCGACCATCGTGTTGTAAAACCAGACCTTCGCACCCGAGGGATCGCGGCTGAGGAGGGCGGGGTCGTACTCGGCATGGGCCACATACGAATCGTCGAAGTTCGCATGGAGGGAGACGATGCAGTTCCATTCCCGCGCCTTCTCGATGAGTTCGACGAGATCTTCACGGGAACCGAGGCGCGGGTTGAATTCGTTGTGGCAGGGGAAGCCCGTGTCGTGTCCGCGGCTTTGCCAGCCGAAGAGATGGATAATTTGCCTCATGCCCCCGGAGATGCGGTGCAGACGCTTGATGATCGGGAGACAGTCGGCGTAGGTGAAGTTGGGCTTCGGCAGGTTGAGCGAGTCGAGCCAGAGCTTGTAGATGATGGCCTCGTGATAGAGCGGCTCGAATTTGTAGGTGCGATCGCCTTCCCAGCCCGCGGCATCCGCCCAGTCGATCTTGCCGTCGCCGTTGTAGTCGCCGAGCAGCGCGAGCCGCAGTTCGAACGGTTCCGCGAGCGTGCCACGCAACCGGTAATACCAGGTTCCAGCGGAAACGGAGAAGCGTCCTGCGCGGTTGGCGAGAATCGCCCCCTGATCGGAGAGATCGACCAGCAAGGGCTCGATGTGAATCGAACACCACAAGGCGGCGCAAATTTTCTCATTCCATACCGTCGTATGATAGGCGTAGTGAGCCCCGAGTTCGGGCGTGGCTCCGCCGACGGCACCCCCATCTTCCCAATGGCTGATGGTGGCGGTTCCCGGGCACCAGGAACGAGTCCAGTTGTGGCGGCGCGTGCCATGCCGGTAAAACGAATCGCCCGCCGTGGCCAGTCCCGAAACGAGACGATGGTCGATGAGCCGCAACCGTTCGAGGAGGACCGGTCCGTTTTCCCTCACCGCGGGAATAGTGAAGACGAGTTCCTGGCCTTCGAGGGCGAAGCGGAAGAAAATATCCATCCGCCACTCGGGAACCGAGACCTGGTAGGTGGCGGAATCAGTCTGCAAATCGACCAGGGCCGAAACCAGGGATGACTGGGCAAAGAGGCGTCCGTTGAGTTCGAAACCCAAGGGCACGTCGGGTCCCGAGGCGGCGAGCCGGCCGGCCGTGTCGTGTCGCTCCAGGCGAAAAAGTTTTGGCCAGAATTCGTCGAGTGTGACCGAGATGAGTTGGTTGGAGAGGGTGGGCATGATGATCTTTGAGTAATCTGATTTTTCGTTCAATGGGCAACCGGTTTCGGCGCCGCCTTGGCGTCCGGCGAAGACTGAGGCCAGTCATCGGTGCGGAAGGGCGAGGCCGGCAAGCCTTCCTTGTTGTAGAGATTGCAGCGTGGCGCGTCGCACCAGCCGTAGCGCACCGCGACCGGCTGCGTTATCTCGCGACTCGAAACGACAACCGCCGCGCCATCGATCTTCGCCTGAGCCGGGACCCAGTTATGATCCGCACCGGCGATGGTGAACGATTCAAGGTCCGTGGCCGAAACCGGGTTCTTTTTCATGCTAGCCGGAATCCACGGTGCCCGGCCGACGACCAGACCGCCGCCGGTTTGGGTGAAGCTCACGCGGATCGAGTTCCCCTCCACTTTCATCGAATCGTAGATCGGGCCCGAGAACACGAGGTTCTGCCCATAGGCGATGTGCTTTGCGGCGAAGGCCAGCCGCAGGCCGACGTCCATCTTGTCCTGCGGATGGATAGCGGCCGGGTCGCCGATATCCACGGCAGACGCCATGCCGGTATTCGGCAAGGCAAGCGTCTTCATCTGCGATTCGCGCAGCAGCGCCCAATCCTGAGCAGGATGAACGGACTCGTCATAGGAGGCCAGTTGCACGAAAAGAAACGGGAAGTCGCCCAACGCCCAATGCCGTCGCCAGTCGGAGATCATCAGGGGAAACAGGGTGCGATACTCCATCGCCTGGCTGGCATTCGATTCCCCCTGATACCAGATCGCGCCTTTGATCGCATAGGGAATCAGCGGAGCGATCATTCCGTTGAACAGATTTGACGGTCCGTGGGGACCGCCGGTGGGATCGGGCGGCGGCGAGGGGAAAGGTTTGGAGGGTTGGGGTCTGGGAGGCGGCGGCTGGCCCGCGGCCTTGGCCTTGTCGACCGCATCTTTCCAATCCTTGAGCGCGACCTGAAGCGCGGGGTTCACATCGCGATACCAAGCGTCGTGAGCCACCTGAAAAGCGGCGTTCTGGGCGGGTAAATCGGCCAGGGCTTTGGGATAATTGGCCGCGTTCAGCGTGTATTTGTCCACATAGCCATGGAGCGACGGTTCTTTTTTCAAACCCCCAAGGCTGGTCCATGCCTGGGCCTCCGTTCCGCTCCACGCGGCTTCGATCAGGCCTATGGGACGATTCAGGCTGGTCCGCAATTCGCGTCCGAAAAAATAACCGACGGCGGTAAAGCCCTTCGCCGTGTCAGGCGCGCAGAGCCGCCAGCTTCCGACCACATCCGGATTCGGTTGCAACGAGGTCGCGCGCTGGACGTGAAACAGACGCAGTTCGGGATCGTTGGACTTGGGCAATTCCACCGCCGTGTTGTGGGCTCCACTGAGGGGATATTCCATGTTCGACTGGCCGGAGCAGACCCACACGTCGCCCACGAGCACATCGGTGAACGTCAGCCGCGTGTTCTTTCCCGCCACGGTCATCGTGACCGGCGGCGCGCCGTTCGGAAGCGGCGGGAGTTTGACCGTCCACCTGCCGTTGGCGTCCGCCGTCGCGCTGGCGCTTTCGGCACCCACGGCCACCGTTACCTTTTCCCCGGCCTCGGCCGTGCCCCATACCGGCAACACCGCCTCCTGCTGGAGGACCATGTGGTCGCCGAATATCGCCGGCATCTTCACCTCGGCCTCCAGCAGCGGACCCGCCGCGAGGGAGAGCAAAAGCGCAAGCGCATAACCTGATGTCTTGGTTGGATTCATAAGTCTTGTTTTTATGCGATTATTGATTGTCGCCCGTTGCCGGAGAAGCGTTGGTCGAGGCCGCCGTCGTCGGGTTTACCGGAGCAACGTGAACCAGCGGCGGCGGCGCCCAGTCATCGGTGCGGAAGGGCGAGGCCGGCAGGCCTTCCTTGTTGTAGAGATTCGCCCACACGACATTGGACCACGCGAAGCGGACAAAGACCGGTGCGGCCACCTTCGGGCTGGAGACCACCACTGACGAACCGTCGATTTTCGCGACAGCGGGAACATAATTCCTGTCGATGCCCGCGATCTCGAACCCGACCAGCCGGTCGGTCGTCCAGGAGGATAAGACCGTCGGGTCGATCCACGGGGGGGAGCCGATGACAAGACCGCCGCCGGTCTGGGTGAAGTTCACGCGGATCGCGTTTTTCTCGACTTTGGAGGAATCGTAGATCGGCCCCGAACAGACCACGTTCCGCCCGTAGGCGACGTGCTCCGCCGCCAAGGCGAGCCGAAGGCCGACATCGAGTTTATCGGACGGATGAATATTCGTCAGATTCTTGAAATCCCCGAGATCGACGGCGGAGGCCATCCCGGTGTTGGGGAGCGCGAGCGTCTTCAATTGCGACTCGCGCACATATGGCCAGGTGGCGTTCGGTCCGGCGTCAAAACTCGCCAGTTGCACGAAAAGGAACGGGAAATTCCCCGCGCCCCATGCTTCGCGCCACTCGGTGATCATCCGTCCGAACAGCGTCCGGTATTCGACGCCGTTCCTGGAGTTGGATTCGCCTTGGTACCAGATCACGCCCTTGATCGCATAGGGAATGAGCGGCGTGATCATGCCGTTGAACAAATTCGCCGGTCCGTTCTTTCCTCCGTTGGGGTCTTTCGGCTCGATGGGGCCGGTAGGGCGAACCGGCTTGGGGGGCGAAGGCCGCCCGGCGGCTTTGGCCTGTTTGTCGGCCTGTATCCAAGCCTTCATACCGGCATTGTAGGGGGGCATGTCCTCGAGGAGCATTCTCGAATGTTCGGCCTGATAGGCGGCCAAGCGCTCGGGATAGCCCTTCGCAAGCGAGGGGTAAGCGGCGAGATTCGCACGATAGCCGTCCAGATAATGCTGGAGCGCCGGTTCCTTTTGCAACCCTCCCAGGCTGATCCAGGCTTCCGCAGGGGTGCCACCCCATGCCGATTTGACCAAGCCTATCGGACGATTCAGGCTGGTCCGCAATTCGCGTCCAAAGAAATAACCGACGGCGGAGAACGTCTTCGCCGTATCGGGCGTGCAAACCACCCAACCGGAGTAGGCGGGCAATGGCATGGAGTTTGAAAAGACAAATTCGGGCAGATTGGGGCCCGTCGAGCCAAAGAGGGGTTGGAGCGCGGTTTGGTGATGGAAGCAAAAGAGGCGCAATTGCGGGTCGTGCGCCTTGGGCACCTCGCGCGCCCCGGTATGGGATTGGGCCAGCGGCAACTCCATGTTCGACTGGCCGGAGCAGACCCACACGTCGCCCACGAGCACATCGGTGAACGTCAGCGTGTTCTTTCCCGCCACGGTCATCGTGACCGGCGGCGCGCCGTTCGGAAGCGGCGGGAGTTTGACCGTCCACTTGCCGTTTGAGTCCGCCACCGTGTCGGCCTTTTCAACACCAACGGTCACCGTTACCTTTTCCCCGGCCTCGGCCGTGCCCCATACCGGCAACATTGACTCCTGCTGGAGGACCATGTGGTCGCCGAAAATCGCCGGCATCTTCACCTCGGCCTCCAGCAGCTGGCCGGTTGCGAGGGCGAGCAGGAGCGCAAGCGCATAGCCGAGCGTCTTGGTTGGGTGCACAAGTCTGGGTTTCACGCGATGAGAGGGTTGCCGTTTGTTACAGATGAACGGGAGGCATTGGGCGAGACTGCAATTTTAGAAACGGGGTCGGGTCGCCAGCCGTGAAGTTCAAAAGGTTGCCCGCACCATCCAAGGAAAGAAGGTTGCGGGCGGAAATACACAACATCTTCAATCTCTAACGCACGGATAAAATGCATTCCAATGCCAGCCATTATGTTGAGTCACTTTCCACTCAACATGGTCAGATGTCAAGGTTCGCGCCGCGTGACCGGGAAACGATCCTGATCGAAAGCCAGATATAGCCGCCGACGATCAAATTTTGGGCCCCAAACGTCGAACATCGCGATAAAAAGACCCGGCTGGCCGTCGGCAACAAGTCCAGTCTTGACTGGACTTTATTAGACTTTTTTTACTTTGGGCAGGCTTGCTTTAAAAATAATCTCATGTATTTTGCTTTTAATCCCATAAAAGCCTCGACCCACCCCAATTATTTTCCTGCTGTCGGAAACCTCGTTCGAAATTGAAACCACTTAATTGCATTATCTCCCATTGCTTTAATGACTAAAATTTCAAGCTCGTTTCTTCCCTATAAAATTGGCCGTTAAATTCATCCTCAATTCAAGACGCCAAAAACATAGACCCATTGGTGATTCGCTCCTAAAATACCCTTGTGAAGGCACACTCTTTCCCCTCTTTTAACAGATTGAATTTGTCCGGTCATTTTCCCTAACCCTTCGGGTTCCCTCCCCATGCACCACTCCCCTTCAAAGCGCAACCAGAGGTCCATCGCCTTGGCGCTGACCTTTGCCATGGCGATGATCGCCGGCCATTCCGTGCAGGCGGCGACCAAGACATGGAACAACGCCGGCACCGCCTGGGCCACCGCGGGCGATTGGACCGGCGGCGTCGCTCCGATCAGCGATCTCACCTTGGATATTGCGCTGTTCAACTCGACGCTTTTCAGCAATCAGCCGAACTACGGCACTACAAGCGTGAACGGCATTCAGGTGGGTGACGGCATAACCCTCACCGGTTCGCTGACCTTGACCGGTACCGCGCTCAGCCTCGGTGCCAGTGGCATCACGATTGCGGCCAATGCCGGCACGGTCAGCCTCGGCGGCACCACGGTCACCATCGGGGCGAGCCAAAATTGGGCCAATAGTTCCTCCAGTCTCTTCACCGTGGGTGCCGCGATCAACGGCGGTGCGTTCACGCTTACGCTGAACAGCTCCGGCTCGGGCGGCACGGCGCTGACGGGCATCATCGGCGGCGCCAGCCAAGCCGTGACGGTCAACACGACCGGCAGTGGCGTCACCACGCTCTCCGGTGCCAACACCTACGCCGGCGCGACCACCCTCACAGCCGGTATTCTGCGGGCCACTACCAATGCGGGGGCGCTGGGCGCGGGCACGCTTTCCCTCAACGGCGGCGAGCTGCAACTGGCCAATGCCAGCGGCTCGAACCTGAGTTTCAACCGCAACACCACGGTGGGGGCCAGCATGCAGATCACCTCCGATGTGACCGGGCCGGGCGCCGGCGACACCTTTACCCTCGGAACCCTCTCCATCGGCAACCAGCAGCTGAACATCCGCGCCGGCAACAACGTCACCAGCGGCATCGCCGGCGTGACTTTCGGTGCGACCACACTCTCGGCCAACACCGCCATTTTTGACATAGCGGCCAACACGAATCTGACCCTGGGGGCTCTCACCGGGAATTTTAACTTCACCCAACAAAATAGCGGACAGCTCACGTTGAACACCGCCAGTGCGCGTTCCGCCGGAGTCACCACGCTTTCCGGAGGCATCCTGCGTCTTGGATCGACCTCCGCTCTGGGCACAACGGTCGCGACGTTGACTCTGGGCACAGCGTCGACACTCAATGCGGGAACCTTGGATCTAGCGACCGATTCGAGTATCAGCGCCTACAATACAACCGTCGCCGCACCGGTGACCATTCTTTCGGACAAGGCCACGTCCGCCAGCGCCGGTATCACACACACCCTCGGCACCCTCTCCATCGGCGCCCAGACCCTGTCGGTTGCCAAGGGAAGCAACGTCACCGGCGGCACCACCGCCGGCCTGACCTTCGGGACCACCACGCTCTCGGCCAACGGCGCCATCTTCGACACGGCGGCGGGCACGAACCTGCCCCTGGGGGCTCTCACCGGGAATTTGTCCTTCACCAAACAGAATAGCGGACAGCTCACGTTGAACACCGCCAGCTCGCGTGCCGGCG
>CAIVDS010000075.1 GCA_903904685.1 uncultured Verrucomicrobiota bacterium
GTACCACTCTACAGCTTCGGCATAGTCCCGAGGCACACCCTTGCCATCGTTATACAGCGCCCCAAGTTTGAATTGGGCGGCAATATTTCCCTGCTTGGCCGCCTTGTGAAACCACTTTACGGCCTCGGCGTAGTCCTTGGGCACTCCTTCAATCTCGCTATACATCGTTCCGAGCTTGAATTGCGCGGCAGCGTTCCCTTGGCTGGCCGCTTTTAGATACCATTTGACCGCTTCGGCGTAATCTTGGGTCACGCCATGGCCATCGGCATACATCGTCCCAAGGTCGAATTGGGCCTTAATATCCCCCCGCTCGGCCGCATTGCGATACCGCTTCACCGCCTCTGTGCCACCCGGGGATACACCCTGGCAATAGGCATTACCGGTACCAAGGAGGAGCCCGATTACCGACAGCGAGCCTATCGCGAACGCCATTAACAGGCTGCTGAAAAAGTCTTGTTTTCGTCATACGTATCCATATAACGGTTACATATGCGAGGAAAATCCACCACCCAAGGCAGTTTTGTCAGTTTGATTGACATCGAGACGCTGATTGCGCCTGACCATCCGATCCGCCGGATCAAGGCGCTGGTCGACGAGGTGCTGCGGGGCATGGACGCGCACTTTGAGGAGATGTACGTGGAGGGCGGCCGGCCTTCGATTCCGCCGGAGCGGCTGCTGAAGGCCAAGGTGCTGCAAGCGCTTTTCACCGTGCGGAGCGACCGACAACTGTGCGCCCGGCTTCAGACCGATCTGATGTTCCGTTGGTTCATCGATTTGCCCCTGGACGAAGCCGTCTTTGATCCGTCGACGTTCAGCCAGAACCAGCAGCGACTGCTTCGCCATGCGGTGGCGGACCTGTTCTTTGCCGAAGTCGTGGCGTTGGCCAAAAAGCATGGCTGGATTTCCAACGATCACTTCTCGGTGGACGGCACGCTGATCCAGGCGTGGGCCTCGATCAAGAGCTTCAAACCGAAAGGCTCGAATCAAGGCCCTGGCACAGGCAACCCTTGGACGGACTTTAAAGGAGAGAAGCGCAGCAACGACACCCACGAATCGACGACCGATCCGGAGGCAAAGCTGATTCGCAAGGGCAAGGGGCAGGAGGCGCGACTTTGTTTCGCTGGCCATGCGACGATGGAAAACCGCAACGGGCTGTGCGTGCTGTTCGAGGTCCGCAGCGCGGTCGGAGAGCCGGAATCCGAGGTGGCCGTTGACCAAGCCGTGGAACTGAAGAACCGGGGCTTCCGCCTCAAGTCGATCGGAGCCGACAAAGGCTACCATACCGCCGGCTTCGTCGAGGGCGTCCGAGAGTACGGGATCAAACCGCATCCCGCGCTGTGCGAGAACCGGGATCGCATGGGCATCCGGCGCAGCGGGGCTTACACGGTCAGTCAGCGGATCCGCAAGCGAATCGAGGAGATCTTCGGCTGGGTCAAGACGACCGGCGGATTCCGCAAGAGCCGCTACCGCGGGGTAGAGCGCAATCACGCCGCCGGCCAGTACGTGGTCGCCGCCCTGAATCTGCTGCGCATGGCAAAACTCTTCGTGACGGACCCGCCCGGATGGGCGCAGGCGTGATGCCCGCAGGGGTCGCGGTGCGCTCGCACACCGCAAAGAACCCCGAAAACGACGCGAGCGGCGCCGAAAACGGCGCTTCGAAAGGCTCACATCCGTGTTAAAATGCAAAATATCCATCGAAATATCGCCTCGATCTCTTTGCTGTATCAAATCGCCCGGTAGTTCAGCAGCCTGCTAGTGGGCCTTGTGACAGTTGTGATTCAGCATATCCGATGAAATGTCCGAACTGCATGTTGTGTGACCGGGCAATTTCTGCCCATCCCATACTATGTTAGCAGTCAGCAAATACCTGCAATGACGCCGAGCCACACGCTACTGCGAATGACGCCCTGCGTCACGTCTCGTGCTGGCGCACGAGCCGCGCCACCGGCCGTCATCGCAGACCTCTAACGTTCGGCAGATAATATGAGAACCGCATTCCTTGGATCGCTTAGCGCTGCCATCGCCCTGTTTATGGCCTTCGTGGGTGTTCGAGGTGTTATAGAAAAGAAGATCAGATGCAAGTTGTCGGTCTACAGCAGAGAAGAAGA
>CAIVDS010000076.1 GCA_903904685.1 uncultured Verrucomicrobiota bacterium
AAATACGTGATCACCCTTTTTGCTGGAACGAAGAAAATCTCCGGGTGATTATTTTTTACAGGCCAATTATTGATCCAGACGAAAGCATACCAGAGGTCTTCTGTATTTCGTTTTAATGCGCCATAGGAAGTAGACCAAAGGTATATTTTACCTTCCTCTTTTGTTGTTTTAGTCGCCTGAGTGCCGGTCTTAACTTGAATTCGCACCGCACGTCCGCCGTGTTCTTTGCCGATAAATAAATCACAACCTGGCACACCTGCGCGAGGCATCGCGACAATGAAGCCGTGGCCCGTAAGCCATGCAGCAACATAGTGCTCTCCACATGCGCCAACCATTACGGTGTTTTGCTTTTTTATATTTTTCACGGATGCGAAAAGCGAGCAGCCAAGGATGAGCAACAGTTGGGTAACAAACCGCTCCGTGCAAGGCTCCTTCGATCCCGCATCTTAGGCTGGCGACTGGTAGCTGGCCTTGGGCACGCGAATCAGTGTGCTGCGGCAGTTGTAGTGGGCGGGCGGAGGCGTGAACCAACCGTCACCCCAACGGCGACCGTGTCGGCCTTGGCAAAGCGGGGTCGTGACGGCGTCGAGCGTGGCATCCCAAACGAGGTAGTCGCCTGCGGCATCGGCCTCGGCGAGTTGTGAGGGGAAATCGGCCTGCGCGGCGGCTTGGCGGGCGGCGAGTTCTGATGCGCTTTCGGACGTAGCCGAAAACGCATCGGCCGCAGTTTGCGAGTGCTCGCGCCCGCAAGACGGGCACCCGCTCTCACTCGCCCCTCCGCGAAGCTCCGGGGCCACGCCTGCGGCGTGACCATCTCCGCGCTGCCGCGCTCCGTCGGACGTGGCTTCGATGGGTGCGCCACAACCGCAGGCGCAGGCTTTGGCGTTGGCCGGGGTGGAGGGCGAGCCGGAGGACGGAGGGGACGAATGGGATGGGATGAACAACGCTTCACTGGGAGAAGGTGAAGGGATTTTGTGTCGTTCATACAGGTATTGAAGCGAAACGGGCAGGCCCATGTCCACGAATAGGGTTTTGTCGCGGGCGGCCATTTCTTGGTCGCGGCCGGGGCGCGAAATCTCGACATCGACGAAGGGGATTTCGTCGGCGGCGCCCCAGTTGAGGGCGATCAATTGAGGGATGAGCTGGTCGTTGATGATGGCGACGATGAACTCGGCATACGATTCGTAGAGATCCAACTCGACCTCGCGGTGAACCTCGGTGGCGGCGCGGCTCCCCTGCCCGTTCTGCTCGGTGGAGAGATTCTGGCCCAGAAGCATGATGTCGCAGGCGCGGTCGGCGACGGCCATGAGGCGCTCGCTGGGATCGTTGGGGCCGGACACGCCGGACGTGGTGCCCTGCATGATCTGCAGGTTGGTGCCCTGCGGGAACGCGCCCCATGAGGCGGTGCCCATGTTGCGGAGCGCGGCGGTGATGGCGTCGATCTCGGCCTGGGTGGCGGTCGTCGGATAGTTGGCCCAACGAAGCGGCGTGCCGAACAGCTCGGCCTTTTGGACGAGCCATTCCCAACCGAGCATGTGACCGAGCCACAACGGGGCGAG
>CAIVDS010000077.1 GCA_903904685.1 uncultured Verrucomicrobiota bacterium
AAGCCGCCGGATTTCTCGTTAAAGGTTTCAAGCAATAGACGTTCAATGCGACGCTTCTTGCGGTTTTGGTCATCCGGGTGTCCGCGCTTATCGAGAGCGGCAACAAACGCCTCATAATGTTTTAGCTCCATGATATGGAGGTTGGGCAATCCGGGCACCTGCTTAGTCTGTTCGTCGTGGACAAATTGCCAGGCGGTGCGAGCCCCTTTCATCTTATTGATCGCGGCAAAAGTGACGACGAGTGAGTCGAGGGAATCGGACGGGCGCAGCGAACGGGGAATGATGTGATCGAGATCGACGTGGCGGGTGACAAGGTGGACGGGTTCAAATTCGTGTCCGGTGTAGGGACAGCGCCAGCCAAGATCGTCGGCAATGCGGGCCTTGCGAATCAAAGAGGCGTTGATGCGCGTGCCGGGAGGTAAGGCACCCTCGGCTTCAAGTTTCTTGGAAACTTGAGAGTGGTTGCGCAGGCGTTCGTTCATCTCCTTTGCGATGTCCTGCGCGGTGAGGCCGGACATTTCGCGAAGGTCGCGATTGACCTCAAGGACGAGTCTGGAAACACGAGCGGGATCACCGGCACCGTAGGCGGGATCGGCGACCAGTTGCTCGACGAGCCGCCCGAGAATCGCGAGCCGATGGCGGACGAGGTGGTTGTTGATTTGCTGGTCGATGGAGCGTGTTTCACGGGCGCGGCGCTGGTCGGGTGTCTCGAAAAGCGAACCGCCTTCGGTGCGTGGATGCCGCCCGGCCATGACTTCGTCGTAAGCTTTAATGAGAAGCGGACGAGCAAAGGGTGCGCGGCCTCCGAGCGGGGGCACATGGAAGGAGTAAGCAAGCACCTCGGCGGGGGTGGGCGGCGCGGCGTCTTTCTTGCGACCGCGTTTAGGGGGAGTGGTGCAGAGCGCGGCCAGCGCAGAATCAAAAGCGGTGAGATCATGACCGAGTTGAGCTGCTTTAGAGCGAAATTGTCCTAGCGACTGCTTGCGACCGCGCCGCCAGTGGTTGAGAGCATGGCGGCGGACCGTTTCGGGCAAATGCGGCCAAAGCGGAGCGATAAAAGAGTTTGCCGTGACGAGACGCAGCGCGGGATCGACGACCAGATTTTCCGCAGCGGTGGCGTCCATGAACATCTGGTCAAGATTGTCACGGACCGAACCCGTGAGCGTTCGAACAGCTTTTCTAAACTCACCTGGAGTGAAGTAGCCTTTGGCGGTCGCATTTCGCGTGAGACTTATACGCTCGTCTTGTGTGAGCTGACGCGGGGTTGTCGCGGGCGAACTGGTGACAGCGATATTTGCCAGCAGCATGGCCCAACGGAAACGGAAGAACTCGGGGCAATCCTTGAGCGGGAGTTTCTCGCCGGTGAGAGGACAACTGCCGATGATCCGATTATGGTAGCGCATCGCCAGCCGACCGAACAAAAGCCCGCCGGTGTAGCGTTTGGGAAGCCGAATGTCAGGGCAGGGCAGAGCAGAGGCTTGGTCGAGAAGTGCGGTGATGAAGGCTTCGTCGATCCCAGGGAGTTTGTTTATGTGGGCGGTGAGAAGGCGGCGGACTTCGGCTCGCACGGTGGCACGAAGAAACGCTGAATCTTTGCCTTTATAGTTCTCGGTTGAGGCGTGTTTTTCTCCGAGCGGGTCGAGGTGAAGCCACGCACAGATGGTTTCGGCCATCGTGTCCTTGCCTAGGCTTTCCATGGCGGTCTTGGCGTTGGCTACCTTTTCCGTATCTTCTTTCGTCGCGTCGGTATCGATTGCGAGCGGATCATAGCCGCGATTATGAGCATACCAGCGGAGGACATCCCATAGTTCTGACCAGGTAAGGGTGCGGGCACCACCAGAGGCGAGGACACGTGCGGCAAGGAGCCAAGGTGCGGCATGTCCGCCTGCGGCGACGTGCTTGGCGGAGAGTGCGGCGGACGTAAGCACGCCGAGATGGGCGAGGAGCTTTTCCAATCGAGCGATGCGTTGGCGGGTGGCGCGAACGTGGCGGCGTTGGGAGCGATGAAGGCGTCGCTGGTTGGCGAGGGCACTGTCTTTTTCGAAAAGCACTGTGCCGCAGCCGAGGATGTCGGGGTGGCCGGTTTCGGGGGCGGTCAGAACCGACCAGCCGATCGAACTATGCCCGACATCGAAGGCTACGCTAATTTTCATCAGCTATTGTCTTGCCGTGTCGCGTTTGAAGCGCAAGTAGTTAGGACGAATCAAGACAAAGTCAGTGAGCGCAACCCGCTAAAACTGTTCGTTAGGCGAACACACCGTGGTCAACAGCGCTTCTTAAAAGAAGGCGGCAGCAATGCCGCCTTTTCTTATGGGATGTTTCATCCTCGAACCGGTCGGTACACTGGAGTTGCTCTTGATCCCTCGGCGACAAGACGTCATCCGCGAAACGGCAGTTTTATACCAAAGTCTCGATGGGATGAGACTTTTCCCTGACATGGGCAGGATGCCCATGCCACGTGGCACGGGCATCCTGCCCGTGAGGGTGAGTCCAAATGCAGAGGGACGTTGGTATCAGATCGTCACGGTTTTGAAGGACTCGGGTTTCCAGAGGGGCTGGCCGGCTTCGGTGGCGAGTTCGTTGAAGGCGTCGATCTCGGCCTTGCTGAAGAGGAGTCCGCCGGCTGCGGCGGTGCGTTTGGCCCAGCCGGCTTCGAGCTGGCCGGGAAGCATGGCCTTCTCGTTGCCGTGGCCGAGGACGTCGTCGATGACGGCCTTTACGTTTTGTTTTTGATTGCGGCCCTTGGCGAAGGCGCCGCCGCTGAGGGCGTCGGGGTGGATGACCTGAAAGAAGAAACAGCAGGTGCCCTTGTCGCCGGGGGTGACTTCGGTCCAGCGATTGCGGATGGTCGGGAGCGAGCCGCCGATGAAGCCTCCGACGATTTCGTTGATCAGCGAGAGACCGTAGCCCTTGTGCGCGCCGAACGGCAGGAGCGAGACGGCGAGGTTTGGATCGGTGGTGGGGTTGCCGTTTTTGTCCACGGCGGCGAGGGGAGGGAGTTGCTTGCCTTCGCGTTTAAGCTGCTGGACGCGGCCCATCGCTACGACGGACGTGGCCCAGTCTATCACAATCGGGTAGCCGACGGCGTCGGTGGTGGGAAAGCCCCATGAGTGCGGATTGGTGCCGAGGGTGGGGAACTTTCCGCCAAAGGGAACGACCTCGGCGAGCGCGGCGGTGCAGTTGGTGTAGGCGATGTAGCCGCGTTTGGCGGCATCCATCACATAGCCGCCGCCCCAGAGGTAGTGGAAGGCGTTGTCCACGGAGACAGTGCCAACGCCGTAGCTGTCGGCGAGGCGGATGGCCTCGTCAATGGCGCGGTAGGCGGTGGCCTGGCCGAGCTTTTTGTTGGCGTTCCAGATTTTGACGGCCTCGAAACGGGAAGGGATTTCCTGGATCTGCGCGCCGGGGACGCAGCCCTTCGATCCGGAGCCGAAGAGGTGGTCGAGGTGGAGGGCCTTGATGCCGTTGTGCGTGCGGATGCCGTGGCGAGAGGCCTCGGCGCAGAAGCGCGCGCCTTCGGATGATTCGTCGGCGTGAAAACCGCGGTGCCGGTAGGCGGCGGCGATGAGCGCGTTATGCTGGGCCTCGGGGACGACGTGGAATTGCTCAGGCATAGGGAAGGGAAAGTTGAAGTGGAAAGTTTAAGTTGAAGTAAGCGAAGAGGTCTGGGTCGCGGTTGCTTAAACTTCAACTTCGGGCTTAAACTACATTGGCCCGTGCGATGGGTTCTTTGCCGGCGATGAAGCGAGTGAGGTTTTCCACGGCGCAGGCGGCCTGGCGCTGGACGCTTTCGTGGGTGCGGCTGCCGATGTGCGGGGTAAGAATGACGTTGGGCAGGCCGAGCAGCGGGTGGTCGGAGGGGGGCGGTTCTTGGTCGAGCACGTCGGCGGCGTAGGCGAGGAGGTGCCCGGACTTGAGTGCGGCGACGAGGGCTTCGAGTTCGACGAGTTCGCCGCGACCGGTGTTGACGATGACGGCGCCTTTTTTGACGAGGGGGAGATTTTTCGCGTTGATCAGTCCCTTGGTGGCGGGCGTGAGCTTGGTATGGAGCGTGATAAAGTCGGCGCGGCGGAGAACGTCGTCGAAGTTCTTCACGCGCTCGATCTCGTTCCAGCGGGCGAAGTCTTCGTCCCAGTAGTTGCCATAGCCGATCACATGCAGGCCGAAGGCGCGGGCGCGGATGGCGACCTCCTTGCCGATGCGACCGAATCCGACGATGGCGAGGGTCTTGCCGCAGACCTCGTTGCCGGTGATGCGCGTCCAGCGTCCGGCGGCGACGTGGTTGGCCTCGACGACGAGGTTGCGCACGGAGGCGAGAAGGAGGGCGAAGGTGTGCTCGGCGACGGTGGTGTGGTTGACACCCGGAGTGAAGAGAACCGGGAGCTTGAGATCGGCGGCGGCCTTGAGGTCGATCTTGTCGAGGCCGATGCCGTATTTGGAGATGACCTTGAGACGGGGGATGGATTTTTCCATGACGGCGCGGGTCATGGCGTCGTCGCCGCAAAGGTAGGCGTCAAACCGGCCGGAGAGCTCTAGCATGCGAGACTCGGAGAGCGGGCCGCGTTCGCGGACAATCTCGAAGCCGGAGGCGGCGAGCATGTCGTGATGAGGGCCGGGAGTGTCCTGAAAGGACGTGGTGGTCAGAAGGACGCGGGTCATGGAAGGGGAGGGGACAATCAATCACTCGGGGCGGGCGGCGTGAAAAGCGAATTCCTGCAAACACTCTCAGGATAACGCAGCCGAGGATTGCAGAGCGCGAGACGTTACGCGAGTCTGCGCGCCTGTGTCCAAGCCCACCTATTCATCCGCCACGTCCCTTCTCAAACGCCGACTGGGCGCGCGAGTCGCCACGGCGCGTGACGCGCTCTTCGCGGCATCGTTTGACGGCAGCAAGCTGTCGTTCCTGCCCGAGGCGGTGATCCGACCGCGCACGAACGCCGACATCACGACGGTGCTCACGCTGGCCAACAGGCACGGCGTGCCGGTGACGATCCGCGGCGCCGGTTCCTCGCTTACCGGCTCGGGCTCGCCGGTGCAGGGCGGCTGGGTGCTCGATCTGTCCCAGTGGAACAAGATCGCGGTCGATGCCGATGCGGGGCTCGCGCAGGTGCAGGCGGGGGCGGTGACGTGGGATATCCACAAGGCCGTCGAGGCGAAGGGCTGGTTTTACCCGCCCGATCCGGCGTCGAAAAAATACTGCACGATCGGCGGCAACATCGCCTGCAACGCCGGCGGCATGCACGGCGGCAAATACGGGGTGACGCGCGACTTCGTGCTCGCGCTGAAAGGTTTTCTGCCGACCGGCGAATACGTGGAGTGGGGCACGACCACGAAGAAATTCTCCTCGGGGTTCAACCTGCGCGACCTGTGGATCGGTAGCGAAGGCATGCTCGGCGTGGTGACGGAGGCTACGTTGAAACTGATTCCGCTGCCGGCGGCGCGCTGGACGCTGCTCACGGCGTTCGAGGACGAGTTGGCGGCGTTTCGAGCCGCGAGGGCTCTGTTTGCCCTGCGGGTGCAGCCGGCCATCTGCGAGTTTCTCGACCGTTACAGCGTGACGTGCGCCGAGGCGAAGAGCGGGAAACCTGTTTTTACGGGACAGGCGGGGCGCCCGGTGGTGTTGCTGGAGCTGGCGGGTTCACCCAACGAAATCGCCGACCAGAAGGCGGTCGTGCTCGCATGGGCGAAGGCGAACACGCTGGCGTTTCGCGAGGCGCGCGATCGCGACGAGGCGGAGCAGTTGTGGGAGGTGCGCCGCAAGTGTTCGAGTGCGATGTTCGCGCTGGGCGATTCCAAACTGAACGAGGACATCGTGGTGCCGATGCGCAATTACGAGAAGTTCGCGGTGTTTCTGGACAAGCTGCGCAAGTCCTCGCGACTGCCCATCCCGACCTTCGGGCATCTGGGCGACGGCAACCTGCATGTGAACATCATGTATCATCGCGAGAACCGCGCCGAATACCTGCGCGCGGAAAAAGCCGTGGGCACGCTCATGGCCGGTGTGGTGAAGCTCGGCGGTGCGATTTCCGGCGAGCACGGCATAGGTCTGGCGAAGACGCCGTTTTTGCGACTTCAGCACTCGCCTGCGCAGATCAAGGCGATGAAGGCCGTGAAGCGGGCGCTTGATCCGAACGGCATCCTCAACCCAGGGAAAATATTCACGCTTTTTAAGGTCTGGGAGCATCCGCGCCTCACGGTCGCACTGCCGTGGGATCATAAGTAAGAGAGGGGGAAGCGATCTGGCGAGCGAGCACCCGCTTGCGGGTGCGTTCGTGAACAATGCGCGGAGCGCGAGCTCCGCCAGTCGTCGCAGATGTCGATTATGCCCTGCGCAACGATTGCGAACGACGAAGCTTTGAATCAGCGAACTTCACCTAGGCATTTTCAGTAAAACTGCAGCCGCATATAGGCTAAGCGGAGGACGGACCTCCAGGTCCGTCATGATGATCGTGCAAGGGAATTCCATTGGATCGGACCGGGAGGTCCGACCTCCTTTACGGCTACCGTTTCACTTGAAACGCTCTAGATTCACTTGTCTGCATATGATTGCTCAATAGCAGTTTGGTGGCTAGCAATGGGCCGATTTCGCGATGCGGAGCGTCACAGCCACCAGACCTCGTCCGGCTGGTTCACGCGGCTTAAAACGAACGCGCGGGCCATCAGACGCGATGTCGTGAACCGGTTGCGAGCGCTGTTTGGGGTTGTGGCGAAACTCGTGACGTGGGCGAAGGCGGTCGGCGCGACCTGCCTGGGATATGTCAGAGGGGCGGGCGAGGTCTCGCGGTGGCAGTATTCGCAAGCCCCCCCCGTGTTCGTGGCGCGGATCGGCGAGGCCGATGAAGAGACGCGGTCCGCGCGGTCTGGCGTCCATGCCGACGTGGCTGCGTAGGGCGAGTAGGCCAAGGATGGTTAACCAGACAGGGAGCATGGCAACGAGCGCGTCGACGCGATGGAGGGTGTGGTTTGGTAAACCAGCCGGGCACGGTGACGGCTTGCTGGTCCACCCAACGGCGCGGCGTTTTGTTTGTCCCGTCGAAAGAAGGTGGGGGGAGGAGCGTAGCGATCTCCTCCCCCACCTTCTTCTTTAGAAGAATAGCACC
>CAIVDS010000078.1 GCA_903904685.1 uncultured Verrucomicrobiota bacterium
CACAGCGAACGTCTCGGCGACGCCTTCGAGTATCTCCTCAGCGTCCTCGGATCGCAGGGCGATGCAGGCCAGTTCCGCACCCCGCGCCACATCATTGATTTCATGGTCGAGGTTCTCGCCCCGCAGAAAAACGAAACCATCCTCGACCCCGCCTGCGGCACCGCCGGCTTCCTCATCTCCGCCTACAAGCACATCCTCCGCACCAATACCGACGCCAAGGGCCACAGCAAGCTCACGCCCGACGAAAAGGGCCGCCTCGCCAAAAACTTCACCGGCTACGACATCTCGCCGGACATGGTGCGCCTCTCTCTGGTGAATCTCTACCTTCACGGCTTCACCGATCCCCACATCTACGAATACGACACTCTTACCTCAGAGGAGAAATGGGTGAGCATGCCGACGTCATCCTCGCCAACC
The DNA here is from genome assembly GCA_903904685.1 of uncultured Verrucomicrobiota bacterium. GTDB lineage: Bacteria > Verrucomicrobiota > Verrucomicrobiia > Opitutales > Opitutaceae > Rariglobus. The sequence goes on from CAIVDS010000078.1 coordinate 418, forward strand.
CGCCCTTCATGTCCCCGAAAGGCGGCATCAAGCCCCACAAGCGTTTCTCCATCCAGGCCAAGCGCAGCGAAGTCCTCTTCGTGGACTACATGGCCGAGCACCTCACGCCCAACGGTCGCGCCGCCATCATCGTGCCCGAGGGCATCATCTTCCAGAGCCAGACCGCCTACAAAGAACTGCGCAAGATGCTCGTTGAAAACTCCCTCGTCGCCGTCGTCTCCCTCCCCGCCGGCTGTTTCAACCCCTACTCCGGGGTGAAGACCAGCATCCTCATTCTCGACAAATCCCTCGCGAAACGCAGCGACACCATCGCCTTCTTCAAGGTCGAGAACGACGGCTATGGTCTCGGCGCCCAGCGCCGCGCCATCGCGGGCGAGCAGCTCACGCAAGTGCAGGCCGAACTCGCCGCCTATCTCCACGCCCTCAGATCGCAAATCCCCCCCGCCGCTCTCAAATCTGAAATTTCCCAAGATTCCAAATTAGCAGCCCCCTCCGCTCTCAAATCTCAAATTCCCGAAGATTTCAAATTAGCATCCCCCTCCCCCCTCTCCACCGCCCAGATCGTCCCCAAGGCAAAGCTCGCCGCCAACGGCGACTACAACCTCAGCGGCGAGCGGTATCGGGAGGGCGCAGCCAAGACTCACCTCTTCCCTTTGGTAAAACTCGGTGAGGTCTGCACCGTGAATCCGAGGAAAAGCCAGCTCGACGGGAAGTCGCTCGATACCCGCGTTTCATTCGTTCCGATGGCCGACCTCAACGAACACCGCATCGCCTTTCAGCCCAGCGATACGAAGCAACTTTCCGAAGTCCAAACGAGTTACACCTACTTCGAGGACAACGATGTCCTCCTCGCCAAGGTCACGCCTTGTTTTGAAAACGGCAAAGCAGGCATCGCTCGCGGCCTGCTCAACGGAATTGGATTCGGCTCCAGCGAGTTTTATGTCCTGCGGAGCAACGGACAGGTTTTGCCCGAGTGGGTCTATTTCTGCGTCATACACCCGCTCTTTCGAGCTGCTGCCATCGCCCAGATGACCGGCACCGGCGGATTGCAGCGTGTGCCACGCGGCTACGTCGAAAACTTCCAAATCCCCCTGCCGCCGCTGGCGGTGCAGCAGGAGATCGTGGCGGAGATCGAGGGCTACCAGAAAGTCATCAACGGCGCTCGCGCCGTCCTCGACCACTACCGCCCCCACATCCCCATCCACCCCGACTGGCCGTTGGTGGAGCTGGGTGAAATCACCAAGCCTGAATACGGGTTCACCGAGAAGGCAGCGGATCAAGGTGATACCCGTTTCGTCCGAATCACCGACATCTCTCCGGACGGAAAGCTCCGAGCAGAAGACCCCAAGTTCATCACGTTGACCAAAGACGCGAGGGAGTCATTACTCTCGAACGGCGATATACTCGTGGCTCGAACCGGCGCGACCTTCGGGAAGACCATGATCTTCGAGGAGACTTATCCAGCAGTTTTTGCTTCGTTCCTGATTCGGCTTCGCTTCCCGAAAGACCGAGTCCTTCCGCGCTACTACTGGGTCTTTGCTCAGAGCGATCTGTATTGGAGCCAAGCCAATGCTCTCATGACTGGCGGAGGCCAACCCCAATTCAACGGGAATGCTTTGGTCCAAGTGAAAATCCCCCTCCCGCCCCTCGCCACGCAGCGCGCCATCGTGGCGGAGATCGAAGCCGAGCAAGCGCTGGTCGCCGCCAACCGCGAACTGATCACCCGCTTCGAGCAAAAGATCCAAACCACCCTCGCCCGCATCTGGGGCGAACCCGGGACACGGTAGCCGTCATCCCCTCCCGTTCCTTTGCGATCACACGGACGTCCCTCGGCGCGCGAAAAAGGCCCGACCTTGCGGGTCGGGCCTTCGTGAGCAGGCGATTGACGAGGGAAATCAGCGCAGCGAGTGCGTGGCGCTGAGCTTGAACTCGATGCGGATGCCCGCGTTGGCCGTGACGCTCGCGGG
>CAIVDS010000079.1 GCA_903904685.1 uncultured Verrucomicrobiota bacterium
CGGACGGCGTGTGAACCGCACTTCTGGACGGGAAACAACGGGTGGTAGGCCGCAAGCCGACGTGGCGTGGTGCGGTACAGGAGTTTATCGACCCGGCTGAAGGCCGGCTTTGTGGACGGCAGCTACGCCGCACTCCCTCGAATGGCTCACCGCTCACTCCGAGGCCACGATTTGTTTCGCCGCCTCTGCTCTCAGACCCGCCGTCTTGCCAAATCATGATCGCAGGACTTGTCCACGGCTTCTTAAAGGACGACGAGGTTGTCGCGGTGGACGACTTCGAGGTGCCGGCGGTTCGGGTAAAGGGGTTTAACCTGCTCGCTGGCTTTGCCACCGATGGCTTTGACCTCGGTGTCGGAATAGGCGGCGACGCCTCGGGCGATGATGTTGCCGTCGGGGTCGAGAATGTTGACGATGTCGCCGCTGGCAAAACCGCCGGTGACGCCGGTGACGCCGATGGCGAGGAGGCTGCGGCCTTGGTCGCGGAGGACGGGGACGGCGCAGGCGTTGATGCGGATTCCCGAGGCGGGGCGCTGGAAGTAGGCGAGCCAGCGTTTCTTTGACTCCATGGGGAGGCCGCTGGGGACGAAGAAGGTGCCGGGGCCGCGTCCGCTGAAGAGGCGGGCGAGGATCAGCGGTTCGGCGCCGCTGGCGATGAAGACGCCGCAGCCGGATTTGGTGGCGAGCTTGGCGGCGGAGATTTTGGAGATCATGCCGCCGGTGGCCGTCTCGCTGGTGGTGCCGCCGGCCATGGCTTCGATGTCGGGGGTGATCTTCTCGACGACGGGGACGATGAGGCCGGTGCCTTTCATGTCGATGAGGCCGGGGGCGGTGGAGAGGATGACGAGGTGCTGGGCGTCAACGAGGCTGGCGACCATCGCGGAGAGGGTGTCGTTGTCGCCGAACTTGATTTCGGCGGCGCTCACGGTGTCGTTTTCGTTGATGACGGGGATGGCGCCGTAATCGATGAGCTTTTCGAGGGTTTCCTTGACGCCGAGGTAGCGGCTGCGGGCGCGGAGATCTTCGTGCGTGAGGAGAACCTGGGCGACGGTGAGGCCATGGGGCTCGAAGCCGCTCTGCCACGTTTGCATGAGGAGGGACTGGCCGATGGCGGCGCAGGCCTGCTTGCGGGAGAGTTCGGAGGGCTTTTTCTTGAGGCCGAGCCGCCCCATGCCGAGGCCGACAGCGCCGGAGGAAACGACGATGACCTCGGTGCCGGCAAGACGGAGGGCGGCGATCTCGGCGGCGATGGCGGCAATGCGGATGGTGTCAAGCTGGCCGATGCCGGAGGTGAGGACGCCGGTGCCGAGCTTGATGACGACGCGCCTGGGGGCGGAGGTTTTCACGGGGCTGCCAAGGATTGGGACCGGTCAGACGGTGAGGAGGTCTTTTTCTTTGGCGGCGAGGTGCTTGTTGATTTCCTCGATGGATTTGTCGGTGGCGGTCTGGATGTCTTTTTCGGCGCGCTTGGCCTCGTCCTCGGGGAGCTTGGCTTTTTTGACGGACTCGAGGGCATCGCGGCGGACGTTGCGGACATGGACGCGGCCTTCCTCGGCGAGGCGGTTGGCGACCTTGACGAATTCCTGACGGCGTTCGCGGCTCATATCGGCGAGGGGGATGCGCACGAGGGCGGAATCAACGGAGGGGTTGAAGCCGAGGTTGGCGATCTGGATGGCCTTGGCGATGGCTTGGGTGAGGCCTTTGTCCCAGGGCTGGATGACGATCTGGCGGGCGTCAGGGGTGGAGATGGCGGCGCAGTCTTTGATGCGCATCATGGAGCCGTAGGCCTCGACCATGATGCCTTCGACCATGGAAGGATTGGCTTTGCCGGTGTGGATATTGGCGAATTCGTGGAGGGTGTGGTCCACGGCTTTTCTGAAACGAGTCTGGGCGTCGGAGATGATGGCGGTGCTCATGAGAGGCATTGAGGGGGAAGGAGAACGATGGGCGGAAGCCGGTGGAGAAGGAGAACGATTAAGAGGAAAGAGAAAGAGGGGGCGGTTTATCCGTGGACGAGGGTGCCGATTTTCTGGCCGGTGACGGCTTTCTGGATGGCGTGGGGATCGTTGAGGTCGAACACGAGGATGGGGACGTTGTTGTCCAAACAAAGGGAGAACGCCGTCGAGTCCATGACGTTGAGGCGCTGGCGGATGGCGTCGATAAAGGTGAGTTGGTCGTATTTGACGGCGTCGGCGTGCTTCTTGGGGTCCTTGTCGTAGATGCCATCGACCTTGGTGGCCTTCATGATGATGTCGGCGTGCATCTCAGAGGCGCGGAGGGCGGCGGTCGTGTCGGTCGAGAAATAAGGGTTGCCGGTGCCGGCGGCGAAGATGACGACGCGGCCTTTTTCGAGGTGGCGCATGGCGCGGCGGAGGATGAACGGCTCGGCGACCTGGTTCATGGGAATGGCGCTCTGGACGCGGGTGGAGACGCCCATTTTTTCAAGGCAGTCCATGAGGGCGAGGGAATTGATGACGGTGGCGAGCATGCCCATGTAATCGCCGGTGGTGCGATCGACGCCGCGTTTCTCGCCCTGCAAGCCGCGGAAGATGTTCCCGCCGCCGATGACGACGCACACCTGGACGCCCATGCCGTGGATCTCTTTTACTTGAGACGAGACTCGTTCAAGGACGCTTGCGTCGATGGGGTTGTTGGATTTTCCGCTCAGCACCTCGCCGCTTAACTTGAGGACGATGCGTTTATATTTGGTCGTCGGGGAGGCTGCCGGAGAGTCGCTCATGCGACGTAGAAAACGCCGCCGTAAAGGTGGCGTCAATACGTGAGATTTTTACCAGTCCTGGCGGGTGCGCTCGGCGGCGTAGGCCTTGGCGAGGAGCACGACAGGATGGGTGACCGCGGTCGTGTGGTCGCCGCGCTGGTGCAGGCCGTTTTGAATCTGCAAATGGCAGCCGGGATTGGCGGTGGCAAGGAGCGATGCGCCGGTGGCGGCGAGGTGTCCGAGTTTACGGTCCTGGAGCCGGGCGGAAGTGTCGGGTTGCGTAATGTTGTAAATACCCGCGCTGCCGCAGCACCAAGTGGCCTCGGCGCACTCGCGCAGCTCGACGCCGGGCAGGGAGCGAAGGATTTCTCGGGGCTGGCGGGAGACTTTCTGTCCGTGGCAGAGGTGGCAGGATTCGTGGTAAGTGACCGCGATGGATGGCGCTTCCGCCGAGTGAGGCCGCCGAAAGCCGATTTCGACGAGGTATTCTGAGATGTCGCGCAATTTGCGGGACCACTCGGCGGCGCGGGCGGCGTAGGCGGGGTCGTCTTGCAACAGGTGATCGTAGTGGCGGAGGTGCGAGCCGCAGCCGCCCGCATTGGAGATGATGGCGTCGACGGAGAACGGGTCGATCGTATCGAGCTGGCGGCGGGCGAGGAGGCGGGCGGTGGCGAGGTCGCCGTTGTGCGCGTGCAGCGATCCGCAGCAAGATTGGGCTCGGGGCGTGAAGACTTCGCAGCCATTTTCAGCAAGCACTTCGACGGTCGCACGGTTCACATCGGAGAAAAGCAGATCTTGCACGCAACCGGTGAGCATGGCGACGCGGTGATGTTTTTCGCCACGAGCGGGCGTGGTCTCGGCGATGAGCGCGTCGGAGAAATGGCGCTGAACCGCCGGGGTCTGCGTTTCGAGAGTGCGCAGATTTTCAGGGAGAAGAGCGGTGAGCTTCAGACTGCGGAAGGCGGTTTGCAGGCCGGTGCGCTGATAGAGCCAGAGCAGGCGTCCCAAAAGACGAAGCGCGCGCGGACGGGTGAAAAGGCCGCGCAGGGCGACGGCGCGGATGGTGTCGCGCACGGGGTTGTCGAGCACGCCGACGCGCTCGACCTCGGCGCGGGCGGTTTCGAAAAGCCCGGCGTAATTGACCCCGGCGGGGCAGGCGGAGGTACAGGCGAGGCAACCGAGGCAGTAATACATTTCCTCGCCGAAGGCCTTGGTGACATCGAGTTCGCCGTCGGCGATGGCGCGCATGAGGGAGATGCGGCCGCGGGGGGAGTTGCGCTCCTTGCCCGTCTCCTGGTAGGTCGGGCAGGTGGGCAGGCACAGGCCGCAGTGCATGCACTGCTGGAGAACGGAGTAATCGAGTCCCTTGAGCAGGTTTTGGGTTTGGCCGGGAGATGACACAGAGGGCGTGGGGGAGTGGTGACGCGGACTTAATCGAATATCTTGCCGGGATTCAGCAGAGCGGTCGGATCGAGGGCGCGCTTCACAAGGCGGAGCAGTTCGTGGGAGTTGTCGCCGAGCTGTTGCTTGAGAAAGGGTTTTTTGGCGAGGCCGACGCCGTGTTCGCCGGTGATGGTGCCGCCGCGCGCCAACGTGGCCGTGAAGATGTCGGCGAGGGCGAGTTCCACGCGGTGCATCTCGGCGGTGTCGCGTTCGTCGGTGAGGATAGTGGGGTGGAGGTTGCCGTCGCCAAAATGGCCGAAGGTCGCGATGGTGAGCCGGTGCTTCGCGGCGATGGCCGCGATCTCGCGAATCATATCGGCGAGTTCGCTGCGGGGAACGGTGACGTCTTCCAAAATCGTGGTGGGACGCAGGCGGGCGAGGGCGCTGAAGGCGCTGCGGCGGGCGGTGGTGAGCTGGCCGGCCTCGTCGGCATCGCGGGCGCGGCGGACGTTGGTAGCGCCGTGGGCGATGGCGAGTTCATCGATGCGGGCGGCCTCGTCATTGGCGGCGGCGGGGTGACCGTCGGTTTCGATGAGCAGCAGAGCCTCGGCATCGCGCGGCAGGCCGACATGGGCGAAGTCCTCGACGCACCGGATCGTCGTACGGTCGAGAAACTCGAGCGTGCAGGGAATGATTTTGGCGGCGATGATGGCGGAGACGGTTTCGGCTGCGGCGTCCATCGTCGCGTAGGTGGCGAGCAGCGTCTGGCGCGCGGCGGGCTTGGGGAGGAGTTTGAGCAGGATTTTGGTGATGACGCCGAGGGTGCCCTCGCTGCCGATGAAGAGATCGCGGAGATTGTAGCCGGCGACGTCTTTCACGCATTTGC
>CAIVDS010000080.1 GCA_903904685.1 uncultured Verrucomicrobiota bacterium
CCGTGCGGCACCATCTCGCCCGCGATTTTAGAGAATCGCGAAATTCGCCCCTCAATGGTCAGAAATCCGTCTTCATCAAAACGCCCAAGATCGCCGGTGATATACCAGCCGTTGTGAAAGGCCGCACGGGTCTTGGCCCCGTCACCAAGGTAGCCGTTGAAGATGTTTGCCCCGCGAAACGCGATCATTCCAGTCTGACCTATGGGCACGGGTTCCTTGGTTTCCGGATCGAGCACGCGTGCCGTCATACCCACCATCAGTCGGCCAACCGTCCCCAGACGTTTTCCGGGTTGGTACTCGGCCGTTTCTGTGACGATGAGCGGATCGGGTTGGTTTACATTCGTGGCCGGCGAAGCCTCGGTCATCCCGTAACCCTCCATGATCTCAAGATGAAATTTCTCCAGAATCCCCTGATAAAGATCCATCGGCAACTTCTCCGCGCCAGAAACAAGAATCTGCAACGTGCGCAGCTCTCGCGACGCGGCTTTTTTCAGGATGGGTCGCATGAATGTGGGCGCGCCCACCATCACGCTGACTTCCTCGTCGCGAATGGCGTCGATGATTTTCCTTGTGTCGAGCGGACTGGGCACCGTGACCGAACGACAGCCGCGCAACAACGGATACCAAAGGTTAACGGTGAAGCCGAAGCTATGAAACATCGGCAGGCAGCTCAACATGATCGCAGACTGCGGGAAAATGGAGAGCGACGAAAACTGCCAGCAGTTGGCCAGAACGTTGCGATGGGAGAGAACCACGCCCTTCGGCTCGCCAGAGCTGCCGCTGGTGAACAACAGGCCGACCTCCTCGCGATCCCCACGCTTGGGCAGGCTTAGCAGCCCAGCCACCCACTGGTTGGGCAGAATCCATGCCGCCACCAACCACGGCAGCAACGCCCGTTTTCCTCCGAGTTCCGCCATGGTTTTGGCCAAATCCAGCGTGTGTTCAGGCCACGGAAAATCCGCAACCTTGGCTCGGACAATATCGGCCGAAATCACGGTTTTCACCTCCGACATGCGCAGACTCGATTCGCCGGCGGCGCGCCCGGCGGTAAAGTTGAAGTTAACCGGCACCTTGCCCGCGCACAGCACCGCAAGGTTGGCGATGGTCGCTCCCGCGCCCGGCGGCAGCACGATGCCCACGCGCTTCTCCGCCACGGTGCGTTTCAGATGACGCGAAAGTGCCGCCGCCGCCGCCAGCAGTTGGGCGCCCGTAATCGGACGACGGGCGGCGGTGCGATCAACCAGCGGCACATGCCAGGGACGGCGAACCAAGCCGCGCACAATCTCGCGGCCGAGATGCCGCTTGAGTTGCGGCCGCTCCTCATAAGCCTCGCAGCCCAGATCAAGCAACGCCCGGCGCACATTGGTGGTATCGGCCTTGTCCGCCGAAATCGGCTCGCCCCATGCGACAAAGACGGCGCTTCGCATAATGCGAGGAGACTTGAAAAGATAGCGGTTTCCGGAAAATGAAAACACGGAACCCCAAAGCCCATCATGCGCCACGGGGACAACCGGCACGCCCGCCTTGCGCGCCATGAGCTCGAAGCCGCGCTCCAGTTTCATGAGCTGTCCGGTGCGCGAGATCGACCCTTCGGGGAAAATCAAAACGAGTTCACCGGCCTGAAGGGACTTGGCGACACGGCGCGTCGTCTCAAGCGCGTTGGCCGATGATACCGGGATGGTGCCTGTGAGCTTGAAGGCCAGCGCGTAAAGCCAGTGAGCATTACGAAATACCTCGGCCCCCACGAATCGGATCGGGCGGGGACACGCGAGCTGGATCACGATGGCATCAATGTAGGAAATATGGTTGGCCACCAACAGCGCGCCGCCCTTGGGAATGCGTTCAATGCCGCGAGTTCGCACCCGGTAAAGCAGGCGCGACAGCACGATGGCCGGAAACGTAATCAAACCATGAGTATAAGCTCTCTTGGGAAAGATGGATCTAGTCATGGCGGAGGCAAGGGATTGGACTAAGACGACAAGAACCGCCTCAGGGAAACTGTTTCCCATCGAGCAGCATACGCTTGATGTAGAGACGATGGGTCGGGCTGATCGACGCCTCCACTTCAATTGTTTTGAAACGCGGCGTTCCTCGCCCCTCGGGAACAAAAAACCGTTCGATACCGTAATTAAGACGCAGCGTTGATTTTCGATCGCCGTAAGCCTGCGCCACAACCCAGCGGCGAGAATCGGTCGAGGCTGGCTCGCTCAGCAAAATCTCATCGATCATCTGGAATTTATCCTGTGTTTTGAACACGACATAAACCTCGGATTGTCCTTGCTCCCAGCCGGTCGGAACGGGATGACGGCTGATTTCGTAGTTCATCGTCATATAGTCGCCACGCAAAATATCGCGCGGATCAACCGGCAGTCCTTTAAGCCGGAGGGTGGGCGCCGTTTGGCGCACCGTCTCATGGTAACCGGCCCACGAAAGCAGAAAGACCGCCTGCAACGCCACGATCACCCACAGCCAACGAGTAGATAAATGAGTTGTCATAGGACCTCCTTTCCGGCGCGCATCTGCGCCATCCAGACTCGACGCTTTCGTTCCAGATAAATCCCCAGCGTCAGCACGATCACTCCGGAGACCACGAAGAAGATGCCGCCCTGCAACATCGTCCCGAAGAGATCGAAGTAGCGGGTGATGATGTTAAGCGCGATAAAACCGATGCCGAGATTCACCCACCCTGCGCGGCCCGTGGCCAGACCCGTGCGAATCATCGCGATATTGAGGACAAAAAGACCGGTCCACGCCAACGCGCTCCACAGCCAGCCGCCGTCGTTGAGATGAATACCTGCCGACAGCGCGACCATTGGCACCAACGCGGTCACCCACCAAACCGACAACGACAACACCTCCCTGCGGCTGCGTCTCCACGCAAAGATCGCGCCGGTCAGAACCAGAACGCCCGCCAATAAAAGCGGATGCAGCACCATGAATTCCTCCTGCGAGCGCCACTCCCAGTGATGCCGGGCAAATCCCAAGATATAGAGCGCCACGCAGACAAGCAAGGATCCCAGTTTTTCGTGCAGCCCGGCAAAGTCCTCGTGCCGCGTTGTGCGCAATCCTAGCCCAGTCAGCCAAAGCGCCAAACCAAGCATACTGTAAATACCGACGAACGGCACTTCGCTGCCACCATGGTATCCGTGCGATGAGAAATAGATCTCCAGCCATGAGCCTCGCGTCCCCATTTCCAGGCCGATCCATGTCAGCCCCGCCACCAAGCTGACAAATTGAGCGCCCTTCGAGCGCGCCAACCACGGAATCGCCACGATCCCCAGCCACCAGATGAGCACGCCCGAGGCCGGCCGGGAGTTAAGATGAAAAATCTGACTCACCAGAGCGATGCCGGCCATGAACAGCCCCGCTCCCAGCATAAAAAAAACATCGCCCGTCTTGGAATACCGGCCCGGCGCTATCTTCGCCCACCACCCTACGCCGTAAGCTCCCACCAGCAGGGCGACGAGTCCGCCGATCTTCACCCAGTCGCCGATCTTCTGCCAATTGGCGCTGATGAGCAGACACACGCCCGCCAGCAGAAGCGCGCCGCCCACAGAACCAAGAATCGCCACGAAGCGACCGCCGCCCGACGATTCCGTTTCTGGGTGGCGTGCAAGCAAGGCCTCGCGTTGCGACCCGCTTACGAGTCCCTCCTGCGCCCAGCCGACAGATTCCTGCCTGAGACGTTGTTCGAATGAGCTCATGCAAATAAATCAGTTTTTCGGCAACCGCCACGAGGCGGCCCCAACTTGGAGTGATTTTAGGACAATAATCGTATCACGTGACTGCTTGTCGCTGAGGCCGGCTGTGACCTGCGCGACTACTTTCCTATAAAGCGAATCGACTTTGGTCCAGAGCCTGCGGCCAGCCGGAGTCAGCGACACGCGATAGATACGCCGGTCGGAAGGATGATCGGTTCGTTTGACCAGACCGGCTTTCTCCAACCGATCCAGCAAACCGGTGATATTGGAACGATCAACCACCAAGATGTCTCCCAACTCCCGCTGGCTTAAACCGTCAGCGGCGTCAGCGAGAACGTTGAGCACGTTGAATTGAGCCGCCGTCAGGCCATGCGGACGAAAAAGCCGCTGGCTTTCGCGCAGGAAAATGTCCGCCGTGGCCATCACCTCCTTGGTCAGTTCGTAGCTCAATACCGTCTGCATGATATTTGTTGTAATGCCTATTGTTGATACGTCAACTGTTTTTATTCCACCCCCTGATGTCCCGGGCGAGCGCGGCAAAGCTGGGAAAGTCGTTTTCCAGCCGGCGCAGATCGTGGCGTTGGCGGCGCACCTCCTCCACAGCGCGCTGGATCTCCAGTTGCAGATTGGGGCGATCCGTACCGTAAACGCGGAATTTCAGCTCGGCTCGAGTATAGGGCAACTGGCCCGTCCCCTGCCCCGCCACCCACGCCGACTCGCTCACCTGCTCGTCGCAACCGCACAGATACCATGCCTCAACGGCAGGAACAGCGATACCGACGCCGTGAAAAATCCGACTGCGACCATGAGACGCAGGAAATTTTTTCGTGGTCTGCCTGAAAACGGCCCGCAACCGGCACATCCGGCACTGTGGATGAAAGTACCCCGGGGCGTCATGCTCTGCGTTGTGCACGACGGAATCGTCGCTATCCACGACGACGACAAGACCATCGGCATCGGTGTTGAAGTGGAGATGCCGGATGATGGAGGGCAGCACCTGCGCCACCGAAGGCCAGCCGCGGGCGCGCAGACCCGGACGCACATGTTTAAAATGTCCGCCTATCACAGCCTCCACCAGCACCACAATCGCGGCCTCGTCGGCGGGAGATTCACTCAGGACGGCAAGTTTCATTGTTCGTCGGGGACGCCGCCCAGAATCCCGGAAAACCAAAGATCGCCCAACGAACCATCCTCCAGCAGTGCGGCCAGATCCGCACGGTCGCTCAGACGGGTAAAATGAGCGGTACGCCCGTGTTTCTCGGTGATGACAACCTCCTCGGGATGATCCCGGAAAAGATCCAGCAGGTAAGGAGAATGCGTGGTCGCAACAACCTGCACCGACGGACGAGTATCACCCGTGGATGCGGGGTAACTGAGCCGGTAGAGCAGGTCGCGGATTTCACGGAGCAACCGTGGATGGATTCCCCGGTCAATCTCTTCGATACACACGATGGCTGGCGGCTCCGGATCAAAGGCGAGCGCGAGAATCGCCAGGAGATACAGCGTGCCTTGCGCCAGATTGTCGGACGGAACGACCTCGGCTCCTTCGGCAAGCCGCAGTCCCAAGGCAATCGTATGATCGGCCTGCTCGATCAAGGTGATCTCGTCATACTCAGGCTGAATGCGGAGCAACTCTGCCTTGAAACACTCAAAGATATTGGGATTTGTATTCCTCAGAGTAAAGAGCACAGCCGCGAGATTGACGCCATCGGGCGCAAGTTCACCACCATCCTTGAGTGCTGATGTCGAGGCGATTGCCTCATGATTGAAACGATAGCTCTTCAGACTGAGTAATCGTGCTCTCAAACCAACCCAGTCATCAACCCCTCCTCCAGTGGACAATGGTGTCACTTGAAGAAAATCACAGAGCGATTCCGACACACAGCTCAGGGAAGCCTCCAAACCGTCAAACGGCGGCTGGAAGCGGAAAGTGATTTCAGCGCCTTCAGGATGGCGCTCGTCATCGGGCATCAATTCACGGAGCGGCAGACGCGCCAGCGCACGCAGCTGCACCATGGCCTGAATCAAGCTCGTCTTACCGGACCCGTTGGGGCCGATCACAAGATTGAACGGCGCCAAGATCAGGCTGGTCTCGCGCAAGGCCTTGAAATTCCGGAAAGCAACGGAAGCGATCACAACATGAAAATGACGCCCCTGCCGGCTTGGGGCAATCCCAAGCCTCCAACATATTTTCAGGCACCACCGATAATCCACCGCGTTATGGATGAGCCTGTTGGTTGCCCATTTTGCTACAAAATATTTTTAAAGCGGGGAAGCATCATGCTTGAAGCACCGTCGTCGCCAAGACGCGACTCGGAAGAATTGTCACGCGATAGCTGAAGCATGATCTCTCAAATCTTCGTTGCTTCGCCAAAAAAACACGACCGGAATCTTGAACTTTCCCTTCGGATCAGCGCACCTTGTTCCGTCACTTGATCGCTTCGAGTTCCTCAAACGACCACGGCTTGACGCGACCGACGTCGCCTTTTTCACGGATTTCTTTCACCTTATCCGTCGTGATCTCGGCAGCCTTGTTGCCCCACTCTTGACGGATGTAGCTGATCACATAGGCGATCTTCTCATCGCTCAAGTTATAGCCACCACCCGGTCCGAAGGCGGGCATGTTACCGTTGTAATCCTTGCCCTCGACTTTCAGCGGACCAGTGAGGCCCTGGAGCATGATGCGAACGACGCGTTCATCGCCGCCTGTCACCCATTCGGAACCGGCCAGCGGGGGATAAACTCCGGGCACGCCGATGCCGGTGGCCTGATGACAGGCTGCACAGGTTTGAAAAAGAAGTTTCCCTTGGGCCACAGGATCAACCTTGGTCTCCTGCCCAGCCACGCCTGCCTTCGTCGGGTCATAGCGCTCGTCATAAATCAACGCGGCTTTATGGAATCCCGTTTCAAGACCGCCTCGGTAGTGCACAAAGTAGATGATGCCTGCAAAGATCACCGCTGTCACAAAGCCGAGGATGAACAGCGGCAACGGTGTGTCGCCCTCCTTCGGCTCGGGCTTTTCGCGCAAGAGAATCGAATGCACCTCTTGGAGACGCTCATCCGATAAGCCGGACCGGTCGAGACGTGGGTCTTTCTTGATTGGATTGTCGCTCATTTCTTTTCGCCTTCCTTGCCGGCTTCGGGAGCGGGCTCGACATAGACGTTCTTTGTCTCGGGATAAGCGTAGGTGTCTTTCAAACTGAGCAGGTATTCAACGAGAGACTCACCACGCTCGGTGGGCACGATTTCATAGCCGGCCTTGGGCCGATACTTCTCCGGAAGTTTATCCTGAATCGCCTTGGGGGATGGCTGGCCGATAACCTTGCGCGTCTCGAAAAGGAACCGATGCGGCGGCATATTAGAGCCGGCGGAGGTGATCTGTGGATCATAAAGATGCAGATAATGCCAAGTGTGGTCCGCCTGGCGGGCACCGATATTACGGAGGTCGGGACCGGTGCGCATGGTGCCGAGCAGCACACGATCTTCGCGGATATAATCGTGCGCAACACTCTGGCGTTCGCCCCAACCACGTGCTATATCAGAGCCGTAGCCCAGACGACGCACCTGTTGACTGTGGCACGAAATGCAACCGAGATCCTGATAGACGAGCTTGCCGCGCGCGGCGAGGCCGGGCGTTTGCAACGGGTAAGCCTTGCCATCGTTCTCGTCGTAAACGGGCTGGAGTGAACCGTAGCTGATCTGGTTTACCAGCACGATGCCCGTCCACGACAAGGCGAGCGCGAAAAAGATGCTCAGGAAAATCAGGGGGGCGCGATTCATCGTGCGGCAACCTCCGTGTCAGTGGGAGTGCAGAAAAGCGTGAGCTTTGTCTTGGTGACTTCAACGCTGCGGACGATCATCCACACAAAATTGATGGCGAATGCGACATGGCCAACCGTGATCAGAATACCTGCGTAGCTGCGCCACTTCAAGTAAGGCAGTGCCGCTTTGACCGTGTCGAGGAACGGCACCGGATCGGTGCCCTCCTGCAAGCCGAATTTATGGGCCAGCACCGGGGTATTCAGAAGAAGACCCTGTATAATTCCGCCGATGGAGAGATCCGCCACATAGAGCGTCACGCCAAACGCTGTCGCCCAGAAATGCAGGCTGATTAGTTTGGCGGAAGGCCACTCCTGGAGGAGAATACGCGGCATGATGTAATAGATGCTGCCGAACATCGTCATCGTGAAAAAGGCATACATGCCCCAGTGCGCATGAGCCACCGTGTAATGGGTGAAGTGAGTTACCTCCGACCAACTGCGGACAGCCATCAGAGAACCTTGAAGCGAGGTGAGCGTATAGGCCACCGCTCCAAAAACGATGAACCGGAGCGTCGGGCTGTTTTTTAACGCGTCAAAGTTGCCGAGCATCGTCATGTGATGATTGATCGCCGTTACGAACACAGGAATAATCATCATGAACGAGGCCACGATGCCCGCCGACTGCACCCAGACAGGAACCGGACCGCCAATCAGATGGCTCACTCCCGTCCAGTTGTAGAAAATAGCGAGCGACCAGAAACCAAGCGCCGCAAGGTAGTAGCTATGGATCGGTTTCCCCAGAACCTTGGGAAGAAAATAATAAATCGCGCCAAGGCCGATGGAAGTGAACCACAGGCCAATCAGATTGTGGGCGAACCACCAGTTGACGAGCGCCTGCACCGTGCCGCGCGCCGGCGTTAAGAGAATCATGATTTCAGCAACAGAGTAGAGCCACGGGAACCAGAACAGCGCCGCGAGGATATACCACTGCGAAACGTAGATATGCTGCGACTTTCCGAAGCGAAAAGTAATGACCGCCCAAGCTCCAACCAGCGCATATGCCAAAAAAAGCAGCGGTGTCGCGTAGAGCGGCATTTCCAACCATTCGATAGAGGTCGAGTCGCCAGCCAAGATGCCGCCGATGCCGAGAGTCACGCCGATATTCCAGAATGCCGCAGCCACAATCAACAGACCGCTGTGTCGCAGGACCGAGCGCGAGAGACGTGCCATCAGCCAGAAGGCGACCGCAAAAGACGCATTAACGCTCCACCCATAAACCACGGCATTGAGATGGGCCGCACGCATTCGTCCAAAAGTAAGCCACTCGTAATCGCCGAGGAACTCGGGCGAGTGCATCTTGAACGACGAGATCAGGGCGAAAACCGTCCCGATAAGGAGCCAGACCACGGCCGAGCCGAGTAGGAAGATCGCCGGCCATTTGGTGGAGGCATCGATCTCACGCGATTCCGCACGATTCACGTCATCGGTCGAAGTCGCAGGATTCAGCGAGGCGGCAAGATTGCGAAGGGAGGCCATCGGTAAAAATTAGGATTTAGAGACGGGCGTCTTGGCAACAGGCATCTTGCCCGGGAAAAAATCAGTCGGCTTTCCAATGGGTTCTTCGTCGTCAAAGATCGACTCGGCGCCTTTTTCGAAAGCACGCAACTGTCCGCGCTGAGACGACCAGCAAAAGGCATAAACCGTGGAGGAGAGAAACAGCACCGCCATGGGCAAGGCAACCGCGTAGAAGAACCAGTCCATTGGATAGCGGGTTATTTCTTGGCGGAAAGTTCGCTGAGCGTGAGTTCGATGGCGCGATCAATCGGCAATTGCACGACGCCATTGGCCTGGTCAATCCAACCGTAGCTGGTGGCAACCTTAACCTCATGGGCGCGGAGTTCGGCAAGTGCCGCCTTGCGCTCATCCGGCGAACGATTGGGCGCGCCGTCGCCCAACGGCCCGGGCTGCTTTGGCAGATAGGTGACGAGCAGGATGGCGACAAAGATGGCGAAACCGCCGATGGCGGCCACGAATGTTATCCAAAAACCGGTCTTGGAGGGAGAGGCGTCACTCATGGTGCGTAAGACATTCGACAATGCGCGGGTCGCGGATCGGGATCAGTTTGGTCGCTCCAAAGCTCTTCAGGTATGACCAGGCAACCACGCCGCCCACCCCCATCACGGATGTAGTGATCCAGACAAGAGTGAATGACACGAACGGCTGCGCGTTGCCATGGGCGTCCTTCAGAACCGGCACAATATTGTAAACAAGATCGAGAAGGACGGTGGAAAAAATCCAGAAAGCCATGGGGGCGATACGTCTCGGGACGATCTTGTTCTTGTAGGAAAGAAGCAGCAGGAAAGGCACGAGGAAATGACAGTAGACAAGCGCAAGGCCGACATACCACCACTGGTTGATGGAGCCGTCGTGGTTCAGTTCGCGGATGTTATACCAGAAGGTTTCTTCAGGGATGTTGGATGTCCAGATAAGGATATATTGAGAAACGGCCACATAGGCCCAGAATGCGGTGAACGCATGCACCCACATGCCGGTGCTGTGCAGGTGTTTCGTGTTGAGAATGCCCTTGAAGTCACCGCGGGCGTAGAGCCAAAGCTGGACCAGCACGCCCACGGAAAGCGCGCCGCGAATGCAGTCCGAGAAAAACCACATGCCGTAGATCGTCGAGGCCCAGTGGTATTCCAAACTCATGATCCAACAAAACGCCGCGGCGGTGAGCGTCAGCGCGGTGAGCGCGATGCCCGACGCGGAGGTCACATAGTTCATCTGCGTCCACTTAATTTCGCCATCAATATCCTGCGCGAACGAAGCCTTGCGCAGGCGGGCCGAGATCCAGATCCAGAAGGCGAACAGGAGAACGGAAATGACACTGAACGTATGAATGTTCAACACGGGGGATTTGTGCTGGTAGAGCGGATCCTGTCCGACCGTTTCGCCGGCGTGCAGGACATGGTTCACGTTGCCCCAGGGCCAGACGATGTCGCCCGCGCCGAACCACGAAGCCAGCAACAGCGGAAGAAAAAGGATCAGCAGCCATTTGAAACCCGAAAGTCCGTGTTCAAACTGGCGGCGCAGCGCAACCGACCAACCGGCGTCGGTGAGATGGTGAATCATGATCAGCATCAGCATGCCGATCGCGATGGAAGTCCAGAAGACGATGCCCACCAACCAGGCGACCGCGACGGCGGAAGCGTTGCCGGGAACAAGCAGACCGAGGCCCGTAAGCGCGATGCCGACAAGGCCGATACCGAGCGCCTTGTTGGCGTTGCTGGCGGCGGGAGCAGCGGCAGGGAGAACCGCAGTGGCAGATGCAGCGTGGGTGCTCATTTATTTAAGGCCTAGCTCGGCTTTGTGGCTTGGCGGGACATCCGCTGCCGTGCCGTTTTGGGCGCGTTGAAGGGCGCGGATATAGGCGATCACGGCCCAGCGATCCTCCGGTGTGACCTTGTCCGCCTGAGACAGCATCGCACCCTTGCCGTTGGCAATCGTGTTGTAGATTTCGCCTTCCGCCATTTTTCGCAGGCGGTCATCGTGATAAGTCGGCGTGGCGCCCATACCGTATTGCTTGGTGATGCCGTTGCCGTCGCCGAGCGCACCGTGGCATGGCGCGCAATAAATCGTAAAGCGTTCCTGCCCTCGCGCCATCAGGCGGGCGTCCACTTTCACGGCCTTGGGAAACCCACCTAGCCATTCGCCGGAAGCGGTTTTGCCAAGGTAAAGCTCGTCATCGGCGGCCAGAAACGCGGCGTCGGGCGACGCGGTCGTCCGGCCATACGGAACCACCCCGGCGGGCAGCGGACGGTCCGTGCGGCCGTCGGCAAAAAAGGGCGAGTCGGACTGCGGCTTGTATTTGGCCTGGTGCACCATGTCGGGCTTGAGCTCCAGCGGCGGCTTGGTGGACAGGGAACCGCGGAAGCCGAGAACGGAAACCGTCAGCGCGGCGAGGAAGAATGTGGCGAGATAGACGTAGCGCATGGCTCAGGCTTCCAGCTCCTTCACGTCGAGACCGCCGATTTTTTCAAGCAGGGCGCGGGTGTTGGCGAGGTTGAATTTCGGGTCGCGGGCCTCGATCACGATGAGAAATTTATCATCCAGCGCGGAAACGATCCGGTCACTCTTCAACACGGGGTGGTAGAGTTTGGGAAAGCCGCACAGGACGCACATGCCAACGACGGCGCCGACGGACGCACACAAGATACCCAGCTCGACCGCGACCGGAAGCACGGGAATCGGGCTGAAAAAGGGTTTTCCGCCCACGATGAGTTTGTAGTCGATCGCCCCGGTGAAAAATGCCAGACCCATCGCAGCAACGAAACCGCCGACGCCGCCCGCGAGGGCGAATGCCGGGACGAGCGAGCGTTTGACACCCATGGCGCAGTCGAGACCATGAACGGGGAATGGAGTGATGCAATCCCAGTGTTTATAGCCGGCGTCGCGAACATTCTTCGCCGCATGGTAAACGCCGGCGGCGGTGTCGAAGGTGGCGATCAGGCCGTAAGGTTGTGCATCCATGGTTGGGTGAAATCAGGAGTGCTGGGTGCCGTGGACATCGGCCTCCGGTGTGACCGTCTTGACCTCGGCCATCGGGATGACCGGCAGAAAGCGGATGAAAAGAAGGAAGAGAACGGCAAACACGCCGAACGTGCCGAAAAAGGTGAGTATCTCAACGATCGACGGACTGTAGTAACCCCAACTCGACGGAAGGAAATCGCGAGCCAGCGAGGTGACGATGATCACGAAACGCTCAAACCACATGCCGATGTTGATGAAGATCGTGAGAATGAAGATCAGCGCGAAGTTAGAGCGGACCTTTTTGAACCAGAAAAATTGCGGCGTGATCACGTTGCAAGAAAACATGATCCAGTAGGCCCAGTTGTAGAGGCCGAAAGTGCGATTCACGAAGGTGAAGCCCTCGTTGGGATTCGCGCCATACCATGCGATCACGAACTCCATCAGGTAGGCGTAGCCCACGAGGGTGCCCATCACGAGGGTGATCTTGCACAGGCAGTCGATGTGGTAGGGCGTGATGAAATCCTCGAATTTTAGGATCGACCGCATGGGCAGGAGCAGGGTCATCACCGTGGCGAACCCAGAGAAAATGGCGCCGCACACAAAATACGGAGGAAAGATCGTCGTATGCCAGCCGGGGATCAGCGAAGTGGCGAAGTCGAACGAAACGATGGAGCAGACCGACACCACCATCAGAGTGCCGATGCCGGCGAGAAGCAGGTAGGCCATCTCGTGGTTGACCCAATGGCGGGCGGAACCGCGCCAGCCCAGCGCAAAAAAGCCGTAGATGGCGGAGCGGATCTTGTCGCCTTTTTTGAAGAAGCGGTCGCGCAGCGTGCCGAGATCGGGGATGAGCCCGACATACCAGAAGAGCACCGAAACCGAGCCGTAGGTCGAAACGGCGAACACATCCCACTCTAGCGCCGAGCGGAAGTTCGGCCAGATGCCGTTGGCATTGGGCGCCGGGAACAGGTAGCCGGGCAGCACCGCAAGCCAGACACGACCGACATGGAGAGCAGGGAAAAGACCGGCGCAGGCCACGGAGAAAATCGTCATAGCCTCGGCCGTGCGGTTGATCGACGTGCGCCAGTTCTGGCGCGTCAGGCACAGAATCGCGGAGATCAAGGTGCCGGCATGGGCGATGCCGACCCAGAACACGAAGTTGATGATATCCCACGCCCAGTTGACCGGACTGGCGTGCCCCCAGACGCCCACACCGGCGGCGACAAGGTATCCAAAACCGATGACCGAGCAGGAGGTGACGCCGCAAGCGACCGCGAAGCACACCCACCACCAAAGCGGGGTCTTGCCTTCGATGATGCCGCAGACCCTCTCGGTGATCCAGGCGTGGCTCCGGTTGTTTTCAACCAGAACGGGACGCGGCTTCACCGCAGGGTTGACCTCGGCGAGGATGGCCTGCGTGGCGTCGGTAGTTTCAACGTGCGACATCAGCTAAGTCCTCCGAAGAGCTTGGCGTTCGAAAGCGAAGCCGCACCATGCTCTTTTTTACCGCCTTCATGGGCGGAGTTGTTCTTGGAATTGTATTCCTTGCGGCTGAGCGGCAGGTCCTCGTAGTCCGGCATCGCCGGGTTCGGGTTGCGCAGCTTGCCTAGGTAGGTCGTGCGGGGACGGATGTTCAGGTAACCGAGCAACGCATAATCCTGCTCCCGGGCCTTGGCCTTCGATACGGCGCTGTGCTCGTCATTGACGTTGCCGAACACGATGGCCTCGACCGGACACACCTGCTGGCAGGCGGTCTTGATCGTGCCGTCGGGAACCTTGACGTCGGCGGAGGCACCGGCCTTCACCTTCTGCTTGATCTTGGCCTGCTGGATGCGCTGCACGCAATAGGTGCACTTTTCCATCACGCCGCGCATGCGCACGGTCACGTCGGGGTTCTTCACCATCTTGACGAGTTCAGGCATGCCGGAATGGCCGAGCGGCCCGAGGTAAACTTCGTCGGTCTGGCGCTTGTTCCAGTCGAAGAAATTGAAACGGCGAACCTTATAGGGACAGTTGTTGGCGCAGTAACGCGTGCCGATGCAGCGGTTGTAGGCCATCGTGTTGAGGCCTTCCTCGTCGTGCACGGTGGCGTTGACGGGACACACGACTTCGCACGGGGCGAGTTCGCAATGCTGGCAGGCGACAGGCTGGAGCGAAACCTGCGGATCCTCGGGGATCTCTTTGTTGATGTCGCCGCCAAAGGTTTCGGGGGAGAGCCTGCCGTCGGAGTAGTAGCGATCGAGGCGGATCCAGTGCATCTCGCGGCCCGCGAGCACCTGCTGCTTGCCGACGATGGGAATGTTGTTCTCCGCCTGACAGGCGACGACACACGCGTTGCAACCGATGCAAGTGTTGAGGTCGATCGACATGCCCCACTGGTGAACGCCATCAAAAGTCGGCGTCTTGTAGAGTGAGTTTCCACGCTCTTTTTGCGTCGAACGTTCGGCGGTGATCTTGGCGCGCTCTTCCTGTGAAAGCTTGGAAAACTCCTCGGCGGTCAGATCGCCGTAAATGGCAGGCGAGTGCGTTTCCAAACCGAAGGATGAGGCGAACCCGGGGTTTTCCTGGTAGCTATTGGGACCTTCGTAGTTGGCCTCGCGCACGATGTCGCGGCCTTCCATCGACCAATGTTCCTGAGTGTTGGCGAGCGCGTGGCGCTCCGACGTCGCAACCAGCTTGGCTCCGATGATAAAGCCGGGGTGGTTGCTGTCGCGCAGCGGATAGAAATTCCGGCCTACGCCGTTGCCAACGTGTCCCGCCGCCGTGCGGCCGTAGCCGAGCGGAAGGACGATGGTGTAGTTGGCGAGACCGGGCTGGATGTGCATCGGCGCCTTGATCGTGCGACCATTGACGGTCACCTCGCCGATGAAGGCCATTTCCTTGCCCTGAACAAATTCGGCCGTCTCGATGCGCGTGACCTGCTGCGACCAGCCCTTGGGCGAGATGCCGAGCTCCTTGCCGAGACGCGGGCTGACGAGGATGGCGTTGTCCCACGCGAGCTTGGTGATCGGTTCGGGGCATTCCTGCAGCCAGCCGTTGTTGGCAAAGCGACCGTCATCCACCTTGGCGTCGGTCGTAAAGCGAACCTCCAGATTGTCCTTCGAAAGTTTGATAGTCTTCGTCAGCAAAGCGGGATCATACATTCCGCCGCCTTGTGCTTTAAGAGAAATTTCAACCTTCTCGTAAGCCGAGCCTGCGAGCACGCCGTCGTGGAGGAACTGGTTGAAACTCTTCTGCGCGTCGCCACCCGTCAGCGCAGTGATGGTGTTGTAAACGAGCGTGTGCGGATCGGTGATCGTTTCTCCGAGAATACGGGCGAGGACTTCGAGTTCCGTGAGGCCGTCGAACAGCGGCAAAATCATCGGCTGAACCGGCACGATGGTGCCATCGGCCGTGCGGGTATCGCCCCACGATTCAAGGTAATGCGCGGCGACGATGTGAGCGTTCGCAAGCTGCGAAGTCTCGTCGATCGAGTAGCCATAGCGAACAACCTCGGGCACTCGCTTCACCAGCGCGGCGAAATCGAAGTTGCCCGGAAAATCGTAGGCGGGATTGCCACCGAGGATGACGAGCGTCTTGACCGCTCCACCCTCGATGTATTTGGCGAGCACACCGATGTCGGCAGCCGACTTTTCGGAAATCGCCACGAAATCCACCGTGCTGCCGATGGCGCCAAGCGCCGCATTGATGCGGTAGGCGAGCTCGTGAACATCCGCCGGTTGATGCGACCCGACGACGACAAGCGACTCACCCTTGTGCGCGACGAGATCGGCGGCGCAGGCATCGATCCACTTGGGATCGACATCGAGTCCCTCCGCGAGGTTCGCGTAGGTGCTGCCGCCGATAATCTTGTCAGCCAGCGCCGCCACGAAGGCGCGCATGTGGCAGCTGGAAAGACGCAGGCGATGGTCGGCCATCGAGCCGACGAGCGTAAAGATGCTCTCGACCGCGTAGAGGCGGTTCATCGGATCGTCCTTCTTCGTTACGCGACGACCTTTCGTGAAGTCGCGCGCGAACTGCAGCGAACCGGCTTCGGAGTGGAAAAAATCGGCATCGACCGCGAGGATGCGCTTGGCCTTGGCGAACTGGTAGAGCGGCTTGACGCTCTTGCCGAACACCGCCTGCGCTGCCGCCACGGGCGGCTCGTCTTGCACGGCCTCGTATTCGGCCCAGACTGCCTTGGAGAACTTGGCCTTCAGCTTCGCGACGAGAGCGGCGCGCGTCGGCGAACTCGACTGGTCGGCGAGAAATGCGAGTCCCGCGCCTTCCGAGGAAGAAGCTGCGGTACCGATGCGGGTCAAAAGATCCTGCACGTCGGCCGCCGTGACGGCGGCACCCTTGATCGTGGAGGTCGTGGCGCGGTCCGGATCGTAGAGTCCGAGGACGGACGCCTGAACAATCGCGTTGGTCGCCCCGCCGTAGGGCGCGTAGGTCGGGTTGCCCTCGATCTTGGTCGGGCGACCTTGATGCGTCTCGGCGAGGATGGGCACGGCGCCGTTGCGTACCGGCATGGCCGAGGCGAAATAAAGCGGCAGGCCGGGGATCGTGTTCTCGACGGACTTGCCGTAGGCTAGGATGTGTTCCTCCGGTCGGCGGCAGCCGGTAGCCAGACCCACGCCACCCAGCGCGAACGAGGCGGCCATGAGCTTGAAGAACTGGCGACGGTCAACGCCCTCCATGTTCGACGCGCCCTCGGGAAATTCGCGCTCGATCTGGGCCTTGAAGCCTTCGGTGGCGGAGAGCTCGTCGAGGCTGCGCCAGTAGCGGAGGCCGGTCAGTTCACCCTCGGAAGGAGCGGGATGTTCAAATTTGCGTTTCATCAGCGATGACAGCCGGAGCAGCTTTGCGGAGGTTTGACGTTCCAATCGTGAACGAACTTTTTGCCCTGTTCGACCTGGTCCGCCTCACCCTTGGGATTCTTCCAGTCGAGATTCGTGACAAGCTTCGGATCGCGGATGAATTTTTCTGGAGCGCGGTGGCAATCGAGACAGAAGCTCATCGTGAGCGACTTGTCCTGGTGGACGACATCCATCTCGTTGACCTTGCCATGGCAGGAGACGCAGGAGACGCCGCGGGCAACATGGACCGAGTGATTGAAATAAACGTAATCAGGCGCCTGATGGATTTTCACCCAGGGAATCGGGTCGCCGGATTCGTAGCTGTCGCGCACCGGAGCCAGCAACGGACTGTCCACCTTGATCTGGTTGTGGCAGTTCATGCACGTCTGCGCAGTCGGCACGTTGGCGTGGCCGGATTTTTCGACATTCGAGTGGCATTGACGGCAATCGAGGCCCAGTTGACCCGCGTGGAGCGCATGGCTGAACGGCACCGGCTGCACCGGCGCGTAACCGACATTGGCGTAACTTGGCGTCGCATAGTAGGCGATACCAGCGGTCACAAGTCCGCCAACCAAAAACAAATAGACTAGGATTTGTAGCGGGAGCTTGTTGACCGACCTAGGAAAGAGATTCGACATGTCCGAAAATAAGCCGGCTTAGACCGAGTCGCCCGAGCGGGCGACGGTGCGGGTATCGCTGCGCACCGCAAAAGGAACCACCGCCGACGTTGGCGCAACGGGTGCCTCCGCAGACTTCGCGAACAGCTTGGGGACCGCGCCGGCGACGGCGATCAGTCCCAGCAACTTGGCGAAGAAGTTTTTTCGCGAATGTTGAGTGCTCACAAGTGGTCGTTTAGAAGGTGAAATCAGCGGGTGAAAGAAGGGCTCGGTATTTCCAATGTAAAACAAAAACTCTTCATGGCCGATATTAGTAGAATAATTGTGTCGGGACACGTAACGGCTGCGTTCCGGCTAATTCCTTGCCATTCATGGCACCACCCGCTTCCCACCACCTGACCAGATAAGCTCTTAGGAAAGAATCTTGTTTCTACATCGCTTCTCCGTCTTCACTTCTGTTTCCGATGATCAAGTCCCGCGCCGAAGTCAGCGTCCGCTACGCCGAAACCGATATGATGGGTGTCGTTTATCACGGCAGTTACCTGCCTTGGCTGGAAATCGGTCGCACCACGCTGCTCAAGGAGCACGGCCTGCCCTATCGCCAACTGGAAACCGATGGATTTTTCCTGCCCGTGCTCGAAGTCGGCCTGCGTTACCTGAAACCCGCGCGCTACGACGACACGGTGATCATCACCACGATGCTGCGCGAAAAGCCCGCATTGCGTATCCGCATGGAATACGAGCTGTACCGAGGTGACGAACTCCTCGCCACCGGCTTCACGGTGCACGCCTTCATCGACCGCGCCGGCAAACCGGTGCGCCAGCCGGCGGCCTTCGCCGAGGTGATGAATCGGCTCTTCGCCTAAAACCACCGCCCCACAGGCGCGTTTATCCCAAGCGGTTCAATAAGAAAACGCCCGCCGAGGCGACGAGGCAGTAATAGCCGAAAAACGTCCAACGCCCGTTTTCCAGCAGGCGGGACAGAAATTTCAGAGCCAGAAGCCCGGCGGCAAAGCTGCATGCCATGCCCAGCATCCCTGGCATGAGCAACGATGCCAGATGCAGGGAATGCCCCGTCGGTCCATGGGTTTTCATCAACCGCAGCAACTCCCGTCCGACCACCGGCGGCGTCAGGATAACCGCCAGCGCAAAGCTGAATTCCTCCATGCGCACTCGATTGATGCCCTGCAGCAGGCCGGCCGAGATGGTCGCACCTGATCGCGAAAAACCGCGAAACGGCAGACAAAGCCCCTGCACCGCGCCAATCCAAGCCGCCGACCGGCCGTCGAGTTCGCGATTGGCATCAGGCATGCGCGCCGACCGACGTCCCGCATAGATGATCAACAAACCGCCCACGGCCAACGCGGACGCGACCATCGGCATGTTCCCAAACAACTCCTCGATTTCACCGCCACGAAGAAAGAATTTCTCGATCAAGTGTTTGATGCCCATCCCAACGACTCCCGTGAGAGCCGTGGCAATAAGCGCCAAGATTGCGATGCGCCGAAAGGCCAAGGCGCTGGAAAAATATTTCTCGCTCCATGCCTTCCAAAAATACGCGATCACCGCGAACATCGTACCGGTGTGCAACATGACCAGCATGAATGTCATTTCGGGCGACGAAGGGTCGAGCCCCAGCAGCTTTTCGACGACGATGACGTGGGCCGAACTGGAAACCGGCAGGAGTTCGGCCGCCCCTTGGACGAGGCCGAGCAGAAGAATTTGTAGAAAGGTCATGGCAAAGGTTCTCCGCACACTGGGTACCTCCACGGAAGAAATCCAGCGCGAGTTTTCAGGAAGATGCAATCGGGTGAGCGACTAGGCTACCACGACGCCAAGTCGGCCGCATACTCCGCCAGCACCGCCGAATCGGTCTCCGCCGCGCGCACGGCCGCGAGCTGCACGCCCTCCCCCAGCCGTCGCACCGCCCACACCGCATGCGCCCGCACCACCGGCGACGGATGCACCGCAAGCCGCACCAACACATCCAGACAATCGTGCGCCCCGGTGTTGCCCGCCACCACGCAGGCGTTGCGCAACAATCCGGTGATCTTCACTCGTTTGATCGCCGTCTTCCTAAAAACCTCCGCGAACCGCTCCGGCGTAAGCTCCAACACTTCGCGCAAGGTCAGCTCCGCCAGATCGTAGCGCGCCGACAGCAGCAGCCGTCGTCCTGCCTGCGCGAAGCGATTCCATGGGCACACCTCCAGGCACACGTCGCAACCGTAAAGATGATTGCCGATCCCCGTCCGCAATTCGCGAGGAATAACGCCCTTGTTCTCGATCGTCTGGTAGGAAATGCACCGTCGCGCATCCACCACGCCCGGCTTCGGCAGCGCCTGCGTGGGGCACGCATCCATGCACCGCGTGCATTTGCCGCACAACAGGCCCGGCTCCGTCTCTCGCCCCTCGGCCTCCTTGCGTACCGGTTCGTCCGAAGCAAATTCGAGGGTCGTCAGCAGCGCCGCGAGGAACAGCCAGTTGCCGTGTTGGCGCGAGATCAGCATCGAGTTTTTCCCGATGAAACCCAACCCGGACTTCGCCGCCCATCCGCGCTCGATCACCGGACCGGTGTCCACGTAAGAACGATAGCCCTTGGCCGTCACCCCGCCGAATTCCTCCAGCACCCGACCCGCCATCGCGAGCGCATCTTTTATCGTGTCGTGATAATCCGCATGCAGCGCATACCGCGCCCACGTCGGCGCGCTTTTTTTCATCCTTCCCTCTTCACCCTTCACTCTTTCCGCTACCTCCGGTGGCGGCAGATAATTCACCCCGAGCATGATCACCGAACGCGCCCCCGGCAGCACCAGTGTCGGATCGGCGCGCTTATCCACGGTGCGTCCCATCCAATGCATGTCGGCATGGTAACCGGCCTCCAGCCACGCCCGCAGCCCTGAACCAAAGCCCGGGGTCACTTGCGCAAAACGCACCTCGTCGAACCCGAGCGCCCGCAATCGCGCCCGCACCACCTCGCGATCCACCGTCATGGCTGCGAGGATTTCGCCGCCCTCGCAAACTCCGCCGCCTCCCGCTGGTAGGCGCGCAACACATGCTGCACGATGTCGAGCATCGTGCGTCCGTCGGTAAGAATGACCGTGCCTGCTTTGTTATAAATCGGTTCGCGCACCGCATACAGGGCGCGGATGCGGTCAAACGGATCCTCCACGTCGAGCAGCGGGCGGTTCCTGTTGCCCTGCGTGCGATGCAAGATGGTTTCCAGCGAAGCGTGCAGGCAGATCACGACGCCCTTTTGCTTGAGCAACTCCAGCATGCCCGGTTGCACCACGAGCCCGCCGCCGCAGGAGACCACCGCGCGCTCCACCGGATGACCTCCTTCGATGAAGACGCGCTCCATCACGCGAAAAGCCGCCTCCCCATCAGTGGCGAAAATCTCCGGAATCGTCTTCTTCCGTTGCTTCTCGATCTCATGGTCGCTGTCGATCATCGCAAAGCCCAGCCGATGGGCCACGGTCCGACCAACGGTGGTCTTGCCCGTGCCCATGAATCCAACAAGATAAAGATTAACATCACCAGGCTGCATGTGTGTCCCGCCAAACAATGCGGCCTGCGCGCCATTGCCAAACATGAAAAAAGTTACCGCTCGTGTCTCGCCTACGTCCGCACATCGCAACTCGCGGGTGCCGGCACCTCCACCTGTGTGAGCGGCCGGCTTTCACCTGTCCTCGCCCACGACGCCACCGGAGTCCGGCAACCGCAGTCCACGCAAGTGACCTTTTCATGAACTGCGCCGCAATGCGGACACACTCCGGGTCCCTCAAACATATCGAATCCCTTGCCGCATTGTCCGCAGCCCCAATACGTGCCCACGGGCGGACTTGAGCGACATTCGGGACAGCGGCACTCGCTCCGACGCTGCAGACGTGCGACTTTTAACAAGGCGCGCGAGTGCTTGAACGCACCCCAGCAATTCATGAGCAAAAACGCCGCCATCACCCCGAACCAAATGGACTGCTCCCAAACCGCCAGCGCCACCAAGGTCGCCCCGCCAAGAAAACCGATGCCGGTGGCGACCTGCAGGCTGCGCGCCTTGCCCAGCGGATACCACAGGAGCGACCGCAGGATCTGGCCGCCGTCGAGCGGGTAAACCGGCAGCAGGTTGAAAATCAAAAGCACGGTATTGATCATCATCAGTGAACGCAGGAATACATGAAAGTCCGGCAGTTGATGCGCCCAGTTGTTCGCACGGTCCAGCCACCACAGCCCGAGAAATACCGGCACCAGCGCGACGTTGACCAGCGGTCCCGCCGCGATGCTCCAGAGCGTGGCGCCGGGACGCTGCGGCGCGTTGACATAGGCAACGCCGCCGAGCGGCCAAAGCACGATCTGGTCGGAACTGCCTCCCACCTGCCGGCAGGCCAGCGCATGTCCAAACTCGTGCATGAGCACGATCACGAAGAGCGCGAGGTATTCGAGAATCTTCCAGCCGGGTGACGAGTAGGAATCGGGGCGGGTGGAAATCTGGTAAAACGCGACGAGAAACCACGACCAATGCAGATGCACGTCGATGCCGGCTAAACGAAAGAGGCGAAAGGAACCCTGGCGGGTGGGTGTCATGCGTGAGGGTTACCGGCGGGCTGCAGCGGCAACAAGAATATTGTCGCGCACAAAGCAGCCTAGCGCCCCGGCGGGCGCGGCTGGCTGTTCGACGCCATGTCCGCGGCCTTGAGATATTGCCGGCGAAAGTGGTTGCCCAGTTCGTTCGCGAGACGGATTTCGTCCACCTTGTCTTTTGATGTCAGCGCCGCCTTGATCCGACCGTTGGCCATTGCGTAATCGACCGCCGACACATCCTCGAACACCGCGAGCGCGTCGGCCGGCATGCCCGCCTCGGTCAAAGCCCGCCACGCCTTTTTCAACTCCGGCTGCGTATCGAGGCACATCACTCGAAAGGCAAACGACAGCTCGCGAAACAGTTTCCCCGTCCAGGCCGGCCGATAGATCAACCGGTCCTGCGTCGCGTAGGGCAGTTCATCGGGATCGCTGCGGAGCGATGCGATTCCCGGAAGATCGTAGAAATCTTTTCTCACCGGCAGCCGACGCAGGGCGAAATACCCCGGCCCGCCCTCGGTGCCGGGACGCAGATTCCAGAGTTTTTGGCCTTCCATGGTCAGCGTGAACTCGATGAATGCCACTGCCGCCGCCTTGTTGGGCGCACCGCGCATCAGGGCGATGGGATCGACCGACGCCACCGAACCGCCCTGCGGAGAAACATAGGTCATGCGGTCGTCCGCGCCTCGCCTGCGCACCGCCTCCTGTTGCTGGCGTCCGTAAAAATCAATACACATGCCCGCCGCGCAATCGCCCGCCGCCACGTCGATGGGCCCCTTCTGCGCGGAATCGGTAAAGTAGCGCGCATTCGCTCCGATAGCCTGCAGCAGGCGCACGCCTTCGATCCAACCCTCTCGCACGGCCTGTTTCTCGATGTCCGCGGGATTTGCCGAAGGATTGGCGACCTGCAATGCGCGCAGCCGTTTCTGCATCTGCTGCTGGACCACGTTCTCAAACGCCTTGGCGATGGACCCGCTCTTCGTGGGATCGGCCAGCGCGACTTCGCCGATGAGCCGCGCATCCTTCAAATCCTCCCAATGGTCTGGCGCCTTTGCGATGCCCAGCCGGCGCAACGAATCGCGGTTGGCGACGATGCCGAACGAACTAAGGACGGTGCCCACCCAGCAGCCGTCCTTGTCCCAATATTCTTCGCCGGCAAACGTGTGCGGAATCACCGTGTCGGCAAACCACTCCGGATGCTTTTGCAGGATGCCGCTGTCCACGATGCGGCCGGCCTGCGCCTGGCGGATGAAATCATACGTCCCGCCGCCAAAAAAAAGATCGATCCCGCATCCGACGCGGGAAGCCAAAAAAACCGTGCGGGCCTCTCTGGCTTCGGCGGGCGCATCGGCGGGCAGGCGGCCGTTGGCGAAGCCGGTGAGCACCTCGTTGCTCCACGACTTGTGCAGCGTGTTGACCCAGTGATTTTGAAACGAAGCCGCGTATTCCCCTTCAAGAAAACGGGCGATCTCGGTGGTGCCTCCGATGAGCCGCCAGTCGAGCGCCACGGTGCGTCCGGTGCGCTCCGTATACCAGCGGGTGAAGGCGCGCGTGAACTCCTGGCGGATGGCCTCGTTGTGCGGCGTGATGATGACCAGCGTATCATCCACCGGCCCCGTCGCACCCTGCTTGGGGCGAAGGGCGAAGGGCAACGCCAGCGTCGCGACCAGCAGCAAAACGATGATCGTCTGTTTGATCATGACTCGGGCGGGGATTGCTCACGCCACCAGCGCCACGACGTCCTGCGCCTCGACGCTGGCAAACAGATCCGTCTCGGCCGCGGCCCCCACGAAACGGGGATTGAGTTCGTAAATCTTCAACGTGACCCCGCCGCTCACAAAATCGTATTGCGCGACTTCCCCGAGATAAACCGCATCCCCGATCCGACCGCGCACGGTGTTGAACGCCTGGGCTTCGCTCCCGAGTTTCCAGCACTCGGGGCGGATGGAAAGCGTGACTCCATCGCCGATCGCCGGCTTGCGCGCCGGATCGCCCAACACGCCGTGAAACCGGCCGATCGCCGTCTCCACCACGGTGAGCTCCCCGTCGATACCCAGCACGCGACCCTCGATGAAATCGGTCTCGCCGATGAAGTTCGCCACGGTCTTGCACGTTGGCCGGCGATAAACGTCGCGGGGTGAGCCGACCTGCAGGATGTTTCCACCGTCCAAAATCGCCATGCGGTCTGAGATGGACAGCGCCTCCTTCTGGTCATGCGTCACATAGACCGTCGTCAGCTTGAATTCCTTGCAAACCCGCCTGATTTCCATGCGCATCTCCAAACGCAGCTTGGCGTCGAGGTTGGAAAGCGGCTCGTCGAGCAAAAGGCAGCGCGGACGGACCACGAGTGCGCGGGCCAGCGCCACGCGTTGCTGTTGTCCGCCGGAAAGCTCGTTGGGCTTGCGGGTCGCGTAGGCCTCCATGCGCACCGAGGCGAGCGCCTCGGCGACCCGGCGCCTGATTTCGTCACGGGGGATTTTCCGCTCCTCGAGTCCGAACGCCACGTTCTCCGCCACCGTCATGTGCGGCCAGAGTGCGTAACTCTGAAACATCATCCCCGTATTGCGCTTGTGCGGAGCCAGCCGGGTCACGTCCTCATCGCCAAAGAAAATACTTCCCTCCTCGGGGATGTAAAAGCCCGCCAGGCTGCGCAGCAGCGTGGTCTTGCCGCATCCGCTGGGCCCCAGAAGAAAAAACAACTCGCCCGGCTGGATGACGAGATCGAGGTTGCGCAGCGCCACGGTCGAGCCGAACCGTTTGGTGAGATTGTTAATTCGAATCGAAATCATGCGGAAAGCGCCGAGACGCGTCGCAAGGCAAGATTTTGCCCGGAGCCAAGTCAACGGTTCCCCCATGTAAAAACTTTGCCAACCCGCAACGAACCCCTTGCCCTTGACGCAAGAGCGGGGCAGAAATCCCCTCTTTTATGACAAAGGCCTCTGCTTTTCTTCTTCACGCCGACCTCGAAACCGTGCTCGTTTCCGAAGCAGAGATCAAAAAACGCGTCCGGAAACTCGGCGCCGAGATCGCCGCCTCCTACGGCGGCGAGGAAATCACCGTCGTCTCCATCATCAACGGAGCCATCCTGTTCACCGCCGACCTGCTGCGCGAGATTCCCAACCCCATCCGCCTGGATTGCATCCGCATCGCCAGCTATCGCAACGACACCAGATCGCACGGCAAACCGAAGCTCCTGCAAAGCCTCTCCCTCGACATCGGCAACCGCCACGTTCTCTTGATCGACGACATCCTCGACACCGGGAAAACGTTTGCCGTGGTCGTCGCCATGCTGCAAAAGCTCAGTCCCGCCAGCCTGCGCACCTGCGTGCTCCTCGACAAACGCGGACGGCGCGAAGTCGAGTTCGAGGCCGATTTCGTGGGCTTCCAGATTCCCGACAAATTCGTGGTCGGCTACGGTCTCGATTTCGCCGAGCGGTATCGCAATCTCCCCTGCATCGGCGTGCTCAAGCCCAGCCTGCAAAATCCCCCCGAGTGGGCGTAAGCGCCCCCCGGTCTTCACGTTTCCGCTTCCGACGTTTCAGTCCCCGCCCGCGGCGATGGCCGGGTTCTCGACGCCCCTCCCGCCTTAGTTCTTGCCAAGCCCGCGGGCGCTCCGCACGTTCTTCCTTTTTCCAAAGACAGAACGCTTCCGTGCATATGAATCAGAACATCCGTAATATCGCCATTATCGCCCACGTTGACCATGGGAAGACCACCCTCGTCGACCAACTCCTCAAGGAAGGCGGCGTCTATCGCGCCAACCAGCAGGTCGAGGTTCGCGCCATGGACTCCATGGACCTCGAAAAGGAAAAGGGCATCACCATCAAGGCCAAGAACACCTCCGTTCACTGGCAGGGCAAGATCGTCAACATTCTCGACACCCCCGGCCACGCCGACTTCGGCGGCGAAGTCGAACGCGCCCTCCGCATGGTCGACGGCGTTCTCCTCGTGATCGACGCCTATGACGGCCCCCAGGCCCAGACGCGCTTCGTTCTCCGCAAGGCCCTCGCCCAC
>CAIVDS010000081.1 GCA_903904685.1 uncultured Verrucomicrobiota bacterium
ACCTCGTCGTTGCTCACATAGTCCCTGTTCGGTTGAAGCCGCATGGAAAACCCATGCTTTCAAAAACGCCGAAAGTACAGATCTTTTTCAAATTAGGACACTACCTCGCCAAACCCGCCCTTGACAGCCGCCATCCGGTCGGGCACTTCGGTCACCTCTTAACAACTTAAAAGACTATGCAACCCACCTTCCGCCCGCACCGCATAAAGCGCGCCCGCAAGATCGGTTTTCGTGCCCGCAAAGCCACCAAGGGTGGCCGTGCAGTCCTCGCGAACCGTCGTCGTAAAGGCCGCAAGCGGCTGACCGTCGTCTAAGCGCGCGGTCGCTTTGCGCCGCCGCAATTCCACTCCTGCCATGCGTTTCCGCGCCGAGCAACACCTCAGGCGCCAGTTGGATTTCCAGCACGTCAGGACCCACGGGCGCCGCCATGATTGCGGCGCCTTTATGCTTTGGCACGCCCGTCAGGCAACCGCCGAAACTGACGCCTCGCCTCCCAAAGCCGCCCGCCTCGGTGTGGTCGCTTCCCGTGCCGCCGTCGGAAACGCCGTGCAACGCGCCCGCGCCAAACGCCGCCTTCGTGAAGTTTTTCGCCATCATCAGGAACTGGTGCCCGCCGGACATGATCTCCTGCTCGTCGCACGCAACTCGCTCAATCGGCTTGAGTATCGCGAGATCGAACGGAAGTTCGTTGATGCCTGCCGCAAACTCTTCCCGCCCGATCATGCCTGAACCGCTCAACCAGCTTTTCCTGTCCGCCGCCCGCCTGCCCGCGCGCGCGCTGCTCGGGCTTGTCTGGCTGTATCAACACACACTCTCGCCCGTTCTCCCGGCTGTCTTCGGCCCGGCATGTGGTTGCCGGTTTCATCCCACGTGCTCACACTACGCGGCCGAGGCCGTGCGCACTCACGGCGTGTTGACCGGTGCCTGGCTGGCGGTTCGACGACTGCTGCGCTGCACCCCGCTGCACATAGGCGGCTTTGATCCCGTGCCCCCCGCACGCCGCGTTTCCAAACCCGTCTGCCTTCGTGGCTGACATCTTTCCCTTCTCTCCTTCTTAATCTCACTTTTCATGGACAAAAAGAACACGACCATCGGGGTCCTGCTGCTCATCGCCGCCTTCGCCAGCGCCTATTTCATGCGGCCTGCGCCCGCCCTCCAGACGACCGCCGCCGCGACGACCACCGCAACCACCACGGCTGCGCCGGCCGCCGTTCCTGCGCTCGTCGCACCTGCCGCGCCCGTCGCGACGGCCAACGACGCCGCCTTCGCCGCTCTCGTAGGCGACAACGCCAAGGCCACCGTCACCACCCTCTCAAACGATTATGTCGAGCTGCGCCTCACCGATTTCGGTGGCGCCATCCGCGACGTGGCTTTCAGAAAATATTTCACCGCCAAAGGCAGCGCCGAGCCCTTCGTCTTCAACCAGACGCACGCCGCCCCTATCCTCGCTTTCAGCGGCTATCCCGGCCTCGACCAGAACACGCACTTCGACCTCGTCAGCGCCACCGCCACCGAGGTGGTTTACCGCACAATCTTCGAGAACCGCATCGAGGTCACCCGCCTCTACACCCTGAGCGCCACCGGAGACACCACCGGCGATCCCTATCGCATCCGCCACAAAACCACGTTTCGCAATCTCACCAACCAGACCGCCCCGCTGCCCAACATCATCAGCCTCGGAACCTCCGCGCTCGTCAGCGTCAACGACGCCGGCCTCTACCTCAACGTCGCCAGCTACGACGGCGAAAAGCCCGATGTCATCGACCGCGGCCAACTCGAAGGCGGCGGCTTTCTGAGCTCGATGGGCCTGACGAACAATCCGGCCAAGCCAGTTCTCGAAAACGCCGGTAAAATCGAATGGGCCACGGTTAAAAACCAATTCTTCGCCAGCATCTACACCCCTGAGAAACCCGGCACGGGCATCATTGTGCGCCGGGTCGAACTGCCGCCGCTCGAAGGCAGCACCCGCCCCAACATCGGCCTGACCGGCGCCATCAAACTCGACCTGCCCGTGCTCCCCCCCAACGGCACGGCCTCGTTCGCCGGCGACCTCTACGTCGGCCCCAAGGAATACACCCGTCTGGCCAAGTTCTCCCACAACGAGGACAAGGTCATGCAATACGACCGCTATTTCTTTAACCGTATTTTTTTCAGCGGCTACGTCGCCCCCGCGATGAACTGGTTGATGAACAGCATGCACACGTCCGTCGGCAACTGGGGCATCGCCATCATCCTGATGACACTCCTCCTCAAGGTCATCTCCCTTCCCTTCACCCTCGCCGCGTCCCGCTCGGCCAAACGCATGCAGAAGCTCCAACCGCTCATGCAGGCCATCCGCGAGAAGCACAAAGACCAGCCCCAGAAGCTCAATCAGGCCACCATGGAGCTCTTCAAGGAACACAAGGTGAACCCGATGGGCGGCTGTCTGCCGGTGCTCATCACCATCCCTCTTTTCGTCGGCTTCTACAGCATGCTGCAAGGCACCGCCGAGCTGCGTTTCCAGAGCTTCCTCTGGGCCGGCGATCTTTCCGCGCCCGACACCATCGGGCGCATCTTCGGCCTGCCGATCAACATCATGCCGATCCTCATGGGCGCCACCATGGTTTTCCAGATGCGCCTCACCCCGCAGCCCTCGATCGACTCGGCCCAGCAGAAGGTTTTCAAGTTCATGCCGTTTTTCTTCACGCTGATTTGCTACAATTTCTCCTGCGCACTGGCCCTCTATTCCACGATCAACGGCCTCTTCACCATCGGTCAGCAACTCGTCGTCAACAAATACACCAAGGACGACCCGACGCCCACGCCCCTCGGCGTCCCCAGCGGCACCGGCAAGAAAATCAAAAACGTCACGCCCAAGAAAAAGTAAGGCAAGGCGGGATCGCTGGAGCCCCGCGAATACCCCAAGCATCCCGCAACTCAAACGGCGCGACCAGCGATCGCGCCCTACCCCCTATGGCCGGTCATAACAAGTGGTCGAAAGTCAAACGCCAGAAGGCCGTCACCGACGGCCGCAAGGGCAAGGTCTTCTCACGCCTCTCCCGCGAAATAACCATCGCCGCCAAATCCGGCGGCGGCGACCTCGAGGGCAACGCCCGCCTTCGCACGCTCGTCCTCAAGGCCCGCGAAGCCAACATGCCGGTCGATAACGTTGACCGCGCCATCAAAAAAGGCACCGGCGAGCTCCCCGGAGTGAGCTACGAAGACGTCACCTACGAAGCCTACGGCCCCGGCGGCGTCGCCTTTATCGTCAAGGTCACGACCGACAACAAAAACCGCGCCGCCTCCGAGTTGCGCAACGTCTTCACGAAGCACGGCGGCAATCTCGCCGGCAGCGGCGCCGTGATGTTCCAGTTTCTCCATGCCGGACAATTCCTCATCGCCAAGGACGTCGTCGCGGAGGACCGCCTGATGGAAATCGCCCTCGAAGCCGGCGCCGATGACGTCATCACGACTAACGAGGGCCACGAAGTGCGTTGCGACGTCCACGCCTTCGACAAGGTCCTCCACGCCCTCGAAAAAGCCTCCGTCAAAACCGAAAGCGCCGAGATCGCCTACATCCCAACGACGACCGTACCGGTGGCCCCCCACACCGCCGATACCTTGGGCAAACTCCACGATATCCTCGACGATCTCGACGACGTGCAAGCCGTCTTCTCGAACGAAGAGATCGACTGAGCTGTGAAGCCGCCCCTTCTCGCCAAGAAAGACCAGACCGATATCAGGGAGCCGAATCATCCCGCTGGAAACCGCATATCCGGATCTGCTGGTATTCAACCCACCTAGCACTTCTCGGGACGTGGCCGGCAAAGTTGATCGAAGACGTCTATGAATAGTGGACGGCCGCTACACCGTTCAAATTATATCCGCCATTCTCCCGCTCTTCCGGGCCTGTCACCACAACCGTTATCTGTATCGGGTGATACGATACCTAACCGAACGATTATGTCAGCTTCATCGTTTCTAAAACCCGAACTCTTTCAACCGGGATGCTTCGGTCACATCCTCAATGCGAGGCTCGGCCTCCGACCAGTCGACGATACCCAAAAAAAGGCGATGAATATCCATCTTGAAATAGGCCACAAGCCATCGGCGGCCATTCCGGGCGACGACTTCCATGGCCGTAATCCTGCGGGCGAGCTTGCGCGGCTCTTGGTCGGGCCATGAGAACGGATTGTCGGACACGACGTAGGACCAATATTCGTGGTGTCCCCCAAAAAAGAGCAGATAAAGGCCGTCGCATTCCTGCATGTTACTCGATTCACAGTGGTTGAGTCCGCTGAAGCGGTACGCCGGGCCACAGTCGCTCCAGTCGAACAAATTGCCGGAGACGGCGCGCGCCACGCAGCCTCGGCCCTCCCGCGTTACCGCCGTGTAATACATATGGTACTGGCCGTCGATCTCGGCAATGTGGGGATCTCGGCAAGCGGAACCTTTCTCCGTGGGGCAGAATGCCCACCCGTACGCTTCCGGCCGGATCAGCGGCCGATTGTCGATCTTGCGCCAGCGGAAAAGATCGAATGAAACGGCCGCACCGATGCGCTGGGTGTTTTCCAATGAACAGCCCGTGTAAAACATCCAATACAAGTCGTTTTTTTGAATGATGTAGGGCGCAAACACATGCCCGTTATCCCAACCGGCGGGATTGATATAGAGAGCCGCCTCATGCGTCTCCCATCGCTGAAAGTCGCGGGTCGTCGCGTGGCCAAACCAGATTTCATTGCCTGGCACGGCGCAGCTCACACCCGCCGTGCCGGCGATGTGAAAAAGATGCCATGTCCCACCGGCCTTGATCAGAGAGAAGTCCTTGACGTAAAAACCGCGCGGCGCATAGCCCTCGCGCAGCCAGTCTTCCTGATGTTCGCGGTGGGCTTTGACAGCCTCCATATAGAACTCGTAGTCCAGATTTTGAACGGCCATGGGAGAGATTTCTTGTT
This sequence comes from uncultured Verrucomicrobiota bacterium, assembly GCA_903904685.1. Lineage (GTDB taxonomy): Bacteria > Verrucomicrobiota > Verrucomicrobiia > Opitutales > Opitutaceae > Rariglobus. Next base: position 4,935 of record CAIVDS010000081.1, read on the forward strand.
TTTTTGAAGCGGTTTGACAACCCCTTACTTGCGCTTCATCGCCTGCCGTCGCCGAAAATATGATACACAGGCTCCCCTGCTCGTTCAGCAGGCGCAGCGCGTAGCGCACATGGCAATCACCCAGGAGTCATTCGTCGAGTTTGCCGGAGAGTTGGGGCATCGGGACAACCTTGGCAAATGTCCGCTCGGCCCATGTCTCAAGCCTGCTTATTGCGGCAGACGCGCCCTCCCTTCGAAGGCAAAAGATTAGTGTTCATTCGCGCCTATTAATGGTTACTCCTCTGACTCAGCCACACCCATGAACGACGCGGATGACGATCTCCTTGAAAACACGCGCTCCGAGCCCGGCGAGGTCGGGCTGGTGGAACCGCGCGACTTCATCGCAACCGGGTCGTTCACCTTCGACAACGGCCAGTCGATCCCCGGTTTCACCCTGCGTTACGAAACCTACGGCCACCTCAACGCCGCCCGCGACAACGCCATCCTCATCTGCCACGCGCTGAGCGGCGACCACCATTGCGCCGGCATCCATTCGCTGGGCGACAAAAAAACCGGCTGGTGGAACAACCTCATCGGCCCCGGAAAAGCCGTCGATACCAACCAGTTTTTTGTTCTCTGCGCCAACGTCATCGGCGGTTGCCAAGGCTCCAGCGGTCCGTCCTCCGCCGACCCGCGCACCGGCCAATCCTACGGCATCACCTTCCCCGCCGTCACCATCCGCGACATGGTGCGCACGCAAAAACTCTGGCTCGATTCGCTCGGCGTGAAATCACTCTACGCCGTCATCGGCGGCTCGATGGGCGGCATGCAGGTCCTGCAGTGGGGCATCGAATATCCGTCTTTCGTTAAACGCATGCTCGCGATGGCAACCACCGCCCGCGAAGGTGCGCAAGCCATCGCCTTCAACGAGGTCGGCCGCCAGGCGATCATCCAAGATCCGGAGTGGAACAACGGCCATTACCCGAAAAGCGGCGGTCCCCGCGTCGGCCTCGCCATCGCGCGCATGATGGCGCACATCACATATCTTTCCGATACTTCGATGGACCGGAAGTTTGGCCGCAAGGCCGTTGCCGCCCACCATAAGCCAGCGCCCGCCACCGACGTGTCTGAGCTATCCATGGAGGGCGTTGATCCAGTCGCGCCGGCAACTTCTTTCAACGTGCAGTTCGAGGTCGAGAGCTACCTGCGCTACCAAGGCCAGAGCTTCATCAACCGCTTCGACGCCAACTCCTATCTCTATATCACGCGCGCCCTTGACCAGTTCGACCTCGCGTCGGCCCACGGCTCGCTCGAAACCGCCTTCGCCAAAGTCGAGGCCGTCACGCTGGTCGTCGGCTTCACCAGCGACTGGCTGTTCCCGCCCGAGCAGAACCGCGCCATCGCCATCTCTCTCCTGCGCGCCGGCAAACGCGTGAGCTACGCCGAGCTCTCGACCGACCTCGGCCACGACTCTTTCCTGCTGGAATCCCCGCAGCTCTACGACCTCGTGCGCGGGTTTCTCAACTAACGTCCCGCCATGTCCGTCCCCACGATCAAACGCACCGTCGACATGCAGATCATCGCCGAGTGGGTCGCGCCCCGCTCCCGCGTGCTCGACCTCGGCTGCGGACGCGGCGTGCTCCTCGACTACCTGAAACAGACCAAGGACGTCTTCCCCGTGGGCGTGGACCTCGACTTCGACAAAATCTCCGCCTGCGTGCGCCGCGGCCTCATCGCCTATCAAGGCGACATGACCGCCTTCATGCAGGCGTTTCCCGCCGCGCACTTCGACCGGGTTATTTTTTCGCGCACCCTCGAAGAGTTGTCGGCGCCGGGCGCGGTGATCGCCGAGGCGCTCCGCGTAGGCAAGGCCGTGACGGTCGGCTTTGTGAACCACGCCTACTGGAAAAACCGCGCCGACATCTTCCTGCGCGGGCGCAAACCGCTCAATCCCGTTTATACGACCGAGTGGTTCGAGAGCCGCCCGACCAATCCCGTGAGCATCGCCGACTTCGAGCACTTTTGCGCCAGCCAGAAAATTCGCATCACCCGCAGGGCTCACCTGAGCGGCAATTGGAAAACGCCCTGCGGCTTCGCGCCCAACCTGCTCGCTGGCTACGCGCTCTACGACTTGACGCGGTGACCCGACCGCCAAGCGCGCGAGGCAGGTCGCTCACCCCTTCCACTTGCACAGACGCTCCGCCTGGATCAGGCATACGCAGTTGCTGCCATCCGCCGTGTGCATCCAGTAGAGATCGAGTTCGGGGAAAGCCTTGTCCATCGCGTGCTGAAGCCCGCCCACCTCGATCAGGACCACGCCGTGCGGCAACAGGCGGTCACACGCCCGGAGGAGGAGCTTGCGGATGATGTCGAGACCGTCCTTGCCGCCGTCGAGCGCCATGCGCGGCTCGCGGTGAAACTCCGCCGGCAACTCGTCGCAGTGTGCGCTCGGCTCATACGGCGGATTGCTGATGATGACATCGTATTTGACCTTGGGCACCGCGTCGAAGACGTCGCTCTCGTGCAGTTTGACATGGCTGGCGAGCTTGTGCTTGCGAACGTTGATCGCAGCCACCTCCAGCGCGCCGGGCGACAGGTCGATCGCATCAACCTTGGCCTTTGGGAAATGATGGGCGAGCAGGATGGCGAGACAGCCTGAGCCCGTGCAGACGTCCGCCACGCGCCTCACCTTGGCCGGGTTGGGCAACCATGCGTCGAGCTGCTGCGGGATGATCTCCAGAAAATAGCTGCGCGGGATGATCACGCGCTCATCGACATAAAACCGGTATTCTCCGAGGAACGCCTCGCGCGTCAGGTAGGCGGCGGGGATGCGCTGGTCGAGCCGACGATGCAACATCTTCTCCACCGCCATGACCTCGGCGGCCGTGAGCTTGTGCTTCAGCACGGAGGGCTTGCTGTCGAGCGGCAAGGCGAGCGTGCGAAGCAAAAGATAAAGCGCCTCGTCATGCGAGTTGGTCGCGATCTGACCGAGCGCCGCACCGGTTTTTTTATAGCGGGCAACGGCATGTTTCAGCCAGTCGCCGAGGGTGACGGGGCGTGCTGTTTTTTTAGGCGCCTTCGGGCGGGCGGGTGCTGTTTTTTTTGATGGGGCCACGAAAAGAGAAACGCTTGACGCGTTCTACAGAAATCAGTCCGCGGGCCTGTTGAACAGCAAAACCTACGGTCCCGCCAAAAACTCACGCCCACCGGTGGTCACGGCCGATGTTCATCCGTCTGGAGCACGTGGATATGATCGAAGATATGCTCGGGGCAGTAGCACTGGTCCCCTGCGCATTTCGAACAGTAGCGAAAATCCAAATCGCGATGGGTGTCGCTGTTTTTTCCGCACACATGACAATGATGCCGGGGGCCGTCGCCACCCGCGGAGCTCGCAAACCGGTCCGCCTGCACCGCCATCCGGCGTCGGCGGGATTTCATCGTCAGGAAAATATCATGGCCGAAAAACAGCAGGAAGTTGCCCGTCGAGGCGAGAATCTGCAGTCGGGTATCCCAGCCGCCGATGACCAGACCGACCGCGTAACCCGCCCACGTGAGAAGCGCCAGCCACTTGATTCGCACCGGCAGGATAAGGAAAATCGCCAGTTCAAAATCAGAATTCAAGTAGGCGAACGCCAAAAAAACCGAGCCCGCGACGAATGCGTTGGAAACGGGTTGGTCCGGCGTAAGAAAACCGACGCCCACCGTCAGCACCGCACCGATCAGAATGAAAAGGTTGAACCGAAACGCCCCCCAATATCCCTCCAGAGCGTTCCCCATGAGATAAAAAAGATACCACGCGAAGGCGATGAACAGCGGGCTGGACGGAGGTGGCACGAAAAAAAACGCCAACACCCGCCACCCCTCTCCCTGGCTCACCAGCGCCGGATAAAGCTCGAGCCGGTTGATATCGAGCGAACCCAGCATCCAGAGAAGGTAAACGCCCACCTGTCCGATCACCAAATACAGCGGCAGGTGGGTGATGGCGTAGCGCCCGAGAAGTCGTTCAAGTTTTTTGAGCATCGGAAAACCCCGTGACAAAATCCCAGCGGCGGCGTTCTGGTCGAACTTATTTCTTCGCGGCGGCCTCAAGCTCGGCCACCAGCTTTTGCTTCTGCGTCTGCAACGTTTCCTTGTCCACTCTGGCCAGAAGGCCGCGCGCCTCGGTCATCTTACCCTGCTTGATCAACACGTTGGCCTCGTGAAGGCAGATGGTCTGCTTCTCCAGCGCAGCGGACACCTTGCCCTCAAGCAAACGCCAGTTGATCAACGCGGCCTCCCAATCGGGAATCTCCAGATCGTAGAACGACTCGCAGTAGCGGTAGGCGTATTGGATGTTACCCGGCGAGAGCGTCATCGCCTGCTCAAAGGCGTCCTGCATCGACTTGTCCAGCGTGGCCCGCGTCCACTCGCCGGCCTTCAAGAAATCATCCCGCGCCTCGGTCAGCAGCGCGCCGATCTGGTAATGGTAAAGCGGTTCCTTCGGCGCGAGTTTCACGGCGGACAGGTAATAGTTGAGCGCCTCGATCGGCTTGCCCTGCTCCGCGAGGTAATTGCCCAGCTGGTTTTTCACCACGGGCAGGTCGGAGTTGAGCTGATTGGCCTTCAACAGGAGCACGGCCGCGCGCTTGCGTTCGTCGATCACCGGCTTGCTTAAAAACAACGCATAACTCACATAGCCGGCGGCGAGATTGGGGTATTTGTCGAGGAAACGTTCGTAATCGTTGCACAGCTCTTGGAACTGCATGTGGAGATCCTCAAGCTCCGACTGGCTGGCCTTGCTGCCGGCGGCGGTCAGCAGTCCCCGCTGCCGTTCCACGAGCGCCTTGAGGTCGTTAGCCGCGCTGGCCGGAGCCTCGTCGGCGGACGGCTTGGGCGCCGGCGCATCGTCGGCGCGCAACGGCGATGCCAACAAACCGAACGCCGCCAAAACGAGATAAACGGAAATCTTCATGGGAATGAGATGCGACAGGCTGCGCGCCTCGGAGTGCCACGTAAACACCCAAGCTGGCGCCATTCACTCTCTGGACGCGCAACGTCCGCGAGGAACGGCAAATGAGTTTCATGTTTTCGCTTCAAGTGCCGTCCCTGGTCTGTCATGCGTCAACCTTCCCCTCCTTTTCCCCTCCATTATGAAAATCCTCATAGGCCTCGCTGAAGGCCAGGTTTTGCAACGCAATGCGAGCCGCGGCGCCACCGCCCGGATCGGCGGCACCTCCTCCGCCAACGGTCCCGTTTTTGCCACGATCAAGGGGCCCAAAGGCCCGCTCTCGGGATGGAAACGCCGCCGCATCGGCGACGCCGCACGAGGGAAATTCACCGCCATCCTGCCAAGCCTGCCCGCGGGCGGCCCCTATCGCCTTGCGCTTACCGTGGGGGAAACCCGCACACAGACCGCATCTGCCCGGATCGGCGAATTTTTTGTCGGCGACGTCTGGCTGCTCGCCGGCCAAAGCAACATGCAAGGCGTCGGGAACATGACCGGCGCGGCCAAACCGCATCCGCTCATCCGCGCCTTCTCGATGCGCCGCGAATGGCGGCTCGCAACCGATCCGCTCCACATTCTCGACGAATCGCCCGATCTTTGTCACAATAACGGCGTCCAGTTGACCCCCGCACAAGCCGCCGCCGCACGCCGAAACGCCGTCAGGGGTGTGGGCGTTGGCATCTTCTTCGCGCGCGAAATGCTCAAACGCACCGGCGTTCCGCAAGGCCTCGTCTGCGCCTCGCATGGTGGCACCAATATGACGCAGTGGGATCCGCTTAAAAAACACGAGGGAGGCGCCTCGCTCTATGGATCGCTGCTCCTCTCGTGGCGCGCCACCGGCCAGAAAGTCGCCGGCTTGCTCTGGTTTCAAGGCGAGTCCGATGCCAATCCCACCGATACTGCGCCCTATACAGACCGTATGAAAAAGCTCGTCGCAGCCACCCGCCGCGACCTGGGCCAGCTCCGCCTGCCGTGGGTTATCGTGCAAATCAGCCGCGCCTATGGACCCAACTGGCGCGACAACGGCTGGAGCAATATTCAAGAACAGCAGCGCCTCCTGCCCGATAAGATCGCCGCCTTGGAAACTGTCGTGTCCATCGACCTGCCGATGGACGACGGCATTCACATCGGCGCAGCCGGTTTCCCGCTCCTCGGCGCACGCCTCGCCCAAGCAGCCGACCGGCTCGTGAACCACAGGCGCGGAGAACGACCCGCTCCACGATTCCGCACCATCCTGCCTGCGCTGGCTGAAGCCGACACCAGCCGCACGATTCTTGACATCGCTTTTGACCATGTGCCCGGCGGCCTGCACGCCGCTGGCGAACCACAAGGCTTTGCTCTCGTCGACAATGAAGGGCGTGTCATTCCCTCAATCTATAAAATCACTCTGCGCGGCTCCATCGCGCGGCTCCACTTCGACAACCGGCTGCAACCCGATGCAAGGAGCATTGTCTACGGACCGGGACTGGTGCCCATCTGCAACATCATGGATGGACGCGGCCACGCCCTCCCAGCGTTCGGCCCCATCCCGCTGAGCAAGCCTTCGGCCTGGCTTCCTTTCGTCGTCATCTGGCGCAAGACCGATGTCATCGCCAACCCTGTCGCGCCGCTCGGCCAACTGGCCTGCCCAGACCTCAATGCCCATGAATCCACCATTGCGACCTACGGGACGGATGGCTTCATCAACGAACACCCTCAGTGGATCGGACGGGACGGACACGCTTATTTTTCCGCAAAACTGGACCTGCCCGAGACGATGAAACTGGAGGTTATGATGGGTTACGACGGCCCCTTCAGGCTGTGGATCGACGACAAGGCGGCGTTTGCCAATCTGAACGGGATCAATCCGTGCTTCCCCGACGAAAGCGCAAAAATAACCCGGCTCTCGCCAGGCATTCACACCGTCACTGTGGCGATGGAAACCAAACGAGGCATGTCATGGGGATTCTTTCTCCGCTTCCGCCGTCGGGATGTCACTCCCGCGCAAATTAAACGCGGGGACTACCTACGGCCCGTCTACAGCGTCTGACCATCCTACGCCATTTTACCGGCGGCTCATAACGCGGGCTTGCGCGTTGGCAAACGGCCTCATCGACTCGCAACCATGTCCTCCCGCGAACTCGTCATCGGTTTCGATGCCGACGACACTCTCTGGCACAACGAGACCATCTTTGAAAACGTTCATGCGCGTTACCGGGACATGCTCGCGCATTACCACGACGCCGCCACCGTGGACCGCACGCTCTTCGCCACCGAAATGCGCAACCTCGAACCCTACGGCTACGGAGTGAAGGGCTTCATGCTCTCCGCCGTCGAGACCGCCATCGAACTCTCCGCCAGCAAGATCAGCGCCGACGAAATCCGCCGACTCCTCGAACTCGGCCGCGAAATGCTCGCCCATCCCGTCGACCTTCTCGACGGCGTCGCCGAAACCCTCGCCTCCCTCGCCATCACCCACCGGTTGCTCATCATCACCAAGGGCGACCTCCGCGATCAGGAGCGCAAGCTCGCCAAATCCGGCATCGCGCAACACTTCCGCCACGTCGAAATCGTCTCCGAAAAAAACGAGTCCGCCTATGTCACGATTCTCCGTCGGCACTCCATCGCCCCGGAGGATTTTCTGATGGTGGGCAACTCCCTCAAATCCGACATCGTCCCCGTGCTCGCCCTCGGAGGAGCCGCCGCTCACGTGCCCTATCCGCTTACCTGGGCTTATGAGCAGGTGGACGTATTGCCGCCGTCCGAAGGACGTTTTTTCGAGATCAAATCCGTGCGGGAAATCCCCCCTCTTCTCGCCCGTCTCGCCCGCTGATCCATCCCTGCCTCTCGAACATGTGCTGCCGCTACGTTCTACTTCAGGACCACGCGAAGACCCTGCTCGCGCAGCTTGGCGTGCCACTGGCGGAAGGTTCAGCGCCTAGCTCGCGTTACAATATTACACCCAGCACCGGTATTCTCGCCGTGCGCAACCAACCCGGCGGCATCAAACGTGAACTCGCCTCGCTCCACTGGGGCCTGATCCCCTCGTGGGCGCGCGCCTCCGCCAGTCCCGTCGTTAACGCTCGCGACGAATCACTCGCGGGAAAACCCACCTTCCGCGATGCGTTCCGTTCGCGACGATGCCTCATCCCAGCAAGCGGCTTTTACGAGTGGAAAGCCGTCGGTCGCAGCCGCCAGCCGTGGCTCTTTCGGCTGCGCGACGAACAACCCTTCTTCCTCGCCGGTCTGTGGGAAACATGGCGTGCGCCCGACGGCACCGCGCTCGAATCGTGCGCCGTCGTCACCACCACGCCCAATGCCATGATGGGGTCCATCCACCACCGTATGCCCGTCATGCTGGCCGACGCCGCCTCATGGAATCGCTGGCTTGATCCTCGCGTCACCGAGCCCTCCGAACTCGCGCTGCTGCTCCGTCCTTTTCCAGCCAAAACCATGACCGCGTTCGCCCTGTCGCCTCGAGTGAACAACGTCCGCCACGACGATCCGCTCTGCCTGGCTCCGGCGTCGGCGGACCCTCAACTCGGACTTAACCCTTAAAGAGACGGTGTCGATGATGCATCACTTACTTGGTCAGGACTGGACCGTTCACCGTGATTTGGTTGTCCACGAGTTCCAAACGCGAGGCTGCGCTCGCGATTTCACCGATGCTGAGCTTGTCTGCTTCGGTGTTAACCGATCCGCGCAAGGTTACCCGACCATACATCGTGCCGACATCCAAGTTGCCGACGTCGATTTTTGAGGCGCGGATATTCTTGTTGATCAGAGCTGTCCGGTCCTCATCGCGGTAGCTATGCCCTTGCACAAGAGCAACCGAAGTGTGCGGCCCTTGGTAGGATTCCCTCTTGGAGTGCCCTTTTTGACCGAAGGCCGACTCGGTGGCGACCAAGCGAGGTTCATTGGCAAACTCCTCCTTGGTATCGTCGAGGAGCAGCCTGTCGCGCGCGGAGTTGAAACTCAGGGCCATGGCGGGAACCACGCTCATCGTTTTGTAAGTGTCCGGGGCGATCACGGTCACGCTGAGAATGCGACCGTTGGGAATATCCAGTGTCAGCGCCCGCACTTCCCCAAATTGTTCGCCTTGGTAATTCCCGACCGGCATGCCCACAATCTTGACGGAACGCTCGACATGGCCGAGCGACACTTTGGGCCGACTGGCCGTCCTGCTGGCGGTGTCACCCTCTTCCAAAAAATAGGGGTCTTGTCCAAAATAGCGGTAGGCCGTGGCGATGCGCTTGCTGCGACCGGTGTCCACCCACTCCGAACGATCAATGGCCGGAGCAGCTTTAAACACCTCCTTGCTAAAGTTTAACCGGTAAACACCTGCGACCGTGTCGGCGGTCAGCGCGAGGGGCGGTACCGCCACGATCTTGCCTCCAATGCCGAGAAAATCACCGGAGACTACCAGCACCTCGACAATGCGACCATTGATAAGATCGATAGCCAAATCCTTGATACGGCCAAGACTCTCGCCTTGGTTGTTTTGAATATAGACATGGGTCATGTCGTTGACCGGTTTCTCGTTCCCAAAACGCTCGTGGCTGGGCTCGGGCTGCGCCGTCTGGGCCGAGACTGAAAGCAGGACGCAAGTGACGAGCGCCGCGCCGGCAAGGAAGTTGTATTTTATTTTCATGGGGATTTCGTTAAATTTCGGCTGTGCGGCATTGGAGCTCCGATAGCGCCGTCCGCGGGTGTTTATCTCTGAGTATAAGAGACGGCCCGCTCATCCGGTATGGGGTGTAAACCCGCCAAAAACGGCCGTGTCGTCGCCGTCGGCAGTCGCACGCCTGAGGCCGAGCAAATATTTGCGGCCACCCATGGCATCGCCCGTACGAACGAGAGCTACGCGACGCTGTTGCTCCGTCCTTTTCCAACCGAAATCATGACCGCACTCGCTTGTATCACCTCGCGTGAACAATGTCCGCCACGACGATCGGCTCTGTCTGGCTCCGGTGTCGGCGAACCCTCAACTCGGATTCGACCTTTAATACCCCCGGCGGCTATAAAATTCAGGCGCAAAAAACCGCCCGCGCGAACAGGGGCGGTTTTGCAAAGAGGCAAAGACTTACTGAAGGTAAGTGAGTGTGCGCAGACCCGCGATGCCCGAGACGATGACCGGCGTGCCCTGCGTGAAGTCAGTAGGATAGGCCTCGTTGGCGACCGTACTCAGAGCCTTCACATAGTAGGAAGAGCCGACCAGCGAGGCGATGTTCACCTGATTGGTGCCGTTCTCCAGGAAGAACTGGTCGGCGGCGGCACCGAGTTGGCGCATGTTGTTGGTGACCGACTTGTCTTGGGAGGCGGTGCGAACCTTCTGGAACGCTGGAATGGCCATGGCGGCAAGGAGGCCGATGATGACCACGACAATCATGATTTCGACGAGCGTGAAGCCCTTGGAGGAGTTGGTATGTTTCATGGGAGGAGCTATTTTGACATGGAGTTATTCAGACAGGAGGAGCGGTGTTATTAATCAGGATTCCCGTTACGGAAATTGGCAAGTATTCGGATGGTAAATACATGGTAAATATTGAGCCGATATAGATCTCAACTGGATCTCTTAAAAAAAGAGGCGGGCTGGGCGGCGTAGCGCATGCGGCCGGCGGTGCCCTGCCCTTCGCAAAACAACCGTGAAGAATTGCCGTTGTGCCCAAGCCACCGCCCCTTCCAAAAGGGTTTCAGAGTGGTCGGCAGAATAGGGCCGTTAGACCCTATCCATGTAGGGTCTTTTTTACAATCGACCAGACCTATCATAGGCCCATGCTCACGCCTAGAAAACAGAGTGCAGACTATGAAATTTTTCGCACAAACCCAAAATGGATCAGTCTCGGATTCGCCAGATGCCATCGCTGGGATGACTATCGTCGAGGTCGCGGTTTCCTTGACGATCTTTGCGATGGTCATGATGGGTGTCATCGCCGTCTTGATCCAGTCGCGCCGCCTGACCGAAGGCAGCATCTACCAAAACTCCGCCAACACGATTGTGCAGGGGTATATCGAGCAGATGAAAAACATGGAGTTGTCCGATCTGCCTTACTACACCAGCGGCGGTTCGCTCGTCGCCGGCAGCGGCACCGCTGCCGACGCCGCTCTTTCCTACTATACTTACACCAGTAACACCCTCGTGACCGGACCTATGCCCAGCTGCACCGCCAACAACGACATCTCCACCCGGCTCGACGAAAGCACCTTGGATCCGCTGTTCATTTCCCCGGGAAACCCGCCCGCCCTCGCCACCATCACACCAGGCGCCGCCGCTCCCACCGGAGTCATAGACAACGTCAAACTCTTCGACCTCAACCAGACCAACTCCCCCGACGCAGGCCTCATGCAGCTGCGTCTCTGGGTGTGGGTTCAAGACCTGACCAGTAGCGCTATCGGCTCCACTGCGGTTCGCTCGATCACCATCATCTATCAGTGCCGCGTCCCGGACGGCGCCCGTTTTCGTTACACGATAGGCACGGTCCGTACCATCCGCTCCGACGTTCCCACCTTTTGACCATGAACCTGTCCGCACACCCCTCCCCGTCTAGTGGTGAGAAGACCCGTTCCAGCGGCTTCTCCTTGGTCGAATTGATCGTTGCCTTGACCCTCTTCGGCTTGGTGATGGCCGGCGCCCTCCCCTTCCTGCTCCAATCGATGAACACTTATTCCTACGACACGGGAAAATTGTTCGTAAACCGCGATATTCGCACCTTCACAAGCGAGATGACGGACAACGCCACCTACGCGAACTACTTCCTCATCTTTCCCTCCTTTACCAACCGCAGCACCACCACAATCGTAAACGGCGTATCCGTCACCACCGACTCCTCCGTCAACGACGGCCTCTCGGGCGACTTGCTCGTGCTCGTCTTCAAGGATGACACCATCAACCCCGATGGCACCACCAATGACAACAAGGTCAGCCGGCTCGTCGGCTATTACCGCGACCCCGCCGACCCTACCAGCACCACCAGCCAGGGGCCTGTGCGCACCTTCGACATCACCATCAGCCCGAGTTCCAGCGCAGCCGTGTGGACGCTGCTTCCGGATGTCTCGACGATGCACACCAACACCGTGGTATTCCAACTCTCCGTCGGCCTGGCCAACCACCTGCTGTTCTATAATTACTATAACCGCAGCATCATGGTGAAAGGGCAGATTTTCGAAGCAGTCAGCCTGACGAGGGGTCTCGGCAGTGCCACCAACACCTATAATTTCACCGTCTCACCGCGCGGCTGACGCCCGCCTCACCCCAGCCGTTCCTCTCCTACCATGAACGCTCTACCCTCCTACCGCCATTCCCGTCAGCGGGGTTCCGCCCTGCTCACCGTCATCTTTGTCACCACCATCATGGCGCTCCTCGCCGCCAGCCTCATCGGCTGGTCTCTGACCGAGCGCCGTCTTAACGTGCGCAACGCCATGCGCCTCGAATCGCGCAACGCCGCCGAAGCCTTGGCAGAATATGGTTTCTCCCAGATCCGCCTGAAATTGGAGACCCGCAGCAACTTTTCCCTCAACCCCACCGGCAGCGACGCCCTCACCTATCCCCCAGCCTCTTTCTGGACGGGTAGCCACGTGAACGCCGTCATTCCCTCGACGGTCAATACCGGCGATGTCACCTACAACGCCACCAATCTTGAACTCATCGGCGGCACCATCGTAAACGTCGTCAGCAATTCCGGCGGCCTGCTTTATTACATCGACCCCAACGATGTGAACAACCAGTTCGACCCGCTCAAGGGCAAATATGTCTTCCGGCGCGATGTCTCCGTGATCGCCCGCGCCACCATCATTCCCACCTCGGGCGCGCAAACACCGCTCACTTCCTACGTCATGGAAAAAATCTCCGTGCGCGGCGCTCCCCTCTTCTCCCACGCCATCTTCTACAACATGGACCTAGAGATTTTCCCAGGCCCCAACATGACCATCTCCGGCCCCGTCCATAGCAACGGCAGCCTCTACCTTTACCCTGGCAACGGCAGCACGCTCGCTTTCACCGACCAGGTCACCTGCACCGGCGGCATCTACCATGCGGCCGCGCCATATGACGTCTCGTCCGACGGTGCCAGCGCCGCGGCGCGCACCGGCTCGATCACCATCCCCAATAAGGCTACCGTCGCCACGAATCTCTACAGCACCTTCTGGCAGGACACCACCCAAGGCACAGGCACCGCCGGTACGGTCTGGAGCAATTTCCGTACCAACGCCTCTCAAGTATGGAACGGTAACCTTCAGACCGGCGCCTTCGGCATCCAGAACTACAGCCCCGTTGCCGTCGGTGCCTACGCGGCGCAGACCACCACTGCCGTCGATAACTCGATCAACACCGGCCGCACCCTCATCGAGCCGCCCAACACCCCTGCTATCGCCGATCCCAACTACAATCAAAAGACGGACATCGAGTATCAGAAATACTCCAGCAACGCCGGCATCTACATCCAGGTGACGCCTAGCACCGGCACCATCACCGTCTCCAGCCGCAGCAAGTCCTACCCGACAACCGTCACACCCCTCGCCATTCCCGCCGGCAGCAACCTCGTCACTATCCACCCCTACAATCAGACGACGCCCTCCACCACGACCGGCGTCGTGAAAACTTATGCGGTTGGCGCCATGATCACCAGTGGGACCAACAAAAACAAATACCCCCTCACGACGACCACGACGACGACCACGACCCCCTCGACCACGACCGTCACCTCGTCGGGCACAACCACAACCCCCGGGCCCCCCTCCGTCAGCCCCTCCTCCGTCGTCACCTATGTCTCAAGCTCCACGCCCCCCTCGACCAGCAGCAGCACCAGCACCAGCACCGGCTCCACCACCCTCAACTCCGGCATGTATGACCAGCATCGGCAAATGGGCATCGACACGGTCGACCTCAACATGGACGCGTTCCGCAACGCCGTCGCCGTGATGGCCGGCCAGGCCACTTATATCAACAGCGCGGGAACTTCCACCGCCGTTGACCCCGTCCACAATGTCTTCACCGGCCTCACCACCGCCAATTGGACCGGCATCGTCTATGTCGAGGTGACGGGCGCTCCCACCACCGATCCCATCACCGGTGCCACCTACGCCGCCTCCTCCGCCGCTTCGCTCGCGACCGGCGTGCGTCTGCTCAATGGAACCAATAAACTGCCCTCCTACGGCACCGCCAACCCAGGTCTTACCATCGCCACCAACGCCCCCGTCTACATCAAGGGCAATTACAACGCCGACGGTAACACCAATCCCAACGTTAACGGCAGCGCCGATCCCTCCGTGAACGCCGAGACCGGCGAAGTTCCCGCCTGCATCGCCGCCGACGCCATCACCATCCTCTCGCCCGGCTTCAGCGACGCCACCAGCCTCTCCAGCTTTTGTCCCGCCGCCTCCGCGACGGTCGAGATCTCCGCCGCCTTTCTCACCGGCATCACTCCTTCCAATAAAAACGGCAACACCCAGAGCAGCGGTGGAGCGCACAATCTTCCGCGCTTCCTCGAAAACTGGAGCGGCAAGTCCACCTACATCCGCGGCTCGCTCGTCTGTCTTTTCGAGAGCCGTGTTTTCACCCAGCCCTACAACGCTTCCGGTTACTACAGTCCGCCCACTCGTAATTGGGGGTTCAACAGCCTCTTTCGCGCAGGCATTTACCCGCCCGGCACTCCCTCGGTTCAGTCCTATCGGCGCATGGATTTCACCGATTTGACCCCCGCCGCCTACGCGGCGCAACGCGCCCAATTTGGCTGGTAAGGAATCATACTCTTAAGATGAGCCAGAATACGGGATGGCGGAGCCTGCGGATTTGAACTTGGATGATCGACACGACGGCGAGCCCGATCATCCCTTTCACCATGAAAATCACCGCATGGCTGTGCTGCATGGGAATTTTCGGATGGGCGGCGGCAGCGCAGGCGGAGCTGACGTGGGAGAGCCGGGAGATTTTCCAGAAGGCGGGTGCTGCGGACAAGGCGGTCGGCGCGGTTTTCAAGTTTACCAACAGTGGAAAGGCTCCTGTCGTCATCACCGATGTCAGATCCAGTTGCGGCTGCACGACGGCCTCGTTGCCCAAGAAGAATTACGCCGCTGGCGAATCCGGGCAGGTCGAAGCCTTGTTTATGATCGGCAACCGTCGCGGCCTGCAGGTTAAAACCATCGAGGTGATGATCGCTGGGCAGGAGGAGCCGGTCGTTTTGACCATTAAAACCCTCGTGCCCCAAGTATTGGACATCAAACCGAGCTTCGTTTTTTGGAAACAAGACAGCGCGACGACCGCCATCCCGGTGAAAATGACGGTCGGGGTGGATGAACCGGTCGCCATCGTCGGCGTGAGCTCCGATAATCCCCGGATGCAGGCCCGGCTGGAGGTTTTGATTCCGGGAAAATCATATCAGCTGCATATTTCCCCGCTGACGACCTCCGAGCTGTTGACCGCGATCATCACGATAAAGACGGACTTTCCTGCGCAAACTCCTCGCAGCTTTACCATCGAGGCGCACGTGAAGTAGGCTGGCTCCACCCAGAATGAATCGTGATCTTATCACCCGATCGTTTTTTCCGGCTAAGGGAACTTGGCGGCGGATGGCGGCCCTGATGGCGGTGGCATGGGTGTTGGCTTTGGCAAATGTTTTTTTTAATCCGCGCACCCCGACATGGGCGGAGTCCGAAGTTGCGCTCGAAAAAGGTGAACTGGCCTTGGACGCGGCGCTTTTGAGGGCAAAAAATATTTTATGGATAGATGCCCGTCGGGAGGCAGAATATGCGCAGGCCCATATTCCGGGGGCGCTGCCGTTGAACGAAGACAGTTGGAATGAGCTTTTGCCGGCGATTTTGGCGGCATGGCAGCCGGGGCGGCGCGTCATCGTCTATTGCGGCAGCCGGCAATGTCAGGCGAGTCGGGAGGTTGCCGAACGGTTGCGCGACGAGGTTGGCCTGGCGGATGTGCTTGTTTTGAAGGGAGGGTGGGAATCATGGCAAACGCGCGCAAAATAATCGTCCGATTGCCAGCCTGGGGCATCGGCGTAGTCTTCATCTATGCGGGTGCGCTCAAGTTCATGCATCCCGAGGCGTTGCTGGCCGATATCGAGGGCTACCGCCTGGTGCCATATCACATCGCCTGGCTGGGCGCGGTGTTGCTGCCCGCGCTGGAACTGGTTTGCGGCGCAGCTTTGTTTTCCCGGATATGCCGGCGTGAGGCCGCGAAGATACTCTGGCTGTTAACCGTGGTGTTCATGGTCGCGCTGGCGTCCGCTTGGTGGAGGGGGATCGATGTTTCGTGCGGCTGTTTCGGAGTCTCCAGTGCGCAGGCCAAATACCCGCTGTTGATCGGGCGCGACCTGCTGCTTTGGGCCGGTTTGGTGGCGGTTATTTTACTGGAGAGCAAAGCCAGCCCCAAGGTGGAGGCCGGGCCAACGGGCTAGAGCCTGTCAGGCACTTTGAGTCGCGAGCTTGGAGAGTTGGGCGAGCATGAGGCCGACGAAGGCGAGCCAATGACAACCTGCGAGAGAGGTGGGCAGGCGCTCGTAATCGCGGGCGAGTCTGCGGAAGCGGGCCGCCCAGACGAAGGAGCGTTCGACGATCCACCGCCTGGGCGGCAAGCCGAAGCCGCGTTTGGCCACGGG
>CAIVDS010000082.1 GCA_903904685.1 uncultured Verrucomicrobiota bacterium
CACGCCTGTCTGACTAAGGCGATTTTCTATTGTCGTTAATGTCTTTTTATCAGCAGGAAATGAGAAAAACTGTGTGTCCTCGATTTGATTTCTGGATTTTGCGATTTGCGTCCAAATGGCGCAATGAATCACGGATGCACTGTTCTCGCCCAGATTCTCACCGGTTTGGATCCCAAGGAGTTTCATCGTTGTGCCTCTCGTCATCCGATGGCCAGAGAGACGCCGAGCCTGTCGGCCTACGATCACTTTGCGGTGATGGTTTTCGCGCAACTGACTTACCGGGAGAGCCTTCGCGACATCCAGGCCTGCCTGGGCTCCCGGCCGCGTCTGCTTTATCACTCCGGCATTCGCGGGACGGTCAAACGTTGCAACCTCGCCTATGCCAACGAGCACCGTGCGGCCGCGCTCTTCGCGGAACTCGCCATGATCCTGATGCGGCGGGCCAGACGGCTTTATGCCGACACGCCTGCGGAGCTGGATTTGGACGGGGAGTTGTTCGCCATCGACGCGAGTCTGATCGAACTGAGCATGGCGGTTTTCCCTTGGGCTCGCTGGCAGGGCACGCAGGCGGCGGTGAAGCTCAACGTGATGCTGGCGGTCAACACCGAGCTGCCGGTTTTCTGCTCGCTCAGCTCCGGCAAGCGGCACGATGTCAAGTTTTTGGACGATATCATATGGGTTGCAGGCAGTTACTACGTCTTCGACCGGGGATACTTCGATTGCGCGCGCTGGTGGCGGATTCATCAGGCCGGGGCTTGGTTCGTGACCCGGGCCAAGTGCAACACGCGTTTCTACGTGTGCGAATCGCGCCGGGTGGACAAGACCACCGGCCTGCGTTGCGACCAAACCATTCGCCTCAACTCGGCCAAAGCCCGCAAAGGGTATCCGGACAAGTTGCGCCGCATCCGCTACTACGACGCCGAAAGCGATCTTTCCTTGGTCTTCTTGACCAACAACTTCGAGCTGCCGGCGCTGGTCGTCGCCATGATCTACAAGCGACGGTGGGAGATCGAGTTGTTCTTCCGATGGATCAAGCAGCACCTGCGTCTGCGGGGATTTTTCTCGACCAAGCCCAACGGTGTGGCCGTGCAAGTCTGGTCGGCGATCTGCGCCTATCTGCTCGTCGCCATCGCCAAGCAACGGCTGGAACTTCCCGAAAGTTTGCATCAAATTTTGCAAATAATCTCGATCTCGGCTCTTGAGAAAATCCCTCTGCATCAACTGTTTGAGAAATATGATACAACGAACGATCCACCTAATACAGGCATCCAGCTGGAAATCAATGGGTTCTGATCAGACGCGCGTGGCTTCGTTCAAAAGCACTTGAGGATCGTTTGTATGATGGAGTACATCGACAAATAAAACGATATCGTATGAATCATCGTTATATGGAATTTTTTGCCCGTCGAATTGCTTTACCGGTATGGCTGTCTGTGGACGGATAAGCACATCAATTCCTGTGACCTCTGCTGCCAACTTCTGTTGTTTGATGTTATGCGCAATACTGCCGTCGCCAGTTCCAACGTCCAATATCGTGCTTCCTTCTGTAATAAGGTGCGCGATGTTTTGCGTCAGTATGCGCTTTCTTCTCAGAAATACGTTTTTGCTGTGAATATCGTTAATTATCATTAGGTCTTTCCTAGCTGAGTGGATTTAAACCTGCATAAGCTACGGATGAGCAAAGAGGAACAAATATCATTGCAGGTCGCGGATTTCCGAGCGCCAATTTCGAGATATTTTGAAGATATTTTATGCTGATATAAAGCGCTTGTGCGACCACTCGCGTCATCTTCGGATCGACGCCCTGTGATTCAACCGCGCATGCCTTCAAAAGGGAGTCGGCTATTCCCCGAGTTCCACGCAGTGGCGGCGGTAGTGAAGGTAATTCCCGAACGTGACCTCCGCAGGCACTCCGTGGTCGCATGTGGGAATGTATCCTCCCCGCTCCCTCATGACGGGGAAAATGCGTTCGACCATCGCGTCAATCGCAGCAGGTCCCGCGGCCAGGATGCGCTTATCTATGCCGCCGCGCAAGCAGAGTCCCTCATATTGATGGGCGATTTCCACCACATCGCACCTACTTGCCACTTCAAACGGACTCATCGCGTCCATGCCTATTTCCCGGATGTAGAACTCGATCAGCGGGCGACAGTCGCCGTCGGTGTCTATCTGGAGGTAAAGATGGCGTGATCTGTCCAGCTGACGTTCCTTCACCCGACGTAGGAGTTCCTTATAGTAGGGAAGAAGCATGTCGCGGATCATCGCCGGGGAGATGAGCGGCCCGTGATTATAGCAGTTGTCTTCCGCAAAAAAAATTTCATCGAACGTCACAAATCGCTGATGGACGGCAGTGATGATGTCCGCCAATTCTAGCCAGCGTTGCATGGCTGTTTCGATTAGTCCTGGCTGGTCGTGAAACGCGTAGAGGAGTTCCTCGGGACCAATCATCGCTCGCAAATACATGAACGAACCCGCCACATGCTGGGTGATCATTTCCCCGCGCGCGGCGGCCATGCGCACCTCGAGCCCTTCGTGGCGGCGGGGGTCATGGGGATCGAGCCGCCATTCGGCATGGGCCTTCCACGTTGCAAGGTCCTTGACGGGATGAGTAATGTATTCCGGCATGAAGCCTTGGCGGCGCCCCTTGAAGTAGAGAACGCCTCGGCCGGCCCAATCCTGCTCGACCTCCGTTTCGCCGCGATCCTCCAAAATTTTGACCTCGAAGTGCGGGACGTAGGCCGGCTCGCACCATCCCAACTCTGAGAGGGCGTGAGAGCCGGACTCGTCGAAATGGAAAAAGCTCCCTGGCCTCGGGCGAGGCCTGCTTGATATCGGGCATTCCCTGCTTCTTCCAAGCCTCCCAGCAGTAAAATCCGAACTCAGATTTTAGAAACGGAGCACCTGTGGTGATCGCGTAGGCATCGCGCCGACGGCGGGCTGCTTCGGTCCAAAGTTTTCGCGGAGGCAATGTTGCTGATGCAGGCAACAGGATTTTTATCATTTAAATTAATGTGCGCCGAGTCGGTTACGATCAGTGGCGCGCCAGTTCAGCAACGCGTCCCGCCTGGACGCTAAAAAAGCCGCTCCGGTTGTCCGGCGCGGCTTGAAATCTGGCGTTCCGTAGAACCCTCGAACTTATTTAACCAAGTGGCCGGAAACGAGCTTGGTGAGCTCGAACATGCTGACCGACTTTTTGCCATCGAGCACGGGCTTGAGGGCGGCATCGGCATTGATCTGGGTGCGGACCTTCTTGTCCTGGAGACCGTTCTTCTTGATGTAGTCCCAGAGCTTCTTGGTGAGTTCGGTGCGAGGGAGGGGTTTCGAACCTACGATGACCGAAAGGACGGCATCAGGCTGAACCGGTTTGAGAAACGCTGCGTTGGGTTTGCGAGTAGTTTTTTTTGCCATAACGGAAATGAGGTCTAAGTCGCCGCCGTCTGAATGCAATGCCAATTTAAAGAGGTAAAAACGGCTTTTTCAGAGGGGTCATTTAATACTTGCGGAATTCATGAAACGGTCCATCACCCCCGGTCGCCCACCCGGGTAAATTGCCCGTAAAGCGATGCGTAGTGTCCCCGGCATGACAGGAGCTCCGCGTGGGTTCCTCGCTCGACCACCCGGCCGCGATCAAGCACCAGGACGAGATCCGCATGGCGAATGGTGCTCAGCCGGTGGGCGACCACGAAACTCGTGCGCCCAGCGATCAATGCAGCCAGCGCTTTTTGCAGGCGCGCCTCCGTCAGCGCGTCGATCGCGCTGGTGGCCTCGTCGAGGATAAGCAGGCGCGGGTCTGCCAGCAGCGCTCGGGTGAAACACACGAGCTGCCGCTGCCCCAGCGAAATACCCACGCCCCGCTCGCCCACCTCGGTTTGCAGTCCGCGGGGCAGCGCCTCGAGGAGGTCGAGGCAGTCGAGACGCGTCGCCGCCGCCCGCACCTCTTCCTCGGTGGCGCCGGGTTTTCCAAGGCGGATGTTGTCGAGCACAGTTCCGCCAAAGAGGAAATTCTGCTGCTGCACCATGCCCATCTGCCGGTGCAGCGAACGACCCGTAAAGGTGCGAATCTCGTGTCCGTCGATGATCACCTCGCCACGCGTCGGCAGATAGAATTTCGACGCGAGATTGACAATCGAACTCTTGCCGCTGCCGGTATGGCCCACCAGCGCGACGGTCTGCCCCGGCTCCGCCGTGAAATTCACCTCGTGCAAAACGGGACGGCCCGGTTCGTAGGCGAAAGTCACGCCGCGGAATTCAACCCTGGCCCCCGCCGCAGACTCCGCGGCATCGCGCGCGCCGAGGCGAGGATCCGGCAGATCAACCACGCCGGGCTCGTCCTCCCAGTCGGGCTTGGTGTCGATCAGCCGGAAGACACGCTCGGCCCCCGCCATGGCGACGAGCGCCTGATTATAGAGATTCCCCAGCACTTGGATGGGCGCGAAAAACTGGTTGGCGAACAAGAAGAAGGTGATCAGCACGCCGATGTCGGAATGGTTGTTCAGCACACGCCAACCGCCGAGCAGAAGCAGGATGGCGACGAAAAACTGGCTGTTGAGTTCGAGCAGCGGCACCATGACCGCGGAAGACCGGGCCGCCCCCATGTTGAAACGCGCATGGTCGGCGATGAGGCTGCGGAAAAGACCGGCGTTGGTCTCCTGCCGCACGAAACCCTGGGTCACACGGATGCCGTTGATCGACTCGGCCAGCGTGGCGGTGACGCGACTGAAGCTTTCCTGCGCCGCGCGCGTGGCCTGGCTCATCCGCAGGCGGAAGCGACTGCCGATGACCCACAGGAAGGGGGCCATCGCGAGCACGACGAGGAACAGCACCCAATCGGTCCAGACCATGATGGCGGCCGCGAAGATCATGCTGCCCGCCTGCACGATGCCCACAAAAAACACGTCCTGAATGCCAACACGCAGCGACTCCACGTCACTCGTCACGCGGCTGAGGATGCGGCCCAGCTTCACGCGATGAAAGAAACTCATCGGCATGCGCTGCACATGCGCAAAGATATCGGCCCGCAACCGGCCGACCACCGCCTCGCCCAGCTCCAGCGCGAGGCGCTGGCGGAAATGGAACAGCCCGTCGGCCAGCACCGCCATCGCCGCGTAGCCAGCGATCCACCAGAGCAACGCGGATGACTCGTGCCGCGCGATCGGCCCGGCAATGATGAGGCTCGCCAGCCAGGCGAGAGCGGGAATTTGCGTGGAACGCAGCACCGTGAGCACGATCAAGGCGTTACGCTTGCCGGCAAACGGACGCGTAAAGCCGAACAGCCGGTGGATGAGACCCCATTCGAGCGGCCTGCGCGCCTCCTCCGGCTCGTGCTCCTGTACACGATGGACCAAGGTCAGCGGACGGTTTGACGGATGTTTGCTCATGCGACGCCCTCCCCCGCCGGATTGGGCTGCGCGAGGTCTCCACTGTCCACCAGCTGAAGGCCGGCCACCCGAAGATAAGGCCCGGGCACCTTCATCAGTTCGTCATGCGTGCCGCGCTGGATGATGCGGCCGTCCTCCATCACGATGATAAAGTCGGCCCGGCGCAGTGTGCTCAGCCGGTGCGCGACGATGAAGGTGGTGCGGCCCGCGATGGCGTTATCCAACGCCTCGAAAATCTCTCGCTCCGTCTCGCTGTCGATCGCCGCGGTGGGGTCGTCGAGCAGCAGAATGCTCGGCTCCAGCAGCACCGCGCGCGCAATGGCGAGCCGCTGCCGCTGGCCGCCGGAGAGGCTGTTGCCGCTCTCGCCGAGAACCGTGTCGTAACCCTGCGGCAGCGCGGCGATGAAATCGTGGGCGGCCGCGATGCGCGCCGCCTTCTCGATTTGCGCATGCGTCGCCTCCGGGTGGCCGAAGGCGATGTTGGCGGCGATGCTGTTGGAAAACAGAAAGCTCTCCTGGAAAACCGTGCCGATGTTGCGCCGCAAGTCATCGACGCGGAGCTGGCGCGCATCAATCCCGTCGATGAGTACGCGGCCGGACGTCGGGTCGTAAAAACGCGGGATGAGGCTCATGAGCGCGCTCTTCCCTGCCCCTGTCGCCCCCAGAATTGCCACGCACTGGCCGGGCTTCACGTCGAGGGTCACGTTTCGCAGCACGGCGTCGACGCCGTCGTAGGCGAAGGAGACGTTCTCAAAACACACGGCGCCATCGATCCGCGGACGATTGATCGCGCCCGGGGCGTCGCGCACCTCGACCGGCGCGTCGAGAATCTCAAACACGCGGCGCGCCCCGATGAGCGACTGCTGCACGCTGTTGACCAGGGTGGCTACTTGGTTGACCTGGGCGGAAAACTGGTCGAGCAGGCCCGCGAAAACAATCAGGCCTGCGCCCAGCGGCAGCCGCCCCTGGATCACCAGCCATCCGCCATAGCCGAGGAGCACCATCATGTTGATGCGCGTCAGCATGCCGACAGCGGGGGTGAACAGGCTCACCCGCCAGAAAATGCCCTGCTGCTGCGCGAGGACGGCCCTGTTCTTCGCATCGAAGGCGGCCCGATCTTCGGGCTCGCAACCAAAACCCTTGATAACCTGAATCCCCTGGATGCTCTCCGCAAGATGCTGGACCATTTGCTCGACCAGCTCGCGACTGGCGGCGTAGCGGGGCTGGATATGCCGTGAGAAAATCGCCGACATCACGCACAACACCGGCGTGGTTGCGAGACAGGCGAGCGTCAGCACGGGACTGAGGCTGGCCATGTAGAGCACATAGACCGTCAACGATACGACCATGATCACGCTCTGGATCAACACCTGGTCGACAAACATGCGCAACGACTGCACGTCGCCGGTGACCCGCGTGATGATCGAACCCGTGGTGTTGGCGTCGAAAAACCGGAAACTTAGCCGCTGGAGTTTTTCATACACCTCGCCTCGCAGATCAACCACCAGCCGCTGCTGCACGAGGATGTTGACCGAAACGGTGTAGAAATAATTGAGCACCGCGCGCAGCGCGGCAAAGCCCAGAATGCACCCTGCCACAAGCAAAAGCACATGGAACGGGGCCCAGTCATGCGGCAGATGCAGCCCAAACTTCCCCGCGGGAAACGGAATGGCCTTCATCACGCCGCGCTCGCCGAGCACATGGCAAATGTAGTCGATACCCCAACCGGAGAGACTGAGCCCGCTCAAGCTCAACGCCAGCAGCACCAACTGGAGCGAAAGCACCTGCACGCAACGCGTACGATACCGCCAGGCGAGGCCGAAAAGCCGTCGGATAAGCTGCGCGTTGGACGCGGACGGACCTGCGGCGGAATCCGGGAACGCCTTCACTTCGCGACGGCAGGCGCGGCTTGCGACGCGGCACCCTGTCGAAGCGCCCGGCGGCGGCGGACCTCGGAGGCGATCGCTTCCAACCGCCCTTGATCGCCGCCCGGCAACGCCGTTACCACGACGGAATTCGCACCAGGCTGAGACGGCAACGCCGCAACCGCCGAGGGTGCCGCCGCCGACACCTTTGACGAGGCCAGTGTCAGGTTGAATTTCTGCCCCTGATACTCGAAGGAAACCGTGTCGCTACCCGGATCAAAGGCGTGCACCATGAAATCCGCGCCCTTCTGCTCTTTGCCGACCCAGGCGCCGATCTGCTTGGTGCGGTCATAGAGGCCAAAGAGCACCTCGTCTTTCGTGGCGATCACGCCACGAAACTCGACCGCCGCGTTGTCTGCGGAGACCAGGCCGGCCTCGGTGCCCATCGGCTTTGGCAAAAACGGCGAATCCTTGACCAAATCGTCAAGCGACGCCACGCCTCGCGAGCTCGTGCAGGCAAGCATCAGTCCGGCAAAAAAAATATTTCTCGATGAGGTGGACATCCAAACGGTGAGAGTAGGCGAGGCAAGACGCAGGTCAAGCGACGCCACGCGGACTCCATGGGTTACAAGCGCGACCCGTAAACCGTCACCTTATTGTGGCCCAAATCACATTGCGCACGGAAACCATCAAAACCACATTGGCTTTCCAAATCCTCTGTCCTCCGCTCGCCGCACCGACCATGAAAAAGCTTTCCCGCGCTGAATCCTTCCTGCTTGTCCTCGTGGCGCTGGCGCTCGCCGGGTGCTCGCCGCGCCCGCCCGCCCCGCTCCAAGGCTACATCGAGGGCGAGTTTGTTTACATCGCCGCCCCGCTGGCCGGCCGACTCGACAGTCTTGCAGTTGAAAAAGGCGCACGTGTCGAGGCGGGATCGCCGCTTTTTACGTTGGAACGCGACGCCGAGCTCGCCGAACAAAGCCAGGCCGCCGGCCAGTTGAACGCCGCCCAGTCCACCCTCGACGATCTGCGCAAAGGCCAGCGGCCCTCGGAACTCGCCGCGTTGGGGGCCCGCTTGGGGCAGGCCCAGTCCGCCGCAGAACTCTCCCGGCTGGAACTCGCGCGACAGGAAGCCCTTTTCAAAAGCCAGACGATCTCCATCAATGATTACGACCGCGCCCGGCTTGCCGCCGAGCAAAACGCCCATGCGGTCGATGAACTTGCCTCCCAACTTGCCACCGCCCGCCTCGGCGGACGCGCCGATATGATCGCCACCGCCGAGGCCAACGTCCGCGCCGCTTCCGCCGCCAAGGAAAAGGCCGACTGGAGCGTGGCCCAAAAATCCCAGTCCTCTCCCGCCGCCGCGCTCGTTTACGATACCCTTTACCGAAAAGGCGAGTTTGTCGCCGCCGGCAACCCGGTCGTGAGCCTCCTCCCTCCCGCCAACATCAAGGTGCGTTTCTTCGTGCCCGAGGCCGTCTTCGCCCCGCTCAAGGCGGGCGACCGCGTGCGCGTGGCCTTCGACGGCCGCGCCGCCCTCGATGCGCGGGTCAACTACCTCTCGCCCCAGCCAGAATACACGCCGCCCATCCTCTACAACCGGGACAACCGCTCAAAACTCGTATTCATGGTCGAGGCCGTTTTCGCTGACGCCAACGCCGCCCGCGATCTCCATCCCGGCCAGCCGGTGGACGTGACGCTGTTAAAATAAAGCCCGCATGAACACGACCGATCTGGTCATCGACGTCACTGGCATCACCAAGCTCTTTGGCGACAAGACCGTCGTCAATGCCATCGACCTTCAGGTGAAGCGTGGCGAAATCTACGGCTTCCTCGGGCCCAACGGCTCGGGCAAAACCACGTTCATCCGCATGCTTTGCGGCCTCCTCACGCCCGACGCCGGCACCGGCACCTGCCTCGGCTACGATGTGCGCAACCAGCAACCGGAAATCAAACGGCATGTCGGCTACATGACGCAAAGATTCAGCTACTACGAGGATCTCAGTATCCGTGAAAATCTCGATTTCATCGCGCGCATCTACGCCGTCACCGATCGCGCCTCCGCCGTCCAAAACAGTCTGGAGTGCCTCGGACTCGCGAATCGCAGCCACCAGCTCGCAGGGCAGCTTTCCGGCGGATGGAAGCAACGCCTCGCCCTTGCCGCGTGCCTCATCCATTCGCCGCAACTCCTCCTCCTCGACGAGCCGACCGCCGGTGTCGATCCCAAGGCCCGTCGGGAATTTTGGGACGAGATCCACCGCCTCGCCGCCGACGGTCTCACCGTCCTCATAACCACGCACTACATGGACGAGGCCGAACGCTGCCACCGGCTCGCCTACATCGCCTACGGCAACCTCCTCGCACGCGGCACCCTCGACGAAGTGCTCGCCTCCGCGCGGCTCACGACCTGGACCGTGACCGGCCCCGCTCTCCCCGCTCTTGCCGAAAACCTGCGCAGCCGCGACGGGGTCGAGCAGGTCGTCGCGTTTGGCAACACGCTCCACCTGAGCGGACGCGACCCCGCCAAGCTCGCTGCCGCCGTCGCAACCGTGCGCGACTCCCGCTACGACTGGAAACAGACCCGCTCCACGATGGAGGACGTGTTCATCAGTCTGATGGATCAGGCGAAGGACAATTTCAAATGAACCGCTTCGCCTTTCACCGCTTCTGGGCCATCGTCCTGAAGGAGTTCATCCAGATGAAACGAGACCGCGTGACGTTCGCGATGATGATCGGCATTCCGTTGATGCAGCTGATGCTCTTCGGCTTCGCCATCAACTCCGATCCCCGGCATCTGCCGACCGCGATCCGCGCCGCCGACCAAGGGCCGTTTGCCCGCACCCTCGTGCAGGCGCTGCGCACCAGCGACTATTTTCAGATTGTGCACGAAGCCGAGACCGAGACCGAGACGCAACGACTCCTTCAGCTCGGCGACGTGCAGTTCGTCATCAACATCCCCGAGGATTTTTCGCGCAAACTGCTCCGCGGCGAACGGCCGACCGTGCTGGTCGAAGCCGACGCCACCGACCCCGCCGCCACCGGTCCGGCACTTGCCGCCGTCAACACCCTCGCGAGTTCGATCTTCAATCGCGACCTGCCCGGCCCGCTCGCCCGCCTGCAGGCAAAGGCCGGTCCGGTGGATTTCCGCATCCACGCGCACTACAACCCGGAGAACATCACCCAATACAACGTCGTCCCGGGGTTGATGGGCGTGGTCCTCACCCTGACGATGGTCGTCATCACCGCCCTTGCCATCACCCGCGAACGCGAACGCGGCACGATGGAAAACCTGCTCGCCACCCCCGTGCGTCCGTTCGAGGTCATGGCTGGGAAAATCCTGCCCTACATCGCCGTGGGCTACATCCAGGTGACGCTCATTCTGGTCGCGGCGCGGTGCCTGTTCGGCGTGCCGATGGTCGGCAGCCTGCCGCTGCTCTATGCGGTGGCGCTGTTCTTCATCGCGGCGAATCTCGCGATGGGCATCACCTGTTCGACCTTGGCGAAAAACCAGCTGCAGGCCGTGCAGATGGCCGTGTTCTTTTTCCTGCCTTCGATCCTGCTCACTGGTTTCATGTTTCCGTTTCGCGGCATGCCGGAGTGGGCTCAGGCGGTCGGCTCGTGCCTGCCCAACACTCATTTCCTGCGCATCGTCCGCGGGATTCTGCTGAAGGGCAACGGCCCGCTCGAAATCGCCCCCGAGCTCTGGCCGCTGCTGCTCTTCCTCGTGGTGGCGATGGCCGTCGGCCTGAAACGCTACAGGCGGACACTGGACTAACGAAAAGGTTATATTAATAAAAAGTCGCCGAAAGTCGCTGTGCGCTTGCCGATCTGACTCTCACTCGCCGATATACCCGCATGACCACACGTCTTCTTGACGACATCAATCCGAAGGTCGGCACAGGCCGCCTTGGAAACTGCCTGATCGGCCCTTGTGTGCCCTTCGGCCTTGTGCGCCTCGGTCCAGACATCTCCTATCCGCAGCCCAACTCGGGGTATCGTCCGGGCAAGGCGATCATCGGGTTTTCCCACACGCGACTGTCGGGCACGGGCGGTGCGGCGCGCTATGGCAACATCCGCGTTATGCCGTTCATCGACGAACCGCGTCGACTGGCGTGCGCGCCGTGGCTGACGTTTCCCGCCACGCATCGCAACTGGTCCAAGCCGGTGGAAGAGTCGGCTGCGGTGGGCTTTTATAGCTGTCGTTTCGAATTTGGGGTGACGGCGGAACTCACCTGCACCCAGCGCGTGGGGGTGCATCGCTATACGTTTCCCCAAGGAAGCGAACCGCGGCTGTTGATCGATTTCGCCGCGCTACTGCAAGGGGGCTCGGCGCCGGCCGGCCAGTCACCTTACTGCGAAGACTGGGAGATGGAAGCGCACAACATTGGCGGGCGCGTCGAGCTGCTCAACGACCGCGAGCTGTCCGGAAGGACTGAAACCCTCGGCGGCTGGGGTCATCACAAGCCCTACACGGTTTATTATTTTATCCGTCTGCGCGAACCCATGTCGGGCTGCGAGTTTGCGGGCGAGAAAGGATGTATCGCGGGAAAGACCGCCGAAGGAGCGGGGCTGCGCGGCGTGCTCTCGTTTCCCCGGAGCGTACGCGAGCTGAACATGGAGGTGGGCATTTCCTTTGCATCGAGCGAGCAGGCGAAAGCCGCGGTCGAGAGCGAGAGCGCCGGCGCGGAGTTCGACGTGATTCGCGGACGGGCGCGGGAGGCGTGGGCGCCGTGGGTGGAGCGTATCCAGGTCGAGGGCGGCACGACGGATCAACGCGCGCTCTTGGCGACGTCGCTGCTCCACCTGTTCACGCTGCCGACCAATCTCGCTTTCGACGGGCGCACCACGCCGCAAGGCGGACCGGTGTTCACCGACATCACCTGCCTGTGGGACAGCATCCGCAACGCGAACTCGCTGTGGCATCTGATCGCACCGGAACTCTCGGCCGACCTGATGAACAGCCTGCTGTATCAGGCCGACGAAACCGGCTGGCTGCCCGATGCGCACATTGCGGGGCATCACGCCTATCAGCAAAGCGGGTGTTGCGCGGAGATTTTGTTTTCTGAGGCGGCGCGCAAGGGTGTGACGGGTGTCGACTACCGCCGGGCTCTGGCGGCGTGCGTGCGCAATGCCGAGACGCGCTCGCCCGCGCCGGACTACCTCGGTCGCCACCTCGACGACTACGATACGCTGGGGTATCTCTCAACCAACGTGCCGAAGGGCTGCGTGAGCCGGCACATCGAATACACCTATCAGGACTGGTGCATCGCGCGGCTGGCCGAGTCTCTCGGCGAGACGGAGATCGCCCGGCGTTTCGACGCGAAGGCGAGGCGGCTGTGGAATCTGTGGGATGAGCGAGTGCGCGCGTTTATGCCGCGCCGGCCCGACGGCAGCTGGGTCGAGAACGTTAATCCCGACGCGCATGCGTGGGACGGGTGGAACGATCCGTATTCCTACGAGAGTTCGCTGCGGCACTGGTCGTTCAACGGCCTGCACGACATCGACGGGTTGATTGCACGGCACGGCGGCACGGATTCTTTTGCGGCGTTTCTCGATGAATTTCTGGAACGTCCCGCGAAGATCGAGAAGGAGACGCGCATGCACATCCCGCATCTCTACCAGTTTGTCGGGCAGGCGGAGAAGACGGCGAAGCGCGTGCGCCGCAGTCTCGACACGGCGTATCTCAATTCGCCCGACGGCATGCCGGACGACGAGGACATGGGCTGTCAGAGCGCCTACTACATCTGCAACGCCATCGGCCTGTATCCGATCTACGGCCGTTCGTTTTACTCTGTGGTTCCGCCGTTGTTCGAACGCGTGACGCTGGCTTACGGCGAGACCGGGCGTTTTCTCACCATCGTGCGGATCGGTGATGGCGCGCGGGTGAAGGCGGTGCGACTCAACGGCACCGAGTTGGGAGGCACGCTCATCGAACACGCGTTGATCGCCGAAGGCGGACAGCTGGAAATCGAGACGGTGTAATGCGGCGCCCTGAGTTTGCGCCTGGGACTGTTTACTTCGTCCGGGCGGGCAGGTGGTCGGCGACGAGGCGGGCGAGGGCGGCGGCGCCTTCCTCGTTTGGATGCACGCCATCGAGGAACCAAGCTTCGTGAGTGGCGAATACAGGCACGGACTCGACCACCGTCGCGCCGGCTTGAGTTGCTCCTGTCGCGACCAGGAGCCGCACCTTTGCAAGCAGCTCCTCGGTGATCCCGAAAGCCGGCTTGAACACTGGCGCTGGCAACACCAGCACAACCTTCGGTTGCGATGGCAACTCGCGGAAGGCCTTGACCAACGCCGCCGTGTCGCCAGCGATTTCATCCGCGTGGGTCCAGTTGCCCGGCTTGCTGTCGTTGGCGCCGAGCCCGATGACGACGATGTCCGGCGCGAACTGCTTCGCGCGTGCGAACGCCCACTGTTTCCAATAGGGGCTGTCGCCGTTCTTCAGTATGGTCGTCCCCGAAATGCCAAAGTTGCCGACCATGGCCTTGCCGGCGAGCAGGCGGCGCAGCACGCTCGGATACGAATCACGGTCCGGCGAACGCAATCCGTAGCCTTGGGTGATGCTGTCGCCCACGCATGCAATGCGCGGCAGTTTTTCCGCTTCGAGACGCGCGGGTATCGGCGGCGATTTTTCAGCGAGCCGTTCCAGTTTGAGGTCGGAGACAGCCACCCGCCGTCCAGGCTGGTCCAAGGCCCGGATGAACACGCCCCCCAGCATCAGTCCGGCATCGGGCTTGAAAAGGTCGAATGGCGCCGGGGGCATGATCGGCTTCCCGTCGACCGAGACCGTCCACGACTGCTCGTCAAGATCGAGCGCGATGGAGATCGTCGCGGTCACACCGACAGCATACGCCGGCCCCGTCTGGCCGGTCTCGGTGCGAATGACATCCTTGCCATAGGCGACAAGCAAGGGTGGCTTGAAAGGCCATATCCAGGCACCGTCCTCGCCCGCGAGGTTGAGGCGGAGGTTGAACCCGGCGATATCTGCGTCGAGGGGCGTCACCCGTGCGGATAGCACATAGCGCCCTGTCGAGAGGTGCAGTCCGCGCAGATCCCACTGCATTTCCACGCGTGAACTCTGGATGGGCTGGTCCGGCCGGGCACCGATAAAGAAGATCGCGTGGGGCCCGGCGAGGGTCTTGTCATCGCCGCCCGGCGTGATCGCCGATGGAGCTTTTGCCTGAATGCTGGTCGGCATGGTCAGCGGCAACGTCGCGGTGTTCACCGCAGAGGGGCTGACGATCCGCAATGCCCCCTTGGCGTCGGTCTGGTCGAATTGAGTGTTGATAAGCAACTCTCCGCCCTGCAGCGGAAGACGGGCAAACAACGACAATATCAGGACGGTACAGAATGTGAGGAAGAGTCTCATAAATAACTGGTAAAAATTAAATTAAAAGGGGTCTGGGCGAGTTTTATCAATTTACTAAATTTGCTTTACATAAGTAGCTGCGTGTCGTGCCGAGGGTTCCCATGTGCATCGTCCGCGCCAACCATGCGGACGAGGCACCCTCTTCTCTTCGAAGTCGTAAGGCAATGGCCAGTTTCCAAGAGGCGTTCTTTTTGGCCATGGCCAAATTCTCCAATCGCCTTCCTTCACTCCGCAGCAATTGCAACATCCTCTCTTCCCATCGGGCTTCCTTAAAATGCCTGGCTTGTGCCGCATCGATCCCGGCTGTTAGTGAGCGTTGCGCATGTTTCTTCGCCATCATTTTTCGCCAACCATCGGTGCCCAGAGCCCAGCCTTTTGACATAGACTCAAAACCTAGTCGCTTTTGCTCGACTTCATCATCCGAGAGTCCGCGCAAATAGCCGAGATAAGCATGCCATCCTTCGTTCTCGTCGACCAAACCCCGCTGTCTAAGCCATTCATCCGCAACCAAGCCGGCAAAGCGCTTGGTCTGCACCTTAACAAAGGCGGGCAGGCTGCTCCAACGAAAGGCTTGCACCTGCAAAGCCGTTACGATCCCCGCGCGCACCGGGTTGAGATGAATATAATCAACCAACCGAGCCAGCGCCGCTTGATCCTCCACCAGCAACGACTGATAACGTCCCTGAAACAGATGCCCCCGCTCTCTCCGTAGATGGTTAAATCGGATTGCAAATGTGCTTTGCAGCCAGTGCATGCCATCGACCAAGTTCGGCTGCGGCGTTTCCAATGCCACATGGTAGTGGTTTCTCATCACCACATACGCATGCACCTTCCACCGATAGCGCCGAGCCGCTTCCGTCAACACCGTCACAAACGCCTCGGCCGCTTCCACCGTCTCGAACACGTCCCGCCGATAATTTCCTCGGTTGAGTACATGGTAAATCGCACCTTCGTATTCTATTCTCAATTTTCTCGGCATACCGCCCGTTTTCATCAAATCAGCCATCTACATCAACATAAAACTGATAAAACTCGCCCAGACCCTTTAAAAAACGCCCTAGCACGGGTGCGCCGGAAATCTCTACGGCAATCCGCAGGCGATGGTACCGCGCTACGATCTAGCGCTTGTCGCGCCGCAAATGCTGCGCGCGCAGAAAGGCGTGGCGAAGCTTGGAGCGGAGGCGTCGACGGCGCTCGATCTTTTTTCCGGTCTGGTCGGCACGATATTCTTCTGGACCGTGCTGGCTCTCGTGGTCGTGCTCCCGCTGGTTGATCGTCGCCCGATTGTTGCCGAAGCCTGCGATCGAGAACCAAAGACGTAATCTGGTATTCGCTTGCGATCACTTCGTGATCGCCGCCTCGATGGTCCTGGTGGCGGTTCGGAGGATTTGCAGGCGGGCGAAGCGTTTGTTGTTGGAGGGGATCAAGTGCCAAGGGGCGAAGGGCGTGTCGGTAAGCGCGAGCATGTCGCCCACGGCGATCTCGTAGGCGTGCCATTTGCGGCGGTTGCGCCAGTCCTCGGCGTTGATCTTGTGCCGCTTGTAGAGCGTGGTCTCGCGTTCGCGGAAACGTCTGAGCTGTTCGTCGCGGCTTATGTGCATCCAGAATTTGATGACGATGATGCCGTGTTCGGTGAGCTGCTCCTCGAAGTCGTTCATCTCTCCGTAGGCGCGGCGCCATTCTTTTTCGCTGCAAAATCCCTCCAATCGCTCGACGAGCACGCGGCCATACCAAGACCGGTCGTAGAGCGTTACCAATCCCGCGCGCGGCACATGCCGCCAGAAGCGCCAGAGGTAATGGTGGTCTTTTTCCTCATCGGTGGGCTTGGCGATGGGAATCACGCGGTAGTCGCGGGCGTCGATCGCGCTGGTGAGGCGGCGGATGGCCCCGCCTTTGCCGGCGGCGTCCCAGCCTTCGAAGACGAAGACGATGGAACGCTTGGCGGCCTGCGCGGCGCGGACGGCGTGATTGAGGCGGCCGAGCCATTTCTCGCGTTTGGTTTCGTAGGTGTCGGCATCTAGTTTTTGATCAAGCGGCAGCGCGAGCAAACGGCGGAGTCCGGCGGGATTGAGCGAACGGAGGGCGCGGGGTTTGCGGATGGCGGCTAAGGTGTCGGCGTGTTTTTTATGAATGGAGAACCGGCGCAGCAGGAGTCTGGCAATGGCGAGGTTGCGCGCGCGTGGATCGGCGGCGTCGATGAGAGTCCAGGGCGAGCCGGGCTGGTAGGTGGCGTCGCGGATTTTTTCTGCGGTGAGCGCGAGTCGGTCGTAAATGCGATGCTGGTGCCAGGCTTCTTCGGTCACACGCCAGGCGGTGTCGGGATCGCCGGCCAGTTCCTTGAGCCGGCGGCGCTGGTCTATCTTGGAGAGGTGGAGCCAGATCTTGACGATCAGGGTGCCATTGTCGGCGAGCAGCTTTTCGAAATGGCGGATGCGTTTGAGTTCGTGGTCGAGCCGTCCGGTCGGCTTGGTGCTTTTGGCCTGTTCGCGGAGGGTTTCCGTATACCAGGAGCCGGCGAAAATACCGAGGCGCCCCTCGGCGGGCAGGCAGCGCCAGTAGCGCCACATGAGCGGCCGCTCACGTTCCTCGTCGGTCTGCTCGCGAAAGGCAAAGGTCTCCACGCCGCGCGGATCGAGCCAACCGCTGAGGGTATTGATGACTTCGCCGCGTCCGCCGCCTTCGTCTCCGGCGACGATGAGCAGGATCTTGAAGGGAGAGTCCTTCAATCTGACCTGAAGCTGGACAAGTTGCTCGCGCAGCTCTGGAAGACAGGCTTCGTAGGCTTTCTTGCTGAGGCGGATGTCGGCGGTCGCTTTAGCCATCAACCTAGAGAAGTGCCGACGGGAGTGCGGGGTGTCGAGACGGGTTTTGCGGGTGGTGTATGACGAAGGGGCCGCGTCAATCGTGCATGGACAGCGAATCCCGGGCGGCGGCTTATTTTTCGGCGTTCGTGTCGGTGCGGAATGGTGTGGCTGGGATGCCCTCGCGGTTGAAGAGATTCACGTCGGGCACGTTGGCCCAGCCATACCGCACGGCGACAGGTGCGGCCACTTGTTCGCCGGTAACGACCACGGTGTCTCCGTCGATCTCGGCTTTCGCCGGGAATTGTTTTCCGTCGGCGCCCGCGACATTAAAGCCCTTGAGTGCTCCGTCTTTGGCAACCAAGCCTCCGCCGATGTGTTTGAAGCGCAGGATGGCGCGATTGCCGTCGATGGTCAGCGTATCGTAAACGGGACCCGAGTATTCGATTTTTTCGCCGTAGGCCAGGGCGCGGGCGGCCAAAGCGAGGCGTGCGCCGACGGGCTCCTTTTGCTTGGGGTGAATATTCCCCGCATCGCCGACATCGGTAATGACGGCCATGCCTGTATTGGGCGTGGTTTGCCACGTGAGCAACTGGGCTTCGCGGATTTCGGGCCGCATGGCGTTGTTCGGAGCGATCTGCACAAAGAGGAAAGGGAAGTCGCCCTGGCCCCAGTGCGCGCGCCAATCCGCGATCAGCCCGGGGAAGAGTTTGCGGTAACCAAGGCTGTCCCCGTTATTACTCTCGCCCTGATACCAGATGGCACCCTTGATCGCGTAGGGAACGAGCGGGGCGATCATGCCATTGTAGAGCACCGTGGGATTGCCTGCGTAACCATTAGGGGGCGCGGGAGCAACTGGTTTTGGTTGCGTAAACTCGGGCTTGGGAATCGCTGGCTTGCCCTCGGCCTTGGCCTGCTGGTTCTGGGCCGGCCATGCCTTGAGGGCGGCTTCATAGGCTTTGCCTCCGGCGGTATTCCACTGGGCAAGCTTTGTCTCGAAGTCGGCTTTTGCGGCGGGATATTTTGCGGCAACCTCGGGATAGTTGGCGATGAGCGTCCGGGCGGACTCGGCATAGGATTTGAATGCCGGATCTTTTTCGAAGCCGTCGAGACTTACCCAGGTCTGGGCGGGCGTGCCGTTCCAGGAGCTGTGGATCATGCCTACGGGTGCGCCGGTCGCCTTCATGATATCGCGGCCGAAGAAATAGCCGACGGCTGAGAAACCGGAGACGGAGCCGGGGGTGCAGACGGTCCATTCGCCGACGACCTCGGCGCGCGGTTGAGCGGCAGGGGTGCGATCGACCGTGAACATGCGGAGCTGCGGATAATCGGCCGTGGGCTTTTCCGTTTCGGCCGTGCTCGCACTGCCTAGGTTGAAGGCCATGTTGGACTGGCCGGAGCAGATCCAGACTTCGCCCACCAGGACGTCTTTTACGACGATGGTATTTTTGCCCGCGATGGTGAGCGTGAAAGGGCCGCCGGCTTTGTGCGGTTGAAGCCGCACCATCCATTTGCCAGTTTTGGCGACGGCGGAGACCGTCTGCTTATCGAGCTGAACGGTGACATTTTCGCCTTCGCCGGCCGTGCCCCAGACGGGGATGCCTGCGTTTTGCTGCAAGACCGCGTGGTCGGAGAAAAGCGCATTAGGATACACTTCGGCATGTGCGAACGACGCCATCGCGAGCAACACCGGGATAATAAAACGGGCAGGGATAGGTTTCATGGAAAGGAATGATCGAACCACCGTCTGGGGGAAAGTCAGCCCAAAGCCCGGGCAAGCTCGGGATGACGCGACGTGGCGTGCTGGATGGATGACCGGGAGGGCTCAGATCTCCAGTTGCGGACGGGAGGCTTCGGGCCAGTCGAGGTGGAAGAACTTGCCGCGGGGCCTGTCCGTGCGCTCGTAGGTGTGGGCGCCGAAGTAGTCGCGCTGGGCTTGCAGCAAGTTCGCCGGCAGGCGGGCCGAGCGATATGCGTCGTAGTAGCTCAGCGCCGACGCGAAGGTCGGGATGCTGATGCCGCTTTCGACCGCGAGGCTGATCACCTTGCGCCAGTTGGTCTGGGCTCTCTGGATCGTCTGATTGAAGTAGGAATCGAGCAGCAGGTTCGCGAGCTTCGGGTTGCGGGCGTAGGCCTCGGTGATCTTTTGGAGGAAGGCCGCGCGAATGATGCAGCCGCCGCGGAAGATCTGGGCGATCTGGCCGAAGTTGAGTTTCCATCCGTATTCGCCCTGCGCGGTGCGCATGAGTTGGAAGCCTTGCGCGTAGGAACAGATTTTCGAGCAGTAGAGGGCGTCGTGGATAGCCTTTATCAGCTCCTTCTTCTTGGCGGGGGAAATTTTCCCCACCTTCGGGCCTTTGAGGACCTTCGAGGCGGCGACGCGCTCTTCCTTGATGGCGGAGAGGCAGCGGGCGAAGACGGACTCGGCGATGGTCGGGGCCGGCACACCCATGTCGAGGGCGTTGACGGAGGTCCATTTGCCGGTGCCCTTCTGGCCGGCGGTGTCGAGGACGATGTCAACGAAGGGTTTTTTCGTGACAGGGTCCTTTTGCTTGAGGATGTCTGCGGTGATTTCTACAAGGAAGCTGTCGAGGGCGCCCTTGTTCCAAATGGAAAAAATCTCGCCCATCTCGGCTGGCTTGAGGCCGAGGAGTCCGTGCATAAGGGAGTAGGCCTCACAGATCATCTGCATATCGCCATACTCGATGCCGTTGTGGACCATCTTGACGTAGTGGCCAGCGCCGTTTTCGCCGATGTAGGTGGTGCAGGCGACGCCGCCTTTCACGGGCTTGCCCGGCTTGGCGCCCATGAGGGGTTTGCCGGTTTTCTTGTCCACCTTGGCCGCGATGGCGGTCCAGATGGGTTTGAGTTCATCCCAGGAGGATTTCTCGCCGCCGGGCATGAGGGACGGGCCGAAGCGGGCGCCTTCTTCGCCGCCGGACACGCCGGAGCCGATGAAGCGGAACCCTTTTTCCTTGAGAGCTTTTTCGCGGCGGATGGTGTCGGTCCAGAGGGAGTTGCCGCCGTCGATCACGATGTCGTTGGGGGCGAGGAGAGGGATGAGGCCGTCGATCACGGCGTCGGTGGCTTTGCCGGCCTGGACGAGGATCACGATTTTGCGGGGGAGGGCGATCGACCGGACGAATTCCTCGAGGGTCTTCGCGCCGACGACACCGCCAGGGGTGTTCTGATTTTCGGCGACGAACTTGTCGGTCTTTTCGACCGTGCGGTTGTAAACCGAGATTTGAAAGCCGTGATCGGCGATGTTGAGGGCGAGATTCTGGCCCATCACGGCGAGGCCGATGAGTCCGATGTCGGAGTGAGTTTTAGGCATAATGCAGGCGAACAACTAGGGGGGCGCCCGTTCGAAACCAATCCCAATTTCCACGAGTTATGTTCATGGGAATCGCCTGCGGCGTTCATGGGCGGCTTGAGCCCGCCCGCTCCGTCAGGGCTTGATCGGTTGTTTCTGCTTTGACGCGTAGCCGCTTTCGCTGGGAAAAAAGGGCGCGATCTTATCCACGAGCGGCGTCAGGCATTTCGGCTCGTTCCTCGAGTAAATCCACTGAAAGCCCACCATCGTCAGCGCCACGAAGATGATGATGCAGAGCCAGATCCTATTCATCCTGGCCACCAGCTTGAGGATGAAAAGCGCGACGATAAAGACAAGGATGCCGATACCGATGTTGGTCCAGACCTTGGCGGGGATATTCTGCGCCTTTTCCAAGGCGCTCATGGCAAAAAGCAGCATGCGTGACACCGTAGCCGGGGCCTTGGTCGAGACGAGACGAAATTCACGGGGCGTTTGGTTTTACGTTTATTTGTGATTAAAAGGGGGCGCACGTCCGCCGTTGCCACGCGTCGTTCTGCGCGCCACGTTCGCGACATCATGAGCGACAAGCCGCCGGTTGCGCGAACGCAGCAGAAGAAGCCAAGCTATCCGATCAGCGACGTTCTGCGCGCCTATCTGCATCGTTATCGGCGGGAGCGGGCGCTGCCGGTGACTTACGCACGGTTGCGGAGCTTCGCGGATTCCATCCCCATGAATGACGCGGTCGGCAAGCCCACGCTGTGGGAGACCGTTTTCTACAACCGGCTCGACATGGAATCGCTGCACAACGACCTGAAGCGCGTCTATGCCCTCATCCGTGTCGATGGCGATTTGTCGGTCATGAAGCACCTCTACATCGACCGCATCGATTTTTGCGCGTTTGGGAATTCCGCGCCCTTCCGTATCCGCATCGTCAACTCCTACAACGAAAATCCCGACTATTTCTACGTCAAGCGCGGGGATTCCTCGCGGGTTTACGGCCTGGAGCTCGAGCATCTGCTTTCCCCCAACCGCCTCAACTACCTCACCTGCGGCAACACTCTCGTCGAGGAGCACATCGCGGGCATACCGGGCAACATCTTTGCCGACCGCTGGCTCGAAAATCCCGAGCTCAAGCCCGTCCGCGTGGCCAAGGAGCTGGTGAAGTTCAACGAGCGCTGCTTCGTGCGCCTTCTCGGCGACATGCGCAGTTATAATTTCGTTGTCGTGGTCACGCCCGACTTCGAGGGGGCGCAGATTCGTATCCGCGCGATGGATTTCGACCAGCAGTCCTACGAGGGCCGGATGAATCTCTACCGGCCTCAGTTCTTCAAGGACAACCAGAAGCTCGCCCTTTTTTGCACCAGGCACCTGCGCCGCGAGACGGCGCAGCAATACCAGCGCGAAGAGCAGGTGCTGATCCTGCAGCGCGCCGCGATCATCGAGGACCGGCTGGCGATGATGCTCGCGGCGATGTCGGTGGACGAGTTGGCGCCGGCGGATCACATCCGGGAGCTCCGTGAATCGCTCGCGGGGCATTACCGGCGGAACGACTACCTGCGCTGCGAGTCGATGGGGGAACTGGTGCGTGAAAACCTCCGGTCCATCCGTCTGAATCTTGATTCCTCCGTCCCGGTGCCGCCGCAGAGGCTCGATCAAGAATCGGAGCGATAAGGCCGGTCGCCTCAAGTTGCCGCTTTACGTCCGGCGCGGTGATGTATTTCTCCTGATGGCGTTGGCGCAGTCACTGCGGGCCTATAGCTCAATGGTTAGAGCAGGGGACTCATAATCCCTTGGTTCTCGGTTCAAATCCGAGTGGGCCCACCACTTTCATGGGACGGTAAAAAAGGGGTGGGGGACATTCAAACTCATCCTTGAGCACGCCCCATTACCTGCAAAAATCAATACAAGTCGCCTTATGACAATATCTTCCCCTTTTAATTTATAAAGCAAGAGATATGATATTTGTATTGAGCCCTGGGGTGAATCCATTTGAATCATATATTCCTTATCCTGAATATTAATGACTAGGATTCGCATTATCCGACGGCAAATTATTTTTTCAGTCCTTGCTGCCGATAAAAATCCTGATCCCACCCTCTTTTCAACCTAGTTGTCCCATGAATACGTCCTCCCGCCAGCGTTTGAATTTTTTACCATCGTCCCTTGCCGCGATCGCCGCGATTTTCATGGTGAGTCCCGCCGCGCGGGCGGCGACCATCGTATGGAACAACGCCGGCACCGTCTGGGCGACGGGCACCGATTGGACCGGCGGCTCCGCTCCGACCAGCGA
>CAIVDS010000083.1 GCA_903904685.1 uncultured Verrucomicrobiota bacterium
AACATCAATGCGATAACCAGTAGGCAGTGCCAGGAGACCGGACTCCCACTTGCACCGACTCTTTTGCCGAGTGCGTATGGAAGCCTGACCAAGGGAATCCTTCTCCTCTTCACCGCACCGAACCCAATGCCAAAAAGGTGAACCTTTTTACACAATCTAATCGACACGCCTTCTCATGGAAGTCGCTAGAGCCAACGCCGCTGTCTGTCACGGATCGTGCTTTCGCACGCTCCGCGCCAGCCAGCCTCGTGGCTCATCTGTAACGTTAGGCCTATGAGGATGTCGCATGTTTAGGAAATTTGTCGAAGGGTTGGTTTTCGGGAGTGGCTTTGCCATTTCATTCATAGCGCTATGGTATGTAGCTGCATATTCGATCGCCCCGATGATTGCCGGCTCATTTGTCCAAAGTTATGAAAATCAACTTCCCAGTAAGAGTGCCAAAACTCCACCGGATAGTTTGCCAAGCTCTCACGCATTTGAAGAACCCGGTAAACAATTTCATGAGTTGAGCATTGAAGAGCAGATTGAAAAATCCAGCGTCATAGCTTTGGCAAGATACGAAAAGTCCGACGACGGCAAAATGAAAGCCGTTATCACCGAGTTCTTGAAAAAGGACCCTGGCGTAACTATCTATTACAACATCGGCGATGAATACCCTGGGTCGAGCTATTATCCGAACGAGGGTACGGTCCGCGGCGACGGGGCAATAATATTCTTCACAGGCTCTCCCGCATCAATGAGAATGGCAATGACCTATACGGGAAATCGAATTGGAGCCCTTGGTGATTTGCCAGTGGAATTGCTCCGAAACAAGTGCAAGGCACCAAATGCCTAACCCATCATTCCACCGGACCTGCGCGAAAAGCCGCGCAGGCCGGTGAATTCAGACGTTCGGCAAAATAAAACATGAAATCCCTAATACTAGCTCTCACATTTATTCTCACTGCGACCGCATCATTTGCGGCCGATATTGCCTCAGTAAATTTCAAAGCCATAAAAGATGACTTGCGCGAATACTACTTCGCGAAACCAGAAAATACTGAAATCAAAAATAAATATTCAAGTGCCACTCAAGAAGAAAAAAAGCGGCTGGATGAGATGCAGGCGACTATAGCCGAAGGTAAGTCTGCCATTGATATCAAAAAGATGATTCCGAAATCTGGCAGCATGGACCGTTTCCAGTTAGATCGTAAAATTGATGCCGACTTGAAGAAGGAATTATACATTATTATTACAGGATTAGGCCTTAAATATGAATTGATTTATGACGCTTCGGATGCCGAGACAGTCATTTACGCCAAAAGCCAAGTTGATGATATTACGACCACTGTTAAGCAGGCGATTATCGAACTCGGAAAGAAAAAATGAGCCGAACCAGTAGGGATGAGAGGCGTGAGGTATACTCTTCACGCTTATGAACACCAAAAATTACACGTTGGGACTGGATCTGGGAGACCGTCGGAGCACGTATTGTCTGCTCGACGCCGCCGGGAAGATTGAATCCGAGGACGCGGTGGCGACCTCTCGGGAATGCTTTGAAGCCTTGTCCGCGCGTTACCCCGCCTCGGTGATCGCGATGGAAACCGGCACTCATTGTTCGGCTCACCGCCCGCAAAGCCGGGCACCCGTTCGTCTCACCCTCCGCTGTGCTCCGGGCCGCGCCTGACGGCGCGACCTTCTCCGCGCTGCCGCGCTCCGTCCCCGTGGGTGAGCCGACTCTTCGAGGCCCGCAGCCACAAGGTCTACGTGGCCAACGCCCGCAAGGTGCGGGCGATCTCGCAGAACGAGCGGGCAAGCAAAAGAGATCGCGGCGAGTTTCATTCATTTCACACCAAGAACGGACACTGCGGAGTCGAAACGGCCATCGTCCGTGAAAAAGGCGGCACCGATCGGGGCCGAAGTTGGTCTCGCCTTGAAGCGGAGTATCTATGGCCTAAGCCATGTCTATGGCAGAGCCTCTTCAGCTTCAGCGTTGGAAATGCACCGTGGCCTATGACGGCACGCATTTTTCCGGCTGGCAGTCACAGCCGGACAACAACGCCGTGCAGGATTTTCTGGAGCGGCGATTGGCGGAGGTGTTCAAGGTCAAGACCGGCGTCCAAGGGAGCGGGCGCACCGACTCCGGCGTTCATGCGCGCGGGCAGGTGTTCCACTTCGACGCCGACTGGCCGCACAACGCGGCCAAGCTGCTGGCGGCGTTGCGCGTCGGACTGCCGCCGACGATCCAGGTGCAGTCGGCGCGGCGCGTGCCGGCTTCGTTTCATTCGCGGTTTTCCGCCAAGGGGAAAATCTACCACTACGAGATTCATCATCGGGGTTATGCGGATCCGTTTGAACATCCGTTCTGCTGGTCGCTGCCGCATACGTTGGACATCGGGGCGATGCGGGCGGCGGCGGCGCGGTTGGTCGGCACGAATGATTTCCGGGCGTTCAGCGCTGCCAGCAGCGTGGAGCGAGAGCACAGCATCCGCACGATCACCCAGCTTGACGTAAAAGTGCGCGGCAACCGCCTGCGCATCGTCGCGAGATGCGACGGATTTCTCTACAAAATGGTGCGCAGCGTGGTCGGGGCGCTGGTGGATGTCGGTATCGGACGGCTCGCCCCGGAGGACATCACGGCCATCCTCGCCACCAAAAAGCGCACGCATCGGGTCGTGACGGCCCCGCCGAACGGATTGTTTTTGATCAAGGTGTTTTACTGATGAGCCAGTCGCTGCGCCAGCTTGCCCGGGGGTTTGCCGATGTCGTTTTCCCTCCGGTATGCGTGCATTGCAGCGGAGTGGTGGAAGGCGAGGGGTTGCGCCACATCTGCGTGCGTTGCGAGCCGATGATTCACCGAGTCGAGTCACCGCATTGCACGACTTGCGGACATCCGTTTTTCGGCGAGGTTGAAGGCGAACGGATGTGTCCCCATTGCGAAGGCCTGCGGCCGGTTTATGGCGAGGGCCGGACGGTCACGTTGTTCAAAGGGCCGGCCCGGGCGCTTATCCACGAGCTTAAATATCGCCACGGCCTGCATGTGCTGGCGGACATCGAGGCCATTGTGCGGGTCTCGCCGCATATTTTCGACTTTGTTCGCGATGCGGTTCTGGTCCCGGTTCCGCTCCATCCTCGCAAGGAACGGGAGCGCGGTTACAACCAGACAGCGCTGCTCGCCGAGGCCTTCGCCCGGGCAGCCGGTGGGACGACACGCGTCGAATCATTACTTGAACGGACGATAGACACGCCATCGCAAACGGCTTTCGACCGCCAAGCCCGCCGAGAGAACTTGAAAAATGCCTTTGCACTCCGTTCCGGGGCGACCATAGTGCCTCTTTCCAATTATATCCTCATCGATGATGTTTTTACCACTGGTTCAACCCTCAACTCCTGCGCACGCGTTCTTCGCCACGCGGGGGCTTTGAATTTGAACAT
Organism: uncultured Verrucomicrobiota bacterium; assembly: GCA_903904685.1. GTDB lineage: Bacteria > Verrucomicrobiota > Verrucomicrobiia > Opitutales > Opitutaceae > Rariglobus. The sequence goes on from CAIVDS010000083.1 coordinate 3,415, forward strand.
CGTTACGTTTGGACACGGATAACCTACAGCTATGTCGCTTTTTAGCAAACCCAAGTATTCCACGGTAGTCGTCAAAAAGAAGGATATTCCCAAGGGCATGTGGACCAAGTGTCCATTATCCGGAGAGATTGTTTTTAATAAGGAGCTTGAGGACAACCAGATGGTCGTCGCCAAGTCCGGCTACCATTTCCCGATCGGTGCCCGCCAGCGCATCGCCGCGCTGTTCGACGCCGACACGTTCCAAGAAGCCGACGGCACCATCCGCTCGGCTGATCCCCTCAAGTTCGTCGATTCCCAAAAGTATCCCGACCGTATCAAGAAATACCAAAAGGAAAGCGGCCTTAACGAGGCGGTCGTGTCGGGCACCGGCGCAATCCACGGCATCGAGGTGTCTGCGGCGGTGATGGATTTCCGCTTCTGCGGAGGCGCCATGGGTTCGGCGGCCGGCGAAAAAATCACCCGCACCATCGAGGTTGCGCTCAAGAAAAAGATTCCCTGTCTCATTTTCAGCGCCTCGGGCGGAGCGCGCATGCAGGAGGGGATTTTTTCCCTGATGCAGATGGCCAAAACCAGCGCCGCACTGGGGCGTCTGGCGGAGGCGAAGATTCCCTATATTTCCATTCTTACGCATCCGACGATGGGTGGCGTCACTGCGAGCTTTGCGGTGCTGGGCGACATTAACATCGCCGAACCGGGAGCCTTGATCGGTTTTGCCGGTGCTCGCGTCATCATGGACACCGTGAAACAAACCCTCCCTCCCGGTTTCCAAACCGCCGAGTTCCTGCAGACGCACGGCTTGATCGATCAGATCGTAAGCCGTTTGGAACTGCGCGACCGGTTGCGCGACATCCTTCTCGCCCTCTACGTCAAGAAACTGCCGGCGGCGAATAAGTGAGCGGTAGGGGCGGGACTGCCGGCCAATCATGTATTCCGACTACGCGGCGACGCAGGATTATCTCTTCTCGCTCAAGGCCAAGGGCGTGAAATTCGGCGTCGATCGGATGCGTTTGTTGGTTGCCGCACTCGGACATCCGGAGATGGCGGTGCCGGTGATCCACCTCGCGGGCACCAACGGCAAAGGCTCCGTGGCCGCCATGTTGGATGCCGTTTTCCACGCCGCGGGCTGGCGCACGGGACTCTACACCTCGCCGCATCTCGTGAAACTCGGCGAGCGCGTACAAGTTGACCGGCGGATTTTGACCGAGGCCGAGATCATGGCCTACACTCGGGAACTCGAACCCGTGGCGGCGAAAATCGGGCATGGTTGCGCTGACGATCATCCCAGCTTTTTCGAGTTCATGACGGCGATGGCGTTCCTGCAATTTTCACGGAAAGGCTGCGACATCGCGATTATTGAAACCGGTCTTGGTGGACGATTGGATGCGACCAACGTGGTAGTGCCCGAAGTCGCCGTGATTACGTCCATAGGGCTGGATCATTGCGATATGCTGGGCCATTCCATCGACGAGATTGCCGCCGAGAAAGCCGGTATCATCAAGCTGGGCCGTCCGGTTGTCATGGGGCGGGTGCCTCCCGAAGCCGAGGCGGTGATTCGCCGGGTGGCGACCGAACGCGGGGCGGTAGTGCATTCGGTGCGCGAGGTGTTTGGTGAGGATTTGGCGAATTATCCCACAACGGCGTTTGAAGGAGACTATCAACGCTGGAACGCTGCGACCGCCGTACTCGTGACCCGCTGTTTGGATGCACGCTGGAGGCTGACACCCGATGTGGTTGCGCGGGGGCTGCACACGGTGCACTGGCCCGGTCGTTGGCAACGCACGACGATCGGCGGGCGGCTGCTCATCCTCGACGCATCGCACAATCCCGAGGGCGCAAGCGTGCTGGAGGGCCAATTGCGCGCACTCGTTGCCGAGGCCGGACGAAAGCCGGTGGTAGTGACGGGAGTGCTCGGTGTGTCGAGGGCACAACCGCTGCTGGAGACGATCAGCCGTTATGCCGCAGAAATTCACCTAGTGATTCCGCAGCAAGCGAGGGCGTGTTCGTTTGAGGAGTTGGAGGCGCTGATCCCGTCGAATTTCTCTGGCGTAGTAGAACGCACCACGGTGGCGGAAGTGTTCCCCGATGCGAAGACCTGCACGGTAGGTGGGCCGGACGTCACGGTGGTCGTGACGGGTTCAATCTACCTGCTCGGCGAAGTCATGGCGCGAATCGAGCCAGGACGTGGCGTAATCGAGTCCAGACTGCAGGATTTTTAGTCCCAGTCGTGTCTGTGTTTGCCTGGATTGTTACCACCGGGAGGGGTGGGGACGGGGGTGGGAGTCGGCGTAGGGGCGGGTGCAACAGGGGACGCCGAGGTGGCGGCGGCGAGCAGGGGCACGATCTTCGAAGCCACGGGACTCCCCAGACCGGTCACGAAATCGTATAGGATACTTGCGTTGTAGCCGCCGTTGCTGCCGGTGACGATATCGCGATAGTCGCCGGTGTAGGCGGTAGAGGTGACTGAATAGAGGGCGGTGTTGGTGCCTCCCAGCGAAGTGGTTCGTCCGCTGTTGGCGAGGGCGATGAGTGCGGCCCACTGGGGCGTTCCACAACTGGTGCCTCCGACATTGAGCCAACCGGTCGTGCGGTTGTAGTTACTGATGTAAACCGAAAATCCATAGTTGGGATCGGCGCTATAGCTCACATCGGGCACGCCTCGTCCACCGTAGGGATTCCAGCCATTTTGATAGGCGGGGCGGGCGATGTAACGGCTTACGCCTCCGCCGCTGCCACTCCAGGCGAGTTCGCTAAGGACGTTGCCCGCAGCCCCGAGATGGAGGCTAGTGCCGCCTACGCCGATGACATTGGCTGAGACGGCAGGCCAGATGACGCCCGAACCGCTGTCTCCCGAGGCGGCCACGAAGGTGACGCCGGGTTGGGCGAAGTGGCTTTCGAGCGAAGTGAGGCCGGGGAACTCGGTGCTGCCCCAGCTCATAGAAATTTGTTTGGCCCCAAGGCTGACGGCATAGTCAACCGCGCTCAGCAACGAGTTGAGACTGGCCGAGGAAGCCACGACGACGGCCAGATTCGCGCCTGGGGCGATGGCGTGGGCCCACTCGGCGTCAAGCGAAGTCTCCAACGCCCAGCCCGAGTCGGCCAAGGCGGGTTTCCCCTGCGGATAGTAGATTTGAAGGTTGGCTGTCGGTAGACTGTAGGCTTTGGAGAAGGCTGCGAGATCGCCGACGAGCGTGGGACTGCCATAGGCGACAATGAGTGCGATGGTCTGGCCGGCACCCGTGAGGCTGAGTTGGTCGAAGCCGTAGGCGTGGCGGATTTGGCTGACCGAGTAGCCCGTGGGACTGGTCGTGACGAAACTCCGGAGGCTGTTGATATGATGGCGGGTATTCGCCGAGTGGTTTCGAAGGTCGGGCGGCGCTTCGGCGGCATTCAACAAGCAACTGCCAAGGGCTGCGAAAAAAACAAAAATCACGATACGGATGCTTTTTTTCATGGCTGGTAGTTTGACGCATTATATAATGCATTGTTTCCCCTACTTTGTCGAATTTTGAAATGTTAAGCTCATGTAAAACTATGGTCATCCCTAGTCTTTATACATTAGCTACTTAAAACCAAGACAGCGATCGAATTTTAAGCCAACTTGAGCAGCTCTGCTGTAGTGGGGACGTCTTTGATGATCTGGGACGGCTCGGGACCGACGCCGAGGTAGCGGAGATTGGGCAACTTGGCGGGCAGCGGTTCACCGTGGTAGGCGACATCAAGGAGGGACTTCACCATCGCGGCGACGTAGCGCTGCGCGTTGTTTGGGAGGCCAACGAAGGTCCGGACCTTCGAAACGTCCTCGGTCCAGCCGGGGTGTTTCGTGTAAACGGGACGCAGGGTTTTGCGGATGGCGTCGTTACGGGGAACGTGGTGATGGCGTTTTCCGGAGGCGTCCTCGTAGGCGGTGCAGATGAGCAAGTCGCCGTTCCACTCGCCGCAGTGGGTGAGGGCGTCGAGCTTGTTGATCATCACGTCCTGGTAGCCGCCGTAGCGGAGGGCGTCGCCTTTTTCCACGGCGTCATACCAGCCGACCATGCGCTGGCGACCGGTGGACGTGCCAAACTCGATGCGCTTGAGTAGCACGCTGAGCGGGTGGGCTTCGTCCATCTGCGTCAGGAAGACGTGTGTGCCAACCTTGGTGTCGTAGGCCTTGGCGACGCCGAAGGTGTGGATGGCCTGCACCGGTATGCCGGCGCTCTCGAAGAACTCGGGCGTGAAGGTGTGCGAGGCGGTGACGTTGGGCGAGTAGCCGTGGCGTTTGTCGAGCCAGTAGGCCTGGCCGAACTCGCCGATGATGGTGTGGCCGGCGCGGACTTCGCGGAGGATGAGCTCGCGGACTTCGCCGATGTTCTTGGCGAGACGCTGGCCGGCCTGCCAGTAGGTCGCGGTGAGTTTGTCGATGTTGAGCGTGAAGGGCTCGGCGCCGCGGAAGGGAGTGAAGTCGAACTCCTCTTTGGTGAACACGCCGAGTTCGATGGCTTCGGCGTTGGCGCGGAGTTCGGCGGCGGAGAGCTTGTCGAAGAAGCCGGCAAAGGTCTCGGGGCTGACGCGGCAGACGTGCTGGATTGTGCGCAGGGCGCGGTCGGCGCGCTGGGCGAGCTTGCGGGCGAAGAAATTCGGGCCACCAAGGAAGTCGGCGTAGGTGATCTGCCACTGGCCAACCTCGTCGGCATAGGCCGGGGTGATGCCACGACCGGTCGAACCACGGGGCTCCTCGACAAGGACTTTCTCGCGATAGTCCTCCCAAGCGAGGTCGAGCAGGCGGTGGGTGAAATCGGAGACCATCGTGCGCTCGTCGATGAGCAGTCGGGCGAGCACGTTGTATCCTTTTTTCTCAAGGGGTTGGGCTTCCCACCAAACCTTGCGCGGATCGGCGACGACGCCGGCGCCGATGGCGAGGTGTGCGAGTTCCTTTTCGACGACGCCGGAGGGGAGGAGGTTGAGCTTGATGCCGGCGGCAGTGTGGCCGGAGTTGGCACCGCCGTTGACCTTTAGAACGGTCGTGACGTGGGAGGCGGTGCCGAGCAGTTCGTGCACGACCTCTGGGATCAGGCGGCCTTTGCCCTCATCACCAAGGGAAATACCGACATCGGCGATGAGCTGGCTGGAAAAAGGAAGGAGAGACATGGCAAACCGCCATAGGAAAGGCCTTTGGCGGCAACGTTCAACGACCAACTTTCAGCTTTTCGTCTGCGTCTTGATCTCAACCACGTCATGCGGGGCGGCTTCTTTCTGGCCGGCGGGCGAGACGCGGATGTAGCGGGCTTTTTGACGAAGCTCGGGGAGCGTTTTGGCTCCGAGGTAGCCCATGCCGCTTTGCACGCCGCCCACAAGGGTTGCAAGGACGTCGTCGGCGGAACCAGAGACTTCCTTGAGAGCTTCGATGCCTTCGGCGGTGAGCTTGCGGGTGGTATCGGTCTTGTCGTGGCCGTATCGGGCGGCGCTGCCGGCCTTCATCGCGCTAAGCGAACCCATGCCGCGATATTGTTTATAGAGTTTCCCGTTGATCTCCATGATCTCACCGGGCGCTTCGCGGCAGCCGGCGAGCAGTCCACCGAGGATGACGGCGTCGGCGATGGTGAGAGCTTTGACGATATCTCCCGACTTGGTGATCCCGCCGTCGGCGATGATTTTGACGCCGCGGGCTTTCGCGCCCTGGGCGGCGACGTGGAGCGCAGTGAGCTGCGGGATGCCGACGCCGGCGACGATGCGGGTCGTGCAAATGGATCCGGGCCCCTGACCGACCTTGATGGCGCTCGCGCCGCATCGGGCGAGGTAATCGACGCCGGACGCGCTGGTGACGTTGCCGGCAATGATGGTGAGCGCAGGGAAAGCCTCACGGATGAGTTTGACGACATCGCCGACGCCGGCGGTGTGGCCGTGGGCGGTGGAGACGGCGACAGCGTCGATCTGTTCGTCAACGAGCTGGCCGACATGGGTGATGATCTTGTCGCGATCAAGAGAACCGTCTGATTTGCGCACTGGAGCGATGGCGGCACCGACGACGAGGCGGAAATCGGCGTCGCGGGAAGGTTTACGGCCGGACTTGGACTCGGTAAGGATGCGGTCGATGTCGGAGAAGGTGGCGAGGCCCCGCAGGTGGTCGTGATCATCGACGACGAGCATCTTGTGGATACCCACGTTTTCGGAGAAGAAGGCGTCGGCGGCTCTGATCGGGTCGGACTTCAGGGCGCGTTCGTGGAGAGTCCGGATGGCGCTGCGGGGCGTCATGGCTTCGGCGACGGTTTTCGACTTGTAGCGTTCGCGCACGGTGCTGCCGGGGAGGAGTCCGACGAGGCGGCCGTCGTGATCGACGACGGGGAAGGTTCGGAAGTCGTAGCGTTTGGCCTCGATGAGGGCGAGGACGTCGCCGACGTGCTGACCGGGCGTGACGGTAATCGGATCCTGAATGAGGCCGTGGATGTGGCGTTTGACGCGGGCCACTTCCTTCACCTGCTCCTTGGACGGCATGTTGTAATGAATGAGGCCGAGGCCGCCGTTGAGCGCCATGGTGATGGCCATGCGCGCCTCGGTGACGGTGTCCATATCCGACGAGATGATCGGGATGGAAAGCTTGAGCGCGTCGGAGAGCGCGGTGGACGTGTCGGCATCCTTGGGGAGGATTTCCGAGTAGAGCGTGGCGAGAGACACGTCGTCGAATGTGAGCGCCACCGGGAGATTGGCGCGGAAGAAGGCATCGGCCGTCTGATAAAATTCGGCGTCGAACGCCTCGGCGGAAGTCGTGGCAACCTTTGTCATAAGTTGCCATGAACGTAGTAAGTCGAACCTACCAAAGCGCAAATGATTTTTCGGGATCGCGCGCCCCTGCCTGACGCATCCGTATCCTTCTTCCCTTAACACACAGAGGCCGACAACATTCGACTAGAACAACTTCGTTGAGCCGTGATTGAGTGGAGAAGTGATGTTGTTAATATGTGCGGATATCCTGACGAGACTTCGCCAACCTGGACTTGTGAACAAGAGGAACCGATGGAAGAGTATGCCCATGGTCAGGATTCCTGTCTTTGTTTTCGTCCAGCCGCGGCGTCGCGGGAAAATTGGGACTACGCGCATGATCGGCGCAAAAGAGCACGGAGGCGGGACGTGAAAAAGAAATCCGGCCTGCCAGCAGGCCCCGGTTGGATGGGGTGGCGGGCAATCGCCCTGATCATCCCCGTGCTGCTGGGTGGCAATGCAGACAGGGCTTTGGCCCAGTCGGTTCAGGCGTGGCATGTTCCCGCCGCTCCCGCCCGATTTGTGGTGGAGCCCGATTTCATGGACAAACGCGCCCGGCTGGGATGGGTGCAGCTCAACCTGCCGGACCCGCGATGGGCCGGCACACCGGTGTTCGCCTGCGATGAATCGGGCAAGCGTGTGGGGGCGGAGTGGTTCTGGTCGGCGCCCGGGGAACCGAACACCGTATGTTTCGATAGCAGCTCGGGAGCAGGCCGGTATTTCTTGTATTTGGGATCGATCGGATTTGCTCAGAAAACAGAGTGGGACACGCGGGCCGGGGTTGTGCTGGAAACCCGAGAGGGCGACGGGAAGACGATGCACAACTTAGATGACATGATGGCGGCTTGGAACAAGGACCCGATCGTTTTTGGGCGTTCCATGCTGAATGGCATTTTCGACGGAACTCACCGACATGGTCCCACGGGGAACGTGATCTCGCATTACCAAGGATGGTTCGATCTCGATGCTCCGGCTAAGGTCGGGTTTGTCACCATTTCAACGGATGCGTCGTTCGTGCTTGTGGATGGAAAGCTAGTCGTGGCCTGGCCGGGGCGGCATGGGTTTCATGAAGGACGTTGGGGAAAATTTCGTGATTCGGTGGCCTTGGCCGCCGGCTTGCACCGGCTCGAATATTTCAACGCCTACGTTTCTCTCGACGATGGACGGCCGTTGTTATGTTCCCTCGGCGTAAAGGCGGGTGATAAACCTTGGGCCATGCTGATGCCGGACAATGATTTTATCCGGCGTTCAGTCCATGCCCATGTGACCATCTATGAAACTATTCCTCAAGGAGTCGCCACGGGTTTGGGACAGGTTCCTCCGAAAGCCCCGATAGCGGCATGGAGTTGGCGGGTAACGGAGCAGAGCCTGCCGTCCCTCCGAGATGCGAATGTCGGTTTCATTACCGTCGAATTCATCTGTCACCCGTCCAACAAGGTTGAAAAATGCCTGTGGTCCTTTGGCGATGGCACCACAGCGGAAGGCGCGAGCGTATCCCATGTGTTTGCCCGGCCCGGCCCGCGCACGATCCGGCTCGCGGTTTACGACGGCCCGAAGGCGGTAAGTACTCCGCCACAGGAGATCAACGTGCATCCGGACTGGCCTCGGTTGGTGGGCGAACCACGTCCCGAGCTGAATCCAACGCAGCGCGCGGCACTGGTCGGTCGCGATCCAACCGGTCTGTCGGCCTCGGATCTAATGGGGTGCCTGAATGTTTTCATGGGCTTCGACGACAGCGGCATGGTGTTGAAACTGGTGCCGGCGCTTTGCTCCCAAATAAGAGCCATCGCGGAGCCCGACCTTCCGTCCATCCAGAGCGCGGCGCTGCTGCTGACCGGCGGCGAGGCGTATCATGCGGACGATGTGCAACGACTCCTGCGCGCCCTGCTTGAACGTTGTTCGCAAGGGTCGCCGTCGTCGGACCTCAAGGTCTTGGCCAGTCGGGCGCGCCTGACGCTGGCGCAGTCTGTTCTGCGAACCTCCGACCAGCTAGATGAAGTGCGATCATTAATAAAGGCGATCGACGGGGCCGTGCTTTCCTCCGACGAGCGGCGTGCGCGAGACAGTTTGCAGGGTGATCTCGCCCTTGCCTCGGGCGACATCGAGGCGGCGAGAAAGCAGTATCTGGCTCTCTCGGGCGAACTGTCGGGCATCGACGTCCGCAGCGCGGTGCGCCGAACCTCGATGATCGACACCATCAACTCCTTCATCGACCGCCGTGAGTTCGAGGCGGCCGAAAGGGCGCTGCACGAAGTCGAGTGGCAAACCCCCATCGAAAAATTGTCCTCCGATTGTGCACTGGCCCGTGTCCAACTGTTGCAGGCCACAGGGCGCAACGCCGAAGCCTTGTGCTGGGCCAGACGACTTCTGCCAGCCTTTACTGGGGCCGGCGCACGCAGTGAACTCCTCTTCAGAATCATTGAGCTGGCTTTTAACCAAGGCGATAATGCTCTTGCACGGAAAACATTGCGGGAGCTCCTTGAAAGGCATCCTTATAGCGAAAGGGCCGCCCGCGCTAAGCAGCAGTGGCCGAAAGAGCCAGATTTCAGCCAAACCCCGCAACCCTGAGTCCCCTTCGGCGTCACAATGATCATGAAAGCTACCTCTTTGCGTGCATGTATGCTGTTCGCTGTTTTTTGTATCTGCGGAAGTGTGCGCGGGGCGGAGAGCGACTGGTTTGTGCCATTGGGAAAACCGCCAGAGGCTCCGCCCAAACGGATTTCCGGTGGCGAGGCGTTTCCGCCGCTGCCGCTGCCAGCGACACCTCTGCGCCGCACGGAACGCAAGCGCCAGCCGACGCCACCACCGCTCTTCGGCAAAGTGGTGTGGGGCGAGCAGGGGTCGTTCACTTATCAGGAAGGTTCGACCGCTAAAATCGCCGACTGGAATCTTTGTCCGGCTGATCTCCAGCAGCTCTTCGCTAAGGTCCAGGGCCGGCTCGGCCTGCAATACGGCTACGACGAGGTCTCGCTCGTGTCGTTCGATGGCGATCCGGAAAAACTCGCGGTGCTTTTTTTCAGCGGCACACGCTCCCTTAAGCTCGATGACAAGGCCATCGGCCAGCTCCGCGCCTATGTGCTTCGCGGCGGCATGCTGGTGTTCGATTCGGTGGCGGGTTCGCCGTATTTTTACGACTCCGCGCGGGCGCTCATGCAGAAAGCCTTTCCCGAGGTCGCATGGCGCGAGGTGCCGGCCGACCACCCGCTCTACCACATGGTGAACGACGTGAAGACCGTGCATTATTCGGACAATGTGAAGTCCGACCGGCCGCAGCTTGAGGGTCTCTACATCGGCTCGCGCATCGGCGTGCTGCTTTCTCCCTACGGCCTCGGCACCGGCTGGGACAACCATCCCGTGCCTTTCCTTCAAAAGGCCGCCTACTACGACGTGTCTTCCGCCGAGAACATCGGCCTCAATCTTGTGGCCTACGCCATTGGCTATCACCGCGTGGGACTGTCCGAGTCCAAGCCCGAGCTGTTTGCCGGTGTCGACGAGAAGACGCCGACCGACGAATTCGTTTTCGCCCAGATCGAGCATGACGGTTCCTTCAACGTGCATCCCAACAACGCCGTGAAGTTGCTCTCGAAGCTCCGCGCCGTGAGCTCTCTGCGGGTCAATCTCAAGCGCGTCGTCGTCACCCCCGGAAAGGACGACCTGTCCAACGTCTCCTTTCTCTATCTCACCGGTCTGGACGACTTCCATCTCAGCGACAACGCCGTGACGGCCTTGCGCGGCTTTCTCCAACACAACGGGACGCTTTTCATCAACAATGGCCTCGGCCTTTCCGCCTTCGACGACGCCGTTCGCCGCGAGCTGGCGCGTGTGCTGCCCGGTTCCAAACTCGAAGCCGTGCCCGCCGCCCATCCGATCTACAGCAGCGCCGTGCGCATGTCCGAGGCGGCCTATACTCCTGCCGTGGCCATGAAATATGGCGCGCTCAAATCGCCCCGACTCGAAGGCATCGCGCTCGGCGGCGACCTTCGCGTCATCTACAGCCCCATCGATGTTGAGGCGGGCTGGTCCGAGTGCGAGTATCCCATGGCGCTGGCCTATCGCTCCGAGACCGCCATTCCCCTCGGCATGAATATTCTCCTCTACGCCAGCACGCACTGATTTTCCCCCGCCGTCCCGCTCATGCACGAACACCTTCTTCTTCGCTCGCCCCAGGGAACAACCTCCACCGTCCCGCTTAATGGCGACGCTGTTGCTATCGGTTCCGATCTAGCCAGCGCCATCCGCCTCGACGATCCCGTGGTCAAGCCGCGCCATGCCGTGGTCGAAAAAACATCCGGCCAGTGGCGGGTGCGCTGTCACGACGGCACCGCGACGCTCAAGGTCGATGATCGCATGGCGGCCGAGCTCCGGCTCGAGCACGGCACGCGCTTTTTCCTCGGCGCGACGCAGTTCGAGTTCGTCAGTGACCGCACCTCGCTGGAGTCCGTTTTCGGTGGCGACGAGGAAATCGCCAATCCCGAGGAGGCCGCCGCCCGCTTGGGCGAGGCCGAGATCCGCATCACCGCCGAGATGGCCCGCGTGGTCATCGGCCAGGGCGACGTGGTGCGCCAGATCCTCGTCGCGCTGTTCGCACGCGGCCACTGCCTGTTGGTCGGCACGCCCGGCTTGGCCAAGACGCTCATGGCCCGCGCACTCGCCGGCACGCTGGAACTGCAGTGCAAGCGCGTGCAGTTCACGCCCGACCTCATGCCCTCCGACATCACCGGCACCGACGTGCTGGAGGAGGAGCCTGGCACCACGATCCGCCGGTTTCGTTTCAAGCGCGGCCCGGTATTCACGAACTTGCTCCTCGCCGACGAAATCAACCGCACGCCGCCGAAAACCCAGGCCGCTCTTCTCGAGGCGATGCAGGAGCGCCGCGTGACCGTCTCTGGCGTGACCTACGACCTGCCCCAGCCATTCTTCGTCATCGCCACGCAGAATCCCATCGAGCAGGAGGGCACCTACCCGCTGCCCGAGGCCCAGCTCGACCGTTTCATGTTCAGCGTGAAGGTCGCCTATCCCGACGCCGACGACGAGGAGCGCATCATCATGGAGACCACCCGGGATGCCGCCCGTGAAGTTACCCGTGTGCTTGACTCCAAGGATCTGCTGGCCTTCCAACACCTCGTCCGCAAGACTCCTGTGAGCCGCCATGTCGGCGCCTATGTCACCCGCCTCGTGCGCGCCACCCGGCCCGATGCGCCCAACGCTCCGGACTTCGTCACCCGCTGGGTGCGCTGGGGCGCCGGCCCACGCGCCGGGCAATACCTGATTCTTGCGGCCAAGTCCCACGCGCTGCTCGAAGGCCGGCTCAACGTCTCGTGCGACGATGTGCGGGCCTACGCGCTGCCCGTGCTCCGGCACCGCGTGCTGTGCAACTTCGCCGCCGGCAGCGAAGGTATCGATTCTGACGAAATTGTGCGACGCCTGCTCGCAGCCGTCGCCGAGCCGGGCTACGAGGCGGGCGAGTGATCGTTCGGAGCTGACCATGGCTTCCGTGCGGAATTTCAAATACCTGCCGGCTCGCGTGGCCGACCAGGTTCGCGGACTCGGCCTCACGGCCCGCCGTCCCATGCAGGGCAACCTCCAGGGGCTGCACCGTTCGCCCGACTTCGGCGCGTCGGTGGAGTTTGCGGAATACCGCGAATATCAGGCGGGCGACGCTCCCAATCTCATGGACTGGTCCGTCTTTGCGAAGACCGATCGCTACATGATCCGGCGCTTCCAGGACGAGACTAACCTTCGCGCCTGCGTGCTCGTGGACGCCTCCGGCAGCCTTGGCTACCGGCAGACGGGGCCGTGCACTAAATTCGAATACGCCTGCTCGCTCGCCGCCGGCTTCATGCACCTGCTTGTAACGCAGGGAGACGCGGTGCAGCTGGCATTTTTCGATGAAAAGCTCACGCAGCGTTTCGCACCCGTTGCGAGTGCGGAGACGCTAAATCCCATCCTCCTCGAAATGGAATCGGTCGAGCCCGCCGGCCGGGGCGACATCGGACAATCCCTGCACGAAGCGGCGGAACTGTTGAAGCAGCGCAGCATGGTCATCCTCATTTCCGATCTCCTGCAGCCGACCGCACAACTGGCCCTCGGCATCCAGCACCTGCAGCAACGCCGTCACGACGTGACGGTTTTCCACGTGCTCGACGGCGCGGAAATCGCGCTGCCCCTGCACGGCCTCGTTGAGCTGCGCGATCTGGAGACGGGCGAGAAGCTGCTGGTCGAGGCCGATGAAATCCGCTCCGACTACACGCGGGCCGCCCAAGGTCATCTCGACGAGGTCGGGCGCATCTGCTCCGCCTGCGGCGCGGCCTACTTCACCATCGATACGCGCACCCCGATGATCGAGGCGCTCGCCAAACGCGCCGGCCAGGGCTGACCCATGCCGCTGCTGTTTTCATTTCCATCGGTGGCCTGGCTGCTTCCGGCGATCGCTCTGCCGGTGATCTTCCATCTCTTCTTTCGGCTGCGGCGGCAGGTGAAGCCGTTCCCCTCGCTTTTGTTTTTCAAGCGCATCGATCCGCGCCTGAGCGCCAAACGCAAGATTCACGAGTGGCTCGTCCTGCTGCTCCGCTGCCTGTTTATCGCGCTGCTCCTGCTCGCACTGCTACGCCCGCTGCTCGACGTCGGGCTTGGGGGCGGCGTCGCTCGGCTGGTGCTCATCGACAACTCGGCGTCGATGGCTGCGCCCGCTCGCGAAGGCCTGTCCAAGCTTACGCTGGCGGTTCGCGCCGCTGAAAAACTGGTGGCGTCCACGAAGACGGGGGATTCCGTCGCGGTGCAGTTGATGGTTTCTGATCCGCAGGCCGCGCTGCCGTCCGGCTTCGACGCCGATCCGGTTGCGCGGCATGATGCGCTGGAGAAACTCACGCCCACCGAGGGATCGGCTCCCGTGGTCAAGGCGTTGCGTCGTGCGCTTGCCACGCTGGACGCCGCACGTCAACCGGTGCGCGAGCTGCACGTCATCACCGATCTGCACCGCCTCGACTGGGGCGCGGGCGCCTTGGAGGCGCAGGCCGCCGGGCTGCATGCGCGCATCGTGGTGCACCGCCTCGCTTCGCCTCCACCGACCGGAGGCTGGATTGCGCTGGACGTCGGCCAAGGATCGGTGCGCGGACTGCCCGCCGGCCGTGTGTCGGTGGCGAAGGTGGCGTTGCGCAATTTTGGCGGCACAACTGGCACGGTGAAACTCAACACCACCGACGACGGCGGGCGCAGCACCTCGCGCGACGTGCCCGTCGCGGTGGGGGCACCCGTCGTGGCGCCGCTCACGTTTTCCTTCACGGGCAAGGGGTTTCACTGGGCGCGCGTCTGGATCGAAGGCGACGCGGCGGTGGCGATCGACCGCGCGGATATTGGCTTCTGGTGCACAGACCCGCAGAAGGTTCTTTTCGTGGGCGGCGCCGGTCCGTTTGCCGCGCTACCGTTCGCGGTCGCACCGGGCGGCGACGCGGGTCTTTCGGGCATCGAAGTCGTGGAGACGACGGCGGACGGACTCGCAGCGGCGCTCGGAGAAAAACCCCTGGCCGTCGCGTTGACGTGGGAAGACTGGCCGCAAGACGCCGCGTTCGGCCGGGCTGTCGAAAACTACGTGCGCGGAGGCGGCACGCTGTGGATTGTCCCAGGCATAAACCCAATCGGAGTGGTTTTGTCGCCACCAGAATGGTTGGCGGCCTCGGTCGGCGCCTTGCGAGAGAGCCCGCAAGGGGAAGACATGTTCGTGTTGCAGGCCGACGATCCGTTGTGGCGCGAATTGCGTGATGCCGACGGAAAACCAAAGTTGGGAAAACTGAAGCTGTTTCGTGGACGGTCGTTGCAAACAGGTCCTGACTGGCAGCCGTTGCTGGCCTCGGCCGGAGGCGGGCCGGTGCTGGCGCGCCGAACGCTCGAGCAAGGTAGGATTTTCGCGAGTGGTGTGGCGTTTGCCCCGAGGTGGAGCTCCTTGCCGTTCAAGCCAGGGTTTGTCGTGATGATCCAGTCAGCGCTTCTCGGAGACCGATCCGTGGTGACGCCAGTGCGGTTGGTGGCGGCGGGCGAGGAATTGCGTTTCGATTCGGCTGGGCAGACGGTCCAGGTTCGTTCGCTTGCGGGCAGCGCGCTGACGTGGGAAGGCTTGCCCAAGGATTTTCCCGGGCTGGCACGCACCGGGGTTTACGAGGTGCGTCAGCATGACGAAGTCGGGTGGGTTGCAGTGCAAACGGTCGCCGCGAAAGCGGAGCAGGTTTTTCTTCCGTCTGGTCCGGTGCCGCTGCTCAACGGAGTGCGTCACCAGGTGGTCGATCTCGTCCGCGAAGAGGATATGCTGCGCACGTTGCCCGGCCCGGGCGAAGGTTCGTCGCTTTATGGTCCGCTGCTGGCGCTCGCCCTCATGATCCTGTTGGCAGAGACTTGGCTGGCCAACGAGCGTGGCAGCACGTTCGCGCAAAAACTGGTTGATGCCTTGACCCCAGCCGTGCTCCGCAGAAAACCGGCGGCCGGCCACGCAAAACGATGAACTCACTCGAATGGAATCCGGCGTTCGGCCCCATCACCTCGACGATCATTGCGCTGGGGGCGGGAGCAGTCGTGGCTTTTCTGTTCAGGCGGACGGCCGAGCGGCGCGGACGGCGTCAGGCATGGCTGTTGTTCGCCCCGAAGGTGGCGGTGATCGGCCTGCTGTTGCTGGCGCTGTTTGATCCGACGTGGAAATCGACGCATGGGAGCACCACGCCGGCCAACGTCATCGTGCTTCAGGATATCTCGGCGTCCATGGATTTGCGCGACGACGGCTCGTCTTCGCGGGCCGACCGGGCGGAGCGGGTCATCCGCGCCATCGAGGCGGACGCGCCGCCGCAGGTGCGTTTCCAGGTGATTCCCTTCGACACGCTCCTGCATGAGCCCGGCTACCGTCCCAAACCGGGGGCGGAGCGCGGCACGGATCTGGCATGGGCGCTGCTGGCGCTTCAGCAACGCGGAAGTCTCGCGGGAGCTAACGGCCTGATCTTGGTGACGGACGGAGGCGACGAGGCAGTGGACATTCCCAAGCCGCCTGCGGTGCCGTTTGTCGCGGTGGGCGTGGGCGCGTCGGTGGATTCGTGGCACGACATCGGCATCGGCATGGTCAACGCGCCGGCGTCGATCGAGGAGGGCGGCGAGTTTGACCTGGAGGCGGAGCTGTATGCCCGGCCTGGAAGCGTGGATCGTGCGAAGGATCGGTTGGGCGCGCTCAGGATAACGCTGGAGGAGTGGCGAGACAACCGGTGGGATGAGACGCAGACCAAGACGGTCAACCTGCTCGCGCAACGTGCCGTCGTTGCGTTTCACGTCAAGGCGTCCGGAGCGGGCGTGCATCGCTATCGCGTGCGGATGCCCGAGCTGCCGGGCGAGGTCACTTTTGCCAACAACACCCGCGTCGTGGGCGTGGAGGTGAGACGGCGCTCGCTGCACGTGCTCTATTTCACCCAGGAACTCGGCGCGGACTACAAGCACCTGCGCGCGGAGCTGGGCGCGGACCCCGGGATAACCTTCACCGCCTTGTATCGGGTTCTCGAGGACCGGTTCACCGTGCAGGGCGACCGCACGGGGTTCGAGGATCTGGAACGCGGACTGCCGGTGGACGCGGCGGTATTGAAACGCTACGACTGCCTCATCCTCGGTTCGTTTCCGGCCAACCTGCTGACCGACGCGCAGCAGCGGGCGTTGGGGGTCTACGTCGAAGGCGGCGGCGCGCTCGTCTTCATGGGCGGCGACACGTCGTTCGGCCGGGGCGGTTATGCACAGAGTCCGCTCGCGCCGCTGATCCCGTGGACCGTCGCACGCGACGAACCCGCGTTGGTGACCGGCGGGTTCCCGGTGGTGCTGGCCCCCGGCGGGGCGGCGGTCGGTTTTATGGAGGGATTGCGCGAGGCGCTGGCCACGGCGGGCGGTGCGACCATCGACAGCGTCAACCAACCCGGTGCGCTGCGACCCGGCGCCATCGGCCTGCTCAACGCCACGGTGGACAACCGCGTCCAACCGGTCGTCGCCTTGCAGCGCTTTGGCAAGGGCCAGGTGCTCGGCATCGCGACGAACACGCTCTGGCGCTGGGCGGCGGCGGGGCAGGATTTGAAGGTGATTTACGACCGGTTCTGGCGGCAGACGATGCGCGGGCTCACGCAGAAACTCGAAGGCGGCTCGCTCCTCGGCATTCGTTGGGACCGCGACCATTACCGGCCTGGTGAAGAAGCGGCGATTGAAGTGCGCGTCCAAGGCGCGTCCGAGGCCGGCGCGGTGCGGCTGGCGGGCGCGTTGAAAGGGCCCGAGGGCGACGCGGAGGTGGCCGTTGTCCCGATGCCCGGCATGGCGGGCGTTTACACGGCGAAGTTTCCCCTCGCCCGCCGCGGCGAGCACACGTTCAGCCTCACGGCCTACGCGGGAATGCAGACGGTCGAAACCTACCAACGCACATTCCCGGTCGAGCCGCTGGTCGAGGAAGGCGCCAATCCCGAGCTCAAGGACGCCTATCTCCGCGACATCGCCCAGCGTGCCCGCGGCCTCTACGTCACCGAAAAGGATGTGGAGCCGGTGAAGGCGTTCCTTCAGGATCAGATGGTCGCCCGGACCACCTCGGTTTCGATGCCGTTGGTGGAAATGGACAAAGTATTTCCCCTGCTGGTGCTTCTTCTTTTGCTCGTCGAGTGGCTGATTCGCCGCCGGCTCAACCTCCTATGAACCTCCGCCTCCTCCTCTGGATGATGTTTCTGCCGGCCGGCCTCGCCGCGGTCGCCGGCGTAGCGCGGGCCGACGGGCGCAAGGGCACCGTGGAGTGGTCGGATGCGCGCACGCTCACCGGCGCGATTTCGCTGACGCCGGGCAGCTTCATCCGGCTTTTCGACGGCAAGGAGCAAACCTCTCTGCGTCTGGAAGACATTCGCGAGATCGGCATGACGATTGAAAAAGAGGAACTGGCCGAGGGCTTTTTCTTTCCCGAACCAGGCAAGGCGATCAAGGAGAAGACCGGCGAGGTGTTTCCCGTGCGTTATTATCAGGCCTGCGTGACGATGGGAGACGGCCGGGAAATCACGGGGCATATTTTCACCACCGTGCTCTACGTCGAGACGCCGGACAACACCGAGAAGGTCGTCTTGCTTGCAAAACAGACTGGGCTCAACGGTCAGAAGCTGGCCGACGTGATCTATCCGACGGCGATCCGTTTCGCGGCGACGACAACGGATGCGACCACGGCGCGGATCGACTTGAGAGGCGCCGGCCTGCCGGAGATCAGCCGCATCGTGGCGGTCGTCAAACCCGCCCTCGGGTTTCTCCATGCGCAGCCGGACCCGGGGATGAAGGCCGCCTGGACCGTGCCCAGCGGCGACCCGACGAGCGTTTTTTTTGCAGTCGAATGCACCGACGGGCTGCACGTGGCGTGGCCCGTGGCGACCGCGGAGGACAAGATGCCGGTGGAAACGGTCGCGGCCTCGCTCAAGGTGATGGAGGATTTTTATGACACGCGCACGCTGCTCGCGGCGACCTACGACGCGGAGACGGGCGATGTTTTCGGCGTCGTTTACATGCATCGCGCCGGCGAGACGCACAGCTTTGGCGCGGACAAGCAGCCGTGGTCGGTGGTGATCTTGCGCTGGCAATACGAGGCCGACGAAAAAAAAGCCACGCTTCTGAACCGCGTCACTCTCGCCACCGGACGGAAGGCGGCGTCCGCGGACGCGCCCAAGGTGTTTGCCGACGCGAAGCTTTTGAAATACATTTCCGCCGTTCGACCCGCTGTCACAGAAAAGCCGTCCGCACCATGACCACAAAAACACAGGCCTCAGTTTCAGCGTCGCCGCTGCTCAAGGCGGCGAGAGCGCTGCGCATGGCGGAGGTTTTGCAGGGCGCCGTGTGGTGGGGCGTGCTTTCGTCCGGACTGCTGCTGGCGCTGGCGGGGCTTGACGGAGCGCTCCACCTCCCGGCGGCGTTGCGACTGCCGCTGGCCGTGGTGCTGTCGGGATTCGTAGCACACGGGTTTTACGCGAGAATCCTGCGACCGCTCATCCACCCGCTGTCGCAGGCGCGCGCGGCGCGGATGCTGGAGATCAGCCGTGGCATCACCGGAAACGTGCTCATCAACGCACATCATTTTTCACACGCCGAACCGGACGACGCCACGCGCCGGTTTGTGGCGACGGTGATCGACTCCTCGGGCTCACTGCTTGCGGGCATCAAGCCCCGGTCGCTCTGGCTCACGATCAGATTCAAAAAATGGCTGCTTGGGCTGGCCGTGCTGGCGCTGGCGTGGGTGGTGTTTGCGGTGGTTTTCCCGCGCAACCTCGGCACGGCGGTCGAGCGCATTTTCATGCCGTTGTCGGACGTGCCGCCCGCCGGTCGCTGGGTGGTTGAGGTGCGTCCGGCCGGACGCGTCGCGTTGATCGAGGGCGACAAGCTGGAAATCTCCGTCCACCTGCGGTCGTCCGAGTCTCCCTCCGTCAAGCCGCCGGTGCCCGCCATCATGTGGAAGGACGGCAACGAGACGATCGAACCTTCGTCCGGCGCCGGCGCCGGCGACCGCGCGCCGATGCAGACAGGAGCGAAACCAGGAGAGTATCTTTTCACGTTTAGCGCGGTGACGAGGCCTTTCAGTTTCCGGGTGTGGGCCGATGATGTGTGCAGCGCGGCGACAGTCGTGTCGGTTTCCCCGCTGCCCAAGTTAAAGAGCGCGGTGTTCGAGGTCGCGCCCCCGACCTACATGGGCGTTAAGCCCTTCACCCAGCCGGGGCCGCCGAGCGCGCTGAGCGTGCCGGCCGGCTCCACCGTCGGGGTTGTTTTTGAAACCTCGCCCGCCGCATCTTCGACGCAGTGGCGCGAACACGGCGCAACCCAGAGACTTGAAAACACAGACGGCCGCTGGCGGCGTTCCGGGATGGTCGTGAACGACGAGCACAGCTACGAAATTTTCGCCGCGCCGGATGCGAAGACCTCTCCGCGCCTGCTCGTCCAGGGCCAGATCACCGCCACGCCGGATCGTCCGCCCGAGGTCGATTTCCAGACCGATGATCGCAACCGCCTCGTCAACGCCGGCGGCACGCTGCCGGTCGCGGTCAAGGCGACCGACGACTACGGCGTGGCGTCAATCTCGCTGGTGCTCACCCGCAGCGACGACCCTGCGGGCGCACGGGTGCTCAAAACCTGGGACCTGCTGGGCCCGCCCGGACAAAAAGAGCCCGCGGTGGAATCGCAGGACATCGCGCTCGATCCTGCGGTGTTCACCCCCGGCGCCGTTTTCATGCTCACCGCGCAGGCGACCGATTTCAGTCCGACGCATCAGCGCACGATTTCGCGGCCGATCCTGATTCGCGTCGGCGGCTTGAAGGACATGGCGTTGCCCCCGGGCGATGCGCTCGAAAAGCTGTTTGCCCTGCTCAAAACCACCATCGCGCGGCAGACCACCGCCAACGGCCTGACGGACAATCTTGGGCTGCACCTCTCGGAAGCGCTCGCGGCCAACGATGTCGCCCATCATGCCGAAGTGATGTCCACCGCGCAGCAACGGGCGCAGGAGGCCGGCCTGGCCGTGCTGGACGAAGCAGGCCGGCGCGACGAAGCGCAGGCGTTTCGCTCGCGGCTCGACGCCTTGATCAAGGGCGAGATGGGTCTCGCACTCGGACAGATCGCGAAAGTCAACGCCGCCGCCGAAACCGCAGTCCGGCTCGACGCGCTCCAAAAACGGCAGGGTTATATTCTCAACGAATTGATCGCGCTGCTCGGCCGCATCGCGGACGAGCGCCAGGAGGCGACCAAGGCAAAGACGGCAA
Organism: uncultured Verrucomicrobiota bacterium; assembly: GCA_903904685.1. Classification (GTDB taxonomy): domain Bacteria; phylum Verrucomicrobiota; class Verrucomicrobiia; order Opitutales; family Opitutaceae; genus Rariglobus. The sequence goes on from CAIVDS010000083.1 coordinate 23,916, forward strand.
AGACGGATGGCTCCACTCCTCCGTCCATGACGACGGACCGGATGATAGCCGACCTGCGCGAGGACCTGAAGGCCTTCGTCGAGGACCAGAAAAAAATCATCAACGCGACCAAATCGTTGAAGGCCCTCAACCCCGAGGACCTCACCGACGCGCAGGAGGCGATGCTGGGTGATCTGGCGCGCGAGGAGGCCGCGAAGGCGGCGTTTTTACAGGAAAAGCTCACCGATTTCAGCAAACTCCCGCTGCAGGATTTCGCCGACGGAAAACTCGTCGGCGAGATGAACTCCGTTTATCAGGAAGTGCAGGCGGCGGCCTCGTCGCTCTACGACAAGAAAACCGAAATCGCCGTGCCGCACGAGGAGGCCGGGTTGGAAAAGGCGGCGGAGTTGGAGCAGAATCTTGAGAAATGGCTGCCGACCACTCCCGACAAAACCAAGTGGTCGATGGAGGAAGCCCCTGCGCAGTCGGACGTGCCGATGGCCGAGTTGCCGAAGCAACTGGAGGACATCGTGGGCGAGCTGCTCGACAAGGAGGAGGAGATGGGCGACGACGTGGAGGACGTTTCCAGCACGTTCATGGATTCCATCGACAAGGGCGCGGGCTGGGGCACGGGCGATGGCCCCATTTCCAACATGAGCGCCAAGGGCGTGACCGGAAACCAGCTCCCTAACAAAAACGAAGTCGGCGGCCGCTCCGGCGAGGGCCGCAGCGGCAAGAGCAGCGGCCAGATGGTCGGCGACACCGCCACGGGCAAGGGCGGTCGCGAGACGCCCACGCGCCTGTCGGCGACTCCCTTTGAGCCCGGCAGCGTCAACGACACCTCGACCGACACCAAGGGCGGCGCGACTGGCGGAGGAAAACTGTCCGGTGCCGGGCAGGAGGGGTTGCGCGGTCCCGTGCCGCCCCCCGTCAAACAAAAGATGGCCAGACTTGCCGCCCAACAAACCAAGCTTCGTCAGCAGGCCGAGGCGGTCGCACTCGAATTGCGCAAGCAGCGCCGGCCCACGGGCAATCTGGAGTCCGCGGTCGGCGCCATGAAAAAGCTGGAGGACGCCGCCAAAAGGCAGGACGGCGTAGGCGTGGTGCAGGGTTATCATCAGGCGCTTGACGCCCTGTCGGCCGCCCGCAGCACGTATCGCGGAACCCGTTTGAGCCGCATCGAGGCGGGTGCGCTTGAAGGCATGACGCTCAAGGACATGGCCGATGCGCAGGCCGAAGCCGCACCGGCGGGTTACGAGGAAATGACGGGAGCCTACTTCCGATCCCTGAGCGAATCTGCCGCCCCAAAGAAATGAAGGTGATGAAGTCGTTTTTATTGGTTCTTTCGATACCGGTCTTGATCGGAGCGCTGTGCGCCCAATCGCTACCGGCCAACGGAAACTTCGAGCAGCCTGATCCAGCGAATCCGCAGAAGCCCGCGCATTGGGACTTGCCGGACGGTCTTGGCGTGCGGTGGGCCGATGCATCTGCGACTCCCGGTGGTGCGGCGCACGGCAAGGCGATCCGCATGGACACCGCGGTTTCCGAGCAGGCGATGGTCGTGAGTTGGACGAAGGCCGGCATCACGCAGTGGGCGATCCCGCACGCGGCGAGCAACGCCATCGCCGAGACCTACGGGCTCTCGCTTTATTCCGACGAAGCTCCGCTTGAGGCGGGCAAGGCGTATGAGGTTTCCTTCGATTATTTTTCCGAGAAAGGCACGGCGGGAAAAGTGTGGTTCCGCGGCTACGGAGATTTGAAGGGCAAGCGCAAGCGCCTCGACGAGGGTATCGTTGACTGCGCGGGCCAAGGACAGTGGCGGCACTTCACCGGTGTCTTTCATCCGACGAAGCACGCGCCCAACGTGACTGGATTCAAGATCATGCTTTTCGCCTACTATCCGCCCGGCGTGTGCTGGTTCGACAACGTGACGGTGCGGGCGGTCGATGAAACTTCCATGCCCAGATAAGCGACCTCATCCAGGAGCGTGGACGCCAACGGACTGATCCACACCATGCGCATCACGACGGCCAGCGTGCATGACGGCTAAGTCTTAACCGAGCCAAGCCACCTTCGGCGAGCCAATGACAACCTGCGAGAGAGGTGGGCAGGCGCTCGTAATCGCGGGCGAGTCTGCGGAAGCGGGCCGCCCAGACGAAGGAGCGTTCGACGATCCACCGCCTGGGCGGCAAGCCGAAGCCGCGTTTGGCCACGGG
>CAIVDS010000084.1 GCA_903904685.1 uncultured Verrucomicrobiota bacterium
AAAATCAGATTGGTGTCTCGTGGCGTCATGGCGCGACGCGTGGCCCAGATTTTTTCCAAGCTATCGCGGTCTATTTTAACGGCTTTGAAAAAGGATGCGGCGACGAGCAACTGGCTTTGCAGCCAGCGCACCCGGTCGCGGCTGCGCGAAGTCTCCCGCGTAACTGAAAAATTGGCGAGTGGCGCGGTCAGCAGTAGCAGATCGCCTCGCGCAGCCCGTTCGCGCACAGGTTCGATGATGGACAGGGGGGTGAGTGAAGGAACGGACATTGGCTGGAAGGCTCCGGGGCGAAAGACCATCGCGCCGTTTGAGTGAAGGCCGTCAAATGCCTGAATCGCTTCGGGCCAGTGAAATATGCGTGGAGAAATGCTGCCGGGGGCGTGGCGCCAGATGGTTTGTCCGGTATCGGTCCAGCTTCTGTCGGATTCTTCGCGCCAGATATGCATGTTAGCCCAGACCAAGGAGGCGTCTGGGTGGGCGTCGAGGGTTTGGATCGCGGTCGAGAGAAAATCGGGCGACCACCAGTTGTCGTCTTCCAAGAGGCTGGCGTAGGGTTCCGGGCCCCCGACGAACACCTGGTTGAACGAGGCGGTCGCACCCCAATTTACCGAATGTTGATGAAGTGTGATGCGCGAGTCGCCGATTTCGTCGACGAGTTCGCGTGGAGCCGAGTCGGCCGGGTCGTCGTTGTGGAGTTCGCACACCCAGTCGGTGAACGTCTGGGCGCACAGACTCTGCACTGCACGGCGCAGGAGTTGCGGACGGCGGTAGGTGAGAACGAAGACGCGCACGGTGGCCATGATTGAGTGCGCGGATCAGCCGATGCGCTGGAAAACGCGATTATGTCCGACGTTAAGGACATTGACGAAACCGAGCGGAGCGAGTTCTGAAAGCGCGGACGTGACCTCGGGATAGCCCTTCCAGAAAACGGAGCCGGGCAAGTCGTGGGCGGCATCGTCGGCCACGAGCCAGCCACCGGGCACGACCTTGGCGCCAAAGGTGGCGAAGTCGTGGCGTGCGCCGGCCTCGCGGTGATCGCCGTCAACGTAAACGAGTTCAAAGCGGGCAGTGGCGAGACTTTCTAGGAGAAGTGGGTCGGTTGAATAACCACGGTGCAGGTTTATTGCGTCGAACGAGAGTCCATGGTGGGCGAAATGGGCGCGGACGATGGCCTCGTAGTCCTCGTTGGCGTAGAAATTTCCGGTTTTCACCTGCTCGCGATAACCGCGATCGAGACGGTAGCGAATGCGGCTCCAGAGACTGAGTGGAGGCGGTGGGTTGCCGGCGAGCGGGGTAATGGCGTGTATTTCGAGTGGAAGATTCAGTTCGCGGGCGAGAAGAGCCCAGAGCGAGATGACCTGGCCTTTGAAAACGCCGATTTCAAGACAGCGTGGCGTTGGAAATTTTTCTGCGGCGGCCTGGAGGAGCAGGAACCAAAGGTCATGAAAGGCGGGATCGCCGTAGCCGAGTTTGTTTTCGTCAACGTGGCGACGGTGTGCAGCAAGGATGGAATGTTCCCACGTGCGGGCCGTGAAGTGGTTGAAAACGGCATCGTTGTGCTCCGCCGTGTTCACGTAGGAACGGACGTGGCTGGCCAAGGTTTCTGGCTGCGGTAGTGCGATCATGACGAGGACAGTCGTTTCAGTTGCCAGTCGCGGAGCCGTTTGGCGAAACGCCAACCGGTGAAGCGGGCGAGACGGTTAAAGGACGGTCCGGCGGGCAGTGGCACGGTGGTGCCGCCGAGTGCACGCATGCGAGTCTCGGCTTCGGTGGCGAGCGCGGGCAGCGCGGGATAAAGTTCGAAGGCGAGCCGCTGCCAGCCGTTGGCGGCGGCATTTTTTGCACGGGTGCCGCCACCGGCGCCGGCGAGCAGGCGATCGCAGTTGAGCTCGTTAACTTTCCAGAGCGAGCGCAGCGCCACCGGATCCATGCGCCGACTGAGGCTGCCGACTACGCCTGAACGATAATAAGTGCGCGCCCCGGGACAGAACAAAATGCCGGCAGAGGCGAGCATGACGCGGCTGAAGTATTCGCCGTCGTCGTTGAGCGAGAGCGTTTCGTCCCAAGGACCGGCCTCGTCAAGCAGGGCGCGGGGGCAGAGCCAGGCGGCGGGTTGCATCATCCAGCCGGCTTCATAGTGCAGGAGTTGGAACTCGATTCCGCTCAAGTCCTGCCAGACGGGCTGTGAGTTGAACAGGGCCGTTTCCGGGTCATCGGTGAACCGCGCCCACTCGCCGGACGCCATGTGGCGTGGAGATGCGGCGAGCAAGCGGTGCATTTGCAGCGCGATTTTATCCTGGGCGATGAGGTCGTCGGCGTCGAGAAACTGGATGAAGTCACCCCGCGCCTCGGTCAGTGCACGGTTGCGCGCGGCGCTGGCACCGCGGTTGGGCTGAGTCACGAGACAAACCCCTCGGTCGGCGTAGCGTGAGACGATGGCGACGCTGTCGTCTCGAGAACCGTCATCGACGACGATGATCTCGATGTTCTCCCAAGTCTGGGAGAGCGCGGAGTCCAAGGTCTGCGCGATCCATTGCGAGGCGTTGTAGGTTGGGATTAAAATGGAAACCAGCGGGGGCATGACTGATAGAATTATTAGTTGAATACAGGCGTGGGTTGCCCGTGCAGCACCGAATCCAGCCAATCACCTTGATAATAAAACCGACATCCATCCTCTTTGTGGCAACGCCACGCGGACTGTTTGTAGGAGACAAACGATTTCAGGATAGCGGTCAGTTGTTTAGCGGAAGTGGTCGCAGACGTGATGATGAGGAGGTTGTTAACTCGGCCCAGATAATGTTTTTCACCCAGAGCGGCGGAGCTTTCCTGATCGGCATGGGTCTGAATGATTCGCATGCGTGAAATATCGAGTGATATCGTCGGCGAGGTAACATAGACAGTAGAGCCTTCAGCGACTGGAATTGCTAGGTCGAGCGTGTGCAAAAGCGTGGTCGCAGAGCGGGAGCTGACGTTTTGGGTGCATCCTCGTATACCTACATTATCAATGCTTCGGATATAGTTAACTCGGTTGGCAAAGCCGGCTAGCCCGTAGATTGCCGTAAGCAAAGCTAACCCGATCAGTATCCGGCGCAGCCAAATACTGCCTGTAAAAAATCCTGCCTGCGCCAAACCAGGGATGAGCACGATGGCTGCGGGCCGAAAATGGCGGTCGTCGATGCTGATCGATGCCCCTCTATAATACAGCAAGGCAAATAGCACACCGTAGCCGAGGACGAAGCCTATCAGCATTCCACGGTAGCGATGGCCAGGGGCTTTGAGCCAGGCGAGCGCATAAAGCGCCAAGGCCGGCACGATGAGGAGGCATAACACTTCGCCAAGATCGTTCCAATTTCCGAGCAGAGACGCCCCGGGGAAAAATACGGCGCGGGAAATGAGCGAGGCGAATGCCCCCGTCGCGAGCAGCGGCCCTGTGGCACTGAATCCGAAGAGGAGCGACTTGGCATATTCCACTTGCCCGGCGTCGCCCGGCATGGAACCGCGCGATAGGAATAGCATCCATAAGATGATGTAAAATAAAGCGAAGCTGCCGCAGAGCACGCAGGCCAACCGCAGGGCGCTACCATTGATTCGCCATGGAGTGTCGTTGCGACCCAGCCAAAGGCCGGCGCACAGGGCGAGCGCGATCAAAGGAAACGAAAGTTTTAGAAATGCCCCAATTAAAAACAGAGGCGGAAGCGCCACCAACAACCAGCGAGACTTGTCAGCCAACCGAGTGGCGGCCAGGGCAATCCACGGAAAACCTGCGAACAACGCGAGTTCACCGCCGTTGAACATGCCGAAGAGAAATGAAGTGTGCCAGCCGAGGGCGATGATCGCGACGGAGGTCATCACCACCGGCTCGGGGAATTCCCACGCTTTGAAAAGCCGCCAGCATCCTGCGAGCCCGATCAAGACGCCGACGAGGGTGACGACGACGATCGAGACCCCGAGACTGAGGCCAGTAAGCGTGAGCAGGCCGACCGGCACATACTGGCCCGGACTCCACCAGGTGCGGAACACCTCGTGGTTGCGCGCGATGTTGGCCGGGTCGGGTTCGGAATAGCAGTTCCATGATGCGCCGGCGCGCATGGAATCCCAGACATTAAATCCCGCGGCGGAATCGGCCCACACCATGGGTCGGGCCCAGAGAGCCTCGATGACGGCGTAGGTAACTACCAATAGTATCAAACCCGCCCAAAACAATCGGGTCGGTGCAGGGCGGTTGATGTTGGTTGTCGAGATCTTCGTCATCGGTCGATTCGCTCAATCACGACGAGCGTGGGCTGGTTGAGGAGGTAGCGGTAGTTTCCGCTTGTGACGAGCCGGTCGGTCCAGGCGCGCAAGGTTTCGTCCACCTTGGCGGTGTCGCCGGCGCGGTTTTGAGGTTTGCCAGAAACCACCATGAAGCGCTCCGGCCAGGTTTTATCCCAGCCGTTTAACCAAGTGCGGCGCGTGCGTTGGGACAGGAAGGCCGCAACGGCTAAGGCGTGATCGTTGATCGCAACGCAGTCGGTGGGTTTCAGGCGTTCCCGAAGCACGCTCATGGCGGGCTGCACATTGCCGCCTATTTCCAGACTGATGCCACGGACGGCTGCGACAAGACCTGCGCCAGTCAGAATTGCGCAAAGAAGGAGAGTAACCCTGCGCCGTTGGATACGCTCGGCGAGCAGCACCGCCAGCGGGATGACCGCAGGCAGGAAGGTGCGTGCGTTGTAGAGGGAGTCGAAATCGCCGATGCAATGCAGTACGCACATGCCGAGGCAGTAACCGAGGGCGACGAGCGCAAGCGACCGAGACGCCCGCGAGCAAGGTTTAAACCACGCGAGGACGCACAATGCGGTCAGCGCGGAAAAAACCAGCCAGCCGATGACTTCGCCGGACCAGGCATTCAGAGCGAAATGATCGCGCACTCCACCCGCGATCAGCGCGCTGGGCACGGACCAGCCGAAATCGACGATTTGCGAGGGGAGCGCGCCGAGCCCCTCAGGATTACCACGATCCGCGCCGCTGGCATGTCCGCTTTTGATGACATTGATAAAAAGCAGGCCGCCTGAAGCCAGCCCGGCGATGGCTGTGGCGAAAAACGCCTCCCACCAGCGGCCGGCCGAGCGCAGCGGGCGATTTTGTGCCAACAACCATGTCGCCAGGGCCGCCAGCGCGATCACGCCGGCGTAACGAATGCTCAGGGCTACCACCGCCCAGACTGCGCTTGCCCACAGCGCACGGCGCGAAGGCCACTCCGCCAACGACGCGACGAGCCCCATCAGGGCGAGCGCGAAAGGCAGTTCGGTGAGCACGCCGAGCAACTCGGCTCCGATGATCGGAGTCGTCGCGATCGCCAGAACGATCCACACTCGGCTGGGGTGGTCGTTGAGCAGTCGCGCTGTCAGCAGGTTCAAAAAATACAGGGACGCCAGCGAAACCGCTACCAAGGCGAAATAGCCGGGTGCCCCGACGCGGACCAGCAGGCTGCCTGCAATCGGATAACCAAACGGCCAGTGGTTGCCGAAGCGGTCGGGCCAGGTCTCTGCAAATTGCTTGGCAAATTCACAGTAGTGGTAGGCGTCAAACGTGAGCAGCCGGCCATGTCGGAAAAGCAGCAGGGAAAACACTGCCCCCAGCACGGTGGCTGCAAACGCGAGCGGGTGTGCGCCGGGCTTCAAGAATGAAAAGCGCGAGGAGAAATCCGTTGAGCCCATGTGATGGAGGGGCGTTTTAAATGCCCGTATGTCGCCACGCGTGGCGGAAGTAGCCACGCTTCGATTCCGCGACGTAGTGATGCAGCACGGCTTGGGGTGAACGGCATTGCGTTTCACCGGGCATGAGAAGGTAGTCCGCCGCGGGCAGTCGCACGGTTTGCCGTCCTGCGAACAACAGCGCGACGAGCGCCTGTTCGAGGTAGTAACTGGTGCCGTGCTTCGCGAGCAACCTGGCGCACCACCACTCGAGCTTTTCCCAGTCGATCGTATCGCTGCGCAGGCCGCACACGCCGACGTTGACCTTTTGCGGAATCGGGTGGCCGGCAAGGGCGGCGAGCGTTTCCGCCGGGTAGCCGTAGGCGTCCTGCACATCTTGCATGTGGATGGGGCTGGCGGGCGCGTCGCACCAGTCGAGTAACGCCGTTGGACGCCGGAAGAAGAGCATATCCGAATCGAGCACCAATCGCCAGCCGTGCAGGCCGGCATGGGCATCGGTGATTTTGCGCAGGTGCAGGTAGGTGAGACGCTGGCCGCGAAGCGCGGGGAAGCGGGCGATCGGCAGGGCGGCTTCCAACCGGGCGGCGGTTTCTTCGCGCGAGGGAATCTTCGCTCCTGGAAAGAGGCGGAGGCACTCCGCCCGCAAGGCGTCGTCAAAACTCCCGTCGTCTAAAAAAACGGGGGTGAAGCTTTGTCCGCTGTGATGGCTGAGCGACCGCAGGCAAAACGCGGTTTGATACCAGAAGCGGCGGCCGGTGAGGAAACACACCTCGGTTGCGTCCGAGGCGGGCGCGGCGACAGGTGGAAGCCGGCGGGCGGCCTTGATCATGGCGAGTTGTCCGCGCCGGGTGATCCACTGGTTTACCGGGCCTCCTTCGCGCCATGAACGCTCAATCCAGCCGAGGGGCTGGTGCACGGTCAGGTAAACCAGCCGTCCGGCGGTGAGACGAGCGGTGAGCTTTGCGCTGGACGAACTCATGGCGGGGGCAGTGCTGCGAGCAGATGTTGTAACGAGGCGTCATCCATGGTGCGGAATTTTTCGTAGGACACGGTCTGGTAGTGCTTGAGCAAACGTGCGGCTCGCTCGGTGCCGAGCACACGCGCGATGAGCTGAAACCCTCGTCCGCCTAGGTCAGAAAGCTTGGGCGCGGGCAGCAGTCTACGTGAAAGGGCGAGTTCACGGGTGAGAAACTCCGCCGAGAAATCGGGAGGAAGTTTGCGCCAGCTATTAAAGGCGACGGCGCCGAGCAATCGCCGTGCATGGCGGGCTTCGGGAGTATCGGAGGGGCAGCTGCGCGCAAAGGCCTCCATGACGGCAAGCGAGGCGACGGCGAGCCGCTCCCAGTTGTTGGTAAGACGCGTCCCGGGGTGCGCTCCGATGATGGCGTGGGGGCCGGGTGCACGCACGACGCGGCCTGGCCGGGGCGCGGCATTCTGGTAAAACCAGATCTCGGCCACGGCATTGTAGAGCGGCGAGGGTGGAAAGAACGCGTTGTTGACGATGTGCCGAATGTAATCGGTGCGAAAAATCGGCGAGTGCGGGGCCGGTTGCACTAGGATGAAAAACTCCGCGGCGGTGGTCACATCCTTGAGTGGGCCGCGTTCTGTGATGGAGAGTGTGTCGTAGTCTCCTTCCAACGTGGTGTGGGCGTGGTCGGAGTAGCTGATCTCGGCATCGGTGGCGCGCATGGCTGCGAGTTGCAGATGGAATTTTTCCGCGCTCACAGTGTCGTCTGAGTCGAGAAAAAGCAAATAGGTGCCGGTGGCATACTTCAGCCCGGTAAGGCGTGCGAAGAGCAGCCCTTGGTTGGTCTGGCGGATGATCTGGTCCGGTTGGTATCCGAGTTGTGCGATGGATTCGGCGGCGGGAATCGTGGAACCGTCGTCCACGATGATAACCTCAACGGCGAGCCCGACGGACGCGCGGCGCACGCTTTCCAGAGTGTAGCGGATGAGCTCGCCCCGATTATAGACAGGGATGATGACGGAGAGATCGGGTGCGGTCATGGTCTGGAGTATTTCAGCCGGTGGCCAAGACGAAGGAGCGGGGTTTCAAAAAAATGCCACGAGAACGCGGCAGGTGCGAGCAGGACGATGGGCACGGCGGCAATTTCCCATGGGGCCAACGTCAAGTCGGGGTTCCAGTGTCCATGAAACAATAGTGACAACAGTCCGGTAGTCAGCACGCCTTGAAAAAGATAGATGAAGTAGCTGTAGCGACCGTAAAGCCTGAGCCACCCGGCGGTGAAGCAGACCGACAGCCAACGTTCCTTAGGTTGATAAACGAGGAGCAGGACAATCGCATAAAATAGGGCGATAGCGGTATAACCCCATATGTGCAGCATTTCGGGTGCGCGATATTGCTCCTTGAGCAGGATGGCGAGGCTGGCCGCGGTCGGCAGCAGCGCGAGCCAAAGCCAGTGACGCGCAGCCATGAGTCGAGGCCACAAAGTTGAACGCACCAGCCAGGCGCAGGTGAACCCGGCGCCAAGCGAATCGAGCCGGCAGAACGGCAGGACATGGGTTGCGAACAAATTATCCGGCGTTACGAGGCACACCGCCAGACGTGATGCGAATGCCGTGGCGATAAGTCCGGGGCCGAGCCAGACCATAAATTTCTGCGGCCAGAGGCGCATGACGAAGGGAAAGACGAGATAAAACTGCTCCTCGATCGAGAGCGACCAATGGGGCGTCAACGGGCCGAACGTCCAGCCATGGTTCAGCGCGAGGTGAAAGTTGGTGAGAAAGCCTCCGTAAACCCACCAAGGCGCGGGTGCATCAACGGTGTGGATGACGTCAATGCCGTGCAAAAATAAGATCAGGCCGATGTTCAGCCATGCCAGTGGAAGAATGCGCAGAGCGCGGCGAACATAGAAGGTGGGGAGTGACCGGGTGGAGTTGAGGTGATCGAGCAGAATGCCGCCGATAAGGAAACCGGAGAGCACGAAAAATAAATCCACGCCGGAGGACGTCAGGCCGAGGGATGCCCGCGCGTAACTGCGCAGCGTGCCGACCGGGCTGTGAGCAATGGACTGAGTGCGACACCGTGGTGCACCAGAATGAGTAACACGGCGCAGCCGCGCAAACCATCAAGCGTCAGAACGCGGCTCTCGACCGAGATTGGTCGCGCATTGGGTGACTCAGTTGGCACAGGATCGATCACGGTCGGTTTCATGTCTCAGGGGCGCACGCTTCCCAGCGTGTAGCGGATGAGCTCGCCCCGGTTGTAAACGGGGATGATAACGGAGAGATCGAGGGCGGTGTCCACGTTATGAAATCTGTGGGGATGAGCGTGGGCAGTTGGGCCCCGTCAGTCCAAGTGCGCCGTCTCGACTGGCAGCGGGGCGCGCGGACGAATGGCGAGTTGATTGATCGCCTCGACAACGTGTTCGGGCGTGATGGACGCAAGGCATTCGAGAGCGTCGGGGCAGGTGTTGCGCAGGCCGCAGGGGGAGCAGGGCGTGGGCGCGGCAAGGTGAAGGTTGGAGGAGTAGCCAACTTGGGAGGGAGTGGCGCGTCCGCCCAGCAGGACGACGGAAGGACAATCGACGGCGCGGGCGAGGTGGGTCAGAAAACCTTCAAGTCCAACAAAGAGGAGCGAGGCGGCCTGGATGGCGGCGGCTTCGCGGAGGCTGGTGCGACCGCGCAGGTCAAGTACGCTGCCGGGAATGGCGGGATCTCGGGCGGAGCCTAGTTGCACGAGGGAAAAATCCCGGGCAAGCAGGCGGGCCAGCCTGGCGAAGCGGTCGATGCCCCACTCCTTATTCGCGAATGGCCGGGCGGCGGCGGCGGCGCTGGAGTGGATGGCAATTTGACGGGGGAGACGAGGAGCGGCGGCGAGTTCGGCGGAGGAGAGAGACAGATAGGGACGGAGGTCCACTTTGCCGACGAGTCCGGCGAGCCGGCACATCTCGGCGATGAGATGGCGGGAGGGCAGAATATCGCGGTCGGGTTGATCGGGGTCGTGGCCGGCGTAGTAGGGCGCGACGACTTTTCGACCGAGCCGTCTTAGCAGGGCGATATAGTGGTCGTCGATTGGGTGGATGGCGAGTGGGTCGGGGTTGCCTATGAAAAGCTCCGGGCGGGCCGTGAACATGACGAATGGCAGTTCGCGCCGGCGGGCTTCGCGAAGGACTGCGGTGCAGAGGAGGTCGTCGCCGAGGCTTAGCGGGCCGAAGACGAGGGAGCGCGCCGGAGCGCCCCAAGCGGCGAGACGGGTGGCGAGGCGGGGGGCGACGGCGAGGCGGCCGAGCCATCGGGAGGCGGATATGGCGTTTGTGGAGCTCAAGGATTCAGAGCGGTGGAGCCGGCGAAGGGCGGGTGTTTCATGCGGCGAGGCGGGGGCGGGTGAGAAGGATGGAGCCGCTTTTATCCGCGAGAGGCACGGCGACCCAGCCGGGCGAGGAAGCAAGAAAGCGATCAACGGCGATTCGTGCGCCTGGCCACGCATTGTAATCATGGACGAGGATAAAGCCTCCCGCGGCGAGTCGCGGAGCGAAGAAGTCGAGGCCCGCGCCGATGGGCTCCTCCAAGTCCGCGTCGAGGTGGACAAACCCAAAGATTTCCCGTTCCAATTCAGGTGCAACGCTGCCGGGAAACCAACCGGGTACCGGGATGACGTTGGAGTTGACCGGCGCGATGTGGGCGAGGACGAGCGCAACGCTGGTGTCGGTAAAGTCTTGGGTCTTGTTGTAGCCAAAATCAACCGATTCGTTTGCGAGGTCGGCCTGCGTGAAACCCTCGAACGTGTCGAAAAGATACAAGCGGCGCCCGGGGCAATAGTGGTGGATCAGGCGGGCGGAGGTTCCCCGATGTACGCCAAGTTCCGCCATCGCGCCAGGGACGCCTCGAACCTCGAGTTCGCGCAGCAAAAGCACGATTTGATCGGAGCGCACCCGATCACGGGCAAAGCAATCCTCGTGCGGTCGGTTTTCCCCGGGTGGCGAGAAGCCGCCGAAACGGGCTGTGAAATCCAGACTGTGCCAGTGCGATGCCGGATGGATGTCCATGAGGTCCTGAATCGATGCGCTTTGGGCGCGCACCCGCTCAAAATCGGTAGCCGACAGCGGTTGCTGGCAACGACGTCGGGCGAGCGCGCGACGGATCATATCTTCCAGACCTGCGAGGCGAAGGATGCGGGCGAGCAGGCGTTTGATGGGGGAGGAGTGTTGCGATTTCAATGTAAGCGGAGGTGAATGCCGGTGGTTTGGAAAGAGAGGCTGGATGTTGGGCAAAGCGTGAAGCGGTTGTGTCAGGAGTCCAGAAGCCGGTGGGCGGCCAGCTCGCCGCGACGACGGGCGTTGTCGATGCAACGCTCGATCCGAGACAGGGAGCGGTGGTAGTTCAAGCGGTGCAGACAGGCCAGCAAACCCCGGCGAGGCTTGGGTGCCGGTCGGTCATACAGGTGATACAGGATGGTGGTCGAGTAGGCGTGACCCTCGACGAGACGCTCCAGGTATTCCTTGCGCACACGTGCGGCGGGCATGAGGTGCGTGATGCGGAGTCGCACAAAAATGCCGGTTCCGAGACCGCGGCGGATGGCGGCTTGTCCAAGATCGAAGTCTTCGCAGCCCCCGAGCGAGACGCCGCTCCGGCCGAGGAGCTTGCGCCGAGGGTCGTTGCGCACGGAATCGGCGTAGGCGCGGGCCACGGCGGCGCGCACGCACATGCCGGCGCCGGGCGGCAGGGCGGAATAGGCGAAGGGTTCCCGGCTGGTGCTGTCCTGCGGCTTGCTGCCGACAGCGAGGTATTCAAGAAACGGAGTCAGTTCCGGGGCGGGCGCAACCTCCCACTCGGGATCGAAATGGCCGCAACCCCAGACGCCGAGATCGGCCCGCTCAACGCCGATGGCGGCGGCGAGTGCGAGGTAGTCGGGCGCAAGGATGTTGTCGTCGTCCACCCATACGAGGAGATCACTGCGGGCCTCGGCGATGCCGCGCAGCCGGGCGTGAGTGAGACCGAGTTCCGCTTCGACGACGATGCGTGCGGCGGGATGCCAGGAGAGATCGGCGGCCACGGGAATACGAGAAGCGTTGTCCACAATGATCAGTTCCCACTGCACGGTCGGCAGGGTTTGGTCGCGCAGACCGTCGAGCGTGCGCGCCAGAAGGTCGACGCGCGGATTATGGGTGCAAACAATGACGGAAATTTGAAGCGGCATGGAGAGCGTGGATCGTGGTCAGGCAAGCCGACGCCCCCAGCGGCGCACGGGTTTTTCAAAAAAATGGTAGCTGGCGGCAGCCGCGGTGATCGACAGGGCTATGTAATAGATCACATGCGCGAGTTCGTTGGGGAAATAGTTGATGCCCCAAATGTGGTGCAGAAGGCTGGGGCCGAACCGATGCATGAAATTATGAATGATATAAATCCCGTAGCTGATTTCTCCCAAGTACACAAACGCCCGAAAACGCAGACACCGGCCGATCAGACCCTCGGGCCTTTGCAGCAGGTAAACAATGAGTGCCGCGAAGCCCAGCGCCTGGAACAAGGGATCATAAACAGGCCAATGCGCGGGATAACGTCCATCGATTTTTAGGAGAAGAGTTCCCCATAGCAGCCATCCGGCGGCAAGCATGAGTAGAAGGCGCAGGCGCAGCGTGGAGGCAAAACGGTCCAGCCAGCCTTCGTCGTGCCCCCATGCCACGGCCCCTCCGATGGCAAAAAAATCGAGACAGCAGGCCAATGGGGTATAGAGCGTGACCAGATTGCTCCAGCGCATCGCGAGAATGAGTTCACGCGAGAACGGGCCGGCGATCAGCACGGCCAAAAGCAGGAGATCCATCCGGCGCTTTGGGGCGAAGAGGATGACAAAGGGCCAGAAGATGTAAAACTGCTGTTCGACCGCCAGGGTCCAAAAATGCGAGAGCAGTCCCGTATATGACCATGACTGCATGTGGAAAACATACTGGTTGGTGGCCATGAGCAGATGCCACCAGATGGTCTGGCGCGTCAGTTCGATGTTGAAGGCGTAGGCGATGGCCAGACAGAAAAAATAGACGGGCCAGAGGCGGAATATGCGACGTATGAAAAAGGCGCGCAAGGCCGACTGAATAGAGGTCTGGCCGGCATCAACGTGTTTGCGGGTTTGCAGCAAGGAGCGCGTGATCAGGAAGCCGCTCAGCACGAAAAACAAGCGCACGCCCCAAGAGCCGGTATCCATCATTCCCCTAAGGGTGGGGGAGAAGTGGACGAACAACACGCCGAGCACTGCGAAGCATCGCAGGCCGTCAAGGGCGGGCGCATAGAATTCGGTCGATCGTCTTGTTGCCTGAGAAGAACCGTTTCCCGAGTTGGCGACGTTTGCCGGGGATCCTTCGGGAAAGGGTGTGGAATGAGTTGGCATGGGGTGGCGGCTCAGGCGACAGCTTGGCTGACGAGGGTTTCGCGGTCGAGTTCCAGCGGATCAGATCGGCGTTCGAGGAGACGGTCGAGGGCTCGGGTGACGTGAACTGCCTCGATGGCGGTCATGCAGGCGTGGTCGGCGACGCAGCTATGCCGGCGCCAGCAAGGCGAGCACGGCAAGGCGGTGAAGAGGTTTTCGTTGCAGGGGTAGCCGGAGTTGGCGGGATGTTCGCGGCCACCGAAGATGACCACGGAGCGGGCATCGACGGAGCGGGCGAGGTGCATCAGGAAGCCCACGTAGCAGACGGTGGCGGCGGAGCGGGCGAGGATGGCGGCGGATTCGCGGATGGTGGTTCGCCCCCGGAGATCGAGCGCGCCGAGCAAGGGAGGATCCTGCGTGGAGCCGAGTTGAACGAAGTCAAAACGGTTCCGGTTTTGGTCCACGACCTCTTGGTATCGTTCCGAGGGCCAGACCTTGTTGGGCGCGGCGTTCACACTGGAGGCCGACATGCACTGGATAGCGACCTGTGGACGGGCTGAGGCGGTGCGGAGGCCGGCGTCGAGTTCGTCCGGTTGGAGAAAGAGCCGTGGACGCAGTTCGACTTCGCCGACGAGACCGCTTTGACGACACATTTCCGCGATGATGTGCCCGGGCGAAGCGACATCCACATCGGGGGCGGCCAGTCCGCGGTAATAAAACGGATGGACACCGTGCCGTCCGAAGCGGAGCTGGGCCTCAAGCACGCGCCAGTCGTTGTTCACCACCACGTCGGTGTCCAGCGAGTGCGCGAAGATCTCGGTGAGGCGGGTGATGACGGCTAGGCGACCGGAGCCGCGCCGCCGGAGTTCATGAAGGACTCCGGAGAGGAGCAGGTCGTCGCCGAAGCCCTTGCCGCCGAAATATACGATCCAGTCCGGCCAACCGGCGCGTTGCAGGGCGAGGAGATCGCGGGGAAGCCAATAGAGCCGACGGTAGGCGGTTTTAAGCAGGCCGGTAGGCATTTGGGCGAGAGAGAGGTCCGAGGTTGAAAACAGGCGGGAATATGGTCACGGGCCCACTTTTAATGGATGATGTTCTTTCAGAGCAGAATGAGCACGCGATCGCCCCCATCCCGTTTTGATAATTTTCGCCCTGTGGTCGTAGTCCTTGGGCAAATCCCCATAGGGACTAATACGAATCGCCAAATGACCAACCAGAGACCGGTCACTACCACGGCGATAAAATCAGCACGGTGACGGCGAAGGAGGGTAAAAGAGTTCATTTATGGGCAGCGGTAGAAAGAGGGGCACTGATTAGAGCCGCTGGGTCAGATCAGCTTGGCCGAGAAAGCGGCCATGCAGGCCGCGCCAGCGGATATGATGAATCGTCGAACGCCAGGCTCCGACACGAAGCCAGGCGCGGGCTGAACGCAGGGGCACGCTCCACTTGGGGATGGGCGGCCATGGGCGGATGCCGTGGAGGGCAAGCACCTGCACCCATGATTTTTGGATGCCGCCATTAAGGCGCGCGAGGTAGGAGGGATCGAGCCGCCCGGAGGGAATAAGATGGGCGAGTGAAAGTTTTGGGAAATAGGCCACGTCCCAGCCGACGGAGAAAACAGCGAGCACGATGTCATTGTCGCCTCCAGATGTCAGTTCGCCGCCACGCCGGTCCGTGAGGCCATGATCGGCAGAGTTCAGCCAGACTTGCGCGGCTTCTCGGCGCAGAACCATGCCGGCCCCGATCGGCGCGCACCTCGGATAGGCTCGAGGAGAGGTCTCGGCGGGAGCGATGATGGCTTTCTCGCCGAGATCACGGAGCGCGAGCAGACCGAAAAATTCTTCCGCCCAGGGTGCAGGCGGCGTTTCAAACTCGGGCAAGCAGCGTCCGCCGAACGCACCGACTCGCGGATGCGAAGCGGCCAGGTTGAGGGCTTGCTCGAGATAGTCGGGCGCGAGGACGTTGTCGTCGTCGGCGAAGATGCAGAGAGCAGAGGAGGTTTCGCGCAGCCCGCGGCGGCGCGCGTGAGTGAGACCGGGCCGGGGTTCGCGTGTCACCCGCAGGTTTTGAAAATTTTGAGGATTGCAGGCGAGCGCAGGCGCGGAGGCGTTGTCCACGATCAGGCATTCCCATTGCGAAGCCGGAAGCGTTTGGGCGCGCAATCCGGAGAGGGTGCGATCAAGGCGTCCGGGGTGCGGATTGTGCGTGCAGATGATGACGGAGATGATCACGGGCGGATGTTCGCTGCGATCGAGGCATAGAGTGTTGCGCTGTCGATCGCCATGCGCGCGGCGCTAAAGCGGCGAACGAAGTCTTCGCGACCCGCCTGGCCGAGGCTTGTGCGCAACGAAGGGTCTGCGAGCAGACGCACGAGGCAAGCCACGAGACTTGCGACGTCACCCGGTTTGGCGAGCAGGCCGGTGACTCCGTCCGTCACGACTTCCGGGATGCCCCCGACGTCGCAGCCCACGACCGGTTTTGCGTGGCGCATCGCCTCGGCGTAGATCAGCCCGAAGGATTCGTAGCGCGAAGGCGCCACGAAGATGTCGCACCGCGCATAGAGCCTGTCGATTTCCGCCGTCGAGAGACGCCCGGGCGCGACCACGCGGTTTCCAACCAATGAGGGGTGACGGCGCGTGAACGCCTCCCAGTCCACCCCGTCGCCCAGCGAGCCAGCCAGCGTGAAGCGCGCCAGCGGGTAGGCGGCGAGGACGGCAGGGATGGTCTCAAGAAGCACATCGATGCCCTTGCGATGATCGAAGCGGCCGACGAAAAGAATTTCGGGTGCGCCATCGGCGGGCAAGGGTGCGTGCCGCGGCGAAGCGATATCGGGCAGACCGTGGGGCACGATGGCAAAGTCACCGGGGTCGTAGCCGTCGAGGGCGCAGATCGCGTCGCGATGTTTTTTTGTGTGGGTTACGAGGGCGTCGCTGGAGCGGACGGTGAAACGCTCGATCGCCGCCTGCCAGTTTTTGACACGAGAGCTGATGGTGGAGGCGGCGTTCATCTGGCTCATCGTGGTAGAAACCCGCGTGAGCACGGGCGGGCGGTTCCGGCGTCGCAGGTAGAAAAGGGCAGGCGATCCGGTCGCGTGCGTCTCGATGATTTCCAAGCCGTGCCGTTGAACCGCCAGGGCCAGTGCGCGGCTGGCGGCGCGCGCAGCGCAGAGTTCGGTCATCAGCACCCGGCTAGGCCAGCTGCGCAGCAGCATGCGGTCGAGCCAGCGCGGCGTGCGGACGGGCACGATGTCGCATGTCCAGGGCGGAGATAACGCGGCGAGCGCCGAGCGGGCGGCGTCGGGCTGCGATGTGGGATGCACCACATGGACATGATGCCCCTCCGCGGCGAGCGCGTCGGCCAGGATGCGGTAGTGCTGGCCGATGCCGCTGTCGGCATCCGCGCCGAGGGCAAGGTAGGAGCAGAGCAGGCCGATGCGCATGGGGGTGGATGTCAGAGACTGGCGGTTGCCTGTTCAAGTGGCAGGCCTAGGCGGGGCAGGATCCGTTCAACGGCCGCGAGCACGTCGGCGGGCTTCACGGCACCGAGGCAGGCGCGGTCGTAATCGCAGAGGCTTTTTTGCCAGCAGGGGGAGCAGGGCATCGGGCCGACGAGGTTTTCGTTGCACGGATACCCGGACTGCTCCGGGAGTTCGCGTCCGCCGTAAATGATCACCGAGCGACGGTCGACGGCGCGGGCGAGATGCATAAGGAAGCCGACCTGGCCGACAAAGAACAAGGAGCGGACGAGGATCGCGGCGCTCATGCGGAGATCAGGGAGGCCGCGCCGATCGAGGACACCGTCCAGCAGCGGGTCGGAGGCGGCTCCGAGCTGGACGAGGTCGAATTTCCGCAGGAGCGAGTCGGCGGTTTCTTGAAAGCGGTTCACTCCCCATTCCTTGTTGCGAAAAAAATAATGGGCCGCGCTGCCGGACGATTGAATGGCAACCCACCCGCGTCGAGATTCTGGCAGGGGGGCGCATTCGATTTCTTTTGGTTTCAGATAAAGGTAGGGCCGAATCACCAACGAGCCGCCAACGCCGGCGGCGATCGCGGCTTCGGTGATGATATGACGGGCGGGAGGTTCCTGCCTGTCTTCATCCAGGTCGCGTTGCCATTCGCAGGGACGGCGCAGATCGGCTTGCCAAGTCTCGGCGGTTTCCAGCAGGGCCGGGTCTGCGGCAAGGATGCGGCGCACGCCGGGATTGTGCTGGAAAAGTCCGGGGTGGCGTGCGTGCACATCAATCGGCCGTCCGGTCTGGTCATGCAGCTCCCGGATTAAGCCGGTGGAGAGCAATTCGTCGCCTATGCCGCCGAAGCCCACGTAAAGTGCGGGGGCACGCCATGGCAGGCGGTGAAGCCGCCGCCAGTCGCGCGGGAGCCAATAAAGTCGTCGCCACCAGCAGCGGCGGAGAGACCCTAATGTGGTGGCGGGATGGCGGAGCAAATTCAAACGCGGATCAGAACTTGGACTGACAGGAATAGATCAAGCATATCGAATGACTGGCTTTGTGTTGAAGAGGGGGAGAAGCGCTGGCTGTGGCCTTCAGCAGGGCGGACTTGGTGTCGTTGGCTCAGATCGCTTGTTTTGGGAAAATAACGAAAAGCCCGCGTGACAAAATGTTCTCGAAATGCCCCGAACAGCGCGCATCGTCGGCCAGCTTTTCAAGTCTTGCCCTGTAGTCTTCGTGAACGGAGGGGGAGCACTGAGGCATTGAACGCGGGCGGTAAGGCGATGTGTCGTGGAATGCCGCGACACCTCTCAGTATGCCGCGATCGAGACAGATTTCATATTCCTCGGCGCGAAGCTCGCAAAGGCTGTCAAAGAAACCAAAATCGAAAACAAGATTCGTGGTGCGAAGAAAATCGCGCGAATCCATGCAGTGCATTTCAGCGTAGTCGGCCAGACCGTGCTGTTTTAACGTTAGGCTGATCTGTTCGCAGAGCCCGGGGTCGATTTCGATGGAATGCACCTTGCCGAAGCCGTTGTCGCGGCAGGCCGAGGCCAGCGCGATCGTGCCGAGTCCCATGGCTGAACCAGTTTCCAAAAGGGAGGAAGCCTTGGTCAGGCAAACGGTGGCATGCAGCCAGTTGAGAGTTTCGATTTCGGTGGAACCGGGATCGGCGGCCATGAACAGCTTTGCCTTTTCCTCGTCGGAATGAGGGTGCAAGCCAGCTTCGGGATGCAAGGGATAATCAGGGGCCAGCCAGGATGGGCGCCAGGATCTCCCGGATACAGGCGGATGGAGGCGCCAACCCTTGGCCGCCCCTAGGAGGGAGTTTTTCATGCGGGTGATCATAAGGAAGGGAGTGCGGTCTGCGGTTTGGGATTGTAGGGGTGCGTATCAAACGGGCGTCCGGTCTGTTTATGCGACATCTGAATCATCAAGACTTTTCAACCACCAGATCCCACGAATATATGTCAACCAGCGGGATCTCGTGAAGGACGCGGTGCGGCCCGATCTGTTCAAGGTGACGGCGGACCTTGGCCAGCGAAAAATCGGCGTGGACATGGTGCTGGTTGTAATATTGTCCGGTCTTGCGGCAATGCGTGCGGTAAACTTGTTCGTCGGGGCAGAAAATGATCAATTTGCCGCCGGGCTTCAACACGCGCCACCATTCCCGAAGGACGGCCTCGGTGTCTTGGAAATCCTCCAGCAGGTGCGAGGAGAAAATGTAATCGAGCGTGCCGTCGCGGAACCAGTGGAGGTGATCGGCGCTGCCGCGCAATTGGGCCGCCCAGTCGCCGACCGCCCCGTATTGGTTTGGAAGATCGACCCGGATGGCGTCCCGGGTGATGGGGTCCCCGCCGAAGCCGAGATCGACGCCTTCGCCCCGGCAAAACGGGGCGAGCCGCGCGCGGCATTTGGAGGTCTCGCTGACGCAGCGCTTGGGGCGGGGGGTGCGGAGGCGGTGCCAATGGGGGCGAATAAAATCCTGTATTGGTTTTAACATGAGGGGATCAGGGTTGGGGGTTGAGACCAAGATAGCGGTGCAGCATGCGGATGCGGGTTGCTTCATCCAAGCCGGGCAGATGAACGACAAAATCTCCGGGGGCGTGAGCCGAGCCGGGATGGGGGGCGGCAAATTCGGGCGGGTAGCTGTTCAACCGTCGTTGGGGGACGATCCGCACGTGCGAACGATGGGCCGGGGCGGTCGCGAGCATCAGAAACGCACGGTTTTCCCACATGCGGTCGGAGTTGATGTCGAAATGGCGGTGATAGGCCGGTGTACCGGGGAGTTCCCACGCTTCGCGCAGGAAACCCTGACTCCACGCGCAATTGCGGATGAGAAAGCTGCCGGAGTTGAGGCCGACGCCGTCGCTGGTGATGAACAGATCGCCGGCCCGGTTGACCAGATTTTCGAGCCGTATGGCCGGGTTGGTGATCGCGCTGTCCGCATCGCTCCACATGAGCCAGTCGTAGTCGGCGAGGTGGCGGCGGATAAACATGATTTTGCTCCACGCTACGGGCCGCGATGGATCGAAACCCGCGTTGAACGGCAGCCAAGTGTAGCCGTGCCGCCGACAATAGGAGGCCTTGTTCGGACCGGTGAGCGTTCCCAGCACGGCCTGACGCTCGTCCCATATCGACATGACGGCAAAACGAGTCGGGCGTGCGCCGTCGGCGAATACGGAGGCATGGTGCGCCAGGTCGCGGGCAAACCATCGGAGCGTTTCGGCGCCGACGCGGAGTTTGCGCCGGAAGTCGATGGCCATGGGCTTTGGGGTAGACATGGACCGATGAGAGGGGATTCGCTTCAGCCGCGTGCCCAATGAGAATCTTCCAGGTAGAGGCCGCCGTCCTGATTCCAAGCTCCTTCGCCTTTACCCAGTCGAGCGACTTCGAAACCGCAGACCTCATTCACTTGGTCGAGCACCCGGCCGCCCGGGCGTTCGCCGAGTCCGATACTGACCGAGTAGGAACCGGGGGCGAGACGCAGGCTGGGGAAGTGGCAGACGAGCTCCGCACCTCCGCCGCTCAGCAGGGGCGCAATGGGTTCCAGGTGGGTTTGCGCGACGATCTGCTGGAATTGGTTGATCAGACTCAAGACCAGCACGCCAATGGGCAACGGTTCTGCGAGCGCCAGTTCGATACGGATGGTCAGGGGGCGAAGTGCCGCCTGCACGCCGGCTGCCTCGGAGGTGACGGTCGTGACCCGGCGAAGATGAGTTCGCGGGGTGGTTTGGGCTGGCGCTTCGTAGGTCTGAACTGTGCTGTGGGTATGTTCCAGGTAGCGTTCCAACGTGACGCTGGTGGGGCCGTCGTGCAAAAGGCGGCCGGCCACGAGAAGCACGCAGCGTTTCGTCAGGGTGGTGACGGCGCCGATGTTGTGGCTTACAAAGAGCACGGTGCGGCCGCCGCCGGCGACGTCCTGCATTTTTCCCAGGCATTTTTTCTGAAACTCGCTGTCGCCCACCGCCAGCACCTCGTCGACGATAAGGATGTCGGGTTCGAGATGGGCGGCGACGGCGAAGGCGAGGCGCACATACATGCCGCTGGAGTAGCGCTTCACCGGGGTGTCGATGAACTGGCCGACCTCGGCGAAGGCGACGATCTCGTCGAACTTGGCGCGCACTTCGGCGCGGGTCATGCCCAGGATCGCGCCATTGAGAAAGATGTTGTCTCGCCCGCTTAATTCAGGATGGAAGCCGGTGCCTACCTCGAGGAGCGAGGCGACGCGGCCGCGCATGATGGCCCGGCCTCTCGTCGGCTCAGTGATGCGGGAGAGCAGTTTGAGGAGGGTGGATTTGCCCGCGCCGTTGCGACCGATGAAGCCGACCACCTCGCCGGGCTGTATGGTGAAGGAAACGTCGCGCAGCGCCCAAAACTCACGCTTATCGACCGCGGGTGCCTTGCCTTGCAGCTTCTGGATAAGGGCGGCCGCCTCGTCGCGCAGGCTGGTGGTCCCGATCGCACCCAATTGATAGCACTTGGAGAGGCCGTGGACTTCGATTGCGGGTTTGTTCATATGACGTCCACGAAGTTTTTCTCGATGCGTTTAAACATGAAGATTCCGCTGACGATCGTGAGCAGCGTCATCATGAGCGAGAGCATGAGCAGGTGCGGCCCGACCGAGCCGGTGCCGAGCAGCATGTGGCGGAGACATTCTACGGGCATGGTCATGGGGTTTAGCGCGACCAGCGTCCGCCAGTGGGCGGGCACCTGCACGAGGGGATAGATGACGGGCGTCGCATACATCCAGAGTTGCACGAGGAACGTCGCCAACACGACGAAGTCGCGGAACTTTGCGGTAAGCGCGGCGAGCCAGAGGCCGGCTCCGAGACTGAACAGCCCGATCTGCAGCAAGACCAGCGGGAGCAGCACGACATTCCAACCGATGTGGGCTTCGCCCAACTCTCCGGTGAAGGCAAAGATGGCGTAGATGACGAAGAAAGTAAGGAGCTGGATGACAAACGCAGTGAGGTTGGAGACTACTCCGGCTAGGGGGATGATTAGGCGCGGGAAGTAAACCTTGCCGAAGAGTCCGGCGTTGCCGGTGAGCGTGGCGGCGGTGGATTGGAAGGTCTGGGAAAAGTAATTCCATCCGAGCAGGCCGCACTGGTAGAACAACACAGGGGCGATACCCGAGG
Organism: uncultured Verrucomicrobiota bacterium; assembly: GCA_903904685.1. GTDB lineage: Bacteria > Verrucomicrobiota > Verrucomicrobiia > Opitutales > Opitutaceae > Rariglobus. The sequence continues at coordinate 21,607 of CAIVDS010000084.1, forward strand.
TGGGGATTTTGGCGAAACGGTTGAAAACGAGCGTGAACACCAGAGTGGTGAGGAGCGGCTGTACGATGAACCAGAGCGGGCCGAGGATGGTCTGTTTGTAGCGGGCCACGAAATCCCGCCAGACCAGCAACCAGAGCAGGTCGCGGTAGGCCCAGAGTTCGCGCCAGTCGAGGAAGCGCCAGCCGCCGGTCGGCTCGACAATCGTTTCAGTTTGGCGCGGGTTCATTAGGTCAGGAGTTTGTTCAGGTTTTTGCAGAAGGTTTCAAATCCGAAGCGGCGCTGCATCCGTTCCCTGATCGCGCGCGCGTCCCACGGAACCGCGAGCATGGCGGTGCAGGCGGCGGTTATCGCCGGGACGTCTCCGTAGGGCACGATGCGTCCGCAGGTGTCGTCCACCACTTCGGGGGCGCCGCCTTCGTTGGCGGCGAGGCAGGGTTTCCCGTAGGCCATCGCCTCCAGGTAAACGAGTCCGAATCCTTCGCACCGGCTCGGCAGGGCGAACAGGGTACAGCGGGCAAATTCGTGACGTAGTTGAGCGTCGCTCACAAACCCGGCAAATTCCACGGCAGCATCCACGCCGTGTTCGCGCGCGAGGTTTTGGAGGCGATGGGTGTCGTCACCGCGTCCGATGATTCGCAATTTTGTGCCGGGCGCGGCGAGCAGCAGGGCCGGCATGGCCTGGATCAGGTGGTCGATGCCCTTGTAATTGTCGTCCCTGGTCAGACGAGAAACCGTGAGGATCACCGCCTGAGTCGTGCTGATGTCCGCGGAGTTGCCGGCCGGCTCGAGGTTGGGGTCGAGGGCGTTAGGCAGAATGACGAGGCGCTCTTCCTTCAGTCGGACGTATTTCAGAATTTCCCGACGGGTGAACTCGCTGATGCAAAGGATGCGATGGGCTTTCTTGAGTGCGCGGCGTTCCAGAAAAGTAAACGGACGCCACACTTCGATGCCATGGGCGACCAGCATGTAGCGCAGGCCGGGGCGGAGCCAGCTCGCCAGCCAGGCGACAGGCAGCTGGGAAACGTGACCACACACGATCATGTCGGTGTCACGGCTGAGTCGTAACGTGTCGCGCACGAACTGGAATTTTCTGCGGTTGCAGGCGGTCCATTGTGCCAATGCTTTGCCGGTGTAAGGGCGCAGGTCTGACGAGTCGATATTGGAGTCGTTGAGGGCGACGAAGCGCACGCGGCCTTTGGTTTCGGCAAGGTTGCACAGCGCCTTGAGGTAAAGACGCAGGATGCGCGGAATGCCGCTGTCGGTCGTGAAAAGCTCGGGCGCGAGCAGGAGTGAATTCATTGGGCGCGCGGCGGCGTGGGTTCAGAAAAGAGAGCGCAGCTTCAATGCGATCATGCGGAAGATGGCGTGGAGCAGGTCGGGCCATGACATGTCCTTGGGGTGGAGAAGAGCGCCGACGCCGGGCACGTAGGCGCGGAGCTTGGTGCTCTTGGCGATGCGTCCGGCCAGTCGCTGGAGGTTGGCAGTGGTGCGTCCATGCAGGATGGCGGCCGTGCCGTCCACGACCGAGGGGAAGTAGGTCATGAGGTTGTAGCCATGGGGAATGGAGATGATGCGCAGGTCGCTTTCGTAGAGGGCGACACGGAGGCTTTTTTGGTCCCAAGTGCGGCCGGTCGGCTCAAGCATCTGAGCGTATAATTCACGCCATCGGGCAAAGAACGCGCTCACGCGTTCACTCCGACGCCATGCGATCACGCCCGAGTTGAACTCCGGGAAGGAACCGGGCAGTCTGGGAATGGTATAATGGCCGCCGCCGCTGTGCTGCATGGCGGCGAATTCGAAGCGGTCGAGCAGGTCGAAGAGGGGATCGAGCGAACCCACCACCATGGTGTCGCTATCGATGAAAAGGCAGCGCGCCCAGGGAGCCTGATCCATGTGGAGCTTCATGGCACTGCCGGGCAGAGTGGCTTCGAGGTAGATGATCTTGTCCCACATGCCGGGATCTTCGGGCGGAGTGTCCGTCAGTAGATACACGGGCAGGCCGGGATTTGTTTTGCGCAACGAGGCGGCCGAGAAACTTGATTCCTCAAGGTAGCGTTTACCCACGGCGACATAAATCACTCCCCGGTCGGTGGCGGGCTGGGTTAAAAAGGACGTCATGAAGTGAGAACGGTCGTGATGGGTGGCGGGCTGAACCTTACGCTCTCCGACGATTTACGAATGAAATGAGGATGGCGAGACTCCAAACTCGAGACCATTCGGTCGAGTCGGTCCCCGCGAGGAATCGCCGCCAGTGGGCTTGCACGGCTTCGGCGGAAAACAAGCCGCTGCTGGTGACACTACCGGCGGAAAACGCGTCCTCCAAAAACGGTTTAAGCGGGCCGCGCATCCACTGCGCGAACGGCAGCGTGAAGCCGCGTTTTGGCCGCGTCAGCAAATCGGGCGGGAGCAGGTCGCGCACGGCGTCCGCCAGCGCCGATTTGGGCTGGCCGGGCGTGTATTTGAAAGCCGTGGGTTGCCTCGCCAGCCAGGTGACCAGCGGCAGGTCCACGAACGGAACGCGCAACTCTAGCGAGTGCCGCATGCTCATCACGTCACTGTCGCGCAGGAGTACGTCTGCCATGTAGCCGCGCAGTTCGGCGGCGCTCGTCATAAAGAACAGATCGGCGTCGGGGAACCAACCGGCCAGCGCGTCTTCCTCCGGGTGGACGGCATAGGCGGACATCGCGTCTGAGTTGAGCAGCGACCGGCGTGTCGATTCGGCGAACACACGGCGTTGCAGCAAGGCGAGAGCGGCGGACGAGGTTCCATGTCGCAGGGTGTCGGCGAGTTTGCGCCGGCGAGTGTCGCCTCGAGCCCAGCGGGCCAGCAGCGCCTCTCGCAGCGCGCCTGGCAGCATACGCCAGACGGGCAGCCAGCGGGCGAGGCGAGGGACGTTGCGGAAGGATGGATAGCCGCCAAAAAGTTCGTCCGCGCCGAGTCCTGACAGCGCGACCGTGACGCCGCCGGCGCGGGCCGCCGCGCTCACGTAGTAGGTGTTGATGCCATCGCCGGTCGGCTGGTCGAGCGCGGCGATGATCGTTCCGAGGTCGTTCGCGACGCGTTGGCCGGTGAGAACGCTGGCGTGGTGGGCGGTGCCGAGATAACGCGCGTTGGCCGCGGCGTCGTCGGCTTCCGAGTAGCCGGCCTCGTCGAAGCCGAGGGAAAACGTCTTGAGTCGCGTCCCCCCGAGACGGGTCATCAGCGCGACGATGGCGGTCGAGTCGAGTCCGCCGGAGAGAAACGCGCCCACCGGCACGTCGGCGACGGCGTGGGTGCGGATGGTGTCTTCGAGTTGCGCGCGAAGGCCGACGGTAAACTCGGCCTGCGTCCGGCAGGGAGTGATGTCCGCCGAGTAGGCGTCGCGCAACGTCCAGTAGGTTTTGATATCGAGACGACCGGCGCGCCATACGGCGTATTCGCCGGGGCGCAGGCTTTGGACGTTGCGATAAATCGTCTGCGGCGCGGGCACCGCCAGATAGGAGAGGTAGGCGCTGACCGCCTGCGGATCGATTGCGGCGGGCACGCGGCCCGAGGCGAGCAGGGCGTTGAGTTCGGAGGCGAAAAGCAGGCTGCCGTCGGCGGTGGTGTGAACGTAGAGCGGCTTGATACCAAACGCATCGCGGGCGAGCAGGAGGATGTGTTCGTGCGCATCCCAAGCGGCGAAGGCAAACATGCCGCGCAGGCGGACGAGCGCGCCTTCGCCCCAATGCGCGACGGCTCCGAGCAGCACCTCGGTATCGCACTCGGTGTGAAACGACCGGCCGGCCGCCTCCAGTTCTTTGCGCAGTGCGTGGAAGTTGTAGATCGCGCCGTTGAAAACGATGTGCCAGCGCCCGTCGGCCGTGCTCATCGGTTGGTGGCCGTGCGCGGGGTCGAAGATGGCCAGCCGCCGCATCCCCAGCGTCGCCTCGCCCCATGTGTCCGCGCCTTCGTCATCGGGGCCGCGATGTTGCATGGCCGCGTTCATGCGGGCCACGGCGGAGGCGCGTTCAACCGGAGGTTGGGTTTTGCTGATATAGCCGGCTATGCCACACATGAGATTGGAAAAACCACGAGCTTCGCCCCGTCACTTCCGGGCGGAAAGCAACCAGGCTGGAGGTAAAAGGGCAGGGAGCCCATGGGGTGATGACTAGGGTTAAAGCCCTAGGTGTGTAACAACTCAACGAAAGGGGCGAAGTCTCGCAATGCCTTTGTTTTATCAAAAACCATTCGGTTCATGCGCAGATGGATCGGGCGATCTCTTGTGCAGTTTCAGGCGAGACCAGTTTTTCCACCATCAGCAGGCCGAAATCGACGGCGGTGCCCGCGCCGCGCGAAGTCAGCAACCGGCCGTCGATGACGACTCGTTCATCGGCAAGAATCGCCGGCAGTTCGGCGGCCACGGAAAAATGGGCGGTGTAGCGACGGCCGTCGAGCAGCCCCGCGTCGTGCAGGACGGTGGGTGCGGCGCAAATGGCGGCGAGCCAGCGGCCGGCCTTGTGGTGACGCAGCACGGCGCTGCGCACACGAGGATCGGCGCGAAGCTGTTTCACACCCGGACCACCGGGCAGAAAAAGCAAGTCGAACAGCCGCTCTCCCACGGCGGTGAGCGTGGTGTCGGCGTGCATCGTGAGGGCGTTGCGTCCGGTCACATGGATGGTTTCGCCCAGCGCGGCGACCGTGACCTCGACTCCCGCCCGCCGCAGCAGGTCGATGGGGGCCACCGCTTCCAATTCCTCAAAACCCTCTGGCAAAATGGCGAGAACCGTGAACATGGTCTTACTTCAACCACGAATGAGCCCAGTTGCACCTGAAAATTTCGACGGGAAACATCTTGCCATTTTCGGCGCCGGTTATGTCGGCGCCGAGGTTGCCTGCCAAGCGGTCGCGCGCGGATTGCGGGTGACCGCGCTGACGCGCAATCCTGACAAGGCGGCCACACTGCGGGCGTCAGGCGTAGAGGTGATTGTCGCCGATCTGGCGGGCGACGGCTGGCACGCGCATCCGGCGCTGGAGAGAGGCGCGGACTTCGTGCTCAACTGTGTCAGCTCCGGCGGTGGGGGCATCGACGGTTATCGGCGCAGTTATGCCGATGGCATGCGTTCGGTGCTGGCGTGGGCGCATCGCGCGCCGGTCGGCGCGCTGGTCTATACGAGCAGCACGTCGGTGTATCCGCAGGATGGCGGCGTGCTGGTTGATGAAAATGCATCGACGGAAGGGGCTGGGGAGATCGGTCAGGTTTTGGTGGAGGCGGAGAATCTCCTGCGGGCGTGGAACGGCGGGCGTGGGTTTGTCCTGCGTCTCGCGGGGATCTATGGTCCGCAGCGTCATTATTTATTAGATCAAGTGCGCGAAGGCGGCGGCTCGGTGGCCGGGCGCGGCGATTATCACCTCAATCTGATTCATCGCGACGATATCGCCGGGGCGGTGCGGGCGGTCTTCGATGCTCCGGCCGGCGTGGCGGGCGATGTTTTTAACGTGGTCGATGACGGTGCGGCCACGAAAGCCGAAGTTGTGAACTGGATCGCCGCCAAGGTTGGTCTGCCGCCGCCGGTGTTCAGTGGTGCTTCTGCGACGGGACGCCGTGCGGTCACACCGGATCGGGTGATCGCCAACGACCGGATCAAGCGCGTCCTTGGCTGGCAACCGCGCCACCCGACCTTTCGCGAAGGTTACGCGGCGATACTTGGAGCTTGAAGATTTCCGTCCGTTGCTCGGCAGTAGCGGGTTCCCAATCCTAACTGTTAACCTTTAATTTTCACACCCATGGCCGGCGTAGGCAAACTCCTCAAACAAGCCCAGAAAATGCAGCGCTCGATCGAGTCTCTCCAGACCCAGCTCGAAGCGAAAGAAATCGACATCACCAGCGGCGGCGGCGCGGTGAAGATCAAGGTCAACGGCGCGGGCAAGTTCGTGGCCCTCTCGCTTGATCCCGAACTGCTCAAGGAAGACGCCAAGCTCGTCTCCGACACTTTGCTCACGGCGATCCAGGATGCCGCCAAACAGGCCAAGGACTACAACGACTCGGAGATGCAGAAGGTCACCTCGGCCTTCCAAATGCCGGGGATGTTTTGAGCGCGGCCAGCCGCGCCAGCTACTAGTTTCTAGCAACTAGTAACCAGCCATGACCCCCGCCTTCGAGAAACTCCAGCAGCACCTCAGGCAATTGCCTGGCCTTGGTTTTCGTTCGGCGGAGCGCATCGCGCTGCATCTGCTGGTCGAGAAGCCGGCGAAATTGGCGGCTCTTGTGCAGGCGTTGGAAGAGGCCGCGCGCAGCGTGCGGCGTTGCACGCGCTGCGGGAGTCTGGCCGAAGGCGGGTTGTGTGCGATCTGCGCGGATAAACGGCGCGACCACGGGATTGTCTGCGTGGTGGAGCATGTGCCCGACTTGGTGGCGTTGGAACGCTCCGGGGCGTATCGCGGCGGTTATCATGTTTTGCACGGACGGCTTTCGCCTATTCATGGAGTCGGCCCAGGCGATCTCAACATGGCGGCGTTGCTGGCCCGTGTGCAGGCGGGCGAGGTGCACGAACTCATTTTGGCGTTGTCCAACGACGTCGAAGGCGAGGCGACCTGCCATTACCTCACGCAACACCTGCCGCCCGGCGGGACGGTGCAGGTGACGCGCATCGGTTTCGGACTCCCCAGCGGCGGCGGTGTGCTCTATGCGGACTCGGTGACGCTCAAGAGCGCCTTGGATGCGCGTCGCGAATATTCGTGATTGCGGCACGGTGCGCCAAGCATGAGAAGTGAGTGAGATTCCTTCGCCATCACTGGTTTCACGCCAAGGCGCACCATTCCGCTTTAAAATTTACTTATGAAATCCCTCCGCCTGTTTCTTGCCCTCTCGTTTGTTTCCGTCGCCTTTGTCGGTTTCGCCCGTGCGGACGACAAGGACAAAGCCGCCGTCAAGCCTGCGGTTTGTTGCTGCTGCGGGCAGACCATCGACAATGCCAAGGCCACGGATAAGAAAAACTGCGATCCTTCCAAGTGTTGTTGCTGCGGGGAGAAGGGTGGCCAGGTCGAAAAAGTGATACCCAAGTCTTCCTACAACCGGAAGAGCTGAGCGGGTGGCGACGGGGCGGCCAGATACGCCCGCTTCTTTTGCATTCGTGATTGCAGGCGGCGGCGTGGTGGCTTTGATCGCGTTGGTTCTTCGACAGACGCGGGCATAGTATACCGGCTATTATGTGTGCTTCCCAAGCATGAGAAGAGGGTTCGACTTGACGTGATGCCTCGAAATCAAGCCGGTTGAAGAGTTAGTCTGGGCCTAATAAAAAGGAACCAGACACATGAAAGGAAAACGCTACACGACAGAGGACAAGATCCGCATCTTGCGGGAGGCCGACGGCGGCCGGAGCATCG
>CAIVDS010000085.1 GCA_903904685.1 uncultured Verrucomicrobiota bacterium
CCCTCAAGGACAACGACACTTGGGTGATGGCGGGCGACAGCATCACCGCCCAACGCCTCCACACCAATTACATCGAGGCCTTCTACCGCACGCGGTATCCCCAGCTTCACCTCCACTTCCGCAACTCCGGAATCAGCGGGAACCGGACAGGCAGCATTCTCGACCGCTTCGACTATGACGTGGCCGCTTGGAAACCGACCATCGTCAGCATCGAGCTGGGCATGAATGACGTGGGAGGAACGAAGCCGGACGACAAAAACTGCGCCGCCGGCTACATCGCCGGAATGAAGAAACTCGCCGACAGCATCCGCGCCCTCAACGCCCGGCCGATCTTCATTTCCTCCAGCCCCGTCAACGATGGCAGCATCATGAACGCCTGGGTGGGTGACCGCTGCCATTCCATCCACCCCTTCACCAATGCGCTCATTGAACTCGGCCAAACAGAAAACGTGCTGACGGTGGATCAATACCACCCGTTGCTCGCGCTCTGGGGGCCCAACAAGACCCTCGATGACGCCAACGCCCTCGCGGCCCGCATCCGTCTGCTGAAGCCGGAGAACAACATCCCCGATCTTGCCACCCTTCAGGCGTTCGCGAAATCGTGGGCAGGCAAACCCGCCGGTATTCCCCTCACCGGCGACTCCGTGCATACTGGTCCGGTCGGCCAATACACGATGGCCGCCACCATCCTCGCTGCTTTGAACGTGGATCGCGAGGTCAGCTCCGCCACGATCAAGGCCGACGGCACCGTCGTCGATGCCAAGGGCTGCAAGATCACCGAGGCCGCGTCCAAAAACGGCGTTCTCTCCTTCACCCGTATCGACGCACGCTCGCCCTGGCCCCTCGCCGGATCGGGCGCGGCGCTCACGCTCATGCCCGAGATCGCCGACTTGTCCCGTTATATGCTGACGGTTTCCGGTTTGTCCGCGGGACAATACAGTGTGACGATGGACGGCAAACCCGTCGCCACCCTGAGCGACAAGGAACTGGCCAAAGGCTGGAACATGGGCGCCGTCATTGATGGACCGCTGGGCGACCGATCGAGGCAGATTCTCTCCCTCATCAACGAACTTCAGACCACGTTGAACACCGCCTGGCGCGCCGCCAGCAAAGACAATGACGCGGTAAAACTCGCCGAGGCCCAGAAGGCCATCGATGCGTGCGAGGTAAAATTGCAAGCCGCCGTCCAGCCAACGGCGATTCATTTCGCGATCGCACCCGCCAAGTAGTCCGCCGCTGCGGGACGGCGTGCCGCAGGCAGACCGAAACCTTGACCATCACTCCCCCTATGAAAATGAAACCCCTCATCCTCCTGTGCCTCGCTGCGTTTTGCAGCCGGATTTCCGCCGCCGAACCGGCCTTCACCCTCAAGAACAACGACACTTGGGTGATGGCGGGCGACAGCATCACCGCCCAACGCCTCCACACCAATTACATCGAGGCCTTCTACCGCACGCGGTATCCCCAGCTTCACCTCCACTTCCGCAACTCCGGCATCCCGGGGAACCGGACAGGCAGCATCCTCGACCGCTTCGACTATGACGTGGCCGCTTGGAAACCGACCATCGTCAGCATCGAGCTGGGCATGAACGACGCGAATAACCCCCGGGTGGATGTTCCCAACGGTTATGCGGGCTATATCGACGGCATGACAAAACTGGTCGGGAACATCCGCGCCATCAACGCACGCCCCGTCCTCATCTCCTCCAGTCCCGTCAATGATGGCAGCATTATGAACGCCTGGGTGGGTGACCGCTGCCGCCGCATCCATCCCTTCACCGTCGCGCTCACCGAATTCGGCCAGAAAGAAAACGTGCTGACGGTGGATCAATACCACCCGTTGCTCGCGCTCTGGGGGCCCAACAAGACCCTCGATGATGCCAACGCCCTCGCGGCCCACATCCGTCTCCTCAAACCGGAGCACAACATCCCCGACCTTAAAACCCTCCAGGCGTTCGCGAAATCGTGGGAAGGTAAACCCGCCGCGTTTCAACTCACCGGCGATGACGTGCATGTCGGCCCCGCCGGCCAATACACGATGGCCGCCACCATCCTCGCCGCGTTGAACGTGGATCGCGAGGTCAGCTCAGCCACGATCAAGGCCGACGGCACCGTCGTCGATGCGAAGAGCTGCAAGATCACCGAGGCCGTGTCCAAAAACGGCGTTCTCTCCTTCACCCGCCTAGACGCACGCTCCCCTTGGCCCCTCGGCGGATCGGGCGCGGCGCCCGCGCTCATGCCCGAGATCGCCGACTTGTCCCGTTATATGCTGACCGTTTCCGGTTTGTCCCCGGCAACATACGTCGTGACGATGGACGGCAAACCCGTCGCCACCCTGAGCGACAAGGAACTGGCCAAAGGCTGGAACATGGGCGCCGTCACAGACGGACCGCTGGGCGACCGCTCGAGGCAGATTCTCTCCCTCATCAACGACCTTCAGAACCCATTGAACGCCGCCTGGCGCGCTGCCAGCAAAGACAAGGACGCGGTAAAACTCGCCGAGGCCCAGAAGGCCATCGATGCGTGCGAAGCCAAGGTGCAAGACGCCGTTCAGCCAACGGCGATCCATTTCGAGATCGCACCCTCCAAGGCACCCGCCAAGTAGCCCGCCAAGTTGTCCGCCAACTGCGCGGGAAGGCCGGGCTCGCTCCCGCTTTCCCGCTGGCATGAAGAGCACATGCCGCAGGCAGAGCGAACCCTTGACCATCACTCACCCTATGAAAATGAAACCCCTCGTCCTCTTGTGCCTCGTTGCGTTTGGCAGCCGTATTTCCGCCGCCGAACCGGCCCTCACCCTCAAGGACAATGACACCTGGGTGATGGCGGGCGACAGCATGACCGACACACGCCTCCACACCAATAACATCGAGGCCTTCTACCGCACACGGTATCCCCAGCTTCACCTCCACTTCCGCAACTCCGGAGTCGGCGGGAACCGGACCGGAAGTATGCTCGACCGCTTCGACTACGATATCGCCGCCTGGAAACCGACCATCGTCAGCATCGAGCTTGGGCTGAACGACGTGGGCAGCGCCAACCCGGACGACAAGAACTGCGCCGACGGCTACATCGCCGGCATGACAAAACTGGTCGGGAACATCCGCGCCATCAACGCGCGTCCCATCCTCATCTCCGCCAGTCCCGTCAACGATGGCAGCCTCATGAACGCCTGGGTGGGTGACCGCTGCCACCGCGTCCATCCCTTCACCGTCGCGCTCATTGAATTTGGCAAAAAAGAAAACGTGCTGACGATCGACCAATACCATCCGTTGCTCGCACTGTGGGGACCCAACAAAACCCTCGATAACGCCAACGCCCTCGCGGCCCACATCCGTCTCCTGAAGCCGGAGCACAACGTCCCCGATCTTGCCTCCCTCCAGACGTTCGCCAAATCGTGGGAAGGCAAACCCGCCGCCATTCAATTCACCGGCGACGACGTGCATCTCGGCCCCGCCGGCCAATACACGATGGCCGCCACCATCCTCGCCGCGTTGAATGTGGATCGCGAGGTCAGCTCCGCCACGATCAAGGCCGACGGCACCATCGTCGATGCGAAGAGCTGCAAGATCACCGAGGCCGCGTCCAAGAACGGCGTTCTCTCCTTCACTCGCCTCGACGCACGCTCCCCTTGGCCCCTCGGCGGTGCGGGCGATGCGCTCACGCTCATGCCCGAGATCGCCGACTTGTCCCGTTATATGCTGACCGTTTCCGGTCTGGCCGCGGGGCAATACACCGTGACGATGGATGGAACCTTGGTCGCCACCCTGAGCGACAAGGAACTGGCCAAAGGCTGGAACATGAGCACCGTCGCTGACGGTCCGCTGGGCGAACGCTCGAGGCGGATTCTCCCCCTCATCACCGAACTTCAGACCCCGTTGAACAACGCCTGGCGCGCCGCCAGCAAAGACAAGGACGCGGCAAAACTCGCCGAGGCCCAGAAGGCCATCGATGCGTGCGAGGCCAAGGTGCAAGACGCCGTTCAGCCAACGGCGATTCATTTCGTCATCGCACCCGCCAAGTAGTCCACCAATGCGGGAAGGCATGCAGCGAGCGCCCCTTCCCGCAGCGTACGAACGCTGCGCGGGACGGCTGGGTCCATACCCTTTCGCATTCAAAGGTATTAAAAGGTAGGGCGAGGCGTCCCCGCCGAGCCGCGGCTCACCCCCGCTTTCCCGCTGGCATGATGCGCGTGCCGCAGGCAGAGTGCGGCATGGTTACCCTTTCCCCCTACACGTTTGGCAGCATGTCGCTGGGTCGCAATCCGGCGGATGTCTCGCTGGATCTCGTCGTGGCTCGCCGCGCGATGGAGGCCGGCGTGTCGTTTCACTCCAGCCCCACCTACAACAACGGTTTTACCTTCATGGTGCTGCGGATGGCCTTCGACGCCGACCGGACGCGCGTGCCCCGCATGGTGATCAAGATTCGCGACGGCTCCGCGCCTCTCATGCGCTTTGAGGTGGAGGACACTTGCCGCCGCCTGCGGTTGGACACGATCGACGTGGCTCAACTCGTCTCCATGGACCCCAAGCCCGGCAATCTCGTCGATCAACTGCGCGGCGGCGGCGGTCCGCTCGCGGACGAACTGGCCTCCCTGCGCAAACGCGGGCTCATCCGCGAAGCGGTGATTTTTCTCACGCCCGAGAACTCCGATGCGGCGATCGAGGCCGCGCGGCACGAGTTGATCGACGGGGTGATCTTGTATTGGAACGTGCAACAGCGCGACTGCACCGACACCGCCTGGGACGCGATCCGGCAACGGCAGATTCCCACGCTGGCCCTGCGCACCCTCGGCGGCGGTCCCGCGGACAAGCACAGCCTCGCAAAAGCGGCGGCGGTGAACACCCTCATCGCGAACGCCGAATGCCGGAATGCGTCCGACCTTGCCCTGCGACTCGCCGCGAGCGAGCCGGTGATCAAGACGACCATCGGCGGCACCGCTTCCCTCGCCCATTTGGAAGACTTCCTGTCCGCCGAGGCCACGGCCGCTCCACTGCCGCACGACCTGAAACGGCAGGCCGAGGAAATCCAGCGACTCTGACCGCGCCGGCCACCGTTGGCGGGCAACAAGCTCCAACCGTTGGCAAAACCGGTATGGCCGGACGGCCTTGGGACTGCCCCGACAGACGAAAACCTTCCGTTCCCGCGCAAAAGGCCTTTGCCGACCCGCCCAAGGTCATCCCCTAAGCCCGAAAAACCTCCCCCGCCGTGCAAAATGCTTCCCATCAATTAGAAAAGGCTTCACCAACGCCGAAAAAGCCTTCGCCAACGCAGAGTTGGGAATAGTTGATGCAATGTTGGGAATAGTTTATTGAGACTGGGGAATAGTTTTTGTGATGTTGGGAATAGTTTTTGTGCAGTCGGGATGCACCAACGGCGAAAAAGTCTCCGCCAACGGACAGGCGGGATTCATCGGCAAGCCGCCCGGATGCGCCAACTTCCGAAAAAGAGTCGCCGGAAGCCCAAACCCGTTCGCCAGCGGGCAGTCGGCTACCGGCCAAATCCAGCCGGTCTGCTCCCAAGACAAGATCGGACCGCCTCGTCATTGAACTCATATCCCTGAATGAATCCCCGACTGTTGGGAGAAAACAAGAACACTGATTTCGCAGCCCGCCACAAAGCCCGCGTGCAACGGCCCATCATTGGGACCGGGCAGGCATCCATCGCCCTGAAGTCGGCCAAAGAGAACGCGAACCTTTTCAGCGATCCCGGCGCAACCGCCACCGCCGATCAAAACGCGTTGATGGTCGCGATCACGTGATCGACCTGCGCATCGGTCAGCTCGGGGAAGATCGGCAGGCTCAGGCAGGTCGCCGCCGCCTTTTCCGCCACCGGCAGGGAACCCGCCTCATAGCCGAGGGACGCAAAACACGCCTGACGGTGCAGCGGCACGGGATAGATAAGATCGGTGCCGATCTCGTGCCTCGCGAGATGTTCGCGCAGCGCGTCGCGGCGCGGATGGCGAAGGGTGAACTGGTGGTAGACGCTCGCGCCGCCGTCCGCCGTCGCGAGCAGGATCACGTCGGCGAGCCAAAGGGATCGCAACGAGTCCCATAAATCCGACAGGAGACTTGTGAAATCATTTCCTAATTACATGGACGAATGAACGCGCCCAACGAAGCGCCATTCCGGGTCGTGGATCTGTGTCCTCTGCGCCACAAGGATTGTATCCGTATCGTTACTTGCGTGACAGAACCTGGCGATCAAATCTGAAAATCCACACGCCCGCTGCTCTCGTGCAGGCCGCACTCGCGTTTGACACCGCCGAAACGCGTCTGCTCTTCCGTCATGCCGGTTTCGAGCTTCGACGTGCTGTGCCAGTCGCCGACGGAGACGTAGCCCTCCTCCCACAACGGATGATAGTTGAGCCCGTGCTCGGCGAGATAGCGGTGGATCGTGCGATTATCCCAGTCGATGATCGGATGGATCTTGGTGATCTTGTTTTGCCGCTGCACGACCGGCAACGCCTCGCGCGTGCTGGCTTGGGAACGCCGCAGACCGGCGAGCCATGCGGTGGCCTTGAGTTCACGGATGGCGCGGTCCATCGGCTCAATCTTGTTGAGATGATTGTAACGCTTCAGCCCGTCGATGCCCTGCTCCCATTGCTTGCCATAAAGAGCCTCCTGCTGGGCGGCCGTATGCGCTGGAACGTAGGTCTTGAGGTTTAGCGAAAGTTTTTCCGTGAGGTCCCGCGCAAATCGGTAGGTCTCCGGGAAAAGGTAACCCGTATCGATAAAAATGACCGGCGTCTCCGGCGCGATGCGCGTGACAAGATGCAACATCACCGCCGCCTGAATCCCGAAACTGGTCGTCAACACAAGCCCGTCACCGAACTGATCCACCGCCCACTTCACCCGGTCCTGAGCCGACGCCTTTTCCAAATCAAAGGTGCTAGAAGACGATACCGTGGCAATGGCGCTCATGAAGTTGCCAACACCAATACTTGCTTTATGTCCTAAGTAAAGATTTAGTGCGTTTAAAATCTCATGATCATTTCCATTAATCGTTTAAATTCCTATCTAGCCAAGGAATTTAAGGCGTTATAAACAGAAAACCAAGAGTTCCATGTCATCCCAAGGCGGAGAGCAACCGCTCAATCTCGGCGCGTTTAGCGTGCTGGTCGGCGAGCTGTTTACGCGCACCCTCTAAAACGGTGGGCGGAGCTTTGCTGGTGAACGCCTCGTTGGACAGGCGGGCCTCGGTCCCAACGATGTGCTTGTTGAGGACGTGAAGTTCCTTGAGCAGACGCGCTCGCTCGGTGGCGGAATCAACTTTGACACCGGTGTCGAGATAAAGCGTGCCGAGCGGCGTCACCGCAGCGGGAAACGCCAGTTTTTCGGTGGTGCGGGCGATTTCCGCCGCGCCGACAAGACGAGCGAGCTTACTGATGTTTTTCTCCAGCGCGATCCATTCGACCTGTCCTGCCAAGGCGAAGAACTTCACATCGCGTTTTTGCGCTACGGACTGGTCGGCCTTGAGCTCGCGGGCGAGCGTGCTGAATTGCTTGAGTTGCTCCACGCGACCCGTCGCGGCGGCATCAACCGTCACCCCGCGCTTCGCCAGCGCGGCAACCAGCCCAGCGGAGGTCTCGATGCGCGTTTCCTGCAGGAAGGATTTTTCCGCGCCATAGCCAAGCAGGTGCCACAGTTCCTCGGTGATGAACGGCGCGAAGGGTTCGAACATGAGCAGGAACTCGCGGATGACGAGATCCTGCACCGCGAGCACATGGGACTTGGCTGAGGTATCCTGCAGGCGGGCTTTCGCAACCTCCACATACCAGTCGCAAAAATCATTCCAGAAAAACGAATATAACCGCTGCGTGGCACCGGCGAATTCGAACTCCGCAAAGCCTTTTTCAAGCGTGCGCATCGTGTCGAGGAGCGCACCAAGGATCGCGTGGTCGTCGTCGTCTAGCTTGGCGTCGTCGAGGCGGGCGAGCACGGCGGCGAGCGAACTGTTGTCGCTCATCGCGCCGTTCATCTGGCGGAATCGGCAGGCATTCCAAAGTTTGTTACAGAAGTTTTTTCCGCTCTCGATACGGTCTTCGTCAAACTTCACATCCTGTCCAAGCGGCGCGATCTGGAGCAGGCCGAAACGCAGGCCGTCGGCGCCGTATTTCTGAATCAGGTCGAGCGGGTCGGGCGAATTGCCAAGGGTTTTCGACATCTTGCGGCCCTGCTTGTCGCGGACAATGCCGTTAAAATAAACGTGTTTGAACGGGATGCGCTCCTCGACGGGTGCACCGGGTTTGGCAAATTCCAAGCCGGCCATGATCATGCGGGCGACCCAGAAGAAAATAATGTCTGCACCCGTCGCCAGCGTAGTGGTCGGATAAAACCGTGAGAAACCGGCCTTCGCTTGCGCCTCGGCATCGGGCCAGCCAAGAGTGGCAAAAGGCCAGAGCCAAGAGGAGGCCCAGGTGTCGAGCACATCGTCTTCCTGAGTCCAATTCTCGGGATCAGCGGGGCCGTCGATGGAAACGTGAATTTTCTTGGAATCTCGGAGATCGGCCTCGGTGAGTTTTTCGCGATCAATGCCCTTGGCATACCAGACCGGGATGCGATGCCCCCACCAAAGCTGGCGGCTGATGCACCAATCTTGGATGTTTTCTAGCCAGTTAAGGTAAACCTTCGACCAACGCTCTGGGTGCATCTGGATGAGACCGTCGCGCACGACCTGCTTGGCCTCTTCGACACGCGGGTAGCGCAACCACCACTGCTGCGTGAGACGCGGCTCGATGGGCACGCCGGCGCGCTGCGAGTAACCGACGTTGTTTTCGTAGAGCTTTTCCTCGATGAGCGCTCCAGACTCGCGAAGAATCTCAGCTGATTTTTTGCGCGCGGCAAAACGGTCCAACCCGGCCAGCTCGGGGCCGGCGAATTCGTTCATGGTGCCGTCGGCATTGATCGCGTCGATGACGGAGAGCTTGTGGCGCAGGCCGATCTCGAAATCGACCTTGTCGTGGGCGGGCGTCACCTTGAGCGCACCGGCGGCGAAGGCCGGATCAACGGCTATGTCGGCGATAATCGGAATCTGCACGCGCGCACCGAGCGGACGCCAGACACGTTTGCCGACGAGATGCTTGTAGCGCTCGTCGTCGGGATGGACGGCCACGGCGACGTCGGCCGCGATAGTCTCGGGGCGGGTGGTTTCGAGGATGAGATGCGTGAGTGTGATGACGTTGCCCTCGGCGTCCTTGGTCGTGGACGGCTCGACGAGTTCGTAGCGCAGCTTGTAGAGAAACCCTTTCGTCGGGCGCATCTCGACTTCCTCGTCGGAAAGCGCGGTGAGCGAGGCGGGGCACCAGTTGACCATGCGCTTGCCGCGATAGATGTGGCCTCCATCGAAAAGTTTTACGAAGGACGTGAGCACGGCCTTCGAGTAGCCGGGGTCCATGGTGAAATGAGTGCGGTCCCAGTCGCAGGAACAGCCGAGCTCGCGAAGCTGTTTGAGGATGTGGTCGCCTTTCTCATCGCGCCAAGCCCACACGCGTTTGAGAAATTCCTCGCGGCCGAGATCGCGACGGCCCTTGCCCTCGGACTTTTTGAGGTGTTTTTCCACCATCGTCTGCGTGGCGATGCCGGCATGATCAGTGCCGGGAATCCAGCATGCGGCCTTGCCTTCGAGACGGGCGCGGCGGATGAGCGCGTCTTGGAGCGTGTTGTTGAGCACATGGCCCATGTGCAAAATGCCGGTGACGTTCGGAGGAGGGATGACAATCGTATACGTTTCCTGCCCGGGCGCGGCGCGGCCGACGAAGCACTTGGACTCTTGCCAAGCGGCATACCATTTGTCCTCAACGTCGCGCGGTTCGTAGCTCTTGGTGATCTCGGCCATAGGAAAAATTAGGATGGTCAGTCAACCACCCGTGGTGGTGCGTGGCAAGCGGAGGATTGGCAGGGAGATTCGATTTGCCTATCATCATATGCATATTGCTCATTGCGCCGCGCCCTGCCCGGCCGCTCTTATTAACCATTCCACCAAGCGACTATCGACCAGCACCCTTTCATGTTAGGCCGCATCAAAAAACACGCCAGCGAACGCCTTGCTTTCACCGGAAACGTCCCGATGGAACAGCGCCTGTCCGCCTGCAAAACGTTCCTTCGCCTCGAAAGCTCGATGATCCGCATGCACCACGACGCCGGCGACTCGGGCCTCGTGATCGCCCAAGCCCGCTCCGGCATGGTGGATGTGATGCTGTCCCATCTCTTCGACTATGCGATTGCCTCATACGAACGGCAAAACGCCAAGACGCCGCCTCCTGTAAGTTTGCTAGCCATCGGCGGGTATGGGCGCTCCGAGGTGAGCCCGTTCAGCGACATAGACATCATGTTTTTATTTCCGTCAAAGGCGAAACCCGCCGTCGTCCAGCCTCTGCAGACACACCTCGTCAACGAGATCCTCTACATTCTGTGGGACTGCGGGCTCAAAGTCGGGCATTCCACCCGAACGATCGACGAGGTCTTCGTGGAGGCGCGCAAGGACATGCAGACCAAGACCGCCATGCTGGAGTCCCACCTTGTCGCCGGGTCGAGCGCCCTGTTCACCAGCTTCGAGCAGGCCTACAAGTTTTACTACACAACGGAAGACCCCAAGGGCTATATCGCGGCCCGCTTGGTTGATCAGGCCACCCGCCGGGCAAAATACGGCGACACCGTTTTCCTCCAGGAACCCGACGTGAAAAACGGCGTAGGCGGCCTGCGTGATTATCAAAACGTCATCTGGATGTCCCGCGTGAAGCTGGGCATCACCACAATCCGAGAGCTAGCCGTCCAAAATTTTCTCCGGAAAAACGAACTGCGCGACTTCCAGCGCGCCTACGAATTCCTGCATCGCGTGCGCAACGAACTCCATTTCGACAAAAAACGCTCCACCGACGTGCTCGACCTCGAAGCCCAACCGCGTCTCGCGCAAGGATTGGGTTACACCCAAGACTCCATGCTCGGCCGCGTCGAACATTTCATGCGCGACTACTACAGGGCAGCGCAGACTATTTTCCGCATCTCAAAAATCGTCGAAAACCGCCTCGCCCTCACCTTGGATGCCCCCAAGGCCGGCCTGCTCGGTTCCTTCCGCGAAGCCATCCTCGCCCGTCGCGACCAGCGCGCCAAACACCTCGACGGCTTTATTCTGCGCGGCCGAGAGCTGGGGGCCGCCACCGAAACCGTTTTTCGTGAAGACCCCGTGCGCCTGATCCGCGTGTTTCGTCACTGCCAAAGCCTGAATGCGCATCTCGATCTTGCGCTGCAAACTCTCATTCGCGAATCGCTCCCCTTCATCACCCGGAGAGTCACCGACTCGGCCGACGCCAATACCAGCTTCAAGGCGATCCTCAATGAAGTCGGCGCGGTTTACACCATCCTCAGCCTCATGCACGAACTCGGCGTGCTCGGGCGCTTCATCCCCGAATTCGAAGGTCTCACCTGTCTCGTGCAGCACGAATTTTATCACCGCTACACGGCCGACATCCACACGCTCAACGCCATCCGTGAACTTGATCAGGTTTTCACCGAGGCCGAGCCCATCACCCTGAAATACCGGGAATGTCTTCACGAAACCACCTCGCCCGCCTTACTTTATCTTATCCTTTTACTGCACGATATTGGCAAGGCCCGTGGCATCAAAGGCCATGCGGAAAGCGGGGTGGAAATCGCCCTGCCGCTGCTCAAGCGCCTCGAGGTTTCCGCCGAAGACAGCGAACGCGTTGTTTTTATTATTAAAAATCATCTGATCATGGCACGCTTTTGGCAGAAGAGGGACGTAGATGATCCCAATACCGCCACCGCTTTTGCTGAACTTGTCCATGACACCGAGAACCTCCGCTACCTCTACGTCCACACCTTTTGCGATGCTCGTGGAACCGCGGCGGGACTCTGGAACAGCTACAAAGACACGCTCCACTCCGCGCTCTACCTCTCGACCCTCAATTACCTGATCCACGGTGCGGAAATCGCCACCCATAATTCCCAACGACTGCAAATGACCTATCAGGAACTCGTCGCGCAAAAAATCCCCGGCATCAGCCCGGACGAGATCACCGCGCATTTCAATCTACTGCCCGAGCGGTATTTCATCCATACCGACACTGCGGAAATCGCCCTGCACATCCGTATGGTGAACGGCTTGCTCGCATCCATCGCACAGGCCGACTCCGTGGGTTCTCTTCATCCGATGATTGACTGGAACGATGACCTCAACCGCTCTCTCACGGTGGTGAATGTCGTCACCTGGGACCGGGTCGGCCTCTTTTACAAACTCGCCGGCGCTTTCAGCGTTGCCGGCCTTTCCATCCTCGGAGCCAAGGTCATCTCCCGCAGTGACCACATCGCCATCGACACCTTCTATGTCGTCGAACCCGGTCGCGGTGTCGTTCAAAGCGCCAAGGCTCAGGATATCTTCGCCAAGACAGTCGATGAAGCCCTCATCGGCAGCAAAGACCTTTATCCTGACATTGTCACGCAGGCCAAAAAATATGCGATGGCCAACCGCTACAACACGCCCTCCGGCAGCGAGGCCGTTCAGTCCTCGTTTCCGCCAACCGTGGAGGTTTACCACGAATTGTCCATGCATCGCACCATCGTGGAAATCCAGGCGCGCGACGAGATCGGCCTGCTCTTCCGCCTTGGCAAAACCATCAGCGATCACGGCTTCGACATCACCTTCGCCCGCATTGGCACGGAGCGCGGTATCGCCATCGACACCTTCTACATCGAGAGCGACAACCAAGAACGCACCGAGGACACCGCCCGCCTCCACGCACTCCGCGACGCCCTCGCCGCCGTCATTGCACCTATTCCGGTGCCGGCGACCGAGGCCGTTTAGTAAAACGCAGGCAAACAAAGGCACTGCCGTGAGTGCCTTGGGAAGAATGAGCGAAATTCTCGCCATCTCCTGTTCCTCCATCAAGACTGCTGATCGTGGCAACTCACACGGTGTCCTCCCCTCACTCCCCGACCCCCGGTCTCTACTCTCCGGCTTTTTACGAGGCTCTTTACCGCGTAAGCAGCTTGACCGGACGGATGGATGATCCACGGGAAGCGATCGCCGCCATTCTCAAAGTTGTGATCGAAGTGCTCGGCGCCTCTTCCGGCACCGTCTCCCTGCTCAATCCCGACACCGGCAAACTCGAAATTGAAGTTCAACAGGGCCTGCCGATCAATAACGACGAGGTTCCCCTTCGTCTCGGCCAAGGCATCACCGGCTGGGTCGCCTTTCACGGCCGCCCCCAACTGGTGGCCGATGTGGCCGCCGACCCCCGTTATGTCTCCCTGCGTCCGGAAGTGCGCAGCGAAATGGCCGCCCCCATGATCGAGAGCGGCGGCCAAATCCTCGGCGTCATCAATCTGGACAGCGATATCCTTGGCGGCTTCTCCGAAAACGATCTGGCCCACCTCATCCGTCTCACCGAAGAGGCAACCGCCGTCCTGCAACGCCTCTGGCAGCTCCGTCACCTTAGCGGCAAGGCCCGGCAGCTCGAATCCCTCATCACCATCGGACAGTCTTTGGTGGGCAAACTTGAGCAACAGGAGCTCTTTGACACCATCACGCGTGATGCCCGCCTGATCACCAACAGCCATGCCTGCGTATTTTATCTCTGCGACTTGCACCGGCAGACGCTCCGGATGGTTTCGCTCAAAAGCCCAGTCATCGTCTCGCTTCCCGATGCCGATCTGCCGCTAGAATCCTGCCTTACCGCCGCAGTCATTCACACGCGGCGGCAAATCGAATTTGCGAACATCCAGTCGCCCGAGTTTCGCGACGTCATCGACCTGCCACACGACGATTCCCTCTGTTCCGTCCTCGCCGCGCCCGTTCTCTACGAAAACGAAGTCATCGGTGTCCTCGCCGTCTTCACCGACCACATCCACCGCTTCAACAACGACGAGAAACGCCTCCTTGCCGCGCTCGCCAGCCTCGGTGCCGTCGCCCTGCAAAACTCCCGCCTCTACTCCCGCATTTTCAAAAGTGAAGAGTCGCTGCGCAAAAACGAGCAGCTCACCACCCTCGGCCTCCTCGCCGCCGAGATCGCCCACGAAATCCGCAATCCCCTCACGGTCATCAAACTTCTTTTTGGCTACCTCAACTTGGAATTTCCCGAAGACGATCCCCGCCGCACCGATGTCCGTGTGATCAGTGAAAAACTCGACCAGCTTGAGGCGATCGTCTCCCGCGTGCTGAGCTTCGCCAAGGCTCCCGCCAGCCTCCATTCACGCTGGTCGCTCGCCGACATGGTAAGCGATACCATCGTGCTCATCCGTCTCAAGTTGGCCCAAAGCAAAATCCAGCTCCGCTTCGAGCCCCCCCCCCGCCCTCTCGTGGTCGATGTTCACAAGGGCCAGATCCAGCAGGTCGTGCTCAACCTCCTGATCAACTCGATGCAGGCCATGCCCGATGGCGGTACCATCACGATCCGCTGCGCCACCGAAGACCGCAACGGAATCCACTTTGCCGTCGTAGATATTATCGATACCGGGTGCGGGATCCCGGAGGAGCTGCGTGCGCACATTTTCGATTCGTTCCTGTCCGGACGCGCCGACGGCACCGGCCTCGGTCTTGCCATCGCCAAACGCATCCTCATCAGCCACCATGGCGACATCTCGTTGCTCGCCACCAGTTCCGCCGGCACCACCCTGCGCCTCGCCCTGCCCATCGCCCCCTGACCCTCCGACTTTTTTTCTTTCTCCGTTCTCTTTCTCCTCCGCTTCCGTCTCCGCCATGTCCGCCCCTGCCTCAAAAAAACAAGTCGTTACCATGACGATCGTCGCTCTGGTGCTTGCCGCCATGGTAGTGATGGTGATTCCAAGGCTTCCCTTGCCGCTGCGATTCGTCGCGGCCGGCGCAGACCTTATCGCCGCCGCCATCGTCTTCGTCGCCTTGCGGCAACAGGGAATGGATAAATAAAAAGCCCCCATCGGCTCGACGAGGGCTTTTGGTTGCCGGCCATGTCCGGCGCGCGCTTAGAACTGATAGCCGAGACTGGCCCAGATGCGAGGTGCGCGATCACCGTCCGCCGTGGGCGCTCCGCCGTCGATGCGCCAGGCGGCGTCGACCTTGGCTGTCCAGTGGTCGCGGAACGCCCAGCGCAGGCCCGCGCCCGCGCCGCTCAGCGTCCGTTCGTTGCGACCGGCGGCAAACGCGTCTTTATTTAACAAAACGTGACCCGAATCGAAAAACGCCACCGCGCTCCACTGCCCGAGCGACGCCGGCACCGGGAGCGCCTGCTGCAACTCGACCGTCAACAGCCAGCCTTCGTCGCCCGAAACCTCGCCCTGCGGATAGGCGCGCACGCTGTTCGGGCCACCGACCACAAACTTGTCCGCTGAGTCGAGGTTGCCGGAGGCGAGCTGCCCCTCGCCGAAGAGCGAGAGGGTGGTGGAATTCGTCACGTGCTGCGCGCGACGCGCCTGAAAATTCCACTTGCTGGCCGTGCCTTGCGTCTTGGCTGCGGCCGCGTCGGCGGCGCGAGCCGCCGCGTCGGTGATATACGTGTCCGTCACGCCCCACGAGACGCTGCCGGAGGTGATGCCGCCACTGAACAGGTCGTCGCGGTAGCTGCCGCTGAGTGAGAGCGCGCCGACGTTGAGCGTGCGGTCGTTTTGCGTGCCGCTGGTGTCGATGTGGTCTTTGAGCAGCTTGTAATCGTAGGTGAAGCCCGCCTGCACGTTGAGGCGCTGGGTGCGGATGAGCGGATGGTTGATCCAGAGGCTGGCATCGTCGGCCGTGCCGTGCGCGTTGAGAGCGGTAAAGTTTTCTCCGAGTCCGTAGTCGAGCCGGGCGTAACCGGCTCCGATGCGGGTGCCGTGGCCGTTGAGCAGATAATCGTAGGCGGCGCGGCCGTAGCGCAGATGCTCGCCGGAGTTCAGGGAAGAGAGCGCCTGCAACGTGATCTGGTCGCCGCGGCCGGAGAGGTTGTTGATGTCGAGCATGCCTCCGACGCGGGCCGCGCCGGAGGAGGAGGAGCCGAAGTTGTCCACGTTGACTGTGCCGCCGAGGAGCGGGCCGGGCTTGGCGGCGACCACGAGATCGGAACTGCCCACGCTGGCGCCTGGCTGGAGCGTGGAATTGGCGTTCAGACCGGGAACGTCGGAGAGCAGAAGGAGGCTGCGCTCCAGCGCGCCGCCGGCGATCACCGCGCCGGGCTTGAGGGGCGCGAGGAACGACTGCACCACGGGGTCGGCCACGCGGCTGGTGTTCTGCACCTTGACCGCGCCGAGGCGGCCTTCGAGCACCGCTATCTCCACCCGGCCACCATTGACTTCCTGCTCGGGCAGATAGGCGCGGGCTAGGATGTAGCCGCGGTCGTGGTAGAGGCGGGTGATGCGGGCCGCCAGCGCGTTGAGCTGCGCGAGGGTCTGCGCGGTGCCCTCGGCCTTGGCCACGAGCGCGTGCAGGGTGGCGGTCGGCACCACGGTGTTGCCCGTGATGACGATGGTTTTCACCGTGACGGTCGCGGCGTCGGCGACGTTCAGGGCCGGGCGGGCGATCTCGGCGTAGGGCAGCGCGGCGGACGCTGAGGGCGCGGACTGGGGCGCGGCGGGCACCTCGCGAAGGAGCTGGCCGGCGTTGGGCGCGGTCTGCGCGGTGGCAAGCGCGGGCGCGGCCAGCGCGAGGACGAGCAGGGAGGAGAACGGGAGGCGGCGAAGGGAAGCGGTCATGGTGATTGTAGTAGGTGTCGCTTACTGCTTTCTGTCGTCGTTCAAGCCGGCGGGCAGCGCCATGCCGAGATTTTGGAAGGCCAGATGATCGGAAACATCGGAGTCGAAACCGCCGAGCGAGATGCCGCCGCGGCCATGGCCGTCGCCGGGCTGACGCTGCTGATCGAAGGTCGCGACCTGGGAGGAAGCGGCGCTGGCAGGATTCTTGATCGTGAGCACGCCGTCCACGAAGGTGATTTCGTAGTTGGCGTTGGCCAGATCGCCTTGGGTGATCGCGTAGTCGCCCGCGGCGCTTCCGGATGTCGCGGTCGTCGCGAGGGCACCGTTCAGCGAGTCCGCGTTGACGAGGTTGCCGTCGGTCACCCCATAGGTGAGCGCGAGGAGGTCCTTGCCCTTGGTCCCCGTCTGGTTGTCGGCCGTCACCGTGATCGGTCTCGCGGTCACCGCCAGTGTCCCTTCCACGAACGTAACTGCGTAGTTGGAACTAAGGTTCAAGTCGCCTTGCGTGATCGCGATGTTGCCGACGCCGGTCGTGCCGGTGGCGGTGGTCGCCAACGATCCGTCAAAGGCGTCGCCGTTCACGAGATTGCCCGAGGTCACCGAGTAGGTGAGCGAGGGATTGCTGTCCCCGTAATGCCTCGTCTGGTCGTCGGCCGTCAACGTGATCGGACGAGCGGTCACGGTGAGCGTGCCGCCGGAAACAACACGGTAAGCAATCCCCTGGGAGCTATCCGCACTGGTTCCCGCCGTTGAGGTGATGGCATATGAGCCAACGCCGGATGCCGATGTGGCGGCAGTGCTGAAGGTGCCGCCAACGACGAGCGTATCGTGAGCCGGTCCGAAAACATAGCTGGTCGGTCCGCCGTGGGTGGTCGTGGTGAAGTCCGTCGGCGGATTGTCACCATAGACTGAGGTGGCGTTGTCCGCCTGGACGAAAACCACCGGGGTGAGCGCATAGAGCTGCGGGTAATACCCGGCGCTCGGAGGCGCCCAAGTCTTGGCGAAATTCCAGCCTGCTTCGCCGGCCATCGCCATGAACTTCGCCGTGTCTTGGAAATCCACCGTCGTCAGGCCGGTGGTGCCGGTGGCGGAGCCGAATCCGCTCCCCACGCTTTGGCCGGTGGTTTCCGTATCCCAGTAGCTCGACGTGATCGTGCTGCCTTCATTATGTCCGACGAAGCCTCCGATCTGGTGAGTGGAACCGTTTACGGAAAGCACACCGGCGCCGTAGGTATTCGCTATCGTTGATTGCAAAACATAACCGGCAAAACTGCCGACCACGTAAGTAAGACTACCCGTGGTCACGGACGCCGTGCTGTAGGCATTGGTCACCGTGGTCTGGTTGAGGTCGCCGACCAGACCGCCGACGTGGGCAGTATAATCACCCGTGGTCGTCACCGATCCCGAACTGTAAACGGTCGAAATTGTGCCCCCTACGGATTGCCCAATCAATCCACCGATGGAATTGGCTGCAAACCCCGAACTGGCAACCGCCACGGTGCTATAGGCATTGGTAATCGTGCCCGAGTTGTAGCCGACCAAGCCGCCGATGGAGTCACTGGTACCCGAAACCGAGCCGGTCACGTAGGCATTCGTGATCGTGCCCGCGTTATCCCCCGCCAGTCCGCCGATCAATTTTTGTCCCATAATCGCGACATCAACCAGCCCCACATCCTTCACCAAACCGCCATCCCCGATTTTACCAAACAGTCCGACATACAAGGCAGAGGGCTGGTTGATCGTCAGATCGTTGATGGTATATTTTTGCCCATACAAAGAGCCCGTGAAAGCCACGTTGCCGTCCCCCACCGGCACGAAGCCGGCGGTCGTCCACATGCCAGAGGCGTTGGTGCCGGCGGTCTCCGAGGCATCGATGTTGTTCGCCAGCGTGTAGTGCGCCGAAAGGTCCATCGCCATCAGCTGGAGCTGGTGGGCGTTGGTGATCGTGGTGCTGTATTCCATGCGCAGGAAGGGCCGCGTCTGGCCGTCCACCATGAACCAGGTGTTGACGAAATCGAAGCCGGTGTAGCTGGACTGGGTAAACGCCTGCGAAGTCGTCAGGCCAGTGATGCCGGTGGCGGATCCGGATCCGACACCCGCGCTTTGGCCGGTGGTGTCCATATCCCAGTAACCCGCCGTGATCGTGCCATAATTGAGGCCGACCAAGCCTCCGACTCCCCCGATCCCGGAAACCGCGCCGGTAGCATAGGCATTCGTGATCGTGCCGCCATTGTTCTGGCCGACCAAGCCTCCGACTGCCCCGTTCCCGGAAACCGCGCCAGTAGCATAGGCATTCGTGATCGTGCCGGCGTTATAGCCGACCAAGCCTCCGAGGTAGTTGCTTGTGCCCGTAAACGAGCCGCTCGCATAGGCATTCGTGATCGTGCCGACGTTATGGCCGACCAAAGCACCTACTATAGAGCCACCATTGATCGTAACATTAACCAGACCAACGTTTTCCACCACGGCTCCAGTAGTAATATCCCCAAACAGACCGACAAAGTCCTGTGCAGGGCGGTTCATCACAAGACCGCTGACAGTGTGTCCCAGTCCATTGAAGGTGCCAGCAAATGATCCAGCATCAGTTCCCACTGGCACGAAGCCGGTGGTCGTCCACATCCCGGACGCATGGGCACCAGTGCCGTCCGTAGCCGAGGCGTCGATGTTGGCCGCCAGCGAGTAGTGCGCCGTCAGGTCCAGCACCATGAGCTGGAGCTGGTGGGCGTTGCTGATCGTGGTCGAATACTCCGATCGCAGGAAGGGCCGCGTGTTGCCGTCCACCATGAACCAAGTGTTGGCAAAATCGAAGCCGGTGTAGATGGCCTAGGTAAACGCCTGCGTGGTCGTCAGGCCGGTGGTGCCGGTGGTGTCGCCTGATCCGACGCCCGAACTCTTCCCAGTGGTATCCATATCCCAGTAACCCGCAGTGATCGTGCCGGTAGTATAGCCGACCAAGCCGCCGACGTCTTCGTTGCCGGAAACTGCGCCGGTCGAGTAGGCGCCCGTGATCGTGCGGTTGTTTAAGCCGACCAAGCCGCCGACGTAGGCGCTGCCCGAGACCGCGCCCGTCGCGTAGGCGTTCGTGATCGTGTCGTCGTTCTTGCCGACCAAGCCGCCGACAGAGTTGGTGCCAGAAACCGCGCCCGTCGCGTAGGCGTTCGTGATCGTTCCGCGGTAATTTTCGCCAACCAAGCCGCCGACATTGTTGGTGCCAGAAACCGCGCCCGTCGCGCAGGCGTTCGTGATCGTTCCGCTATTATTGAGCCCGACCAGGCCTCCGACGAAAGTTTGGCCCGTGACGAATGCATCGATCAGGCCGATGTTCTTGACCACGCTGCCGGAACCGATGGCTCCGAACAGGCCGACTGCGTCCTGGTTCGGTTTGTAAATGGTGAGGCCGGTGATCGTGTGACCGAGCCCGTCAAAGGAGCCGGTGAAAGGATTATCATAACCGCCCACCGGGGTGAAATTGGCGGTCCCGCTCAGGTCCAAATCGCCCGCGAGCGTGTAGCTCGCCGTGAGATCGGAACCCATGAGCAGGAGCTGATGGTAAGTGCCGATGGTGGTCGAATACTCCGAGCGGAAGAAAGGCCGCGTGGCGCCCTCGCCGATGAACCAAGTGTTGGTGAAATCGAAGCCGGCATAGCTGGACTGGCTCAGCGACTGCGCCGTCGTCAGGCCGGTGGTGCCGCTGGCGCCGCCGCCGCCGCCGCTCTGGCCGGTGGTTTCCATATCCCAGTAACCCGCCGTGATCGAGCCGGGCTGGGCGTTTCCGCCGACCAAGCCGCCAAGGGCATTTGCACCCGCAACCGCCCCCGTGGCGTAGGCATTCGTGATCGTTCCGTAGTTGAAGCCGACCAAGCCTCCGGCGAAGGAATCGTTAGCCGTAACCGCCCCCATGGCGTAGGTGTTCGTGATCGTGCCAGAAGCGTCATTGAAGCCGACCAGGCCGCCGACGTTGTCATTTCCCGAAGCCGCTCCCGTCGCATAGGAGTTCGTGATCGTGCCCCCGTTTCCGCCGACCAGGCCGCCGGCGTTGTTGCCGCTCCAAACCGCTCCCGTGGCATAGGAGTTTGTGACCGTGCCGTAGTAATAATTATACCCGACCAAGCCTCCGGAGCTAACTGCACCCGTAACCGCTCCCGTGGTGTAGGCGTTCGTGATCACGCCGCTGTAATTATTGCCGACCAAGCCTCCGACGAAAGTGTTGCCCGTGACCGAGCCACCGACCAAGCCGATGTTCCGGACCACGCCACCCGTTCCAACCGCCCCGAACAGGCCGACATAGGTTTGGGACGGTCTGTTGATGGTGAGGCCGGTGATGGTGTGCCCCAGGCCGTCGAATGTCCCAGTATAGAGCGTCGTGTCTTCCGGCGCCGCTGTCGGGTCGAGCGGTCCCACCGGCGAGAAGCCGGCGCTGGTCCACATGCCGGAGGGATTGGTGCCGGCGGTGGCGGAGGCGTCGATGGTGTTCGCCAGCGTATAGGAGGCCGCCAAGTTCAGCGCCATGAGCTGGAGCTGGTGGGCGTTGGTGATGTTGGTGCTGTATTCCGAGCGCAGGAAGGGCCGCGTGTTGCCGTCCACCATGAACCAGGTGTTGGCGAAATCGAAGCCGGCGTAGCTGGACTGGGTAAACGCCTGCGAAGTCGTCAGGCCGGTGGTGCCGGTGGCGTCGCCGGATCCGACGCCCGCGCTTTGGCCGGTGGTGTTTATATCCCAGTAACCCGCCGTGATCGTTCCGTAGCTCTTGAGGCCAATCAACCCGCCCACGGCGACATTTCCCGAAACCACTCCTGTTGCATAGGCGTTCGTGATCGTTTGAATATTTCTGCCGACCAAGCCGCCGACATTGACGTCGCCCGTAACCGCTCCCGTCGCATAAGCATTCGTGACCGTTCCGTTGTTGAAACCAATCAGGCCGCCGGCATTAGAGAGGGCGCCTGTGACCGCCCCTGTCGCGTAGGCGTTCGTGATCATTCCGGAACTGTTAGAGCCAACCAAACCGCCGACGTCATCGCCACCACCCATAACCACTCCCGTCGCGTAGGTGTTCGTGATCAGTCCGGAATTGTTAAACCCGACCAAACCGCCGACCTCTTGGCCGGTGCCTGTAACCGCACCGGTCGCGTAGGCGTTCGTGATCGTGGCGAATTGGTTTAAACCCACCAAGCCGCCGACATCGGCGGTGCCTGTAACCGCGCCTGTCGCATAGGAGTTGATGATCTTGGCACCGTTGCCACCAATAATATTACCAACCAGGCCGCCGACCGTGCCGCCACCTGTGACCACGCTTGTCGCATGGGAGTCTGTGATCGTGCCGGAGGCGTGGTTAAAGCCAACCAAACCGCCGACGGAGCCCCCGCCCGAAACCGAGCCGGTAACATAGGTATTTGTGATACTGCCTAGTTCGATAAAACCAACCAAACCGCCAACGGCACTTCCACCGTGGATCGCGACATCAACCAGCCCCACATCTCGCACCACTCCGCCTAGATTGACCGCACCAAACAGGCCGACGTAGTTCGTGGATGGCCGGTTAATCGTCAGGCCGGTGATAGTGTGGCCCATTCCAGTGAACATTCCGCTAAAGGAGTTATTCGTTTGAGTTCCGAATGGTGAGAAGCCGGCGCCTGCGTTCCAGCCGGCGGTAGCGGCGGCGGCGATGTCTGAGCCGAGCGCGTAGTGGCCGGTGAGGTCACCGATCATCCCCTGCAAGTCCGTGCCCGTGACGCTGCCTGCGGCGCCGAGGCTGTTGATGACCGTGTAGGTCACGAGGCTGCCCGTCTCGCCGATCTGCAAGGTGGGCGCCGCGCCCGAGAGGGTGATCGCATGGCCGTTGAGCGAGTAGTCCGCGCCCGTGCCGTAGCTGAGAACCAGCCCGGCGTGGTCGCCGGTGGCGGTGAGCGAGGCGTTGAAAACGATGTCGTTAATGGAGGTAAGCGTGAGCGTGGTGTCGGCGCTCCAGGAGACGGCGTCGTTGACGTTGAGATTACCGCCGGCGGCCTCGAGAGAGACGTTGGTGTTGGCAAGCTGGCCCGAGAGAGCCATTCCGGTAATGTCGCCGCCCGAGGCCGCGATGGTGAAATCAACCGGGTCGATCAGCCAGGTGCCGGTTTTTCCGGAGGCGGCGCGCGTGGAGATATTCGAACCGGCGGCCACGGTGACGTGCGCGGCGGAGGTCTCGATGAAGCCGCCGTCACCGGTGGCCGGGGCGGAGGCGTCGAGCGTGCCCGCGACCGTGGTGGTGCCGGCCTTCATGCCGCCGAGGAGCTTGATGATGCCGTTGTGGTTCTCGATCGTCTGCGCCTGCACGATGCCGGTGTTGTTGACCACGCTGGCGATGAGGCTGTCGCGCGCGCCCGCGCTCATGATCACCATGCCGCCGTCGGCGCGGATAAGCTGCTTGTTCTCGGCGAGGGCCGCGACGGTGTTGCTGTCCACGGTGAGGGAGACGAGCCGGTCGCCGGAGAAGTCGAGCGTCACCTGGTTGCCCGCGCCGAGGGCGACGGTGCCGAGGCGGGCGGTGATCACGCCCTGGTTGCTCACGCTGCCGCCGAGGAGCGCGATGTAGCCGCCGTCGGCGGCGGTGAGCGTGCCCTGGTTGACGACGCTGCCGCCCGCGCCGGAGAAGGTCTTGCCGTCGGCCGCGAGGTCTAGGGTGGAGGCGACGAGGCCGCCGACGTTCACCTGCGAACCGGCGCCGAAGAGCACGCCGTTGGGATTGATAAGGAAGACCTGGCCGTTGGCGTTGAGCTTGCCGAGAATCTGGGTGCCGTTGACGTCGTGGATGCGGTTGACCGCGACCGCCGAGGCGGAGGGCTGCACAAAGTTGACCGTCTCGGCCGCGCCGATGTCGAAGCTGTTCCAAGTGAGCGCGAGTCGGGCACTGCCCTGGTTGATGGTGGTGACGGCGCCCGACTGGGAAATCGCGCCGTTACCGCTGGTAACCACCCCGCCGACGGGGAGCGCGTAGACTGACGGGCCGCCGGCCAAAATGGAGGCGAGGAACACAGAGAGGACAAAGTCCAAAAACTTGGACTGGCGAACGAATGTTTTTCCAGAACAAGAAGTTCCTACGTTGGAGCGCATCGTAGATATTCCTGATACTCGACATCGATGACAAGGCTTTTTTTAAGCTATTCTAACAGTTATCATTCTACCGGCTTATAGCTTGGCAACGGGCTCTCTAGGAGGAGAAGTAACGTATACATAACATCCACCCTTGTCCCGCCGTGTCCAAGCCCTTGTTACTCATAGCAAGTCAAATGAAGAGCCCTCCCCTCATCATCGGCCATCGCGGGGCCTGCGGATACGCGGCGGAAAACACCCTCGCCTCAGCCGCCCTCGCGCACGCCCAAGGCGCCGACCTCGTCGAACTCGACGTCATCCTCTCCCGCGACGGCGAGCTCGTCGTCTGCCACGACCTCTACCTCGACGACCTGACCGACGTCTCCCCACGCTTCCCAGGTCGCGCCCGCGCCGACGGACTTACCTACATCCTCGATCTCGACTGGACTGAACTTTGCACGCTCCGAGTCGGCCCGCGCCACGACGGCACGCCCGCCCCGCGTGTTTTTCCGCCGCAGCCCCTCGCAACGCTCGACCAACACCTCGGACAACTGGCCACGCTCAACGACAGCACGGGGCGCCGTGTTGAACTCTACCTCGAATTGAAATCACCCGCCTGGCACGCCGACGCCGGACGCGACCTGTGCGCCGCCGCCCTCGCCTGCCTCACACGGCACAACCTCACGCGCGCCACCGATCCCGTCATCGTCGAAAGCTTCGACCCGGCCGCGCTCAAGCGCCTGCGATTCGAATTCAAAAGCAAACTCCGCCTCACCCAACTTATCGGCGAAAACGCATGGCGCGAGGCCGACTGCGATTGCGACATCATGCGCACTCCCTCCGGCCTGCGCGACATCGCCACCTACGCCCAAGCCGTCGCAACCAACCTTGATCACGCCACCGCCCCGTTTGTGCGTGCCGCTCACGCCGTCGGCCTCGACGTCCACGCCTACACCTTCCGCGCCGACGCGCTGCCCGCGGGATTCGTAACCACCGAGACCGCTCTTCACTTCCTGTTCAACGAGACCGGCCTCGACGGTCTTTTCACCGACCAACCCGATGTCGTCGCGCGTTTTCTGCGCCGCTGAACGCGGCGTGATCAGTCTTCCAGCTCCACGTTCCAGTAGGCCAGATCGAGGAAATCCTTCCAGCGCTCGCGCTCCGCGGTGCCCAACACAAGCGAGATAACCGGCCGCCACTTCGGACGCACCGGTTTGCGGATGAGCCGCATGTGCGCCTCGTGCGGAAGACGATTGGCTTTTTTCGCATTACACTTGATGCACGAGCACACGATGTTTTCCCACGTCGTCTTGCCGCCGAAATCGCGTGGGATCACATGGTCGAGATTCAGGTCTTCTCGCTCGAAAATCCTGCCGCAATACTGGCACGTCTCCTTGTCGCGCTCAAAAACATTGTTGCGCGTGAGCTTCAGCTCCTTGCAGGGCAGACGATCAAAATAAGCCAGCAGGATCACGCGAGGCAGGCGGATCGTGATGCGCGGCGTATGCACCGCATCCATGAGCTCGATCGGCGGGTTGTCCTGCGAAAAATCCACCCAGTCCATCAGGTTGAAAACGCGGAAGTCGTCTTCGTGATGGTGGACGACGCTCGCGTGACCTCGCGCCAACAGCGCGAAGGCGCGTTTCGCGCCGATCACATTCACCGCCTGCCACAGGCGATTAAGGACCAACACCGGTTGATCAAGCACAGCCTCCATATGAGTTCTTCCGAGTATGGAGCACTTGGAGATGTGTCAAGATTCGCGTCGTCAAGAACGTGTGACGGAACCGAGAGCGATCAAAAAACTCCGCAACTCCCGATCCGAGCATACGCGCACCACAAACACTTTTGAGTGGATGGAAACCTATGGATAATGGACAATGAATGTTTCCTCATGCCCCCTGTCCCTCCCGCCGCCCGACCATTCAGCCCCTCCGTCCAAGCCAAAGTCGCCGCCATACTGGAGCAACTCACCCTGGAGGAGATCGTCTCCCTCTGCCACGCCGGCTCCAAGTTTGCCGTGGCCGGCATTCCCCGATTAGGCATCCCGGAATGGACGATGTCCGACGGCCCGCACGGTGTGCGCCGCGAAATCCGCCGCGACAGCTGGGACTTTGTCGATGGCTTCGACGATGCGGCGACCTACCTGCCCACCGGCAGCGCCCTCGCCGCGACGTGGAACCCCGAGATGGCGCGCCTCCATGGGGAAGTGCTTGGCTCGGAAGCCCGCGAACGTGGCAAGGACATCATCCTCGGCCCAGGCATCAACCTCGTCCGCACGCCCCTGTGCGGACGCAATTTCGAATACTATAGCGAAGATCCGTGCCTCATCTCGGCCTTGGTGGTGCCCGCCATCGAGGCTATCCAGGCTCGGGGCGTGGCCGCATGCGTGAAACATTTTGCCTGCAACAATCAGGAGCTTGATCGCAACGGCGTCGATGTGCGGCTCGATGAGCGCACGCTACGCGAACTTTACCTGCCCGGCTTCGAAGCCGCCGTTCTTCGCGCGGGAGTGCTTACGGTCATGGGAGCCTACAATCTCGTGCGCGGCCAGCACGCCTGCCACCACGAACACCTCATCAACCGCATCCTCAAGGGCGAATGGGGCTTTGCCGGCTCGGTCATCTCCGACTGGGGTGGCGCCCACTCGACCTATGAGGCTGCCCGTTTCGGCCTCGACGTCGAGATGGGTAGCGACACCTGCCATCTTGCCACACCTTTTCTGACCGCCATTCGCGCGGGCCACCTGGGCGCAGACCTCGCCATCGACAAGGCCCGGCGAAACCTGAGCGTGATGGTCGCCACCGGCGCGATTGATTCCGGCTCGCGGCCCCGCGGCGAGCGCAACACCGCCCGCCACCAAGCCGCCGCCCTTCGCATCGCGCGGGAAGCCATCGTGCTGCTTAAAAACGAAGGGAACGTCCTGCCCCTGTCCAACGTGAAACGCCTGCTCGTGGTCGGAGAAAACGCGACCATCCGCCACCACGCCGGTGGTTTCAGCTCCGGTGTGCGCGCCCTCTACGAGATCACTCCCCTCGAAGGTCTGCAGGCCGTCCTCGGAGACCGCGTCGAAATCACCTACGTGCGTGGCTACCCCGATCTCGCCGCCGGTTCCGACATCGATCCTGCTTTGCTTTCCCTTGCCGATGCCAAGGCCGGCACCCGCGGGTGGAATGTATCCTGCTTCGGCAACCCCAACGGTACCGGGACGCCCGAAACCGTACAGCCTGCTGAAAAAGTTGACTTGGATTGGCGCCAAGGCCGCCCCTTTGCCTTCCTCTCCGGTCGCGACTGCTCGGTCCACTACGGCACTGTCTTCTCCCCCGTGGTCAGCGGACGCTACCGATTCGTGCTCCACGGGGCCAACCGCGCCAGCCTCAACGTCGATAACAAACAAGTCATCCTTTGCTGGGAAATAGAGGGGCCCGATGTCATCACCGCCGACGTCACCCTCGAAGCCGGCTGCTCCTATCCGATTCAAGTCCGCTTTCGCCCAAGCGCCGACGACTCGCACAACACCCTTCGCCTCAGCGTCATCGCCCCCGATGATCAGGTCAACGACTCTGGACGGGGCGAGTTGCTCGCAAAGGCCCGCGCGGCGGACGCCGTCGTCTTTGTCGGCGGTCTCACCCATCAGGATGACACCGAGTCCAGTGACCGCCGCGACCTTGCCCTGCGCCACGGCCAGGATGAACTCATCTCCGCTCTCGCCACGGCCAATCCCCGCCTCGCCGTCGTTATGGTCTGCGGTTCGCCGGTCGCCATGCCTTGGATCGACCAAGTCCCGGCCGTCGTGTTGGCTTGGTATGGCGGCGGCGAGGGTGGCCGGGCCTTGGCCGAGGTGTTGACCGGTGCGGTCAATCCCAGTGGTCGCCTTCCCTTCACCTTCCCCCGGAGCCTGGAGGATTCCCCGGCCCACGCGCTGAACGACTATCGTGCCGGAGTCGGCGAATACCGCGAAGGCATCTTCGTCGGCTACCGCTGGCATGACGCCCGCAACATCGCTCCGTTGTTCTGCTTCGGACACGGCCTTTCCTACACCCGCTTCCTCTACTCGGACCTCACGCTCGAACGGCGCGGAGAGACCGTCGCCGTCGCCTGCACCATCGCCAATTTGGGAACACGCGCAGGATCCGAAGTGGTCCAATGCTACGTCGGCGACGACAAGGCGTCCGTGGCCCGACCACCGCGCGAGCTCAAAGCCTTCGAAAAAATCAGTCTCGCTCCCGGCGCCAGCGCCCGCGTTGAGCTAGACCTGGACGCCCGCGCCTTCGCGTTCTGGGACGAGCGTCGCAACGGCTGGAACGTCGAACCCGGACGTTTCACCATCTCCGTCGGTGCGTCCTCCCGCGACCTCAGGCTCGAAGCTGGCATCGATCTGTCCTGATTTCGCACAGACGGTCGCACCGCCTACTCCGTCGCACGATCCGCATCGGTCGCAAGCGCCGGCTCCAGCGAGACGTTTTTCACTCGGATTCCCTTAAGCTTTTGCACGATCAACTCCACATGCTCGGTGGCCACATCCACCAGCGTGTGCCGCTGGTGAATGTCCATCGCGCCGACCACGTTGGCGGGCAGGCGGGTGACACCCGCGACCTTGCCCACGATGTCGGCCGGAGTGACGAGCTGCTTGCGCCCCACGTTGAAGAACAACGTCGTCATGCCCGGCTCGCGCCCCGTGCGGGCGGCGCGTTCGAATTTCTGCTTGGAGGGACGCGCCGGCCGCGCCTCCTCATTGGCAAATAGAGCCTGCTCGTTCTCGCCCGGATCGGGCTGCGTTTTCACGAGCGCGGGAGCGACGGCAACCGGAGTGATAATCTTCGGCTTGTTGGCCACCTTGGCGAAGGCGGCGGGTACATTGGCCACCGACGTAGGCTTGGCGACATACGGAGCTTCGGGCACATGCCTGGCCGCAGGAGCCGCTGCCGGCGGAAGCGCGGAACGCAGCGGCTTGACCTTGACCGGCACGGGTGCCGGCTCGGGCTTGTCGCAGCCGCCGTGCATCATATGAATGAGCGCGGAAACAATGTCGGTGCTCGCATAACCCTGCTCCAGCAGGCGGTCGATGAATCGGTCCTGCTTGCGGAAGGTGCCCGCGTTGAGCGTGCCGCGAAGCTTTTCAAAAAACACGTTCTCGCGCGCCTCCTCGACCTGGTCGAGCGACGGCACGTTCTCGCGGCGGATCTTCAGGCGACCGTAATGCGCCATGTTCTGCAAACCGTATATCTCGCGACCCGAGACGAAGGTGAACGCCCGGCCCGACTTGCCCGCGCGGCCCGTGCGGCCGATGCGGTGCGTATAATCCTCGGCGTCGTTCGGCAGGTCGAAGTTGAACACGACCTCAAGATCATCGACGTCGAGACCGCGGGCGGCCACGTCGGTCGCGATGAGAAACTCGAAGCCGCGGCGGCGGAATTTCTCCATCACCCGCGTGCGCTGGGCCTGGGTGATGTCGCCGTGGAGCCGGTCGGTCGCGTAACCGCGCGCATGCAGGTGCTCGTCGAGTTCGTCGACCATGATCTTGGTCGAGCAGAATACGATGCCGTAGCGGAAATCGTGAAGGTCGATCAGGCGCGTGAGCACGTCGATCTTGTGGCGGCGGTCCACCTCGAAATAAACTTGGTCCACCTGCGGGGCGTTCTTCGCCTCCGACTCGATCCTCACCCACGCCGGATCCTTGGCGTAGCGCATGATCAGGCTTTTGATGGCCGGCGGCACCGTGGCCGAGAAAAACAGCAGCTGACGTCCGGGCGGGGTTTGCGAAAGGATCTTCTCGATGTCGTCGCGGAAGCCCATGTCGAGCATCCGGTCGCACTCGTCGAGGATGACCATCTTGAGATTGTCGAGCCGCAGCGTGCCGCGCTCCATGTGGTCCATCACGCGGCCGGGCGTGCCGATCACGATCTGGGCCCCGGCCTCAAGCGCGCGGATCTGCCGCTCGTAAGGCTGGCCGCCGAAAATCGGCACCTCGCGCACGCCTGCCTTGAAGAACGCGAGCTTGGCGATCTCCTCGGCGACCTGCACGGCGAGTTCGCGCGTGGGACAAAGGATGAGCACCTGCACGACCTTCTTCTTGGCTTCGACCTTTTCAATCGCAGGCACGCCGAACGCCGCCGTCTTGCCCGATCCAGTCGAGGACTGCCCGATGACATCCTTGCCGGTGAGCAGCAGGGGGATGACCGCCGTCTGGATGGGCGAGGCCTCCTCGTAGCCGAGCTTGTCCACGGCCTTGAGAAGTTCGGGCGACAGGCCCAGCTCGGCAAATTTACGTTTTTCCATATCCCATCCTGTATGCAGGCAAACGGAAAGAAGAGCCTAAAGTGCGGACCGCCTCCAACCACACGGCCTTCTTGATGTTTTCTTAACACTCCCGCGCCCCCGCTTGATTAGGCAGATGGACCGGACTGTGGCATATTCCAGCCATGAACTCGCAAGATATCATCTTCATCGGCGTCTCCATAGCCTTCTTCGTCCTCAGCGCCGCCTACGCCACCTTCTGCGGAAAAATCCGCTGACCCGTTCCCTTTATCTCCATGGAAAACATCATTATTGGCCTCATTGCCGTCGCCTGCCTGCTCTACCTCGTCGTCGCCGTGCTTCGTCCCGAAAAATTCTAACCGGCCCGCCCTCGCTCCTCTATGAACAATCCAAACGCCTGGTTCCAATTCGCCCTCTTCGTCGGCGCGCTGCTGCTCATCACCAAGCCGCTCGGCCTTTACTTGGTCAAGGTCCTCGACGCCCAAGGCCGCACGTTTCTCGACAGGCTGGTAAAGCCCATCGAGCGACTCACCTACCGCGTCTGCGGCATCGACCCGTCAAAAGAACAAAGCTGGCTCGGCTACACGCTCGCGCTGCTGGTCTTCAGCCTCGTCGGCATGCTGTTCACTTACTTCATCCTGCGTTTCCAGGACCGTCTGCCGCTGAATCCCCAAGGTTTCCCCGGACTCTCGCCCTCCCTCGCGTTCAACACCGCCGCGAGTTTCACGACCAACACCAACTGGCAAAGCTACGGTGGAGAATCGACGATGTCGTATTTCTCGCAGATGGTCGCACTGGCGATTCACAACTTCACCTCGGCCGCCTGCGGCATCGCCATCGCCGCCGCCCTCGTGCGCGGCATCGCCCGTCACTCCGCGAAAACCATCGGTAACTTCTGGGTCGATACCGTCCGCGTCACCTACTACCTGCTCGCGCCGATCTGCCTCGTCTTCGCGCTCTTCCTCGTTTCGCAGGGCATGATTCAAAACTTCAAGCCTTACACCGTCGCGAAGACGTATGAGCCATATACGACCCAAGTTCCGAAGACCGACGATAAAGGCCAGCCCGTGACGGCGCCCGCGCCTAAATTGGACGACAAGGGCAAACAGGTAGTCGGACCTGATGGCAAACCAGTGATGGTTGATCAGCCGATGATGGTGGACCAGAAGGTCGATACGCAGACCATCGCCCAGGGTCCAGTCGCCTCGCAGATCGCGATCAAAATGCTCGGGACCAATGGCGGCGGTTACTACAACGCCAACGCCGCCCATCCCTTCGAGAATCCCACGCCGCTCTCCAACTTCCTCCAGATGCTCGCGATCTTCGCGATCCCGAGCGCGCTCACCTGGTGGCTCGGCCGCACGCTGAAAAATCAGCGCCACGGCTGGGCCGTCTGGAGCGCGATGGCCGCGATGTTCATTGCAGGTGTCCTCGTCTGCTGGAAAGCCGAAACCTCCGGCAATCCCATCCACCAGCACCTCGGGGTCGCCGTCGCCGATGGCAACATGGAGGGCAAGGAAGTCCGCTTCGGCATCTTCAACTCCGCCCTCTTCGCGACCGTCACCACCGACGCCTCCTGCGGCGCCGTCAACGCGATGCACGACTCGTTCACGCCCCTCGGCGGACTCGTGCCCCTCTTCAATATGGAGACCGGCGAGGTCATCTTCGGCGGCGTCGGCGCGGGCCTCTACGGCATGTTGATCTTCGTGATCCTCGCCGTGTTCATCGCCGGCCTCATGGTCGGCCGCACCCCCGAATACGCCGGCAAAAAAATCGAGGCTTATGACGTGAAGCTTGTCATGCTTGTCCTCATGGTGCTCGCCGCGACCATCCTCGGCATGACCGCCTGGGCGAGCGTCGCCAAGTGGGGCACCGACGGCCTCAACAACGCCGGCCCGCACGGCTTCAGCGAAATTCTCTACGCCTTCAGTTCCTGTGTCGGCAACAACGGCAGCGCCTTCGCCGGTCTCACCGCCAACCCGTCCAACGGCGACCCGCATTGGAATGCCACCCTTGGCATCGCGATGCTCATCGGCCGCTTCCTCATGATCGTCCCAATCCTCGCCCTTGCCGGGAATTTCGCGGGCAAGCGCCTGATCCCGGCCAGCGCCGGCACGTTCCGCACCGAAGGCTTCACCTTTGTCCTGCTCCTCATCGGCACCGTCGTCCTCGTCGGCGCGCTGACATTCCTGCCCGCCCTGGCAATGGGCCCTATCGTCGAGCACTTCCTGATGGGCGCTTCCAACCTGTTCTGACCTTTCATTCGCTTATTCATATCTCTCTTCGCCCAAATTTCCATGAGCACTCAAGCCACCTCCCTTTTCGACGGCGCCATTCTGCGCCAGGCGGTCATCGATTCCTTCAAAAAACTCGATCCGCGCACCCAGCTCAAGAACCCCGTGATGTTCGTCACGCTTCTCGGCGCCATCCTCTCGTTCCAACAGCTCTTCACGTCCAAGGAGCCCTTCGGCTACGTCCTCCAGATCGCCCTCTGGCTCCTCTTCACCGTAATCTTCGCCAACTTCGCCGAAGCCGTCGCCGAAGGCCGCGGCAAGGCCCAGGCCCGCGCCCTCCGCGCCTCCCGCAAGCAGCTCGTCGCGAACCGCCGCCGCAAGGACGGCACTCTTGAGTCCATCGACGCCACTCAGCTCGCCAAAGGCGACCTCGTCTTCGTCAAGGCCGGCGAACTCATCCCCGGCGACGGCGAAGTCGTCGAAGGCGCCGCCTCCGTGGACGAATCCGCCATCACGGGCGAATCCGCCCCCGTCATCCGCGAAGCCGGCGGCGACCGCAGCGCCGTCACCGGCGGCACCGCCGTCCTCTCCGATACGCTCCTCATCCGCATCACCGCCAACCCCGGCGAAGGTTTTCTTGACCGAATGATCAGCCTCGTCGAAGGCGCTTTTCGTCAAAAAACTCCCAACGAGATCGCGCTAACCATCCTCCTCTCTGCGCTCACGTTTATCTTCCTCCTCGTTATCATCGCGCTGAAACCGTTCGGCGAATACGCCAACGTCGCCTTTTCCATCACCACGCTCATCGCCCTCCTCGTCTGCCTCATCCCCACGACGATCGGCGGACTCCTCAGCGCCATCGGCATCGCCGGCATGGATCGTCTCCTGCAACGCAATGTCCTTGCCGTCTCCGGTCGCGCCGTCGAAGCCGCCGGTGACATCGACGTCCTCCTCCTCGACAAGACTGGCACCATCACCCTCGGCAACCGCCAGGCCTCCGAGTTCGTCCCCGCCCCCGGCGTCACCGCCGAACGCCTCGCCGACGCCGCGCAACTCTCCTCCCTTGCCGACGATACCCCCGAAGGCCGCAGCATCGTCGTCCTCGCCAAAGAAAAATATAACCTACGCGGCCGCGACCTCGCCGCCCCTCACGCCGTCTTCGTTCCCTTTACCGCCCAGACGCGCATGAGCGGCGTGGACCTGTCCGCCAATTCAGGACAGCCCGCCCGCTACATCCGCAAGGGTGCCGCCGCCAACGTCAAAACATGGATCGAATCTCAAGGCGGATCCTATCCTG
Source organism: uncultured Verrucomicrobiota bacterium (assembly GCA_903904685.1). Taxonomy (GTDB): domain Bacteria; phylum Verrucomicrobiota; class Verrucomicrobiia; order Opitutales; family Opitutaceae; genus Rariglobus. The sequence continues at coordinate 33,510 of CAIVDS010000085.1, forward strand.
CCGCAGTCACCGAAGCAGTTGATGCCATCTCGCGCCAAGGCGGCACTCCTCTCGTCGTCGCCGAGTCCGCCAACGGCTCCGCCACCGCCCTCGGCGTCATCTTTCTCAAGGATGTTGTCAAAGGCGGCATCAAAGAACGCTTCGCCCAGCTCCGCGCCATGGGTATCCGCACCGTAATGATCACCGGCGACAATCCCCTCACCGCCGCCGCCATCGCTGCCGAGGCCGGCGTGGACGATTTCCTCGCCCAGGCCACGCCCGAGATGAAGCTCGCTCGCATCCGCCAGGAACAGGCCGACGGACATCTCGTCGCCATGACAGGTGACGGCACCAACGACGCCCCAGCCCTCGCCCAGGCAGACGTCGGCGTCGCCATGAACACCGGCACGCAGGCAGCCAAGGAAGCCGGCAACATGGTCGATCTCGACAGCAACCCTACGAAGCTCCTCGACATCGTCGCCATCGGCAAGCAGCTCCTCATCACCCGCGGCGCGCTCACCACGTTCTCCATCGCCAACGACGTCGCAAAATACTTCGCGATCATCCCAGCGATGCTCGTCGGAGTGTTCCCCGCCATCGCCCCGCTCAACGTTATGCGCCTCGCCTCGCCGCTGAGCGCGATCCTGAGCGCAGTAATCTTCAACGCCCTCGTCATCATCGCCCTCATCCCGCTCGCCCTCCGCGGCGTCGCCTACCGCCCCATCGGCGCCGAAGCGATGCTCCGTCGCAACCTCGTGATCTACGGCCTCGGCGGCATCATCATCCCCTTCGTCGGCATCAAGCTCATCGATGTCCTCATCAACGCCCTCCACCTCGTCTGATCAACGACCACCGCTCCTCCCATGAAAACATTTCTCTCCGAACTCCGCACCGCCCTCCTCCTCACCATCATCTTCGCCGTCCTTCTCTGCGGCGTTTACCCGCTCGCCGTCTGGGCCGGCGGCCAGGCCCTCTTCCCCTCCAAAGCCAACGGCTCCCTCGTCACCGAGACCGACGGCACCGTGCGCGGCTCCGCGCTCATCGGCCAGTCCTTCGCCTCCGACAAATACTTCAACTCCCGCCCCTCCGCCGCCGGCACCGGTTACGACGCCACCAACTCCTCCGGCACCAACTTCGGCCCCACCAGCCAAAAGCTTTCCGATTCTATCAAAGCTGCCGTCGCCGCCTACCGAACCTCCAACCATCTCGCACACGACGCGCCCGTCCCCGCCGATGCCGTCACCTCTTCCGCCAGCGGACTCGACCCGCACATCAGTCTCGCCAACGCCCAACTCCAGGCTCCCCGCGTCGCCAAAGCCCGCCACCTCACGACCACCACCGTCTCGGCCCTCATTGCAACCTGCACCGACGACCGCGACCTCCACATCTTCGGCGAACCCGGCGTCAATGTCCTCCTCCTCAACCGCGCCCTCGATGAAATTCACTAAAGGAAACCTCTGGCGGGCCATTCGGCTATTAGTCGGTTTGGGAGCCTTGGCGTTGTTCACCGATCAGGTTCTACGCTCCTGCCGCTACCCGGATGATCCGCATTCGCGCATCGAAATCGGCCAGCATAAACCGGCTGATTAACGGTCTGGATACTTCGCACCCCAAACTCGGCGGCGATACCTGTTGCCGAACATTCGCCGACATACAGAATTTATACCGTGTCCGATCCTGCTCACGACCACCGCCCCGATCCTGACGCCCTCCTCGCCTCCTTCCAGCGTGAGGAGCAGCGCGCCCGTCGCGGCAGCCTGAAGATCTTCTTCGGCATGTGCCCCGGCGTGGGCAAGACCTACGCCATGCTCCGCGCCGCCCAGCAGGAACTCAAAGACGGCACCGATCTCCTCGTCGGCATCGTCGAGACTCATGGCCGCGTTGAAACCGAAACCCTCCTCGCCGGCCTGCCCGTTGTCCCCCGCAAACAGATCGACTACCGTGGCATCAAGGTCACCGAGATGGACCTCGACGCCCTTCTCGCCCGCCAACCCCGCCCCCGCCACGTCCTCGTGGACGAATTCGCCCACACCAACGCCGAAGGCTCGCGACACCCCAAGCGTTACCAGGATGTCGTCGAACTCCTCGACGCCGGTATCGACGTTTTCACCACTCTCAACGTCCAGCACATCGAAAGCCGTGCCGACGCGGTCCGCCAGATCACCGGCGCCACCGTCCACGAGACCGTCCCCGACTCCGTCTTCGAACTCGCCGACCAGATCGAACTCATCGACCTCACTCCCGAGGCCCTCCGCGAACGCCTGAGCGAAGGGAAAGTCTATCTCGCCAACCGCGCTCGCGCCGCCGCCGCCGATGGTTTCTTCAAGGACACCCACCTCACCGCCCTCCGCGAGCTCGCCCTCCGCTTCGTCGCCGAGCGTGTCGAAAAACGCCTCCGCGAACTCCGCGCCACCAGCCCCCTCAAAACCGTCTGGCGCTCCGGCGAACGTCTCCTCGTCGCCGTCGGCCCCAGCCCGTCCTCGCTCCAACTCGTCCGCTGGACCCGGCGCATGGCCGCCGCCCAAGGCGCGTCCTGGATCGCCGTCAGCGTGGAGTCGTCCCGCGCCCTCCTCCCGGAGGACCAGCGCCGCCGCGAGCAAAACCTCGCCCTCGCCTCCGAACTCGGCGCCGAAATCGTCGTCACCCACGACGAGAACATCGCCGCCGCCCTCGTCCGTGTCGCCCTCCAAAACCACGCCACCCAGATCGTCGTCGGCCAATCCCGCAACCCCAGCTGGCTCGATCTTATTCGCGGCGGCAACCTCGTTGACCGTCTCCTCCGCATCAGCGGTTCCATCGACATCTACGTCGTCCCCTCCGAACGCCTCGCCGAAAAACCCGGACTCCGCATCGACTGGCAGGCCGCCGCCCATTCCCCCGCCCGCGAATATTACGACGTCCTCACGACCATCGGCGTGCTCACCGCCGCCAGTTGGTTCATCGTCCCCTACACTGGCTATCTCTCCGTCGGCCTTCTTTACCTGCTCGCCGTCATCGTGCTCAGTCTTCGCGTCGGACGCTGGCCCGTGCTCGTCGCCGGCGTGCTCAGCGCGCTCACTTGGAATTTCCTTTTTATTCCGCCGCTATTCACCTTCGTCATCTCGAAGTTCGAGGACGGCATGATGTTCGCCACCTATTTTGTCGTCGCCCTCGTCTCCGGTCAGCTTACCGGACGTTTCCGCGCCCAGGCCCGTCACGAACGCCGTCGCGAAGAACGCGCCACCGCCCTGTTCCACCTCACCCAGGCCCTCAGCGCCGCCCGCACCCTTGACGACGCCGTCTTCGCCGCCCTCCGCCAGGCCGACGAGATTTTCGGCGCCAAGACCGCCCTCCTCATCGCCGACAACGACACCCTCACCGCCCACTTCGCCGGCTCCTTCACCATCACCGAGAAAGAACGCGGCGTCGCCGAGTGGGCCTGGCGCAACCGCAAAAAAGCCGGACGCTTCACCGACACCCTCCCGTCTTCCCAGGGCTTTTATCTCCCGCTCGTCCGCGACGATCTCACCCACGGCGTGCTCGTGATCAGCGTCCCGTCCGACGCCCTCCTCACACTCGCCCAACGCGAACTCGCCGAAAGCTTCGCCTCCCAGCTCGCCCTCGTCCTCGAGCGAGAACAACTCCGCGCCGTCGGCGAACACGAAAAACTCCTCGCCGAATCCGACAAGCTCCACCGCGCCCTCCTCGACGGCGTCTCCCACGAACTGAAAACCCCGCTCGCCGTCATCGGCGCCGCCGCCGAAACCTTCGCCACCGCCGACGCCCCCACCCGCGAAAACCTCGTGCATGAAATCCGCACGGCCACCCGCCGCCTCAATCGCCTCGTCACCAATCTCCTCGACCAGACCCGCCTCGAATCAGGCGTTTTGAAACCTCGCCTCGACTGGTGCGACGCCCATGACCTCGTCAACGCCGCCCTCGCCGGAGTCATCGAAGCCCTCGCCGATCACCCGCTGGAAACCGCCGTCCCCGCCGACATGCCCCTCTTCCGCGCCGACTCCGCGCTCATGGAGCAAATCATCGCCAACCTCCTCCTCAACGCCTCCCTCCACACGCCATCGGGCACGCCCATCTTCCTCGCCGCCGGCGTGGACACCGCCCGCGCCCGCGTCTTCTTCACCGTCGCCGACCGCGGCCCGGGCCTCCCTGCCGCGATGCGCGAACGCCTCTTTCAAAAATTCCAGCGGGGCGACGCCGCCCGCGCCGGCGGCTTGGGTCTCGGCCTGTCGATCATCCGAGGCTTCGTGAGCGCGCAAGGCGGCGAAGTCGTCGCCGGTGAAAACCCAGGCGGCGGCGCCGTTTTTACCGTTTACCTCCCCTTCGCTCCGCACGCTAATGTGCCCAGCGAATGACACCCGACCCCGCCAAACTGGAAATCCTTGTCATCGACGACGAAGTTCAAATCCGTCGCCTGCTGCGCATCACGCTTGAGGCCGGCGGCTACCGGGTGCGCGAAGCCGAAAACGCCTCCCTTGGTCTCAACGAAGCCGCCGTCCAGCGCCCCGACGCCATCATCCTCGACCTGAGCCTGCCCGACATGAGCGGCCTCGACGTCCTCCGTCGCCTGCGCGAGTGGAGCCATACGCCCGTCCTCATCCTCTCCGTCCAAGGCGACGAGACCGCCAAGATCGCCGCCCTCGACGCCGGCGCCGACGACTACCTCACCAAACCGTTCGGCGGCGGCGAACTCCTCGCCCGCGTTCGCGTGCTCCTCCGCCGCGCCCAGCCCGCCGGCGAGGTAAGCATCGCGACCTTCGGCGACGTGCAGGTCGATTTCACGCGACGCACCGTGACCAAGGCCGGCGTGGACGTTCATCTCACCTTGAAGGAATACGCCCTTCTCCGCCTCTTGCTCCAGCATCGGGGCAAAGTCGTCACGCACCGCCAACTCCTCCGCGACGTCTGGGGCCCGGGCCACGAGGACGACACGCACTACCTGCGTGTTCACATGGCCAACCTCCGCAAAAAAATCGAGGTGTCCGCCGAGCAACCCGTTTTCCTGAAAACCGAATCCGGCATCGGCTACCGCTTCACCGACGCCGGCTGAGCACCCCATCGCCTCCGTCTGGATTCGCGTGAACCACAACCGGCACGGCTATTATTTCTGGGCCTCCGAGGAAACGAAGGTCCAGGTGCTCCAGCAGCGGGCGGACACCGCCAGGAAAGCCTCCGCCCTCAAAGCCTCGGCCTCCGCAACGCCAGAGACGCCGGCGGCGCCCGCCAAGTAAAACCAAAGCGCCTTCGCATTGGGACTCACCCCGCGTGGCATGGGCATCCTGCCGTGCCCGGGAAAAGCCTGATCGCATCGGGCCTTTGGTCTAAAAGACCTCCGCACGGGTGCCGGAGTCGTCCCGACCCGACCCCGCGCATGCCCGCCCCGCGCAATCGGACGCCCCGTGCCCGACCGACACACCCGATGGTTGCGCCCCCTCTGCCGAGGGTCGGCAATCTCCATCCGTTGGCAAAACCGGCTTCGAAGGACGGCCAGCGGACCATGAAGCGACGCTATCCGACCCTAAAGTTTCACTATCCAACTATGAAGTCACGCTAACGGACTCTAAAGTCGGCTTAACGGACTCTAAAGTTTCGCTATGGAGCCCTAAAGTCGCGCTATCGGACCCTGAAGTTTCACTATCGGACCCTAAAGTTTCGCTATGGGGCCCTAAAGTCGCGCTAACGGACTCTAAAGTTTCACTATGGGACTCTAAAGTTTCGTTAACGGACTCTAAAGTCGGCCTAAAAAACCCTAAAGTCGGGCCAAATTGACCCTAATTTTGGCCGCCAGACTGTAACGATTGTTTACCGGACCGCTAAGGAACGCTACTAATCAACACGTTAGGCGTTATCTTGCCCCTTATTGGCTTCAAACGCCCCCAAGGACTGCTAAAAGGGTGGCCAATCCCCCTGTTTTTTCCCCACGGCACCCCTCCGCCCACAAGTCCACCGTCCGACCGTCCACCGCCTACCGGGCTTCCGCCCTCCCCGTCCTTAAACTCTCAACTTAAACTGCGCCGCAGTCGCTCCCCCGACCGTCCGGTCTCCGTCCTTCAACTTGAACTCGTAAGAGAGATAACATCACGCCCGCCGGAAGCGTTGCGTATTTACTTCGACTGATTTCCGCACAACGTCGGACGGACAGAATAGCTTCCCCCCGCAACAGCCTGCCTCCTTGTTCCGAAAATGCTTTTCCGGCTAAAGCCATGCTCGCGGTTGAGCTTTGGCCGATATCGGTATCAACCGCAAAAAGCGCAACCCGACAATTTCGGTTCCGAGCCATCAACAGCTTGTCCACGCTTTGCCGGCGATTCGCCTCACCGGCAAAAGCTCAACTCACTTGAGGCGAATACCACTGTTCCGGCAAAAATGAAGAGCGTCTGGCCAAGTCTCGTGCTCGTTGTCCCGCTGGCACTGAACGCACTCATCTTTCGCGCCACGAGCGATGACGTTGCCTTCCAGAGATTCGTGTTTTGGTTTTTCCCCGCTCTCGGAGTGCTGGCGTCTTTGGTCTTCTCCATCACTCGACCGAAGGGTCGGTGGTTTTATGCAGCAGTCGGCGTCCTCTATGGCATTCAGCTTTTCTCTTCGGTGGCCTTTCTCAGTTGGAAGCAGACATGACGAAAAGGCCGAACCAGTAGGGATGAGAGGCGTGAGGTATACTCTTCACGCTTATGAACACCAAAAATTACACGTTGGGACTGGATCTGGGAGACCGCCGGAGCACGTATTGCCTGCTCGACGCCGCCGGGAAGATCGAAGCCGAGGACGCGGTGGCGACCTCCCGGGAATGCCTTGAAGCCTTGTCCGCCCGTCACCCCGCCCCGGTGATCGCGATGGAAACCAAAAGCATCAGGCCCGCGTCACGTCCTTGATCGGATAATGGGTGACGGTGAGGCCCTTGGCTCCCCTGCTGCCAACGGTGAGTTCCCGCAGGTCGAACTCAAAGTCCTTGATGCGCGCCGAGCAGCGGCCGCTCAACTGCACACGCAGCTTGGCCGGCATCGCCTCGACGTTCTTCGTCTCGTCAAAGAAGACGAGCCTCGAACCGTCGCTGGCGGCGAGGTTGTAGATTTTCTCGCGGGTGGTGCCGCCGAGTTGGAAGCGTTTGGCGAAGGCCTTCCCGCTTTCCTTGTCCTGGTAGATGACGGTGTAGAAGCGGTCGTCGCCATCCTTGGGGATGACATGCAGGTGCCGGACGTCTTTGCCGACAAAAACCTTGTCGGCCACCTTCACCACCTTGCACGTCGCGTCGCCCATGAAGCACACGACGTCGTCGAGAATCGTGCACTCCGTCACAAACTCGTGCTGGCGCCAGTTGAGACCCACAAAGCCCTCCTCGCGGTTGACGTAGAGTTTCTGGTTGGCGGTCACGACCTCTGCGGCGCTGATCTGCTCGACCTCGTCGCAGGTGGTGCGGCGTTTGCGGCCCTTGCCGTATTTCTCCTGCAGCGTCTCGAACCATTTGATCGCGCAGTCGGTGAGGTGGGCGAGGTCGTATTTCGTCTGCTTGATCTCGGCCTCGACGGCCTTGATGGCCTCGTCGGCCTTGAAGCGATTGTAGGCGGAGATGCGCTTGATGCGGATCTCGGTGAGGCGGGTGACGTCGTCGTCGGTGATGGCGCGGCGGAGTTTTTTGACGAAGGGCTTCAGGCCGGCGTGAATCTCGGCGAGGACGCTTTCCCAGGTCTTCGACTGCTCGATGCGGCGGTAGACGCGCTCCTCGATGAAAATGCGCTCCAACGAATCCCAGTGCCACTGCTGCTCGAGTTCGCCGAGCTTGATGGAGAGTTCCTGCCTGAGGAGCTGCACGGTCTTGTCCACGGAGCGGCGGAGGATTTCGGAGACGCCGAGGAAGACGGGTTTGTCCCGGCCGTCGACGGTGTCGATGACGCAGGCGGCGGGCGAGATGGACACCTGGCAGTCGGTGAACACGTAGAGCTGGTTCATCACCTGGTCGGCGTCGGCGCCCTGCGGGAGGTGGACGAGGATCTCGACGGCGTCGGCGGTGTTGTCGTCAACGTGCTTGATCTTGATCTTGCCCTTGGCGTTGGCGGCGAGAATCGACTCGATGAGCGACACGGTCGTCGTGCCGTAGGGCAGCTCGGTGATGGCGATCTGGTATTTGCCGCGGGCCTCCATCTTGGCGCGGACCTTCACCTTGCCGCCGCGCTCGCCGTCGTTGTAGTCGGCGAAGTCGGCGATGCCGGCGGAGGGGAAATCGGGGACGATGCGGAAGCGTTTTCCCTGGAGGTGATTGATCGCCGCGCGGCAGAGGTCGTTGAAATTGTGCGGCAGGATCTTGGTCGCAAGGCCGACCGCGATGCCCTCGGCGCCGTCGAGCAGCACGATGGGGAACTTCGCGGGAAGCGTGACCGGTTCCTTGGCGCGACCGTCGTAGCTGGCCTGCCAGGTGGTGGTCTTCGGGTTGAAGAGAACTTCGCGGGCGAAGGGCGTGAGGCGGGCCTCGATGTAGCGGGGGGCGGCCGCGTCGTCGCCGGTGAGGAGGTTGCCGAAATTGCCCTGCGGCTCGACGAGGTAGCCGCGCTGCGCGATGCCGACAAGGGCGGCGCCGATCGAGGCGTCGCCGTGCGGATGGAACCGCATGCAGGCCCCGACGATGTTGGCGACCTTGTGGAAACGGCCGTCGTCCTGCTCCCAGAACGTGTGGAGGATGCGGCGCTGGACGGGCTTCAGGCCGTCGTCGATGTGCGGCACGGCGCGGTCGAGGATGACGTAGCTCGCGTAGTCAAGGAACCACGTCTTGTAGGAGCGGGCGAGCGGGGCGTGCTCGTTGCCCTGCGGCGCGGCATCGGCCGGCGACGGAGTGTCGGCGGACGGCGCGTGGGCAGGAACGGCGGGCGTGGATTCGGGCGAAGCGCCGTCGAGAGGGAGTTCGGGCTGGTCGTCGGAGGGAGGAGTGCGTTTGGGCATCTACGGAAAAGGGTCAGGCTTCGACGAGGTCTTTTTCGACCTTCAGGTTGCCGATGATGAAGTCCTGGCGGTCGGGCGTGTTTTTGCCCATGTAGAACGTGAGCAGGCCGTTCACGTCATGCAGGCGGTCGAGCGTCACCTTCTCGGCCCGAATGTTTTCGCCGATGAAGTCCTTGAACTCGGCCGGCGACACTTCACCGAGGCCCTTGAAGCGGGTGATTTCGGCGCTCTGGCCGAGCTTGTGCATGGCGGCCTGCTTCTCGGCCTCGGAGTAGCAATAGATCGTCTCCTTCTTGTTGCGCACGCGGAAGAGCGGCGTCTCCAAAATGAAGAGATGCCCCTGCGTGATGAGCTCGGGAAAAAACTGGAGCACGAACGAAAGCAGCAGCAGGCGTATATGCATGCCGTCCACGTCGGCGTCGGTCGCGATGATGACGCGGTTGTAGCGCAGGGTTTCCATGCCCTCCTCGATATTGAGCGCGCTCTGGAGCAGGTGGAATTCCTCGTTTTCGTAGATGACCTTTTTGGTGAGGCCAAAGGTGTTGAGCGGCTTTCCCTTCAGCGCAAAGACGGCCTGCGTCTGCACGTCGCGGCAGGACGTGAGCGAGCCCGAGGCGGAGTCGCCCTCGACGATGAAGAGCGTGCTGTCCTCGGCGCGCTTGTCCTTCGAGTCGAGATGGACGCGGCAGTCGCGGAGCTTGCGGTTGTGGAGCGAGGCCTTCTTCGCGCGTTCGCGGGCAAGGTTGCGGATGCCGGAGAGCTCCTTGCGCTCGCGCTCGCTGTCCTCGATCTTGCGCTTGATGGCATCGGCGGCCTCGGGATTGCGATGGAGCCAGTTGTCGAGGTGCTGCTGGAGAAACTGGCCGATGAACTGGCGGATGGACGGCCCTTTCGGCCCGAGGTCGTTGGAGCCGAGCTTGGTCTTGGTCTGCGACTCGAAAATCGGCTCCTGCACGCGCAGCGAAATGGCGGCGATGATCGACTGGCGGACGTCGGCGGCATCGTAATCTTTCTTGAAAAAATTACGCAGGGTCGCGACGAGGCTCTCGCGAAAGGCGGTGAGGTGGGTGCCGCCCATGGTGGTGTGCTGGCCGTTGACAAAGGAGTAATATTCCTCGCCGTAGTGGGCGCCGTGGGTGAGCGCGACCTCGATGTCCTCGGCCTCAAGATGAGCCATCGGATAGAGCGGCTCGCCGGTGAGCTTCTTGGTGAGGAGATCTTTCAGGCCGAACTCGGATTTGTAGGCTTTGCCGTTGAAGGTGAGCGTAAGACCGCGGTTGAGATAGGCGTAGTTCCAGAGCATCTCCTCGATGAACTCGTTGCGAAATTTGAAATCCTTGCCGAAGAGCGCCTCGTCGGGCGTAAAGGCGATAATGGTTCCGTTTTTCTCGGTGGTTCTCTGCTTTTTGTGGTCCTTGCGAAGCTTGCCCTGCTCGAACTCGACGATGCGCGTCTCGCCTTCGCGGATAGCCTGGGCGGAGAAATAAACCGACAGGGCGTTGACGGCCTTCTGGCCGACGCCGTTCAGGCCGACGGATTTCTGAAAGGTCTCGCTGTCGTATTTCGCGCCGGTGTTGATGATCGAGACGCAGTCGATAAGTTTTCCCAGCGGAATGCCGCGTCCGTAATCACGCACGCGAATGGTGCGGTCGGTGAGCTCGATCTCGATCTTCTTGCCCTGCCCCATCGTGAACTCGTCGATGGAGTTGTCGATGGTCTCCTTGAGGAGGACGTAGATGCCGTCCTCCGCATGGCTGCCGCTGCCGAGGCGCCCGATATACATGCCGGGACGCATACGGATGTGTTCGACATGAGAAAGGGTCTTGATCGAGTCTTCGGTATAGTTGGACGCCATGGGTGAACGCGCCAAAGCAGGGGCGCACCCCCGCCGCTGACAAGGTAAAAGTTATCGCGGCCCGCTCAACCGGCGATCGCTCCGCGCATATCGCCCGTGCGCAGAAACTGCTCGTGGAAGGCAAAGGCCTTGGCGAGCGTCTGCGGCGTCTGGCCGTGCTTGGCCATCTCGGCGTAGTGCAGGAGCGCGTTGTGGTATTGGGGATGCGCGCACTTTTCGATGATGAGCCGGGCGCGTTCGTTGGGAGCTTTGCCTCGCAGATCGGCGATCCCGTTCTCCGTGACCACGACCTGCACCGAGTGCTCGCTGTGATCCATGTGGGAAACCAGCGGCACGATGGTGCTGATCTTGCCGCCCTTGGCGGAGGACGGGCAGGTGAAGATGGAGATGTAGGCGTTGCGCGTGAAATCACCCGAGCCGCCGATGCCGTTCATGAGGTTGGAGCCCATGATATGCGTCGAGTTGATGTTACCGAAAATATCCACCTCGATGGCGGTGTTGACGGTGATGATGCCGAGACGGCGCACAACCTCGGGATTGTTGGTGATTTCCTGCGGACGCAGGAGAATGCGCGAACGGAAAAACTCCATATCCTCGTAAAACTTCAACAGCACATCCTTCGCGATCGTCAGCGACGTGCCCGTGGCGAACTTGATTTTCCCGGAGCGCACCAGGTCGATGACGGAATCCTGAATCACCTCGGAATACATCTCGAAAGGGGGAATGTCGGGGTGCGCGCCGAGGCCGCCGAGGACGGCGTTGGCGATGTTGCCCACGCCGGACTGGATGGGCAGAAACTCCTTGGGAATGCGGCCCGCCCGCAGTTCGCCGGCGATGAACTCGGCAACGTTGCGGCCGATGCGCGTGGTGGTGTCGTCGGCGGGATCGAAGCCGCCTGTCTCATCGGGCTGGTTGTTCTCGACGACGCCGACAATCTTGCGCGGATCGATTTTGACCGTCTCGGTCCCGATGCGGTCCGACGGACGAAGGATTGGAATCGGCAGGCGGTGCGGAGGATCCAGCGGCTCATAAATGTCGTGAAAACCGCGCAGCTTCGGCGAATGAAAGCGGTTGACCTCGATGATCACTTTCTTCGCGCAACGCAAAAACGTGGGGGAGGCGCCGACCGAGGTGCTAAGCACGATCTCGCCGGCGGGAGTGACATCACATGCCTCGACGATCGCCCAATCCAATTGTCCCAAAAACCCGCTGCGCACCTGCTGCGGCAGATGGGAGAGATGCATGTCGAAAAAGCGGATACGCCCGGCATTGATACTTTCCCGCAGGGATTTGTTGCTCTGGTAGGGCGTGCGCCAGGAGATGGCCTCGGCGCGGGCCAGCTCGCCATCGAGCGAGTCTCCCGTGGAGGCTCCGGAAACGATGGCCACCTTGAATGGGCGCCCGGCGGCATGCTCGGCGCGGGCACGGACCGCAAGCGCGCGGGGGACGGCCTTGGCTGCGCCGGCCGGCGTAAAGCCGCTGACCCCGAGGGTCTGGCCATCTTGGATCAAGGCGGCCGCTTCATCAGCCGTGAGGACGGGAAATTGAAATTTCATTGGAGGATGAGAGTATGCGCTCTCCACGCTCCGCCTTCCAATCGCGTTTTGCCAATGCCTACGCATTCCTTGTGGCGAGCCATGCCAAACCAATCCGGGCTTGCCCCGTCCATGAGCGCGGATACTCTCAAGTTTTAAAATCTTATCATGAAAAAGCTCCTCGTTGTCCTCGGCGTCCTCTTCGGCTTGGCCGTGATCGGCGGCATCGTGCTCGCCTTCACGCTCGGTCCCATCATCACCAAGGGCGTCAACACCTTCGGACCCAAGATCACCGGCACCAAAGTCACCCTCGACAGCGTCAGTATCTCGCCCTTCACCGGATCCTTCACGATGTCCGGCCTCTTCGTTGGCAACCCCGTGGGATGGAAAAGCGACAAGGCGTTTTACATGGGCAAGGTCCATGTGAGCGTTGATCCCCTATCCGTCCCCGGCGCCCTCCTCGGCAGCGGCCACGCCGTCATCAAGGAGGTTCTCATTGATGGCCCCGAATTCGTCTACGAAACCAAAGTCGGACTCAGCGGCATCAGCAGCAACATCAATGACCTGCTTAAAAACATCGAGAAGGCGACTGGCGGCGGCGATGCGGCCAAGCCCGCTGAGAAGACCGACAAAACCGCCGAAAAACCGGCCAAGCCCCTGAAGTTTGAGATCAAGAGCTTCCGTCTCCAAAACGCCAAGGTCACGCTCGGCGTCGGCTCCGCCGCCGCCACTCTCCCGATGCCTCCGATCACCATGACCGACCTCGGCACCAAGGAAGGCGGTATCACGCCGGACCAGGCCGCCGGCAAGGTCGTGACCAACATCCTCGGCGGCATTGTCAGTGCTGTCACCCACTCCGTCGGCCAGATCGGCTCGGGTGCAGCTGACGCCGCCTCCGGTGCGGTCAAGGGCATAAAAAATCTCTTCGGCGGCAGTAAATAATCCGCCGTTGGATGGATCCTCATTGCCAGTCACCAACCTAATTCGTTGCCAGCAGGAGCACGTTTGAGGGGATGGACTGAACATGAATAAATTCTAGAGAAAACGCTAGGCCCATCCGCTTTTTACTGATGGGATGCATGCGGGCATCTTATTCACCCTCCACCTCTCGCTCTCTCCATGTCTGATCCTACACACACCGACCACCCCGATGAAAAGTTTTCCCCCGCGCTTTTCATCGCAACCATCTTGGTCACGCTTGCCGGCCTCTTTGGCGCTCTCGCCCTGCTCGCGCCCAGCTTGTGGAAGATCCAACTCGCCGGCAGTTGGGGTGCCTTGGCGCTGGCTTTTCTCACTGTGCATGTTGCCGCCGGTGTCTTCGAGTTTTTCTTCCATCGTTACATCCTGCACTCCCCACTCATTCCGTTCCTGAGCTACTTCTACAAACAGCACACCCTGCATCACGCGCTCACCCGTATCGGCTACCACAAAACCAAACGCAGTCAGGAAGAAATCCCCGGCCTCGTCGAGAACGTCGTCCACAACACCTTCCCCATCGAGGAGGAAAAACAACACGAAGCATCCTACTTCCCGTGGTATTCGCTTCTCGTGTTCGCGCTGATCGTCACGCCCTTCCTCGCCTTCGCCCAATGGCTGCTGCCCGCCGCGCCCGTTTTTCTCGGCGGTTATCTTGCCGTCGCCTGGTCGCTCTCGCTCTATGATCTTATCCACGCCGTCGAGCATTGGCCGCAAGACACTTGGGACCGCCTCGTCGAGCACCCAAAATACGGCCGTATCTGGCGCAAGGCCTATGCGTTCCACTTGCGTCACCATGCCGACATCCGTTGCAATGAGGCCATCTCGGGCATCTTCGGCCTGCCCCTGTGCGATTTCGTCTTCGGCACCTACATCGATCCCGAAACGCTCTACCCCCACGGCCATCCGGTGGATCCGAAAGAATTCGTAAGTCCGCAGCCCCGCTTCCCCTTCATCCGTTGGCTTGACCGCCGTGCCGACGAAGCCGTGAAAAACCGGCGCGCGCTGCGCTCGGCTTGAGACCATCTCAAAAGTCTCCGTAAACGGCTCGCCGCTTGCGCTTGGTCCAGCCATGCGAAATGATTTTCACATGGGCTGGACCACACCGTTAAAACCCGTCGCGCGCGCCGGCGAAAAATTACTGGACCGCCTCCTCTGCGTGTTTGGCGCGGTGCTGTTCTGCCAACTCCCCGAGTTCATCCAGCAATACCTCCAGCGCCTCGGCGGACGTCTCGATGAAGCCCGTCGCCAGCTCGTGCAATTCACCGAGGTCGCCGCCCAGTCCAAACTCACGCTCGCGGAATTCATCGAGCGCACCGGCCACAACGCCGACGCTTCCGTAGCCCGTCTCGCCGGCGTGATGCACGCCGCCGTGGTTCGCGTTGACTCTCTCGCCTCCGCCGACGCCGCCATCCGCAACGCCTCGCTCTGGGGCAAGCCCTTCGTATTTTTTGCCCACCTCGACCCGGCCATCGCCCGCGCCACCTGGGGCATTTACCGCCCGGCCATACCCACAACCGTCGAGGGCCTGATCTACGCCATGCTCGGCATAATCGTGATTCTCGGGCTCTACCACGGCCTCATCCGCTACCCGATTACGGTCGCGGTGCAGGCGCGTAAAAACCGACCCGCTCTGACGCAAGGCCCCTAACCCAACGGCTTGCGCTCGATGTGTGAAAGCGTTTCACGCAACGCCCGGGGATATGCCACTCCGAGCAGAGGTGAACTGAAAATAAAATCCGCCGTCGCCACCGTGGTCGCACACGGGATATTCCAAACGGCCGCGAGCCGCAGCAACGCCTTCACATCCGGATCGTGCGGCTGCGATTCCAGCGGATCCCAGAAGAACACCAGCACATCGATCATCCGCTCCGCGATTTTTGCGCCGATCTGCTGGTCTCCGCCAAGCGGTCCACTCAGGTAACATTGCACCGGCAGCCCCAGCCGCTCCGCCAGCAGCCGACCCGTGGTGCCGGTGGCGCAAAGTTCGTGCTGCGCGAGCAACGCGCGGTTGCACTCGGCCCACGCCAGCAGGGTCGCCTTCTCGTGATCGTGCGCTACAAGGGCGATACGCTTGTACGCGGGAAGCGGGGCGGTCCTATCCGCAACAGGGTTCTTTAAGATCATACCACAACAACGCCGTTTATTTTATCCTCTTGCAATCCATGAACTTACGGGGTTGTTTTGTGATGCTTCCCCTTGTGGGCATGATGGGCAGCGTGAGCATTCGCCTTGCCCTTGTGCTTGTGCGGGGTCTTGGCGGAAGCGGTCGAAACCACAAAAATACTCAGAATGGTGAGGAGTAAAATTCGTTTCATTGTCATTCAAGACATGGGCCGGCGTCCGCCATGACGTCCAGTTCTTTTGGACACGACCGTGCTAATTTTTCATCGCACCATGGCTCCGTGCGGCTTCCGGCTCGCGTTGCCCCCGCCTGTCCCGATAACTCTGCGGGATGACCGCATCGACTTCGTCTTCTCTTTCCAGCCAGCCCTGCCCCTGCGGAAGCGGAAAAACATTTTCCCTCTGCTGCGAACCGGTGCTCTCCGGCAAACGTATCGCCGCCACCGCCGAGGAGCTGATGCGTTCGCGCTTCACCGCGCATGTGCTGCAAGACTACGCCTACCTGCATCGCACCTACCTGCCGACCTATAAAAAACCCTACGTCGCTGAGCCCGCCGGCGAACCGATCAAGTGGAGGCGCCTCGTCATCCACGCCCATGACGCAGGCCCGAAGCCCGATACGTCCACCGTGGATTTCTCCGCCTATTTTGACGAGCAAGGCTCAGAGCAAGTTCTCCACGAGAAATCCGAGTTTAGCCGCATTGACGGCAATTGGATCTACGCCCGCACCGTGCGCCACGGCCCGGCCCCGATCAAGTCCGCCACGCCCAAGGTCGGCCGCAACGATCCCTGCCCCTGCGGCAGCGGCAAGAAACATAAGCACTGCTGCCTCGCCAAAGCGTGAAACCCGGCGGTGTTCTTGACGCGCCGCCGGCTCCATGCATTTTCCGAAAGACCTTCGTGAACTTCCGCTCCCTCAATCCCGTCGCCAAAGTCGTCCATATTACCATGGACGCCAGCGTCGCCTTGCTCGTCGTCGCCGGCGCACCGTGATGAAACTTGAACGTCTCATCCACTTTCACCCCCTCCGGTCTTTTCCAGAGGGGGCTTTTTTCAGCTTCTCCGGACAAGGGATCGAAGGCGGCGATTAACCGCGCATCGTCCATGAAACCCAGCTCAAGCGTCACCACCTTATCCGCGGACGAAACTTCCTCAGCCAACCAAACCATTTTCGCGGTTTTGTTGGCTCTCAGTCTGTCGCACTTGCTCAACGACACCATCCAGTCGTTGCTCCCGTCGATCTACCCGCTGCTGAAAGAATCTTACCAACTCAGTTTCGCGCAAATCGGCCTGATCACGTTTGTCCTGCAAGTGACCGCCTCGCTGCTTCAACCGATCATCGGCACCTATACCGACCGTCACCCGCAGCCGTATTCACTGCCCGTAGGTATGGGACTGACGCTGGTCGGCTTGGTCTTGCTGGCGTTCGCCAAAAATTTCAACGCGCTGCTGGGCGCCGCCGCGCTCGTCGGCATCGGTTCCTCTATTTTCCACCCTGAGTCATCGCGCCTCGCCCACCTCGCCTCCGGTGGCAAACACGGCTTCGCGCAGTCGCTCTTCCAAGTGGGCGGCAACCTCGGCAGTTCGCTTGGTCCGCTGGCCGCCGCATGGATCGTCGCGCCACACGGGCAACGCTACGTACTGTGGTTCACGCTGCTCGCCTTGATCGGCATCGTCATCCTGTCGCGCGTAGGCGGCTGGTATCAACGCCACCTTGTGCGCGCGCGCGCAGCCAAATACGCTGCGCACATCGCCGCCCGAGTCACGCTCACGAAGGGCCGCATCGTTGCCGCCATGGCAATCCTCGCCGTGTTGATCTTCTCGAAATATTTCTACCTGGCCTGCTTCACCAACTACT
Source organism: uncultured Verrucomicrobiota bacterium (assembly GCA_903904685.1). Classification (GTDB taxonomy): domain Bacteria; phylum Verrucomicrobiota; class Verrucomicrobiia; order Opitutales; family Opitutaceae; genus Rariglobus. Next base: position 50,764 of record CAIVDS010000085.1, read on the forward strand.
ACACGTTCTACCTGATTCAGAAGTTCGGCATGACCGTGCCGCACGCGCAAGTCATGCTCTTCGTGTTCTTGTTTTCGGTGGCCGCCGGCACGATCATCGGCGGGCCGGTGGGCGACCGCTTCGGTCGCCGACGGGTCATCTGGTTTTCCATCCTCGGCGTCGCGCCGTTCACGCTGGCGCTACCTCATGCGGGCCTCGTCGGAACGGTGATGCTGAGCGTGCTAATCGGCCTGGTGCTCGCCTCCGCTTTTTCAGCCATTCTGGTTTACGCGCAGGAACTCATGCCTGGGAAAGTCGGTATGGTTTCCGGCCTCTTCTTCGGTCTCGCCTTCGGCATGGCGGGCGTCGGCTCCGCGCTGCTGGGCAAACTGGCCGACCACACGAGCATCGCCTTCGTATTCGAGGTGTGCGGCTTCCTTCCATTGATCGGCCTGCTCGCGGCGTTCCTGCCCACCATGGAAAAACATCGGACAAAAAACGCCGCCTAGGTTTTAATGTAAAATGCACACCACATCACGGAGTCTGGTTTGCTGGTGTGAGACGTTGCACCATCCATCGCTTGCCAAGCTCGTCAAATGTCAGACGGGCATCGTCTGCAATCGTTAGATTCCCGATCTGGCATTGCAGTTCAGGCAAACGACGTTCGGCCAGCTTGCGATCTTTGGTCTTGAGGGAACGACGAAATTGCTTGTCACCCCGTTTGATCAAAGCGTAATACCCGCCACTCGATTCCAAGCGTCAAAGGTTTTCCGCCACCCGATGAAACACTATCTTTCGAGCATCAACCTTCGTCTCTCCTCCAAGAGCTTCGGTTTTCATGCCCAAAAGATTACGGTTACAACTTCGGGTGACAAAACTGATGTCGCAGAGATGAAAATAGTTGTGAGTCATTAATAGCATAGTGTTTCGCCGATGTAGCTCAGTGGTAGAGCAACGCTTTCGTAA
>CAIVDS010000086.1 GCA_903904685.1 uncultured Verrucomicrobiota bacterium
GACTCGAACTCTCGACGTCCACCTTGGCAAGGTGGTGCTCTACCAACTGAGCTACGCCTGCTTGAGAGGTGCGAGCACAAGCTCCCATCCCTTCATCGTCAATAGCTTTTTTAGAGAAGTTCCAAATCAAAGATCTGTTGGTTGCGCGCTTGAATAGGCAACGGGAAAAGACGGGCTTTGGTCCAAAGCGACACGGCGTCCTCACTGAACAGATATCGTAGTATAACTTGCATCGATTTGGCCTTGTCCTTCCGGAAAACGAGATAGATAGGCAAACGGATGGGGTAATCACCCGAGTGAATGTTGTCTTCTGTGGCACCGAAGGCTACGTCCTTCGGACCACGCGCCACGAGTAACGCTTTGAGGCTTGGTTGTTTTTCAGGAAGCATGGGCATGATAGCCAACCCTCCCTCTTGACCCATAATGCGCCTTAACGTGGCTTCAACTGTATCCTGCACGGTCACAGTTGGCTTCAGCACTGGTTTGCGAAGCACCGTGTAACGAAAAAGATCATAAGAGATGCCGCCACCCGGCCCCGTGATGTTGGGCAGGATATTGTTGGTCGCCCATTCACCCACGACCCCGAGATCATACCACCGTTTGAGATTGGATTCGGCCTCATCGGAGTAAATGGCGTTGAGCTGATCAAACGTGATCTGCGTCAGTGGCAACGCCGCCGGCACCACCACTACCGCCGTGTGATAGGCCACCGGCAGCGCGACAAACGGCGCCCCTGGCAATTTTTCATCGGGGCGAAACACAAGCAGCCCCAAATCGGCATCGCCGGCCTGCAACTGCTCAAGCCCTCTAACACTACCCGACAGGTCGATCTTTACTCTAATGTCGTTACGCCGTGCATAATCCGCCAGCGAGGCGGCGAAATCCTTGCCAATAAGATCGGAGCCGACCACACGCACATCCGCACACAGATGAGCAGACAGGCAGACAGCGAGAACCCACAAGGAAACGAAACGCATGAAGGAAAGTTTCAGGCAAATGCCGGACCGCCAGCGAGGCAACTCCTATCCAATGGCGGACATCAGCGGTCAATCACATCCAGTTCAGACCACTGCACAAGTTTGCGGTGAAGCGTCCGACGACTGATACCCATCAACTGTGCGGCCTTGGTCCGGTTGCCACGCGATTTGATCAACGCCTCGCGCAAGAGCCGCTTTTCATTTTCCTCCATAGATAAGGATCCGCCGGAAATCACAGACTCCGACGAATGAGCCTGTCCTACGCCTGCCTGCGCCAACTCAACCGCATCGCCACCGGTCGGCAATGCCAGCATCTGGCCACGGAACCGTGGTTCCAGATCATACTCAGTGAGCTTGGCACCGCGGTGCATTACCACGGCATTTTCGGTAAAATTCCGAAGTTCACGAATATTCCCCGGCCATGGGTAAGACTGAAGATAGCGCAATGCCCCCGGCTCGACGACCAGCGGAGACACTCTATTTTCCTTGGCAAAAAACTGAATATAGTGGGCCAGCAGCAGCGGGATGTCGTCCGTGCGAGCCCGCAGCGGCGGCAGCGTGATGCGCACGACGTTAAGTCTGAAAAATAGGTCTTCACGAAATTTCCTCTCCTGCACAAGCCGTTCGAGATCTCGGTTCGTCGCCGCGACGAGACGAACATCGAGCTGGATTGGCTTCGATCCGCCCACGCGCTCAATGGTTTTGGTTTCAAGAAAACGCAGCAGCTTCACCTGTGTGGACGGCGATATTTCCCCAATCTCATCAAGAAAGAGCGTGCCGGTATCCGCCGCCTCAAAACGCCCGATGCGCTTCTCCATCGCTCCAGTGAACGCCCCTCGTTCATGGCCAAAGATTTCGCTTTCGAGCAAACTTTCCGAAAGCGCCGCGCAATGCACTGCGATAAATGGCGCACGAGCGCGCGGACTGGCCTGATGAATGGCCTGGGCGATCAGCTCCTTGCCCGTGCCGGATTCTCCGTCGATCATGATGGTTGCCTTCGACGGAGCGACAAGCTTCACACGGTCGATCACGTCCTTGAGCTTGTCCGAATGGCCGATGATGCCCTCGAAACTGAATTTGTCGTCAAGCCGTTCATGCAACTGTTTCACCTCAACCTCAAGTGTCTTGGTTTTGAGCGCACGCTGGATAAGCACTTCGAGCCGCTCGATGTTCACCGGTTTCGTCAGAAAATCGACCGCCCCTCGCTTCATCGCCTCCACAGCGGAGTCGATGCTGCCGTAGGCGGTCATCATGATTACGGAGGGCTTGTTCGGAAGGGCGAGCACCTTGTCGATGATCTTGAAGCCAGATTTCCCCGGCATGCGCAAGTCAGTCAGAATAACGTCGAATTCCTGCGCCTCGATCTGGTTAAAAGCCTCATCGACATTGGCCGCTACCGACACGTCGTATTCATCCTCCAACGCCTGTCTAAGGCCATCGCGGGTGTGTTTCTCGTCATCAACGATGAGCACTGAAGTGACCATGATGCTTCAATGAATCCGCCAACCCCGCCCTTCGGTCAAGCATGAGGTGATACCAAATAACACAGAGCTACTTCAACATTTTCACCCGTCTGTTCTTTTGAGGAAATTGCAGCGTCACCAAAGTGCCGACACCTTCCTTGCTCTCGATGCCCACCTGGCCGCCATGCTCACGGAGTATCCGCTGCACAATCATCAAGCCAAGCCCATGCCCTCCGGTCTTGGTTGTGTGGTAAGGTTGGAAAAGTTTTCCTAGGTCCTCCTGCTTGATACCAGTCCCGGTGTCCCCGAAGAGCAGATAGACATTGTCGTCATCCGAACGGGCCCGGATGCGCAGTTTTCCTCCGGGACTCATCGCCTCCATCGCATTTTTAGTGAGATTGAAAAACACCTGTTTGATCTGGTTGCGATCTGCCATGACGGCGGGGAAATCGGAGGACGTTTCCGCCTCCACCGTGATGCCTCGATCCTCCAATTCACGCTGCTGGAATCGCAGCACCTCATCGAGCACCTCAGCCAGATTAGTCTCGGCAAGATCGGGCGGACGCGGACGGATGGCATCAAGAAAGTTGGTGATGATCCCATCGAGGCGCGACACTTCCGCCTGGCAGACGCGAATGGAATCGGCGAGCGAGGTCGCCGCCTTGCCTTTGGGCGCCTTCGGGGTTTTCAGCTTTCGCTCGATAAGCTGGAGGTGGATCGTAAGCGAGTTGAGCGGATTACCCAGCTCGTGCGCGACGCCTGCGGCCAGCAGGAGGATCGAGGATGTACGCTCGCTTTCGATGCGATCTTCCGTGCTCTGCTTTTCCCTAGTGATGTCGGAAAGGATGACCGCAAAACGCCGTGCGGAATCGCTGCTTTCCCCCTTGAACGGCACCATATAAAGCCTGACCACGCGCGACTCGGGATAACTGAGCTCGATCTCGCGTGCCACCACCGGCAAGTCCTGAGCGGCATCGTCAAACAAAGTCTCCAGCGACGGTCGCAGGCCAGGCACGAGCCGCCAAAGAACGGAACCGGTGAGATCGTCCGTCTTGAGTCCGATCAGTCGATGCGCCGAGAGGTTTGCATATTCGATTTCTCCATTTTCACTGATGACGAGAATACCCTCCTGCAACGTATTGAAGATGTCCTCGAACAAGCCGTGTTCCCGCGCCAGACGCTGGACGAGATTTGTCAGGTTAACCGAATCAAGCGTGTCGAGCCGACCGAGCACGCGATCAAGCGAAGTATGTTTCTTGCCAGCCATGTGGTGTTGAGAAAACGGACTCTCGAGCCGGAGGCAATCCGCACGTTACAGTTCTCCGTCTCCAAAAAAATCAATCTGCGCAGAGTCAACCCGGCCGGCGAGCAGCTTCCGAAGAAACAGCTCGCGATGCTGAGCACAGCGCCCAAGATGCAGAACGGCCTCGCGATGTTCCTCGGTGCCATAGCCCTTGTGCTGGGCAAAACCATAGCCGGGAAACTGTGCGTCGAGATCGTTCATCAGGCGGTCACGCGTCACCTTGGCGACAATTGAGGCCATCGCGATGCAGAGGGATCGGGCATCGCCCTTGACCACGCCGGTGTGCGGATAGGGAAAATGCTTCAGCTTCAGCCCATCGACCAAAATCTTGCAGGAGGCCTGAGGCTTATAGTCGGCGATCTCCTCGGCGGAGGCAAAAAGATCAGGCTCTCTCGTCTGCTCAAAGGCAGTCGGCGCATAAATACCCTCCAACGCACGACGCATCGCGAGCTTCGTTGCACCGAGGATGTTGAGTTGCTCGATTTCATGGACATCCGCCACCCCGAAAGTCGCATGGATCTGGCCCTCGGCCACCAGCGTCTCGAAGTCGGCCCACAATATATCGCGCTCGGCTATGGTCAGCTGTTTGGAATCATTGATACGCCCCGCATTGATCGCAGCCCAGCGACCGTCGAGAAATGCGCGGGGCACCAACACCGCGCCAGCAACGACCGGGCCGGCCAGCGCACCACGACCGGCCTCATCAACGCCGATGAGCTCGGCAAGACCATCCATCTGCTTAAGATCGAATCCGCGAAGTTGTCGACGCTTGGTGGCCATGCATGAACAGATGCTCAGCCACGACCGAATCCAAAGCGCTCCTTGGGTTCGGGCAGCGGAAGCTCGGCAAGCCTGCCGGCATCTTTGACGACTTCATAAGCGGTGCGAAAATGCAGCTTGGCAAAATCACCCAAGGCGAGAACGCCGAATCTATGGATGATTTGATGCGCCTGCTCCTTCACCCGGGCACTCGCTCCCTTCTGGAGCGGTTCGCCAAACTTGCGCGAAAGCTCGCGCATGAGCCGCACGTATTCGGCACGGGCCACGATGGAGGCGGCGGCCACCACCGGATCTGACTCGGCCTTGGTGCGCATGCGCAGTTCGAAGTTTTCCACCTTCTTTTTCGCCAACTCACGCTGCACGAGTGGCTGCTCGGTAAACTGGTCAAGCAACCCCCACTTCACGGGTTTTTCCGCAAGCGCCTGCGAGAGCGCTGTGGCGTGCTGCCAGGCAAGCAGGAGATTCAAATTCGCACGGGGGCGGCGCATCAGCTCGTTGTATTTCCGCATCGAGCAATAGCAGGTTTTAACCGTCACCCACGGCGTTTCCCTGATCAGTTTGTCGAGCTGGAGAATTTTGGTCTCTGCAATTTTCTTCGAGTCTTGGACACCGGCTTCGCGCCATTTGGTTATCGCCGATCTTTCGGCGATAACCGTGGCGGCCACGACCGGACCGAAGAAGTCGCCCTTGCCACTTTCGTCCAACCCCGCGTGCGCCTCGAACCAGTCGGGGTTAAGCACCTCGTCATAGCCAAGCTTGGCGACCTTGGTCACCTCGGGCTCGATCACATCGCGCACGAAATCCTCCGTGCCTTTGCCGGCGATCACGACCTTGCCGCTGGTATAGGCGGAAAGATTGATCTTCGCAGACTCCGCCTTGAACGCAAAACGCGTATAGGCGACCTCGAACGCCTCCCATCCGCGTGCCTTGCATATCTCGTGCAGCACCTCCATCTGGGCATCGTCGAGCTTGATCGTATAGCTGCTCAGCTTCTCGGGGGCTTCGTCGTCAGAGGACGGCTTTTTCGGCATAGGTTTAATGTTGGTCACTAAAAGGCACGAAAATCTGATAAAAATGAATCCTAGACTTTCGCTCGATGGTTTTTTGTGCCTTTTCGTGTCACTTCGTGGCTACACCATCTTCATTGCTGATCACCCATAAAACCGGATTTCAGGGCGCACTCCTCGACTGGTTTCGTGCCCACCAGCGTCCCTTGCCTTGGCGCGATGAGCCGTCGCTTTATAAAACCGTTGTCAGCGAGTTCATGCTGCAACAGACGCAGGTGAAGACCGTTCTCCCGTATTTCTCCCGCTGGCTGGCGGCGTTTCCCGACTTCTGCACGTTGGCCGCCGCCTCCGAAGAACGCGTATTGAAACACTGGGAAGGCCTCGGCTACTACTCGCGCGCCCGCAACCTCCACAAACTCGCCAAGGTCGTGGTCGCCATGCCCACGCCGCCACAAACACCCGCCAGTTGGCAGGAGTTGCCCGGCATCGGCCCCTACACGGCGGCGGCGATCACCAGCATCTCGTTCAACGTTCCGACCGCCGTCGTCGATGGCAACGTCGTGCGTGTTCTCACCCGGCTCACGGCGAATGCCACGTCCTTCCGAGACAGCGCCAGCGCGGTCAAAACCCTCGGGCCACTCGCCAACGCCGTGCTCAACCCCGACTTTCCCGGCGACCATAATCAAGCCATGATGGAGTTGGGCGCGATGGTTTGCCTTCGCCAGAATCCACTCTGCACCGTCTGCCCCGTGCTCTCTTTTTGCGCCGCCTCGAAGCGTGGTGAACCTGAGGCGTTTCCCTGTCTTGCCCCTAAACAGATCGAACAGCGCGCCGTCGCTCGCGTCTGGTGCTTGCGCGCCGGGAAACTTCTTTTGCACCGCGCCGCTGCCGGTGCGCGACGACTCGCCAACCTGCACGAGTTGCCCACCGCCGCCCATCTCGGCCTGACTGCGGCAGTGATCGCAAAGACACCACTCATCGCTATAAAAAAAAGAGGGATCACGCGTTATGCCATCACCGAGTCCATCCATGTCGTCTCTCCTCCTCGCGGTCGACTGATGCAGGGACTCGTATGGGTTTCGGCCTTTGAACTGGAGGCGATCACTTTATCTGGTCCGCATCGTCGCTGGGTGACGGAGCTTATCAAAAAACACCCCGCTCCCTAGCCGCCGGAATCCGGCGCGACACTCAAGCGCAGAAGCGCTTGGCGATCAATCCTTCGATGCGTTCCTTGGATGAAACCACTTCATCATGTGTCACACGAGGGCTCAATTCCAGCGTGAGCAGGTGTTCGGGACGCCAAAACCCACTGATCATTTCAAAATCAATATGACCCGATCCGACGGCTTGATGGTCCTTCCCATCGGGCGTGACGTCATGCAAATGGAAACCCAGCAATCGCGATGCGTTCCGTTCGAGATGAATGCGGTGATCGATCATGCCCATGCTCTGCTTGATGTCGGCGTGCCCCGTGTCGTGCCAGTAGCCGCACGTGTTTGGTTTCGTGATGCTTTCGAAGAGCGTCGGAAAATCATCATCAATCGGCAACTCGTCGAATTTCTCCCGATTTTCCAGACCGAGCGCCACTCCGCGGGAATCCGCATAGACGCGAATCTCCTCGAGGCTACGGTTCACCTGCGCCCAATAGGGAATCATCTGCGAACGCAACTTTTCACACGCTTTCATCAAAACCTCCTGGTAAACCTTATCATCCGGAACTGAAACGGTCGGGTTTTTACGGACGAAGGCCTTGAGTTTCCCGGCAGGGTTAAACAGCAGAAATCTCACACTACCCAAGTGCATCACGAGCACCTTGGCCCGCACTTGCACGGCAAAATCGACAGACCGCTTGGTGTATCTCAACCATTGCTCGTACTCACGGCGGTCCGGCAAGGAAGGTTCGAACAAATTGGGGGCCGCCTGATCGACGCCTGCCGGCAATGGGCAAAAATTATGGATCGAACTGATCTTGATGACACCCTCCTCGACCGCGCGGATAACACCTGGCACGAGAAGAATGCGTGTGCCGTGGCTCAGTTCCGCATGCGTAAACCCCAATGCGGCAGTCTCACGCAACATCTCCATACCATCGGTATGACGGTATGAATTCCAACAGGTTGAAAGCGCGAGAGTAGGTTTCACACGAAAGAGCACTCAAAACGCATAATAACTACGCAAAAAGCCATAAAAAACCGCGCCCCGAATCACTTCGGCCGACGCGGTCTCATTAAATGATGGAACGACGCCGATTACTCGGCGTGGCGATTGCGCAGCATCTGCGTGAAGGCCATGACCTTCACCTTACGACGACGGCGCTCGCAGGGCTTTTCGAAGTAACGCTTCGCGCGGACATCTTTGATGATGTTTTCGCGTTCGAGCTTCTTCTTCATGCGGCGGAGCGCACGATCAACGGGCTCGTTTTTGCGGATTTTGATTTCAATGGACATGTTGGAAAGACGTAAGGTTCGGAGGAAAAGCTGAGGAATAGGCCAAACCGACTCCGACACGTCAATGGCTTTTTTCCGATGCGACCGCTTGAGGCTTGCGAAGGCCGCTGCGCGACATTGCCTAGCCCATGTGTCGTCATCCGATTCGAACTTCGTCCACCTCCATGTCCATACCGACTACAGCCTGCTCGACGGCGCCTGTCGCATCGATCGCCTGATGCAACGTGCGTGTGACATGGGCATGAAGGCTATCGCCCTCACCGATCACGGCAACATGTTTGGGGCAATCGAGTTCTACAATACCGCCAAGGCAAAAGGCATCAAGCCGCTCATCGGCTGCGAAATCTACATCGTCGAAAGCTCCCGTCTCGAAAAAACCGGAAAATCGGAAGACGGCAAAAACTACTACCACATGGGTCTGCTGGCGAAAAATCTCACCGGCTACCAAAACCTCCTCAAGCTCGTCTCCGACGCGCATCTCAAGGGCTTTTACTACAAACCCCGCGCCGATCTGGAAACGCTCGCCAAATACGCCGACGGCCTTATCGGCTTCACCGGCTGCCTCGCCGCCATCGTTCCGCAACACCTCCTGCACGACCGATACGAGGAAGCCCGCAAGGCCTGCGGTCGCTTCGTGGAGATTTTCGGACGCGAAAACTACTTCGTTGAAATCCAAGACCACGGTATCGCCGAGCAGGTCAAAATCATCCCCGGCCTCCTGAAGCTCGCCGAGGAGTTTGGCCTGAAGGTCATCTGCACAAACGACGTTCACTACGTCAACCACGCCGACGCCGCTCCGCACGACGCCATGTTGTGCATTCAGACCGGCGCGAAAATCGAGGAAGAGAACCGCATGAAGTTCTCCGGTTCCCAGTTCTATCTGAAGTCGCACGACGAGATGCTCACGCTCTTCGGCGAGCGTCCCGACTCACTCGACAACACCCAACTCGTCGCCGACATGTGCGACCTCTCGATCCCTTTTCCTAAAGGCTCCGAACGTTACCCGCGCTACCCGCTACCCGTCGAGATCACCTCGCGCAAGGTCTCCCCACTCGCCTACCTCGCCGAGCTTTGCACCGCCGGTCTCACCCAGCGCTACGATTTTAACCCCGCCGAGGTCGCTACCCATCCGGTCGTCGCCACCCGCCTCGCCCCTCTCCTCTCACTCGCCTCCGACCAGAAACCCACGCCACCCGACTACACTGGACTCACGCGGCACGAGGAACTCGTTCTCCGCCTTTACTACGAACTCGCGATCATCGGTCTCACCGGCTTCGTGGATTATTTTCTCGTCGTATGGGACTTCATCGCGTGGGCCCGCACAAAAAACATTCCCGTCGGCCCCGGCCGCGGCTCGGGAGCCGGCTGTCTCGTAGCTTACGTCCTCGGTATCACCAACCTCGACCCGCTCCGTTTCAAACTTCTCTTCGAGCGCTTTCTGAATCCCGAACGCGTCTCTCCGCCCGACTTCGACATCGACTTCTGCATGCGACGCCGCGTCGAGGTCATCGACTACGTCCGCCAGAAATACGGCAACGACTGTGTCGCCAACATCATCACCTACGGCACGCTCGGCGCGAAGGCGGTCATCCGCGACGTCTCCCGCGTCAACAATCTCCCCTACGCCGAAGCCGATCGTCTCGCCAAGATGATCCCTGACGAACTCGAGATGACTCTGGAAAAAGCTGTCGAAAAATCCGCCGAGCTCCGCACCGAGCTCGACCGCAACCCCGCCGCAAAAAAAATCTTCGAATCCGCCCGCGTCCTCGAGGGCATGGTGCGCAACACCGGCAAACACGCCGCCGGCATCATCATCACGGATCGCCCTCTCGACGAGTTCGTCCCGCTCACGTTGCAGGAAGGCGACGTCACCGTGCAGTTCGACATGAACGCCGTCGGCAAACTCGGCTTGCTGAAGATGGATTTCCTCGGCCTGAAGACGCTCACCGTCATCGCCGACGCTGTCGCCAACATCCGCCGCTCCGCCAACCCCGACTTTGACATCGAGGAAATCCTCCTCGACGACGCCAAGACCTTCGCCCTCCTCAACTCCGGCCGCACCACCGGCGTCTTCCAGTTGGAGTCTGGCGGCATGCAAAACCTCTGCCGCCAGATCGGCCTCTCCACCATCGACGAGATTGTCGCCCTCATCGCGCTCTTCCGTCCCGGCCCGATGGAGTGGATACCCGACTACGTCCGCGGCAAAAAAGATCCGTCCACCGTCACCTACCCACACCCACTCCTCGAGGCTGTCTGTCAGGAAACCTACGGTATCATGGTTTACCAGGAGCAGGTCATGGAAGCCGCCAAGATCATCGCCGGCTACACCCTCGGCGGCGCCGACATGCTCCGACGCGCCATGGGCAAAAAAGACGCCGAGGCCATGGCCAAGGAACGCACCAAGTTCGTCGAGGGTGCCCTCCGCGTGAACGCCATCCCGCAGAAAACCGCCGACGCCATCTTCGACATCCTCAACAAATTCGCCGGCTACGGTTTCAACAAATCCCACTCCGCCGCCTACGCGATTCTCAGCTACCAGACCGGCTACCTGAAGGCCAACTACCCCGCCGAGTTCATGGCCGCCATGCTCAGCTCCGAGTTGGGCAACTCCGAAAAAGTTTCCCACTTCGTCGCCGAGTGCGAGGCGATGGGCCTCGTCGTGCTCGGCCCCGACGTCAACGAGTCGCGCGACATGTTCGCCCCCGTCGGTCAGAAAATCCGCTTCGGCATGGCCGGCATCAAGGGTGTTGGCGAAGGCGCCGCCCTCAAAGTCATCGAGGAACGCGAGAAAAACGGGCCCTTCGCCGACTTCGACGACTTTGTTTCCCGCGTGGATGCCAAGGCCCTTAACAAACGCGTCCTCGAGCACCTCGTGAAGACCGGCGCCTTTGATTTCAGCGGAGCCTCGCGCAAAAAACTCTTCGACAACATCGATTCCTTCCTCGCCGCCGCCGTCGCCAACGCCCGCGACCGCGCCGCCGGCCAAAGCGGCTTCTTCGACATGCTCGCCGAGGAAGCGCCCGCCGCGAAAAAATCCGCTCCGCGCGACCGCCAGGCCGAGCAGGAAGACGACTTCACCTCCGCCGACCGCCTCCAGTTTGAGAAGGAACTCCTCGGCTTCTACGTCACCGGCCACCCGATGAACGCCTACCTCGGCCTCGCCGACGCGCTCGACACCTGCGCCCCTGACGAACTCCTCGGCTTGGGTGACCGCGTCGAGTTCCGTCTCTGTGGCATCGCCAGCAACCTCGTCAAGAAACTCGCGAAGAAGGACAACCGCCCGTGGTTCATGTTCACGCTCTCGACCAAGAAGGCGTCGCTCCAGCTCAACATGTTTGCCGACGCCACCGCCAAGTGGTCTGTCAACCTCGCTGAAAACGCGCAGGTCGTCATCCTCGGCAACATCATCGTCGGCCAGGAAGGCCCGCGCATCAACGTGAAGGAATGCCGCCCGCTCGAGGCCTACGTCATGACCCACATCAAGCGCGTAACCTGGATCCTCCACCCGCAGCATAAAGAGCTCAACAATTTCCTCCGCACACTCCGCCCCATCCTCGACAAATCCGCCGGCGAGACCAAGACGAGCCTCGGCTTCCTCTTCGAAGACCGGATCACCGCCCTTTCCGACATCAGCGGCGCGTTGGGCTGGAAGCTGACGCCAGCCAAGTTTCAGGAACTCCGTGCCCACCCCTGCGTCGCCGGCGTGCAGATAGAAACCAAGCACCTCGAAATCGCCGACGACCGCAAGTGGTCGAAGAAATTTTAAGCCTCAGTAAAGATCCCCGGAGCAAGCTCAGGGGATCTTTACTGTCACCACAGATTTTTCATCATTGGCCTGCCTCGCCAGACTCACTTGGCTTTCGCTTCCGCTCCTACTCCTATTTTCCTTCTTCTATGTCCACTTGGTCTCGTTTCAAGAAACACTATTACCAGAACGCCGATCTCGGCCTCGCGCTCGATATCAGTCGCATCCCTTTCCCGGATGACTTTCTCGCCTCCAAAGAAGCCGCCATCCAGCAGGCCTACGTCGACATGGTCGCCCTGGAAAAAGGGGCCATCGCCAACCCCGATGAGAACCGCATGGTCGGCCACTACTGGCTTCGCGCCCCGCGGCTCGCTCCCACCCCGGTGCTTGCCAGCGAAATCAGCGACACACTCGCCGCAATCAAGGACTTTGCCGCCAAAGTCCACGCCGGCACCATCGCCCCTTCGCCCGGCAAGAAGTTTACCCGGCTCCTCGTGATCGGCATCGGCGGATCCGCCCTTGGCCCGCAGTTCGTCACTCACGCCCTCGGCCAGCCAGCCAAGGACAAGATGGCTGTTTCCTTCTTCGACAACACCGACCCCGACGGCATCGACTACGTCCTCGCCTCGCTCGCCGGAAAACTCTCCGAGACCCTCGCCGTCGTCATTTCCAAGTCCGGCGGCACCGCCGAGACACGCAACGGCCAGCTCGAAGCCGCCGCCGCCTTCAAGGCCGCCGGCCTCGACTTCACCAAACACTACGTCGCCATCACCGGCGCGGGCTCCAAGCTCGATCAGACGGCCATCGCCCAAAAATGGCTCGCCCGTTTCCCTATGTGGGATTGGGTCGGCGGCCGCACCTCCGAACTCTCCGCCGTCGGCCTTGTGCCCGCCGCGCTTCAAGGCATCGACATTCAGGCCATCCTCGACGGCGCTGCCGCCGTGGACGCGGTCACCCGATCAACCAAGACCGCCGAAAACCCCGCCGCCCTCCTCGCCCTCATGTGGTATTACGCCACCAACGGCAAAGGCGCGAAGGACATGGTCATCCTCCCCTACAAAGACCGCCTGCTCCTCTTCTCCCGCTACCTCCAGCAACTCGTCATGGAATCGCTCGGCAAGGAGCGTGACCTGAAGGGCAAGGTCGTCAACCAGGGCATCGCCGTTTACGGCAACAAGGGCTCGACCGACCAGCACGCCTATGTGCAGCAGCTCCGCGACGGCGTGAACAACTTCTTCGTCACCTTCATCGAGGTCTTGAAGGACCGCGACGGTTCCTCTTTCGACGTCGATCCCGGCGTCACCACCGGCGACTACCTGCAAGGATTCTACCTCGGCACCCGCGATGCGCTCTCCGAAAGCAACCGCTCATCCGTCTCGATTACCGTCGACGACGTCTCGCCCCGCACGCTTGGTATCCTTATCGCGCTCTATGAACGCGCAGTCGGTCTCTACGCCTCGCTCGTCGGCATCAACGCCTACCACCAGCCCGGCGTCGAAGCGGGCAAGAAGGCCGCCGGCGGCGTCATCGCCCTTAAGCTCCAGATCACCGCCAAGCTCAAGTCCTCCGCCGGACAGTCGTTCACCGCCGATTCTATGGCCGTTGCCCTGGGTGCGCCCGAAAAGGCCGAACTGGTCTTCAAGGTCCTCGAGCACCTCGCCGCGAACGGCGGGGTGAAAAAAACCTCGAAAGCACCTTGGTTTGAATCCACTTATACCGCTTAACCCACTCGCTCCGCGCCCATCCAATCCGATAGGCCAACCGGCGCAGGGTCACTTTTGGGAAACTTTTCCCTTTTCAAGACGGTCCGTGATGGTGACACTGTAACAAATCTCCCCTATGAAATCCCTTACACTTGTGCTTTGTGTGATCGCCTTGCTGGGCTCGGCTGCTTCCGCTTTTTTCTATATCCAGATCGGTAACACGAAGACTCAGCTCCAGCAGCAAGTCACCCAGGCCAGCACGCGTGCGGCTGATCTTCAGGCCAAACTGGCGGAAGCGGGTGCGCAGTCCGAAGCCCTCCAAAAACGCCTTTCGGCTCTCGACAGCGATCTGGGAGACGCCAAGTCCAAGGCCACCCTTTCCGAAAGCCACAACGTCCAGCTCGCTCGTGACATCGACCAGCTGAAAAATCAAATCACCGCCAAGGACGACGCCGCCCAAGCGCTCAACACCGAGATCGCCGACCTCAAACGTGATATCGCCAAGGCCACCCTCGCCGCCGCCGCCGCTTCTCCCGAGGAGATCGAAAAATACAAGCAGACCATCGCCACCCTTCAATCTCGCGTCACCGAACTGGAGGCCAGCAAAAGCGCGGCGGCGGTCACCGCTGTCAATGGCACTCCCGACGTCGCAAAAACAACCGCAGCCTCCGGACTCAAGGGCCAGGTCGTGAGCGTTGGCAATCAAAACGCCTTTGTCGTTATCAACCTCGGCTCAAGTCAAGGCGTCCAGGTGGGCAACCGCTTTACCGTCGCCCGCGGAGGCACCACTATAGCCACGGCTCAAGTCAGTAGTGTTGAGAAAAACTACTCGATCGCTCAAATTGCCCCTGACTCCCTGAACGGCAGCCTCGTCAAAGGCGACTCCGCCACCATCGCGGCCCAGTAATTTATGCGCCTCCTTGAAAAGCTTGTCCTCGGCGTACTCGTTCTCGCTGGCATGCTGGTGGCGCTTGCCGCGTCGGGATGTTCCACTAAGACCGAGCAAGATGGCAGTATCCCGTGGAGCCGGCCCGCAAGCTGGGAAGGCGGCATTCCCGGAATGGGCAACATGGGTGGCCCCGGTCAAGGCAGCTAAGTATTCATCATCCGGTTCTCGAAAGAACCGGATTTTTTGTGCCCATATCGCTGGAGCAAGCTTGCCCGCCGCCGGTAATCGTCTGACATCGCCCCATGGCCGACGCCTCCGTCAACCCCTCGCTCACGCCCCAACCCGGCCATCTCTATGTCGTCGCCACTCCGATCGGCAACCTTGCCGATTTGACGGAGCGCGCCCGCGCCATCCTCGGCAGTGTTGACCTCATCGCTTGCGAAGACACCCGCACCACCGGCGGACTCCTGACCCGCTACGGCCTGCGTCGTGATCTCATCGCCTACCACGACCACAACGAAATCGAGGTCGCCGAACGACTCGCCGACCAGCTCGCCGCCGGAAAGTCTATCGCCGTGGTCAGCGACGCCGGCACGCCTGCCATCAGCGATCCCGGCTTCCGCCTCGTGCGCGCCTGCCATCGCCGCGGCCTGCAGGTCGTGCCCGTGCCCGGCGCTTGCGCCGTTGCCGCCGTTCTCAGCGCCAGCGGCCTGCCGACCAACGGCTTTCTCTTCGCCGGATTTCTCGTCGCAAAAACCGCCGCGCGCACCGCGTTCCTAGAGAAATACCGCGACTTCGAATTCACCCTCGCGCTCTACGAAAGCTGCCACCGTATCGACAAATTCGCCGTTGAAATCGTCGAAAAACTCGGTCCGGATCGAGTGATCTGCATCGCCCGCGAAGTCACCAAGCTCCACGAAACCTTCCTGATCGGTCGCGCCGCCGACGTTCGCGACCGCCTTCTCAAGGGCAGCCTCAAAGGCGAATTCGTCGTCTTGATCGCGCCGGCTGATTTTGTGCTTTGATCACCATGCCCGTCGTCGCCGTCATCGATATCGGTTCCAACTCGATCAAGGTCCTCGTCGCCCGTCGTCGGCCCGATGGCGGCATCGTCTCGCTCAAGGGCCGCACGATCGACGCTCGCATCAGCGCCGGCATCAGCAAAGCCGAGCCACAGCTGACAGAAGACGGCATGGCGCAGGGCCTCGCAGCCATTCAGGAACTGCTGGCCGACGCCGCTCCGTTCCATCCTGTTCAAACCATCATGGTCGCAACCAGCGCCGTGCGCGACGCGCTCAACGGCGACGAGTTCCGCCAACGCTTGCTCGCCGCCACCGGACACGCCATCCGCATCCTCACCGGCGACGAAGAGGCCAACTTCATCGGCCGCGGCCTCACCTGCGACCCGGCGCTCGCCACGTTTGACGATTTCTACGTCTTCGACCTCGGTGGCGGCAGCATGGAATGTCTCTCCTTCAAGAATCGCACCATTGTCGAGGGTCTTAGTCTGCGCCTCGGCTGCGTCCGCTTGACCGAGCGCTTCGTCGCCGATTCCGCCGCACCCTTCCCCGCCGCCGCGTATGACGCCATCGCGACTCACACCCGCGATGAACTCTCACGGAGCCGTTTCCGTTTTGACCTGCCTCATCGGAAAGCCGTGTTTGCCGGTGGCAGCATGACGGCGGTCCGCCTGATCCGCGGTGCGCACGATGGCCACTCGCTCGCCTTCACCTCGCCCGTCGTCGCCGTATCTGAGCTACGCGATCTCCTGAAGAAAATCGCCCCGCTCACGCTGGCCGAGCGCAGGCAATTCCCCGGTTTGCCCGCAGGGCGGGCCGATGTTTTTCCCGCCGCACTCGTGACCATGCTCACGGTGGCGGAAGTCGGCGGATTCCGCTCCTTCCATCATTCGCTCTACAACCTCCGCTGGGGACTGGCCGACGAGGCTCTCTCGTAAAACGCACCTGATGGCGCGTTTTATTTTTTATTCAACGGACTGCGCAAACCGCGCTTGATGGACGTCGTCTCCGGACGCACTTCCTTGCGTAGGGCTTTGAGCATCTCCTCAAAATCCGCCGGCAACGGCGCGTGCAGGTCAAGCGCCTTTCCGGTGACTGGATGGATAACGATCAAGTGTTCCGCATGTAGCATGACTCGCGTCGGCTGAATGGGCAGCCGGGGGCTTTCCTTCCATCCGTAGATGATATCTCCGAGTAAAATATGACCGAGCGCTTTCAGGTGGACGCGAATCTGGTGTGTGCGCCCCGTGTGGATCGTGCAACGAATGAGCGAGGCGAGATTCCCGCCAAAAGTTTCTACCCGTTCCCAATCCGTGTGCGCCTCACGACCTCCGCGCTCGCCTTCAAGCACGGTCATCTTGTGGCGCTGCGTCGGATTCCGGCCGATCGGCTTGCGAATACTTCCACTCATGAGCTGCGGCACTCCGTCCACCAAGGCGAGATACTCCTTGTGCGAAGTCCGCGCGGCGAATTGCTGCGACAGTCCGCGATGCGCCGCATCGGTCTTGGCGACAAGCATCACGCCCGATGTTTCCCGGTCGAGACGATGCACGATACCGGGGCGCTCCACGCCGCCGATGCCGCTCAGCTCGCCTTCGCAGTGCGAAAGCAGCGCATGCACCAGCGTGTCCTCACTGGTGCCGGCTCCGGGATGCACGACCATGCCGGCGGCCTTGTTGATCGCAAGGAGGTGCCCGTCCTCGAAAATCACGTTAAGCGGGATATCGATCGCGCGGAGCACAGCGGGTTTTATCTCGGCAAATGAAAACACAAGAACCTCGCCCTCGTTAACCTCGGCGCTGCGATCCAGCGCCTTGCCGCCACGCGTCACCAAGCCCGCATCCAGTGAACGCTGAAAGGCAACGCGACTGTGTTCGGGAAATGCCCCCGCAAGCACCTTGTCGGCGCGGGCCCGGCGGACGCCTTCAGGAACGGTGTAGGAAATCGACATCGGACTACCCTCGCGCGCTTTCCCTGCCGAGGCGATCAATCTCGGCAATCATTCGCGCACGCACGGCCGGCGGCACATCGGCCACTTCCCAGCCGTTGCGGGCGAGTTGGGCAAGTTCAGTGCGGGTGAAACCTGCGGCGGTCGCCAGCGCGAGATATTCGTCGTTCACCGTATTCGCGAAAACCAGCGGGTCATCCGTGCTGATCGTGCACCGTACTCGGGCTTTCATGAGCGCCCGCAACGGATGTGCGGCCAGCGAAGGAGCGACCATCAGCCTGACATTGCTGATCGGACATACGTCAAAGGTCACATGACGCGACACCGCCAACGCAACGACCTCGGTATCCTCGATGGCACGCACCCCGTGCTGAACGCGCGTCGCTCCCAGACGTTCGATAGCCTCTCGCACGCGGTGCGCACCATCAAACTCGCCGGCGTGAACCTTGGTGATTTTCCCGGCCGCGCGCAACCGCGCCCAGACTCCGGCCGTCCACGGCTCGGTCGGCACCAGTTCGTGACCGTGCAAATCGACTCCAGCAAGTTCGTCCCAGTTTTCCAGATCGTCGATCACCGCCTTCATTGGTCCGGTATAATCGGTTCGCAACATGCCGGCAAAAATACGCACCTCCAACCCAACCGGTGCCGCCGTGCGAATCGCCGCCATAATCTCACGGGCGGGCACGGCAATGAAACCAGAGACGGGCAGATGAAAACTGACCTCCACGTAACGCACGTTTTGCGCGACATGCTTGGCAAAAATCGCCTTGGCCGCCTCGTGATAACGCTCCGCCGAAACAAACCAAGGCAGCGCGTGGCCGAGCAAAACTTCGTCAAACCTTGAAAAGGTCTGAAAACGAAAATCCAACGCGTGAAAAGAAGGGTTCAGCGGATAGGCGGCCGGCTTCCATGCATGAAGCAATTCATAAGGCAGCGCACCCTCGATATGCAAGTGCGTCTCGGTCTTGGGCAGCGATTGGATAAATGCGTCCAAGGCCGGAGCGGTTCACTGTGTTCCACCGAGCAAGTAAGCCGGATTCAGCTTGTGCAGCGCCTTCGGCACGAAGAGGCCGTCCTTGCGGATGAGCTTGCCGTCGAACCAGATTTCGCCGCCGCCCCACTCCGGACGCTGGATGCACACCAGATCCCAGTGGACCTGCGACTTGTTGCCGTTGCCGACGCCGTCATAGGCCTGCCCGGGCGTGAAATGAAACGAGCCGGCGATTTTCTCGTCGAACAGGATGTCGCGCATCGGCTCGAGGATGTGCGGGTTGAAGCCGAGGGCGAACTCGCCGATGAAGCGCGCGCCGGCGTCGCTGTCCAAAATCTCGTTCAGCCGCTTGGAGTTACTCGACGTCGCTTCGACAACCTTGCCCTTCTTGAACGCGAGCCGGACATGATCGAACGACGCCCCGAGATAGACGGTGGGGGCGTTGTATTGCACGTGGCCTTCGACGCTGTCCTTCACCGGACACGAAAACACCTCGCCGTCGGGGATGTTGCGCTGGCCGCCGCACGGCTGCGCGCCGATGCCCTTGATCGAAAATGTCAGGTCGGTGCCCGGGCCCTTGATCTGCACGCGGTCCGTCTGCTTCATCAGCTCGGCGAGTGCGGCCATGCCGGGCACCATCCGGGCGTAGTCGAGCGTGCAGACCTTGAAATAAAAATCCTCGAAGGTCTCCGTGCTCAGCCCCGCCTGCTGCGCCATCCCCGGACTCGGCCAGCGCAGGACGACCCACTTGGTCTTGCCGACGCGGTGGTCGAGCACCGGCTTCATGAGCTGCGAAACCAACTGGACGCGCGACGACGGGATATCGGCGTTTTCGAAGATATTGTCGGACCCGCGCAGGGCGATATAGGCGTCCATTTTTTCCATGCGCTTCAATTCCACCTCGGCGTACGGCGCATACTGGGCCTCCTCGGCACCGAGCATGAGTTCGCGGGTGACGCGGGCGCGGTGGATGTTGACGTAGGGGTGAGCCCCGCGAGCTCGGGCCGAACGGATGAGGGCGATCACCATTGCTTCAGGCACGTCGAAGGCGTCGATGAGGACACGCTCGCCCTTTTTGAGTTCACAGGAAAAGCCGGCGAGCCCTTCGGCCAACTGAACGTAACGGGAATCAATGATCATACGAAGAAGGGAAAGCTAACGGGTGAATGAACCCGGTCGGCAAGCGCCGAAACATCGTTCAGGCCGGACGCCTCGCTGTTTCCGGAAAGCAAATACGCCCCACCGCCTCGTCGAAATCCGCCGCGCCACGGATGATGTCGATCTCCAGACGAAGATAATAAATCGGCACCGGACACGGCAGCCCGTCAGGCAGCCGCACGGCGTCTTTTTCGGTGGTCACGATAAACTCGGCCTTTTTCTCCAGCGCCTCGCTGAATATCGCGACAAAATCGTCGTAGGTAAAGCGGTAGTGGTCGAGGAACCGGCGTTTGAACAGCATATGTCCGCCGAGATCGCTTAAAAATTTCTCAAAACTTTCAGGCACGGCGATACCGCTGAACGCGCCTACGTTTTTCCCGCGAAGGAACTCCAATGGATGGCGCTCGTCCGAACCGAAATGCTGGAGATACTGCGGGCGGTGCGCACATTCGATGATATCGACACCGGGGTTGTGCCGATGGATGAGGTCTTCCAACTCGGAGTCGCGCTGGCCGTTGGACTTCGTGAGGAAGACATAACTGGCGCGCTTCAGATGTTTGATCGGCTCGCGCAGGATGCCGCGCGGCAGGAGGTGGCCGTTGCCAAAGGGATTGGTCTTGTCCACGAGCAGAAGGTTGAGCCGGCCCTTGAGCGGAAGGTATTGGAATCCATCGTCGAGCACCAAGGTGTCGCAGCCAAATTTTTTGACGGCATAAGCACCGGCTTTGACGCGGTTTTTATCCACGAGCACAATCACGCCTGGAAGGTTGCGCGCGAGCATGTAGGGTTCGTCGCCCGCCTTTTCGGAATCGAGCAGCACGCGCTGCCCGTCGCTCACGATCCGGGGCGGCGGCTCCGAGGTGTGCGAAAGCCAATACCACCACTTTTTCCACATCGGCGGCGCCTTGCTTTTGTAACCGCGCGACAAGATGGCGACCTTGCGTCCGCGATCGCGAAGTGCGCGGGCGAATTTTTCCACGACAGGGGTCTTGCCCGTGCCGCCCACGGTAAGGTTGCCCACCACGACCACGAGACAGCCGAGCGGCTGGTCGTGCAAAATACGCTGCCGGTAGAGCCACAAACGGGCTTGAGCGATGCCGTTGAACAACAGCGAAAGCGCCTGCAAGAACGCCGCGTAGAGAGTGGCTCGTATGTCCTCGCGACGACCGAAGATCACATCGACCGTGTATTGCTCTAGGGTATTGATTTGGCGTTTAAGCCAGGACGACATGCGGATGGATTAGAATGTTGACGGTGCGGCGGCGGTGAATCTTCGTTGAAAGTTCTACTACGCCACAGGCCGGGTCACGCAACTTAATCCTCAGCTAGTCGCTGACATTCGCCGGCCGGTGCGCGACGGTAGATCATTCCAATACGCCCATGAGCTACAAATTGTTCATCCCCGGCCCAATCGCCGTCTCCGAAAAAACCCTGCGCGCCATGGCTCAGCCCATGATCGGCCACCGCAGCACCGATTTCGTGGCGCTCTACAACTCCGTGCAACCGGATTTGCAGGCGCTCTTTTACACTAAGGATCCGGTATATATCTCCACCAGCTCCGCTTGGGGCGTAATGGAAGGCTCCCTGCGCAACGTCTGCCAAAAGAAAGTGCTCAACTGCATGAACGGCGCGTTCTCCGACAAATGGAACGATGTCGCTCT
Source organism: uncultured Verrucomicrobiota bacterium (assembly GCA_903904685.1). GTDB lineage: Bacteria > Verrucomicrobiota > Verrucomicrobiia > Opitutales > Opitutaceae > Rariglobus. The sequence continues at coordinate 21,092 of CAIVDS010000086.1, forward strand.
TCGCATCGGCAAACAGGCCACCGCCCTTAAATTCGACTGGGGCCAGCCCATCGACCCAGAGGCTGTCCGCAAGGAACTCGCCACCGGTGCCTACGACTGCATCACTATTATTCATAACGAGACCTCGACCGGAACGATGAGCGACATCAACGCTCTCGCCGCCGTCCTCCGCGAGTTCCCCGACGTCGTATCCATCATCGACACCGTCAGCTCCTTCACCGTCGTTCCGATCAAGAAAGACGAACTCGGCCTCGACATCATCATCACCGGTTCTCAAAAGGCGCTCGCGATGCCCCCGGGCCTCGCTCTCATCACGGTTTCCAAGAAGGCCCTCGAACGCTCCGCCCTCGCCAAGGATCGTGGTTATTATTTCGACTTGATCGAATTCCAGAAGAACCACGAGAACGGCATGACTCCGAGCACGCCGTGCATCGCGCTCATTTACGCCCTCAAATCCAAGCTCGAAGACATCAAGGCAGAGGGCATCGAGGCCCGCTACGCCCGCCACGCCCGCCTGAACAAGATGGTTCAAGACTTCATCTTCTCGAAGGGTTTCAAGCTGTTCCCGAAGGCAGGTTATGGTTCCGTCTCGCTCAACTGCTTCGCCAACACCCAGAACATCGATCTCGGCACTTTAAACAAGACACTCAAGTCCAAGCACAAGCTCGTGATCGACGGCGGTTATGGGAAAATCAAAGGAAAGACTTTCCGCATCTCCAACATGGGTGATGAGACCGACGCGACCATCGCCGAGCTCATCAAGGCCCTCGACAGCGCCCTCGCCGAAACGCCCAAGCTCGCCGCCACCTGAGCGACTGTTCGCCCCTCGCAAAAGCCGGCACGCAATGCCGGCTTTTTTGTTCTCTGTCCGCCAACCGCAGCGCCTGCTTGTAAAAACTAATCCTTGAAATTACCGGCTTCGCCGCCTATCGGCTCGCCTCCCATGAAGTCTCTCATCATCGCCGAGAAGCCGTCTGTCGCAGCCGACCTAGCCCGCGCCCTCGGCAAAATCCCCAAGAAAGGCGACCACTACGAAGACGATACCTATGTAATCTCGTCCGCAGTCGGTCATTTGGTGGAACTCGAGATGCCCGAAGACATTGATAAAAAAAAATACGGCTTCTGGCGCCTGGAGATGCTCCCCATCATTCCGGAGAAATTCGGCCTCAAGCCCATCGCCGATTCCAAGGATCGCTTCGACCAGCTCAAAAAACTCCTCGCCCGCAAGGACGTTGATCTCGTCATCAACGCCTGCGATGCCGGACGAGAGGGCGAACTCATCTTCGAATACCTCTACCAGCTTTCCAAGTCCAAGCTCCCCGTGAAACGCGCGTGGATGCAGACGATGACCACCGAGGGCATCCAGGAGGCTTTCAAAAAACTCCACGACGGTTCCCAGATGCGCGGCCTCGCCGACGCCGCCCGCTGCCGCTCAGAAAGCGACTGGCTCATCGGCATCAACGGCACCCGCGCCCTCACCAAGCGCATGTTCGGCTCCCGCGCCGGCAACGTCGCCTCCATCGGCCGCGTGCAGACTCCCACACTCGCCATCGTCTTCAACCGCGAGCTGGAAATCCGCAATTTCAAGCCCCGCCCCTTCTGGCGCGTCACGGCTGAGTTCAAGGTCGCCAAGGGCACCTACGAAGGCGTCTACCAACGCTCTAATTATAAGAAGGCCGACAACGACGACCATGACCGCATCGACCGCGTCTGGGACAAGGCAATGGCCGAGGCCGTCCTCGCCGTCTGCCAAGGCCAGCCACTCGCCGCCGTCCGCGAAGAGAAAAAAGGCTCCAACCAGGCCAGCCCGCGCCTCTACGATCTCACGACCCTCCAGCGCGAGGCCAACGGCCGCTTCGGTTTCCCCGCCCGCCGCACGCTCCAGATCGCCCAGGCCCTCTACGAACGCCACAAGGCCATCACCTATCCAAGAACCGATTCGCGCGCCCTCCCCGAGGATTACATTCCCACCTGCCGTCAGACGCTCACCAACCTCTCCGGCGACCTCGGCAAACACGCCGCCACCGTCCTAGACCAAGGCTGGCTCAAGCCCAACAAGCGCATCTTCAACAACGCGCAGATATCGGATCACTTTGCCATCATCCCCACGACCACCGCGCCCGCCCATCTCGACGAGATGGAAGCCAAGGTCTACGACATGATCGCCCGCCGTTTCGTCGCGACATTCTTCCCGTCCGCCGAGTTCGACATCACCACGCGCATCTCAACCGTCGCCCCCGGCCACGACTTCAAGACCGAGGGCAAGGTTCTCACCTCCCCTGGCTGGCTCGCCGTCTATAATAAGACTGTCGTGGACGACGACTCGCCCGACTCCAAGGCCCTCCCCGCGCTCACCTCCGAGGATAAAGCCAGCGCCATCACCGCGACCGCCACGCTGCACACCGAAACGACCAAGCCGCCGCCACGCTACTCGGAAGCCACGCTCCTCTCAGCCATGGAAGGTGCCGGCAAACTCGTGGACGACGAGGCCATGGCCGACGCCATGAAGGAACGCGGCCTCGGCACCCCCGCCACCCGCGCCGACACCATCGAAGGCCTCATCAACCAGAAGTATATCGAACGCAACCAGCGGGAACTCGTGCCTACCACCAAGGCCGAATCCGTCATCGAGTTTCTCGCCGCCGTCAAAGCCGACGCCCTCACCCGCCCCGACATGACCGGCGAATGGGAACACAAGCTCCGCATGATGGAGAAAAACAAGTTTCCCCGCGACAAATTCATGGCCGAGATCATCGAGGTCACCAAGGGCATCGTCGAACGCACCAAGTCCTTCGAGGAGACCGAGGAAAACTCCCGAGTCACCGATATCGTTTCCCCGACCGACGGCCAGCCGATGCTCGAAACCCTCCGTGGCTTCAAATCCCGCGACGGCGTCCTCACCGTTTACAAGGTCATCAGCGGCCGGAAAATCGAGGAGTCCGAAGTCCGCACGCTCGTAGCCACCGGCGAAATCGGCCCGCTCGACGGCTTCGTCTCCGCCAAGACCGGCAACCGTTTCCCGTCCAAGATCAAGATCGTCGACGACGAGAAAAAGCCCGGTCAGAAGAAGACGGAGCTCGATTTCGGCAACAAGGTCGATCTCGCCACGCTCGAACCGTTCTGGACCGATCCCAAAACCGGCGCCGAGCTCTGCGAAGGCCCCACCAGCTACATCCTCCGCGAAAAAGTGGACGGCGTGTGGACCGAGGCATTCAAAGTCGGACGCTTGATGTGCCAGAAGCCGATCACCCGCGAGATGGCCATCGACCTCGTCGGCCCGAACAAGAAAACCGGCCTCATCCAAGCCTTCATCTCCAAGAAGGGCCGTCCGTTCGATGCCTTCCTTCTCCGCGTCGGTTCCAAGATCGCCTGGGAATTCCCGCCACGCGCCTCGCGCGCCGGTGGCAAGAACGCCGACGGTTCACCCAAGGCTCCTCGCAAGCCCAAAGCCCCGCTCGACTTCACCAAGGCCCAGAAACTCGGCGAGAGCAAAGCCCACGACGGCGACCTTTACCTCACTGACGAAGCCTTTGTGGTCGTCAAGCCCCAGGCCGACGGCAGCTCGCGCACTGTGTTCGAGTTGAAGCGCGTCCTCTGCGGCAAAGAATTGCCCGTCGAGGAGATCGAGCGCCTCGTCGAGATGGGCAAAACCGGCCTTATCGACGGCCTGCTCTCCAAACGCGGCACCACCTTCAGCGCCTACCTGACCCTATCCAAAGACAAAAAGAAAGCCGAGTTCGAGTTCCCCCCCCGCTGATCAAGATGGGAACGTCTTCAGGCTACCGTCTGCCTTCGTTCTAAATATCTCCACCTGAAACCTAACGCCCGCCCCGGCGTCTTCCCTCCGTGCACTCCCGAGCCAAAAATTACCTGATCATCCTGCTGGCCTTTGCCGCCGCAACCGCCGGAACCATCGCCTGGCAGCAACACCAGCAGTTGAAATCTCTTCAGGCCGACCTCCTCACTGCTCGTCGGCCCTCCCACAAATCCACCACGCCCAAACCACCCGCGACCAGCGACGCACCCGCCGCCGCCAGCGCGACCAAACCTGCCGATGAAGCAGTCGCTCCCGCCGATGTCGCCGCTACGAACACCCGGCGCAACAACCGCCCCAATTTCACCGCCTTGATGAACAACCCCGAGGCCGTAAAAGCATGGAACCTCCAGCAACGCTCCCAGCTCGATGGACGTTTTGCCGCGCTTTTCAAACAGCTCAACCTTTCTCCCGTTCAGCTTGAGAATCTGAAAAATCTCCTCGTGGAGCGTCAATCGACCGCGATGGAAATCTACGCCACCGCACGAGACAAGGGCCTCGACCCCAACGCCAATCGCAACGACATCCAAAAACTCGTCGCCGACTCCCAGTCCGAGGTTGATCAAAGCATCAAGGCCGCGCTCGGCGACACCGGCTATCAGCAGTATCAAAATTATCAAAATACCCAGGCGCAACGTGCGGTGGTTTCTCAACTCGACCAACGCCTCAGCTACTCTGCTACCCCGCTCACTGGCTCCCAATCCCAATTCCTTGTGCAAGCCCTTAGCGCTCCGACCACAGGCACGACCGTTGACCAAAATGGCAGCGGCCCCGGTGGTCCTCCTTGGGGCGGCAACCGTGGTGGAGTGACCATCACCGATACCGTGGTTCAGCAGGCTCAAAACGTCCTTACGCCCGATCAAGTCGCCGCCCTGAAACAAATTCAAGCCGAGCAACAGGCACAGCAAAAACTTGGTCAATTGATGCGCGATGCAGGGATCACCGGTGGTGGTCGCCTGCGTGGCAACTAAAAGTATTTGGGACACTGTGGCCCTCCGTGGTCGCAAAAACCGATGGGTTAAGCGGAGTCGGCTTGGCCGGCTTGTCAGCATCGGTGTTTTCGCGGGCTTGTTCCGGGCTTTCGAGCCTCGCACCCGGCTAACCGGGATCAATATCCGCCCACCCCTTCACCAAATCTGCGCAGAGAAAACCCTTGCGGCACGATTCGTGCGGTCGATAACCTCCACAACGGTTTTCACACCCTTCTCTTATGATCGTAACCACCGCGCAGCTCTTCAAACACGCCTATGGCAAATACGCCGTCGGCGCCTACAACATCAACAACGCCGAGCAGGCGATGGGCCTCTTCAAAGGAGCCATCGATTCCAAGGCCCCGTTCATCATCCAGATTTCCAAGGGTGCCCGCAGCTACACCAACAAGCTCATGCTTGAGGCGATCATCCGGGCCGCCGACCAGATTTTTCCCGAGGCCATTTTCGCCGTGCATCTTGACCATGGCGACGAGGAAACTTGCTACGACTGCATCAACTCGGGCTTCTACAGCTCCGTGATGATCGATGCTTCGCACGATCCGTTTGAGAAAAACGTCGCGATCACCAAGCGCGTCGTCGATGCCGCCCACGCCAAGGGCATCTCCGTCGAGGCCGAGCTCGGCATGCTCGGCGGCGTCGAGGAAGACATCAAGGTCGAGGACGGCCACGCCACCCTCACCAACCCGCTCGAAGCGCAGGACTTCATCAAGAAGACCGGCTGCGACTCCCTCGCCTGCGCCATCGGCACCAGCCACGGCGCCTTCAAGTTCAAGGGCAAACAGTCCCTCCATTTCGACGTCCTCAAGAAGATCATGGCTCTCGTCCCGGGCTTCCCGCTCGTCATGCACGGCTCATCCTCGGTCCCCCAGGATGAAGTCGCCCGCATCAACGCCGCCGGCGGCAAGATCGCCGGCTCGATGGGCGTAGACGTCAACGAATACCTTCCTGCCGCCAAGCTCGGCGTCACCAAGATCAACATCGACACCGACGGCCGCCTCGTCTGGACCCGCGTTCACCGCGAGTTCTTCCGCGACAAGCCTCAGGAGTTCGACTTCC
>CAIVDS010000087.1 GCA_903904685.1 uncultured Verrucomicrobiota bacterium
CCAGGCGTTGGGCGTGAACACGTCTTATCCGCTGACGAAGACCCTGAAGCTGGTGACGACCTTGGAAGGCGTGCATCGCTACCAGGGCAAGGGATCGACGATCGACGGCACCGTCACGGGCGTCTCGACGTTCAGCCTGCCGGGCGAGCACTACATGGAAACCTGGCTGCGCGGCACCGTGGGGGTCGAATACACGGTCGGCAAGGGCGTGTTCGTCGTGTCGCTCAACGGCACGACCCGCAGCGAGACCTCCAACGCCTGGCTGGCCACCTCGTATCAGTATCATTTCTAAAAGACAGGACCGACACATGATCGGGCAAGCCGGCTCTTCCCTAAGCGGGGGAGCCGGCTTTTTTACGCCTTCCGCCGACGGCCAGGGGCGAAAAACGGATTGCGGAAATTGACAGTGGTCTGGCCGTTCAAACGTTTCTTCGAAGTGATATCAAACGAATGTGAGCGAACGCAAAAAGGGCGGACCTTTTGAGGTCCGCCCTTTTGGGTTCTTGAAGCGTGTCGGAGTCGTCGCTTAGAGGCGGCCGCCGTAGATCGCGGTGGAACCGAGCTCTTCCTCGATGCGGAGGAGCTGGTTGTATTTGGCGATGCGGTCGGTGCGGCTGGCGGAACCGGTCTTGATCTGGCCGGCGTTGGTGGCGACGGCGATGTCGGCGATGGTCACGTCCTCGGTCTCGCCCGAGCGGTGCGAGATGATGGCAGAGTAGCGGTTCTTCTGCGCGAGCTCGACGGCGTCGAGCGTCTCGGTGAGCGAGCCGATCTGGTTGACCTTGACGAGAATCGAGTTGGCGGTGCCGGTCTCGATGCCCTTGCGGAGGAAGTCGACGTTGGTGACGAAGAGATCGTCGCCGACGAGCTGGACCTTGTCGCCGATGGAGTCGGTGAGCTTTTTCCAAGTCGCCCAGTCGTTCTCGGCGCAGCCGTCCTCGATGGAGACGATGGGATACTTGGCGGTGAGGTCCTTGTAGAAGGAGACGAGTTCGTCGCCGGAGAAGATGCGGCCGTCGGACTTCTTGAAGACGTATTTGCCGGTCTTCTTGTCGTAGAATTCGGAGGCGGCGACATCGAGGGCGAAGAAGATGTCCTTCCCGAGCTTGTAGCCGGCGGCCTTGATGGCCTCGGAGATGGCGTCGAGGGCGTCGGTGGTGGAGGCGAGCTTGGGGGCGAAACCGCCCTCGTCGCCGACGGCGGTGGCGAGGCCCTTGGATTTGAGAACCTTCTTGAGGGCGTGGAACACCTCGGCGCCGGCGCGGAGGGCTTCGCTGAAGGTGTCGAAGTTCTTGGGGACGATCATGAACTCCTGGAAGTCGATGGGGGCGTCCGAGTGCGCGCCGCCGTTCATGATGTTCATGAGGGGCACGGGGAGGACCTTGGCGTTCGGGCCGCCGAGGTATTTGTAGAGGGGCTGTTCGAGGGCGTTGGCGGCGGCGTGCGCGGTGGCGAGGGAGACGCCGAGGATGGCGTTGGCGCCGAGCTTCGACTTGGTGGGGGTGCCATCGAGCTTGATCATGGCCTTGTCCACGCCGATCTGGTCGACGGCGTCGAAGCCGACGAGGGCGGGGGCGATGACGTTCTTGACGTTGCCGACAGCGGCGAGGACGCCCTTGCCGAGGTAGCGGGTCTTGCCGTTGATGCCCTTGGGGAGCTGCTTGGCGGTGACATCGCTGTCACGAAGCTCGTGGGCCTCGTGTTCGCCGGTGGAGGCGCCGGAGGGAACCGCGGCGCGACCGTAGGCGCCGGAGGCGAGTTTGACGTCGACCTCGACGGTCGGATTTCCGCGCGAATCGATGATTTCGCGGGCGGTGATGGCAGTGATCGTTGTATTGCTCATGGGAAAAGGAACCGACAGTGAAGCAAACGCCGCGCCGGTGGGAAAGCAGAATCAATGCGCAGGGCTTGGCGAAGGCTGCGCGGGGACAGCCGGCGACCTAGCAGGTCGGCTTCGCGAGGCCCAGCTTGCTCAAGGCGCGTTTAAGCAAGCCGGGGGGCTTGGGGCGGAATTGCGGAGGGAGCTGATCGACCCAGCCGCACCGGACCGCCGCCATGAGCGGAGTGCCGCCGTCGTAGTTGCGCACGGCGAGAGTTTCGGCGGTGAACATGCCGATGGGGATCTGGTCGAGGTGACCTTCGCAGGCGGAGGCGTGCAGCGGGGTGTCGCCGTGGTCGTTGCGGGTGAGCAGGAGATCGACCGTGAGTTGCGCGGGGGGAATCGTCTTGAGCTGGCCGGTCTCGGCGGCGGCGTGAATGACGGTGTAGCCGGCTTTGCTGGGAATGATCAGGTTATCATGAATCAGCGCGCCGGGCGGGATGGTATCAAGGTGGCCGGCGATGGCGGCGGCGTGGATGACGGTGTCGCCGGACTTGGTTTTCAACAGCAACGCCTGATTGGTGAGGCGGGCGACGGGGATCTGGTTGAGGTGGCCGTTGAGCGCGGCGACATGCAGAACGGTTTCGCCGCTCAGGTTGCGGGAGGCGAGAAGCGCCTCGGACAGGAACTGGTTGGGCAGGCGGTCAAGCGTGCCATTCTCGGCCGCCTCGTGAAGGAGGGTGTTGCCCAGATCGGTGCGCACGAGCAGGAGGTTTTCGTCGAGCAATCCTTCGGGCAACTGGTCGAGATGCCCGGAGGCGGCCAACGTATGCAGCACGGTGTAGCCGGAATTGCTGCGCGCCATCAGGTGCTCGCGCGAAATCAGTTCGGGCGGCAACTGGTCGAGATGCCCACCGTAGGCGGCCTGGTGCAAGGGAGTGTAGCCGGAGTCGTTTTTCAGCAGAAGGAGATCAGGCCGGAGACTTTCGGCGGGAAGATCGCGCAAGCGTCCGTATTTGGCGGCGGCATGCAGGACGGTGTTGCCCGAGGCGTTGCGCGCGGTGAGCTGTTCAAGCGACAGGGACAGGGCGATGTCACGCGTCAGGGTTCCGTCACGGAGAGAGGTGATCAGCGCGTCAGTTTCCATGCGATGAATGTATCAAACGCGCGCGGAGGAGAGGGCGCAAAACTAAAAGATGATAACTCTAGGCCCAATGGGGGTATTTACGTGACCAACCAACCCTGTCCTGTATGGGTAGCGCGGATGGCTGAAAAGCATTCAGCCTCATTGTGCCTTGATGCCGCTGAGTGTTATCGGCTGCCCGCCGGTTTCCGGACGCGGATATGGAGGAAGTAGGCGGCGACTTGAGCATCCTGCAGCGACGGATGTATTCTCACGGTTTCCGCTGACGGACAGGGCTCCTCGAAACGTTCCAAGACAAAGCCGGCTTCGATAAGAAGATTGAGCCATTGGCTGACCGGGCGATGGAAACGCGGAACTTTGAACTTAGGAAGACGGTCGCGCATGGATTGCGGGGCAGTGCCGAAAATCCACTCGTCGATTCGGCCCCGCGCATCGACAAAGTAATCGCCCACTTCGATGGCGTAGGTGACGCGGTCTTCGTCGCGGCAATTGCGGCGGTGAGGCGGATTGAAGCAGGGATGCGTAATGGAGAACTGCAAAAAACCGCCCGTCTGTAGCACTCGAAAAGCCTCGGCCAGAGCCTGGCCGGTTTCGGGGATGTCCTGCAGGCTCATAAAAGCCGTGGCGAAGGCAAACGTCCCGTCCGCAAAGGGCAGTTCGACCGCGCTCGCCTCCTTATAGGTGATGCCTAGCGGTGCGCGTATCTCCTCGGCTTGGGCGAGGCGAATGAATACCGGAGCGATGTCGATGGCGGTCATCGTGGCGCCCTCCCGAGCGACCAGACGGGTGTTATGACCCTCGCCGCAGCCGAGATCGATACCGTGGAGTCCGGTTACAGGTGGCAGCAACTCAAGGAAGGCGGGCGTGTTGAGATGATCGCGATAAACATCATAGCCGGCACGTGCCAGTTTAGACCACGCCTCGGCGTTGCCATTCCAATATTCACCCACGGTAACGTGATTCATGCGCTTGATTGATCGAATGGGGGCCGGTCTGTGATCGTCGGCATGTATGGATATTGATAGTTAACCACGAGGGGAAAATCATTGCTCCACGAAGGGAGGGCGTTGGTATGAGGTATGGGCCAAAAATACCTTCCAACTGTTAAAGACCAGAAAAATAACCTGCGTTTTCTCAAGAAAGATACTTTGCCCAAATCGCCGTTTAAGAAGACACCGGCTAAGACTGCTAAGAAGGGATCCTAACGGGTTTCCTTGTGACGGGATGCATTTTTTAAAGCCACTCAAAGAGTTGTCGGAGCGGTGGGGTTAGTAACCAGCTTCGGTCGACAAGTCTGAAGCGGAGCACTTCAAGGCTGCCTCAATTCGAATGATCTCAGTAATGCTCATGTCATGCTCCTCTCGTTCAATGTTTCCGATGTAGTCACAAAACCCAGCCAGAAACGTTAACGCACCGGTGGTTGAAGAATGAGAGGAATCCCAGCTTACTTAACCGCAGTCCTGCGACGACGCCATACGGCAAAACCAAGCGCCGAAGCGCCAAAGACAGCCACGTAGGTGGATGGCTCGGGAATGGCCGCCGGAATTGAAAGCGTTTTCAATGTGAAATTCGGATTATCCGCCGTCAAAGCAGCTCTATTGATGCTCGATGAGGAAACAGAACCCGCATCATTATTTGCATTGCGGTTGAAAGCGATGGTCTGGTCTCCGCTCAGACTGGACGCTGTATAAGAATACCCCCACACATTACCCGCACTGGAACCGATCAGATAGTCCAGGGTTCCTGAATAGGTTGTATTGAAAGTAAGGCTTAACGACAAAGAGGTCGGCATGCCGAAAGAGGAAAGATCAACGGCAGAAAACGAGCCTCTCAGGATTAATCCCGTTCCGCTGCCGGTAAACAGGCCGCTATTGGTTCCTTGAGAAAAACTCCCGTCGGTAAAAGTCAACGTGAACGGGTTGCTGTTCGCAGAACCGTAGCTGGTCAGCAGGACCTGCGCCGAAGCAGTCGTAATAGAAAGGATAACCAATAGAATGAGTTTTTTCATAAAGTTCATTTACAATGAATAAGGCAGTGCTTGGTTAAAAATAACAGGCGTTCCCGTCACAGCCCGTTTACGTATGGTCAGACCTGAACCTGCTCCCACGGTAAAACCGTTGGCCACCGCCTCCGATGCAAGATCGATCCAATTGGAGCCATCATAATAACAGGTTTTCCACGATGATCCCATGCGGAGCTGCACCGTGTCCGCAATGTTGGGATCGGAAGCTGCAACCCAACCTGATAGATTTTGCAGGGCCAAACCCGCAAGAGTGGTATTTAAAGGCCAGTAGGTGGACAGAATCGTGACTTGTCCTGAACGGACAATCGACCGTCGTGGAATGTCGGGCACCAAACCTGTGACCAATATGGTAAATGCGGTATTTTGAATTCGGTTATAAATCACGGCCGCATCAGGTCTGATGATGACATTATTCGACAAAGCCTCGGACGCCACATTGACCCACGACGACTGGGTGGTATCGTAATAATACGTCTGATATGAATTGGCTATATTAAGCTGGATAGTATCGACCAGATTGGGGTTTGAGCCGCCAAGCGGGCCGGCGGCCCCAAGACTGTCGCCAGCCCCGAAAATGCTTAAAATCGTATCGGCATTTTCAATTTTAAACGTATCGCCGCCGGAACCCGTCGCAATGCCAAGAGACGACAGATCAACCGGGGTGGCGCTCACGCCGTCACTCGTGTTAATCGTCAGCGTGTCGGCGGTATTCCCGGAAATGATAAAAGTTCTGCCGGCGGCAGACCCCGTTGTTATTTTGACAAGATACGGTGTCGCCGACTGGGCGAGAGCCGAAGATGTCCATCCTGCGCTGGTGCAGGTTATCGTGTTCGAAGTGATCGAGGCAATCACTCCCGTCCCCGTCCCATTTACGACCGTGCTGTTAATCAGCGGAAACGAAACAATCGTGGCATTCTTAACGGTTCCCGTTCCGGCGGCAATCGTCACTGTCACCGCACCCACTGGAACCGTCGTCACCGTTTGAGCAACGGATGTCAGGGTCATGGCGGCGAAAACCGAAAACAATCCCGCCCATTGTAGCCTGAAGTTGCGGGGGCGCAAAATATCACAAGTTTGCATGATGCGATTTTTTAAGGATAGAGTAAATGAGGTCAAACAGCATTTGGATCCAGTTAATTGCGAGAGACGATGACCTGTCAGGCTTGGGACTTGGATTAGCGCCAACGGAATTATTCCTGCTTCGGAACACTGTAAGTTCGTTTCCTTTGCTCAGAGCTGTGTGTAAGCGATGCATTTTTGCATGGCGGAGCTTATTAGGAAAACACTCCTCATTTTCAAAGGTAACCATATATGAGATGCCGGTCAATCTGGTTGAGGTTTCCAGTATGCACCATTTTTGAAATCAAAAGCAGAATGCTTTGGTCAACGCCGCCGCTGAAGCAAATTGACCGCCAGCAACAATACGAAGGAAACCACCAGCAGCACAGCGGCGAAGGTGTGGGCCTGATCGTAGTTGAGGATCTGAACCTCGTCGTAAAGCGCGATGCTCGCGACCTTCGTTCGGCCGGGAAGACTGCCGCCGATCATGAGCACGACGCCAAATTCCCCAAGCGTATGGGCAAAGCCGAGCGTGAGGCCGGCGATGATGCCGTTGCGCGCGAGTGGAACATGCACGCGCAGGAATGTGCTCAGAGGTGATGCGCCCGAGGCGCGGGCGGCGTCGGTGAGTTCGCGCGGAACACTGCGCAGGGCCGCCTGGAACGGCTGAACAGCAAACGGCAGCGAGTAGATGACGGAGGCGATGACGAGTCCAGTGAAACTAAATGCGAGGGTGCCGCCCGTGAGCGCGAGCCACCAACTGCCGGGCGTGTGGATGGGCGAGAAGGCAACAAGGAGGTAAAACCCAATCACGGTGGGTGGAAGCACGATAGGCAGGCTGACGAGCGTTTCGACCAAAACGGCCCCTCGCCATCGGGTGATGTTAAGCCAGTGGGCGAGCGGCAATCCGATCAACCCGAGCACGAGCGCGGTGATCGAGGCCAGTCGCACGGTGAGCCACAACGCCTGCCAGAGCGATGGAGATAGTCCGAGAAAGAGGGAGGTGGCGTCAGGCACGTGCTGTCTATTAAGTGATGGATGACCTGAAGGCGCAAGAATCACAAGATGGCGCCCTATACATCGGTGGCTTACAGGTTGAGGTGTGTGTGGCTTGAGACGCAGGGGTTGGCCAAGGTGCATTGGGAGGATCTCGCTCTCACATTGGCGGAGCAGATCTTGGCTTTCGCCGGTGCTCGGGTGATCATGTCTCCCCATGGTGCGGGTCTGGCCAACTTGGTGTTTTGCCGCGCCGACACGCGGGTCGTGGAGCTCTTTAACCACGCTTATTTCAATCCCTGTTTCTGGCACCCTTGCAGCGCAGCAAGGGCTGGATTACCGGACAGTGATGTCATTATCACCGGAATAATTAGAGTATAAAATTCATACAAATAAGAAGATGCATAAATATCATGGGAGCAAGTGAAGCGTGCGCCAGCCTGAGACTAAAATCCCTTAAAAAATATCATAAGTATGGTTGACGTTGGCCCAACCCATGCTATTACTTTTGTCGTTCCCGCTTAGCGGGGACATTTTGGGGTAACCTAGAAAGCAAATGGCCGGTCGCTTAGGGGTAGGCGACCGGCCAACTTTTTTTACGAGGCGCAATGAAGCGCCAGAATCCGAAGACCAAGCGGTCCTTGCCAGCAGGATGCTCACGACCATCGTCGGCTTTCAGCCGATGAAACCGCATTACAACCTGGCCGAAACACGAACGCCCGACGGCGCCCGTCTCTCCTTGCACGAGCATGACGGGAGTTTTTGCATCCGGCTCAACGGCCAGGACCTCATGCATTCGGTCACGAGCGCCTCTGAGATTCTTTTGGGCGAACTGGCGGCGGAGCAGCTGGCCACCAAGGCCCCGGTGCGCGTCCTCATTGGTGGGATGGGGCTCGGCTACACCTTGAAGGCTGTTCTCGCCAAGGCCGGGGTCAACACCCTCGTCGAAGTCGGCGAACTCATGCCCGAGGTGGTGGAGTGGAATCGCACGTTCATGGCTGGGCTCAACGGCAAGCTGCTCAACGATCCTCGCGTCAAAGTCCGCCTTGGCGACGTGGTCGATACCATCAACAGCGCCCGCCCCAATTCCTATGACGCCATCCTTCTCGATGTGGACAACGGTCCGATTCCCATGGTGCGCGCCGGCAACGTCCGGCTCTATGGTCCACGCGGTCTTGAGACGATGATGGGCAAGCTCCGTCCGGGCGGACGTCTTGCCATCTGGTCGGCCAGCCCCGACCGTTCGTTTGAAGGGCGCTTGCGCGCCGCTGGGTTTGTTGCGCAAGCCGTGTCGGCGAAGCTGTTCCCGACGGCCAAGCGCAGCGCCTACATGATCTACGTCGGCGACAAGCCTGCGTTGGATACCGCTCCGGCCAAGGCCAAAAAATAAAAAGTCGCACCATGTCCGATCCGATTATACTCCGTCCCGTCGCCGTCCTGCGCACGCCCTTCGTGGAGAAATTCGGCGTGCCGCGCCAGAGCGGAGTGATTCCGGAGGCCGAAGGGCGGGTGGAGTTTTTGCCGGAGTTTGCCGGGGTTGATTTTACGCGGGGGCTGGCGGCGTTTTCGCATATTTGGCTGATAACCGGTTTTCATGAGAATCCGTCGTGGACCGGCAGCGCCACGGTGCGTCCGCCGCGACTCGGCGGCAACGAGCGGGTGGGGGTCTTCGCCTCGCGCTCGCCCAACCGGCCCAATGGTCTCGGTCTCTCTCTCGTGCGCATTCTGGGCATCGAGCCCGGCGTCGTGCGTGTGGCCGGTGTCGATGCGGTGGACGGCACTCCGGTTTACGATCTCAAGCCCTATCTGCCGTGGTGCGAAGCCCAGCCCGATGCGACGGCCGATTGGGCGCAGGCCGCGCCTTTTGCGCGCGAGGCCGGGGCGGTTATTATTTCTGTCGAGTTCGAGGCGGTGCTTGGTCCAGCCACGACGGCGCTCGTGCGACAGATTCTCCGTCTCGATCTTCAGCCGGCCTATCAAAACGACTCGGAGCGGACCTATGGCATGAGCATTGCCGGGTGGAATATTCGCTGGCGGGCTGGTCTCTGCGAGTGCATAGAAGTTTGTTCGGTCGAGCGGTTGTGAAGCGGGATTCCGCCCCATGATACCTTGGATCGCCGCCAGTCTTTTATCCGCCCTGTTTCTCGGTCTTTATGACCTGAGCACCAAGCATGCGGTGCGCGCCAACGCCGTGCTACCCGTGCTTTTCTTCGCCAACGTGTGCAGCACGCTCGTGTGGCTGGCGCTCCTTTCGCTCGATCATTCAGTGACCGGCGGACTGCCAACGGCGTTGCATGTGGACGACCTGAACTGGATCCAGCATCTGCAACTTCTGCTGAAGTCCGCCATCGTGGCGTGTTCGTGGATGTGCAGTTATTTCGCGCTGAAAAACCTGCCGTTATCGCTCGCGGCGCCGATTCGTGCGACCGGGCCGATGTGGACCTTATTTGGCGCTTTGATCGTGTTGGGCGAACGACCGACATGGCTGGAGATGATCGGGGTCGGCATCACGCTGGTGTCGTTTCTCGGACTGTCTCTGGCCGGTGCGCGCGAGGGGATTCACTTCCATAAAAACCAATGGATCGCGTGGCTGCTCGGGGGGACGTTGCTCGGCGCGGTCAGCGGTCTCTACGACAAGTTTCTCCTCGGCTATTCCGGGTTCACGGCATCCACCGTGCAATGCTGGTTCTCGATCTACCTCGCGCTGCTTTTTCTTCCGCTCGCCGTCGGCTGGAAACTGCGCTGGTGGCCGCGCAACGAGTTCCACTGGCGCTGGAGCATCGTGGGTATTTCGCTGGCGTTGCTGGTGGCGGATTTCCTTTATTTCGACGCGTTGCGCAATCCCGAGGCGCTCGTTTCGCTCGTGTCTAGTCTGCGGCGGGGGAGCACGTTGGTGGCGTTTGCCGGCAGCCTGTGGCTTTTCAAGGAAGCCAACGGACGCCAAAAGATCATCCCGGTGGCCGGCATCGTGATCGGCATTGTTCTGACCGTGCTGGGGTGACTCCTCCCCGTATATTCTCGCAAAACCCCTTGCGCCTGCGCCTGTCGCGCCTTCACTCGTTCCCCTTATCGCATGGCTTATGACTGGCTCAAAGGTGTCGCAGATGAATACGACGTGATCGTCATTGGCTCCGGTCTGGGCGGACTCACGGGCGCGAACGTCCTTGCGAAGGCGGGGCACAAGGTGCTGCTCCTTGAGCACCACTACCAATTCGGCGGTCTCGCCACGTGGTTCACCCGCAAGGGCGGACATATTTTCGACATCTCCCTGCACGGCTTTCCCAGCGGCATGATCAAGAGCTGCCGCCGCTACTGGACCAAGGAAATCGCCGACTCGATCCACCAACTGAAGGACATTCGCTTCGTCAACCCGCAGATGGACGTGTGGACCACGTTCACCCGCGAGGACTACACGCGCGTCCTCGTCGAGCAGTTCAAGCTTCCCCGCGAGCAGGTCGAGTCGTTCTACGACTACCTGCGGGCGATGAACTACTACGACAACAACCCCGAGACCACGGGGCAGATGTTCGAGCGGTTTTTCCCCGGCCGCGCCGATGTGCACCGCCTTCTGATGGAGCCGATCTCCTACGCCAACGGCTCCACCTTCGACGATCCGGCGATCACCT
Organism: uncultured Verrucomicrobiota bacterium; assembly: GCA_903904685.1. Lineage (GTDB taxonomy): Bacteria > Verrucomicrobiota > Verrucomicrobiia > Opitutales > Opitutaceae > Rariglobus. The sequence goes on from CAIVDS010000087.1 coordinate 10,668, forward strand.
TCGGTATCGTCTTCTCAAACTTCATGGGCGCGGGCGTCTTCACCTTTCAGGGCGGTTCCGACCTGCTTATCGCCAAAATGGTCGCCGAACTTCAGAAAAACAGCGTCGAATTGCGCAAAAAGGTCCTCGTGGACCGCATTCTCGTCGAGGAGCGCGACGGTAAAAAGGTCGCCTGCGGCATCGTTGCCAAGAGCGGCCGCGTCATCCGCGCCAAAGCGATCCTTTCCAACGCCAACATCAAGAATACCATCTTCAACCTCACCGGAGCGGAGAACTTCCCCTCCGACTTCATCGAGCAGGCGAGGGCGGTGCGCATCAATTCCAGCTCCTGCCAAGTCTATCTCGGCATCCGCAAGGGCGAGAGCATTCCCCACATCGGAGACCTCGTCTTTACCTCGGAAGCGCCGACCTACAGCCCGCAGGAGCTGACGTCGCTTCACACCACGAGCCGCACGTTCTCGGTTTATTATCCGGAGACTCGTCCTGGCTCGAACCGCTACACGGTGGTGGCCTCGCTCAACGGCCAATACCCCGACTGGAACAACCTGTCCGACGCCGACTACGAGAAGCACAAGGAGCGCCTGATCGAGGAGAGCCTTGTCGCGCTTGAAAAATACATTCCCGATGTCCGCGCGAAGATCGATTGGAAGGAGGCCGCCACGCCCCGCACCATCGAGCGCTATACGACGCATATCGGCGGCACGTCGTTCGGCACCAAGTTCGAGGGACTGCCCGTTTCGATGAATTTGTCGGAGAAACTCCCCGGTCTCTTTCACGCCGGCAGCGTCGGCATCATCATGTCGGGCTGGCTGGGCACGATCAACTACGGCGTCATCACCTCCAACAAGATCGACAAATACCTCTTCGCCTTAAAGCAGGTCCGGTCTGTCGTTTCCCAGCGTCCGGGATAAGGCGGCGGCGGGGCGGTGGAGGGGAAGGGTGGCGATGGGCTCAAAAAACCGATCTTTCGCATGGAAATTATTCGCTTACACGAGGAGATTTGAGCACATCCATCTGCGTTCTCCATCAATCCACCCTTGTATGTCCGCCGCCAAAGCCACCGTCGCAAACACGTCGTCATCGTCCGCCATCTCTATCAGCCCCATCAAGAAATTGATGGCCGCCAACCGATCCGAAATCGCCGTGCGTATTTTCCGTGCGGGCACCGAGCTCGGGTTGCGCACCGTGGCGGTGTTTGCGCAGGAGGACCGTTTCTCGATCCATCGTTACAAAGCCGATGAATCGTATCAGGTCGGTCGCGGAAAGGGCCCTGTCGCCGCCTATCTCGACATCGAGAGCATGGTTGGCATCGCCAAGTCCAAGGGCGTCGACGCGATTCACCCCGGCTACGGGTTCCTCTCCGAGAATCCCGATTTCGCCCGCGCCTGTGAAAAGGCCGGCATTATCTTTGTCGGTCCGCGTTCCGAGCTGCTCGACATGATGGGTGACAAGACCGCCGCCCGCGCGCTCGCCCAGCGTATCAACGTCCCCGTTCTCCCCGGCACCGAGGAACCCGTTTCCGACCGCGCCGAGGCCTTGCGTGTCGCCAAGATCATCGGCTTTCCCCTCATCATCAAGGCGGCCTTCGGCGGCGGCGGTCGCGGCATGCGCGTCGTCCACAAGGCCGCCGATCTCTCCGACCTCCTTGACGAGGCGCAGGGAGAGGCCGACCGCGCTTTCGGCAACCCCGCCGTGTTCCTCGAAAAATACATCCCGCGCGCCAAGCACATCGAGGTGCAGATTCTCGGGGACAAGCATGGCAACGTCATCCATCTTCACGAGCGCGACTGTTCCGTGCAGCGCCGCCATCAGAAGGTGATCGAGGTCGCTCCCAGCTACGGCCTGCCCCGCGCCGTCGTCGACGATCTTTGCAACGCCGCCGTGCGCATCGCCCGCGAGATCCGCTACGACAACGCCGGCACGGTGGAGTTTCTCTACGATCTCGACCGCCACGAGTGGTTTTTCATCGAGATGAATCCCCGCATCCAGGTCGAGCATACCGTGACCGAGGTCATCACCGGCCTCGACCTCGTGCGCGCCCAGATTCTCATCGCCCAAGGGCATGCGCTGCACTCGGCGGAAGTGGCCATGCCTCATCAAGCGGACGTACCGCGCAACGGTTTTGCCCTCCAGTGCCGCATCACCACCGAGGATCCCGAGAATAAATTCGTGCCCGACTACGGTCGCATCCAGGCCTATCGCTCTCCCGGCGGTTTCGGCGTGCGTCTTGACGGCGCGATGGGTTTCGCGGGCGCGGTCATCACGCCTTTTTACGACTCCATGCTGGTGAAGGTCATTGCCAGCGGCCAGAGCTACGATCTGGCCCTCCAGCGCATGCGCCGCGTGCTGAGCGAATTCCGCATCCGCGGCGTGAAGACCAATATTCCCTTCCTCGAGAACGTCGTCTCCCACCCGATCTTCAGCTCGGGGCAGGCCACGACCACGCTGATCGACACTACGCCCGAGCTCTTCCGCTTCAAGCCCCGTCACGATCGCGCCACCAAGCTCCTCAACTTCATCGGCAACGTCGTCGTCAACGGCAATCCCCACGCCAAGGGCTATCGTCCCTCCAAGCCTTTCGTTCCGGCGGTCGTGCCCGCCTGCGATTTCCAACTGAACCCGCCCGATGGCACGCGCCAGTTGCTCCTTAAGCTCGGCGCGAAGAAATTCGCCGAGTGGACGGTCGCCCAGAAGCGCCTGCTCGTCACCGACACGACTTTCCGCGACGCCCATCAGTCGCTCATGGCCACCCGTGTCCGCTCCCATGACATGCTGGCCTGCGCGGATGCGCTCGCCCGCCGCGCCCCCGACCTGTTTTCGCTGGAGATGTGGGGCGGGGCCACGTTCGACACGTCGATGCGTTTCCTCAACGAGGACCCATGGGAACGCCTTCGCCAGCTTCGCGCCAAGATTCCCAACATCTGTTTCCAGATGCTGTTTCGCGGGGCCAACGCCGTCGGCTATACCAACTACCCCGATCATGTCGTCGCCGGCTTCGTGCGCCATTCCGCCGCCAACGGCATGGATATCTTCCGCATCTTCGACTCGCTCAATTATCTTCCCAACCTTCGTGTCGCGATGGAGGCCGTGCAGGACACGCACGCCGTCTGCGAGGCCGCGCTTTGCTACACGGGCGACATCCTCGACGAGCGTCGCGACAAGTTCACGCTCGGCTACTACGTGCGCCTCGCCAAGGAGCTTGAGCGCATGGGCGCGCACATGATCGGGATCAAGGACATGGCAGGCCTCTGCCGCCCCGCCGCCGCGCACAAGCTCGTCAAGGCCCTCAAGGAGGCGACCGGTCTTCCCATCCATTTCCACACCCACGACACCAGCGGCATCAACGCCGCCTCCGTGCTCCGTGCCGCCGACGCCGGCGTCGATGTGGTGGACCTCGCGCTCGCCGCGATGAGCGGCAGCACTTCGCAGCCCAACTTCAACTCCATTGTCGCCGCCCTTCGCCAGACTCCCCGCGACACCGGACTCGATCTCGACGCCCTCAACGAGTTCTCCGACTACTGGGAAAACGTCCGCTCCGTTTACGCGCCGTTCGACACCGCGCCCCGCAGCGGTTCCGCCGAGGTCTATCTCCACGAGATGCCGGGCGGCCAGTATACCAACCTCAAGGAGCAGGCCGTCTCCATGGGCGTTTCCCATCGCTGGACCGAGATCGCCCGCACCTACGCCGAGGTGAACCAACTCTTTGGCGACATCGTCAAGGTCACCCCGTCCTCCAAGGTCGTCGGCGACATGGCGCTGTTTCTCTTCTCGCGCGGCATCAAGCCCGCCGACGTGGTCAACCTTCCCCCCGGCGAGACGCCTTTTCCCGAGAGCGTCATCGACATGCTCACCGGCGGCCTCGGCTGGCCCGAGGGCGGCTGGCCGCAGGACGTTTCTCTCGCCGTCCTTGGCGAGAAACGCCACAAGGAGGCGCGCGCCTCCTATCTGGCTTCCCTCAAGAAGCCGGCCAAGAAGTCCGCCAAGGTCGCCGCATCCGTCGGAGCCGCCGAGCTTGCCAAGCTCAAGGCCGCCCTGGCCGAGAAGCTCCGCCACGATCCCTCCGACGACGAACTCTATTCGCACCTCATGTATCCTCAGGTGTTCGCCGACTTCCAGAAACACCAGCGCGATTTCGGCGATGTCAGCGTGCTCCCCACCGCGGCGTTCTTCTACGGACTCCAGCTCGGCGAGGAGATTTCCGTCGAGATCGAGGCCGGCAAGGTTCTCATCATCCGCCTCGTGAGCATCGGCGCGGCCGACAAGGACGGACGCCGCTCCATCAATTACGAACTCAACGGCATGGCGCGCGACGCTATGATCGTGGACCGCAGCGTCACCCCCAAGACCGTGGCCCGCCCGAAGGCCGATCTGGCCGACCCCTGCCAGGTGGCCGCGCCCATCCCGGGACTCATCGCCGTGCTGCCTGTTTCCGTCGGGGCCAAGGTCGCGAAGGGCGACAAGCTGCTCATGATGGAAGCCATGAAGATGCAGACGACGGTTTACGCCCCCTGCGACGGCGTGGTGAGCGAGCTCAACGTGGCCGTGGGCGACACGGTGGAGAGCAAAGACCTGCTCCTGCGCGTCCGCCCCGTGGCGGTTTAAGCCGACTACGTTCCACTCAACCCCACTGCGACGGCGAGGATTGCCTCCCCGCTTCGCGCACTCAAAAGGCGGCCCCGAAAGGTGCCGCCTTTTTCACGGACGATAGCCGTTTGACCTCCGCAGTGACCGTTTTGGTGTGAAAGTAATGAAACTCACCGCGATCCCTTCGGCTCGGCTCTGCGGTGATTCCCCGGCACGCGCTCGGGATATGACGGAGCCCTCATGGGCTTTATCGGAGCTGAAAAAGACTCCGCCAGAGCAGAAAAAGACTGCATCTGAGGCGTCCTGGGCTTCATCGGAAGGGAAAAAACCTTCCCCAATGCTCAAAAACTCTCCACCAATGCCCAAAAACTCTTCATCGGCGTCGAAAAACCCTTCACCAGAGGTAAAAAACCCTTCCCCAACGCCGATCTGGGCTTCACCAGAGGTAGTCTGGGATATATCAGAGGTAGTATGGGAGTTGTTTTATAGATATTTCGTAACGGAAACCTGTTAAAAAGTAACGGATTTTACATAAAATCGAACGGATTCTCTCTAAAATTGAAGCGATTTCAGATAAAAAGTAAGAGATTATCACAAAAACGTAACGGATTCTTGCTAATTTTGAACGGATTATGTCTAAAAAGTAACAGGCACTCGTTAATAATGAACGGATAGTCGCTAAAAAGTAAGCGATTTCTTTCAAAATTGAACCGACGCTTCTCAATAAGGAACCAAGGGGTTTCAAAATCGAATGAATTTAACACAAAGCTGAATCAATTCAGGCCAATTTTGAATTAATACAGGCTGATATTGAACGGAGATTTCCAAATAAAGAACTGACGTATTCCAACAAGTAACCGATACAGGCCGAAAATACAAAATATCATCCCTTCGGGAAACAATTTCATCAAGTTGGGGAATAATTTTACCCTGTCGGGAAACAATTAAACAGAGTCTGCCAATACATCTGACCCGATTCCTTCCCCAAAAGGAGAAAATGTCTTCATCGGAGCCAAAAAAGGCTCCGCCAACGGAGATTCGGGAATAGTTTTGGGTGATCAGGGAAGAGTTGGCGGAGAGTTGCGAATAGTTTTTACGCAATCGGGATGCGCCAACGGCGAAAAAATCTTCGCCAACGGGCAGTCGGCTACCGTCCAACCCTAGCCAGTCTGCTCCAAAAAGATGATCCGACCGCCTACTGTCCTCCGTCCACCGTCTGACCGTCTTCCGCTTTCACCCTTCACTCTTTACCATTCACTCTTTTCTTCCCCCTATTCCGAAAACCGCACACAGCCATTAAGGAGAATAACAACCTGCCGACGGAGAGCATTGTCCCTTTACGCGGATCGGTTCCCGCGCAACGCTGACGGGGTGAAAAGAGGCAACCGGCTATTGACGACAACCCCCGCGCACGGCTTCCCCCGCAAATCCTCGCAAGGCATGCCGGCTCATCGGGCTGGAGGATCTCATTCTCGCCAAGGAGGCGATGGGGCGGGAAAAAGATCTGCTCGCGGCCAAGGAATTGCGGGCGGTCGCGGAAAAACGCGGCCGGCGCGGGGAGTAGGCGGATATAAACGGAGGACGGGGGCGATTCCAAAGGGTCGGGCCGTTGTTCGTTGATTGAATTTTATCAACGACCGGGAACCACCTCGGTCGGGCGATGCGGCGATGGCCTTAAATGAATTGAGGCGGAGCCCGCTTTGCCTTTGCATCGCGGGCCGTCCCCATCGCGGACTCCCTGCGGGAGTCTCCCCGCCCCTCTTCCCATCTTCTTATGACCACCCACAAACAACTGTTCCTCCTGGCAGTCATCTCCCTCGGTCTCGCCGGCGCAAGCCAGGCCCAGATCAAGGTCCAAAACGGCCAAAAGGTCGCCTTCATGGGCGACTCCATCACCCAGTTCGGCTGGGACCGCACGGGCGGCTACGTTCACCTCGTCGCGGAGGCCTTGGAATCCGCAGGCGTCAAGATCGGCGTGGTGCCCGCCGGCATCAGCGGCCAAACCTCGCGCGACATGCTCGCCCGCATCGACGGCCTGATCAAACAAAAGCCGGACTGGATGACCCTGAGCTGCGGCGTCAACGACGTCTGGCACGGACCGGGCGGCATCGAATTCGAACCCTACAAGACGAACATCACCGCCCTCGTGGACAAGGCGCAGGCCGCGGGAATCAAAGTCGTGATCCTGACCTCCACGATGATCCAGGAGAGCGACAACGCCTTCAACCAGAAGCTGGAAACCTACAATGCCTTCCTGCGCCAGCTCGCCAAGGAGAGGAACCTGCCGCTGGCCGATCTCAACGCCCTGTGCTGGAAAGTCTTGAAAGCCGACAAGGCCAATCACCTTACGGTGGACGGCGTCCACATGAATCCCGAGGGCAACATGCTGATGGCGCGCGGCATCTTGGAAACATTCGGCATGACCACGGCCCAGATCGACGCCTTTGAAAAGACCTGGCGCGCATCGCCCTCCGCCGCTTCCATACTCGCCCAAGTCACTTTCAAAGCAATGGCTCCGGTTTCCCTGAAGAGCTATAACGCCCTGGCTTCCGTCCCCCGGGAACAGAAGATCGCCGCGGATCAATTACAGCAAACCCTCTTGTTTGAGTCGATCCGCACGGTGATGAAGGCCCACGAGCAGGACGCGGCGTTCACGGCCGCCCAGGCTCAAGCCGAAATCAACACGGTTTTCGCCCAAAAGATCGCCGAAGCCACCAAGTAGCCCGTCGGGCGGCGATGACGCGGCCAATGACCGCGGCCATCCCTCGGAATGATTGAAGCGCCCCGAATCCCGTGGGTTTATCCCCTCTGGATTCGAAGCGTGAGGATGCCGTGACGGTGAAGGCTCCCTCGCCAACGGAGCGAAGCCGCTGTGGTTTCTCGTTGGGCGCGCTCCAGCAAATCGCACGAGGTGATTTGCGCGGGTCGGTCGAATTCGAGACCGATATCCGTTCCCTTCCCGATGGTTTCCTGAAGCCGCAAAATCCAGCCTTCGCCGTTTTCCGCGGGCTTCCAAGCCGTGACGGCGACATCCCCCGCGATCCTGAACGGCGGCGCTTGGAACTCGGGCTGGTTGTAACGCAAACCCTCGCGGGTCAATTGCGTGGTCGTGATTTCCTGTGCGTGAGGCCAGAGGCTATATTCAAAACGGTGCAAGCCCGTGTCGCGGTGACCGTCGATGTCCCAGAATTCGTAGTGAGCTGGTTCCACGATGGAGAACTCCCATTCGGGCGAACGGACCAGCGAAAGATCGAGCAGACGAGGAGCCCACCGGACACACGGGAGGCCTTTCACCAGAAGGGCGACGCCGGCGTTGGCGTCTATCTTTTTGTGAACCCAATTCTGAATGGCGAATTCGCGGTGATCGGCTTTCCACTGGGAATAATCGAGCTTGGACTTGTCGTATTTCCGGTCGATGAAACCGAACGGGACTTCATACGTGGCGGTCGGTTCCTCGCTGGCGACAGGGAAGAGCACGCGCAGGCGTTTGCTTTCGGTATCCCAATCGACCTTCGTCGTGAAATTGAGCCGCTGACCGTCCTCGGACAACTCGACGCGGGTTGTCCATGCGAGTTTCTTCACCTTTTTATGTCCTCCTTGATAGAGGCCGTGCCACTGAATGGCTCGGTCGGAAACCTCCACCCGATCGTGAAATTCACCCAGTCCGCGTCTCGTGTAACCGCGGTTGATATCACCCAAAGGCCCGATGCGCTGGCCCCACGGATCGCCGTAATCCGACTCAAGAGCCAGCTCGCCAATGCGCAGGACATCGAGGGTTTCCACTGGTGCAAAAGAGGCAAAGAGGTCGCGCCCGTTGGTTAGGATTTGGGTGATGCCCTTCAAATCGAACCGGATTTGGAACGGGCCCCAGATGACCTCCTTCGGATGGGAGGGCTCAGGGAGGGTCCGGAAGCCGGGCTGCGGAGTCGTTTTCCGTGAGGCGAGATAACGACGCGCGATGGCTTCGGCCTCATCGAGCATATCCATGATTTCCGTGTAACCGGAGTCGATGAGCGTGCCGGTGATGGAGTCGTGAAACTGGCAAAAGGCGACCCGTTGCCACGCGAGGTTGAGATCGGCAGGCTGGGCGACCGGGCGGTTCGTCTGCCACGCGGCGTTGGCCAGTTGGGACTCGACGGTGGTGAGCAGGTAGGCGACTTCGCGGGTCCGCTGTTTCGTCTTGATGCGGGTGACGTAGCAGCCGGGCATGGCCGGGTTGAGATCGTGCGGTTCGTCGGAGGCATGATCCCGAAGCACGCGGTTCAGACGGTCTCTTTCCCGCAGATAGACGTCCGTGCTGGTCGCGAACCGGACGATCGCGCGGCCCCGGTATTTCCCCGCGAGGGCATTCACTGCGTCCACGACATCCGGAGTCACAATCACTTCCTCGCCGCCGATGATGAACGGCTTGGGCGCCTCTTGACTGGGAAGGGGAATACCCGGCTGATCTTGGACCAAGGTGTCGGGCCGGTCCGCATTGGCGGTTCCCGCCCTCTGGCTGTCAGCTTCGGAAGGGGCCAGATATTTCTGGATCAAGGCATCCAGCTTCTCCGTTACCAACGCCCCGTCTACGGCAGGGATCAGATGCATGCCGGTGTGGTTACATTCCGAGCACCCATAGCCCTTGCATTTCGGGCAGGGCGGATACTTGAGGAAGGAAAAAATGCCTGCATGGGGAACGTGATCCATGCAGGTGATCTTCGTGCCATCGATGCCGGCAAACACTTCCTCGGGGCAAGCGCGATAGCGTGTCCCCCAAACAGTTTCGACGCCGACGCCTTTCAAAATTTGCGGATAGTTCGGTCCGGAACCGAAGGTATCTTCCACCCATCCGATTTTCAATCCCCCGTGATCTTCGCCGCACCATTCCCGGTAGTCGGGCATCGCCACGAGAAAATTACGCACCAAGCCTTCGGCGGTGGGAAGGACGGAGTCCTGCACGGTTTCGCCGGCCATGGTAAGACAGAGGCGGCCCGCCTGGACTTCCTCGCGGATTTTGGCGAGGGCTTCGGGATGCCGTTCGAGATATTTGCGCCAGACAGCCACCTGTCCTTCGCTCTGGGTGTAGCCTTTATCCGACATTTCCAGAGAACGCGTAAGCACCAGGTCTTCGATTTCCGCATAGCTGCGAACCCGGACGCCGTTGTAATCGGCGGGGCGGTCAAAACAGCGCCGCCAGGTGGGATCGAAGTGGTTGTGTGGAGTGACGAGAAATTCAGGGAGCTGGCTCATTGTGAGAAAGATGGACTGCAAGGGGAAACCGCCGGAATGGGTGATTATGTCTCAAAAGGGAATACTTCGATTCGGAATCAGCTCAGTCGGAGATAGTGGAAACAACCGACATGGTTCGTTTTCACCCGTTTAGCTTCCCTTATGAGAAAAAGAGGACCCGGACCGGCATGACGCCGGCCTTTGCGGCTGCGCCGCGAAGGGATATCAGGGGGAAGGGCTCTTCGGCGAGTTGAGCATGCCCTTCACGAAGTCGATCGTCCGGCGATAGACATTGAAGAACAGGGGGGCGTGGTGGCCCATGCCGGGGACTTCGACGTATTCCACCGTCAGGCCGTTTTCCCGCATGGCGCGCACCATTCTGTCGGAATGCGCGGCCTTGTTGACGGCCAAATCGGCGTCGCCATGCACGATGAGGTAGGGGATGCGCGGCATGCCCGGCACCTGATCCACGGGGGAGTGCTCGCGGAAGAGGGAGTCCATTTCCTCCTTATAACCATAGAAGGCGTTATGGATCGTGCGGGGCAGATCGGGCCGCTCGGAGAAATGGTGCTTGAGGTCGCAGACGGGATAGAGGGCCTGGCAAGCCTTGAGGGGGTGCTTCGAGTAACGGGCGTAAAGCAGGGAGCAAAAACCTCCCATGCTGCCCCCCGTGAGGATCAGGGGAACGGAGGCGCTCAAGCCGTAATTCGCGTAAACGGCCCCGATCAACTCATCGACAAACGCGCGGGCGTTCCGATTCATCCAGCTCCAGGGTCCGGGATACGGCATGACGACGAGGCCGCCGGCGGAAGCCCACTCGTTCTCCTCGTAGGTGGGAACGCTTTTCAGGCCCGGATCACCGAGCCCGTGAAACGTGACAATCACGCCGGTGATGGGGCCGACCACGAACTTGTCGCCGATCCAGGCCACGGCTTTCATTGTCTCTTTGTTCATTGGAATGTAGTTTCAGGTTAAATTTTACCGCGCCGACCGCCGATTTTCCCATCAGTCAAAAACCACGGTCTTGTTGCCGTAGACCAGCACCCGGTTTTCCAAGTGCCAGCGCACGGCTTGGGCGAGCACCATCTTCTCAAGGTCGCGGCCTTTGCGGATAAGGTCTTCGACGCCGTGACGATGGGTGACGCGTGTGACGTCCTGCTGGATGATCGGACCGTCGTCGAGCACGGCCGTCGCATAGTGGGCGGTCGCGCCGATGAGCTTCACGCCGCGCTCGGCGGCCTGGTGGTAGGGCTTGCCGCCGGCGAACGCGGGGAGAAACGAGTGGTGGATGTTGATCACCGGACGACCGAATTTTTTAAGAAAATCGTCCGACAGCACCTGCATGTATCGGGCGAGCACGACCAGCTCAACATCAAGCGAGCGAAGCAGCGCGAACTGGCGCGCCTCGCCCTCGGCCTTCGTGGCGGCGGTTACCGGGATCACATGATACGGCAGTCCGTAGCCGCGCGCGGCCGCCTCGAGATCGGAGTGATTGGAGACGACGGCGACGAGGTCGCAGGCGTATTCGCCGGATTTCCAGCGAAGCGCGAGATCGTGGAAGCAGTGGTCGAACTTCGAGACGAACACCGCCATGCGAGGCCGGTGCGAGGACGACGTGACACGGGACTGCATGCCAAGCGAGGCGGCGAAATCGTGAAACGCCTGCGTGTCGACCGAGGCGTTGCCGTTGGCCGGCTGCCACTCGATGCGCTGGAAAAAAATGCCCGCCTCCATGTCGCGATGCTGGTCGGCGTGAAGGATGTTGCCGCCGCGTTCAAAAATCCATCCGGCCACGCGCGCCACGAGGCCGGGCTGGTCCGGGCCGTGCAGCAGGGCGACGAGGGTGGCGGGAGTGTGGGCGACGGGCAACATGGGAGCGTCAGACGAAGGCCACATTGCCGATGTATTTCTGAATCGGGCGCACGCCGACGCGCTTGTGCTTGAGGGCGTGGATGCCCTGCAACGCGGCCTGCGCGCCGGTTATCGTCGTCATGATGCACACGCTGTGGGCGTAGGCGGCCTGACGGATCTTATTCTCGTCCTTGCGCGGAATCATGCCGGCGGGCGTGTTGATCACGAGTTGGATCTGGCCGTTCTTGATAAAGTCCACCGCAGTGGGGCGACCCTCGTCGATCTTGCAAAGACGGTTAACCTTCACGCCGTTGGCGGCAAGGTGGTCGGCCGTGCCGCTGGTCGAATAAATGTCGAAACCGAGCAGCACAAGCTGACGGGCGATGTCCACGACGCGGGCTTTGTCGCCGTCTTTGACGGAGAGGAACACGTTGCCCTTGATCGGCAGGCCGGGCTTGGCGGCGGCCTGGGCCTTGGCGAAGGCGATGCCGAGATCGTCGTCGAGGCCCATGACCTCGCCGGTGGAACGCATTTCGGGCGAGAGCACGATGGCGGCGCCGGGGAAACGCACGAACGGGAACACGGCTTCCTTCACGCACCAGTGCTTGGGCGTCTGTTCGCGGATGAAGCCGAGCTCCTTTAGCTTCTTGCCGGTCATGACCTTGGCGGCGAGTTTCGCGAGGGGCACGCCGATGGCCTTCGCGACGAACGGCACGGTGCGGGAGGCGCGCGGGTTCACTTCATGGATGTAGAGCTGGTTGTCCTTGA
>CAIVDS010000088.1 GCA_903904685.1 uncultured Verrucomicrobiota bacterium
CGAAGCGCGAGTCGTCATCGAGGACTTCCGCCGGGACTACAACGCCACGAGGCCACATAGCTCGCTCGGTTATCAGTCGCCGCAACGCTTCGTCCAACAGACAACCTCTCCAAGCCCTGGCTACGGTCAGGCCCGCCAAGCCAGGCCTTCCCCCGCCACGGCTTGCCAACCCAAACCACAACCAACATGCCCTAATCAACCCCTTAGACTAACTCTCCACTTGGACTACTTTTGGCGTCCCCCTCAGGGGCACCAATTCCTCTCTCCGTAACTTTGCGTCTATGCTGACGTCTAGTCGTGCGAGTCTAGTAACCTTACTATTTTAAAAACCATGAAAATGTTGAAAGCACTCCTGTCGGTTCTCGCGCTGGTCGCTATTGCGCTTGCTCCAGCCCTTCGCGCCCAAGTTGCTCCGGTCACCCCTGTCACTGACGCTTCTCCCCACAATGGGCACCATGGCGAACACCTGAAAAAACTCGCTGAAAAGCTCGGCCTCACCGAAGCCCAAATCGCTCAGATCAAGCCGATCTTGCAGGACGAGAAACAGTCCGTGAAAGCTTTGAAAGCCGACACCACGATGGACAAGAAAGCAAAGCGGGGAAAACTCCGGGAGATTCGCCGGTCTCATATGGAGCAGATTCTGGCAATTCTCACCCCCGAACAGCAGGTCAAGTTTAAGGAAATGATGCACGAACACCGCATGCACAGGCGTGGCGCCGTGTAATAAGCGGCCACGATGTTCCTCCCATCACTCCAAAAGCCCCGCCTAAAAAGCGTGGGCTTTTTTGTGCAAGCTCGGACGGCACGGACAGATAATCGGGAGCGACTTGTGGGTGGATTGTTCCATGAAGAAGATTACCCCGCTCCCTCATTATAAACTGCACAGGGTGGTTGCCAGAGCAGGTCTTTGCTCTCCACCCTATCGCCAACGGCCACGTTGAGCCCGCTCAAACCCTGCGGAGGCATCGTGAACGATTTCACCCGGTTCGAAATCAGCCCGAGCGCTCAACCCACCTCTCAGCGCACCTTCGCGAAAAACCGCACGCCCACGCCGAGCATGACGACGCTGGGCAGCAAAGCCGCCCACAACGCCGGAATCACATCGCGGCTGCCAAGCGCCGTGCAGCCTTTGACCAAAACGAAATAAACCAAGAAAAGTCCCAGCGATTTCGACACCCCCACCACGGGATTCACGCGCACTCCGGCCACCGTAAAGGGAATTGCCAGCGCGATGATGATGAGCGGTCCCAGCGTATCGGCCAGCACGCTGTAATAACGCACCGCGTAGGGCGTGACCTTCGGATTGTCGTTGGCCGAGAAATAGGCGATGATGCGCCGCAGTTCGGTGAACGACAGGTTTTGCGGCGGCACGTCAAAGATCATCATCAACGTAGGATCCTCGTTGAACTCCGGCACGACTTTCTCGGCAAACGCCGAGGTGCGCATGACTTCGTCGTTGGCGGGGTCCATCCATATCTCGCGACCGCGCCGGAAAACCCAGGCCTTGCGCTTGTCGTCACGCCACGCCTCGGCCGCGAGCAGACGGACGGTTTCATGACGTTTCGCATCGAGCTCGACCACCGTCACCCCGTAGCCGCGACGGGTGAACTGGCTGTAACGGTTAAAATACCACATGCGTCCGTCGCGCTGGTTGTCGAATGTCACTCCGGGCCGCATGCCCACGCGGTCGATCGATGCGCCCTTCGCCTCGCGACGGAATTCCAAGTTCTCCCGGATTGAGCGCGCTTCCTCGACCGACCACGGAATGACCGTGGCATTGATATACCACGTGGCACCGCACAGCAGCACGCCCGAGGCCCAAATCACGCGCGTGATCCTGAAAACCCCCATGCCCGCCGCGCGCATCGCGGTGATCTCGTTGTTCCGGTGCATCTGGCCCAGCGTGTAGAGCAGCGACACCAGCAGGGCCAGCGGCAGCACCACCGAGAGATAGCTGGGCAGCTTCACCGCGTAGTAGATAAAAATATCCAACGCGCCAGCGTCGTCGTTGATCAGATCGCTGAAGTCTTCATACATCGCCTGCATGAGCAGCAACCCGAGTGTCGCGGCAATGACGAGCCCGAGCATCTTGAGCCAATCGCGAAGAAGGTATCGATCAATGAGGTTCAACGGTCGTGGTTAAAGAACGCTCCCGAGAGAAAAGCAAAGCGAGAAGCATCGCCCCCTAAGGAACACGCCTTGCCGTAAGCCCGTCCGTCGCCACACAGTTTGGTTGAAAGCCTCCGCCCACCCGCTTTGTTCAGCCTGTTGCGCCGCTCCCGAATAACCACCACCGTTCCTTATTTAATCATGACCCATCTTCGTCTTCCCTTGCTCGCATTGTTCTCACCGGGATTGTTTTGGCTGACCGGTCTTTCCCTCCTGCAAGCGGCGGAGCCCATCAAGATCGGTGAATTCGCCTCGCTCACGGGCAAAGAGGCCGCCTTCGGCCAATCTTCGCACAAAGGCACCGCGCTCGCCATCGAGGAACTCAACGCCGCCGGAGGCGTGCTTGGCCGCCCGCTCCAACTCGTTTTCGAGGACAACCAGTCCAAATCCGGCGAATCCGCCACCATCGTCAAAAAACTCATCAGCCGCGACAAGGTCGTCGCCCTCCTCGGCGAGGTCGCGTCGAGCCGCTCGCTGGAAGCCGCACCCCTCGCCCAGGCCGCGAAGATCCCCATGATCTCTCCCTCCTCGACCAACCCCAAAGTCACGATGGTTGGCGACTACATTTTCCGCGTCTGTTTCATCGACCCCTTCCAAGGCACCGCTCTCGCCAAGTTTGCCGTCGCCCACCTCAAAGCCCGCCGCGTCGCCGTGCTCACCTCCGTCTCCTCCGCCTACAGCGTGGGCCTCTCAAAATATTTCCACGAACAATTCCTCAAGGACGGCGGCGAGATCGTGGCAGACCTCAAATACTCCGAGGGCGACAAGGACTTCAAAGCCCAGCTCACCGCCATCCGCGCCGCCAAGCCCGAAGCCATCTTCATCCCCGGTTACTACACCGAGGTCGCCCTCATCGCCCGCCAGGCCCGCGATCTGGGTCTCGATGTCCCCATGTTTGGTGGCGACGGCTGGGAGGCCCCCGAGCTAATGACCATCGGCGGCGCGGCCGTTAACGGCTGCTTTTACTCCACCCATTACTCGTCCGAGGCCCCGGTCGCGGCGGTCCAGACCTTTATCAAGAAATTCCGCGCCAAGTATGACAACGAAACCCCCGACGCCATGGCCGCGCTCGGCTCCGATTCCGCCTTCGTGCTGGTTGATGCGATCAAACGCGCTGGCTCGGTCGAGCCCGCAAAAATCCGCGACGCCCTGGCCGCGACCAAAGGCTTCGAAGGCGTGACCGGCCGCACCGACATCGACGCCCACCGCAACGCCAGCAAGGCCGCCGTCATCATCGAGGTAAAGGACGGCAAGTTCGTCTTCGTCGAGTCTGTCGCGCCGTAAGCATCGCGCCCCGCCACCCACAGTGACCGAGTTTCTCCAACAATTGATAAACGGCCTTTCGCTCGGGGCGATCTACGCGCTCCTCGCCCTCGGCTACACGATGGTTTACGGGGTCCTCCGATTTATCAACTTCGCCCATGCCGACGTGTTCATGGTCGGCTCGTTTGTCGGCTACTACCTCGGTCAGCACGTGCCCGAGGCGACGCTGTGGGGCGGCATGCTCGTGCTTGTCGCCGCCATGATGACCTGCGCCCTCCTCGGCGTGATCATCGAGCGGCTCGCCTACCGTCCGCTTCGCGGTGGACCCACGCTCAACGTCCTTATCACCGCCATCGGCGTTTCCCTCCTGCTCGAATACAGCGGCCAGATCGTCTTCGGCGCCACCCCGCGCACCTTCCCGCAGATTTTTCCCGAACGTCATTTTGAACTGGGCCAGCTTTCCATCACCAGCAACCAGCTCGTCGTTATCACCGTCGCCCTTCTGTTGATCGCCGGACTCCAAGTGATCGTTTTCAAGACCCGCATGGGCATGGCCATGCGCGCCGTCTCGCTCAACCCCAGGGCCGCCCAGCTCGTCGGCGTGAACATCAACACCGTCATCTCGTTCACCTTCGCGCTCGGTTCCGCCCTCGCGGCGGCCGGCGGCATTCTTTACTCGATGAACTACCCGTCGATCGACCCGCTCATGGGCGTGATGCCCGGCCTCAAGGCCTTCACCGCCGCCATCCTCGGCGGCATCGGCAACATCCCCGGCGCGGCCCTCGGCGGACTCATCCTCGGCGGGGCGGAGACCTTTGTGAGCGGCAGCCAGTTTTCCACCTACAAGGACGCCATCGCCTTCGGCATCCTCATCGTGATCCTCCTCTTCCGCCCCGCCGGCCTGCTGGGCCGGTTCACCGTGGAGAAAGTCTGATGCGCTTCCCTCGCCAACATCTCGCGCTCCTCCTCGGCGTCGCCGCAGCCTTCGGAATCTCGCACTTTTCCGACCGCATCGACGCCTACCTGCTCGATGTCGCCCTCGGAATCGGCATCAACCTCATCCTCGCCGTCTCGCTCAACCTGGTGAACGGCCACACCGGCCAGTTCTCACTCGGCCACGCCGGCTTCATGGCGGTCGGCGCTTATCTCTCCGCCGTCGGCACGGTGTTCATCGGTCCGCATTTCGTCGGCGAAAGCCCCGGCGTGTTCGCGCAAAACCTCTTGTTCTTCGGCGCGCTGGTCTTCGGAGGGCTCTGCGCCGCCGTCGCCGGCCTGCTCGTCGGCATTCCCTCGCTACGGCTGCGGGGAGATTACCTTGCGCTCGTCACGCTCGGCTTCGGCGAAATCATCCGCGTCGTCTTCCAAAACATCGAGGCGCTCGGCGGCGCCCTCGGCTTTATCGGCGTGCCCGCCTATACCGACTTCGGCTGGACCTACGGCTTCGTCGCCCTGACGGTTTTCACCGTCAGCTGCCTCGTCAACTCCACCTACGGGCGCGGCTTCCTCGCCACTCACGACGACGAGATCGCATCCGCCTCCATCGGCCTCGACACCACCCGCTACAAGATCGTGGCCTTCACCATCGGTGCGTTTTTCGCCGGCGTGGCGGGCGGGCTTTTCGCCCATCTCAAGCTCTCCATCGACCCGCGCGGTTTCGACTTCACGCGCTCCATCGAGATCGTCGTCATGGTCATCCTCGGCGGCATGGGCAACACCCTCGGCGTCATCCTTGCCGCCGTCGTGCTCACCATTCTACCGGAAGTGCTGCGCCCCATCGCCGAATATCGCATGGTCCTCTATTCGTTCCTGCTGATCGTGCTCATGATCGCCCGTCCGCAGGGCCTGCTCAATTTCCGCTTCGGAAAAAACCGGATATGAACTGAGAGCGGAAAGCTTGGGCCAGGAATTTCTGTTGCAAGAGACCTGACCTGAACAACCGAGCCCATGCCCCTTGTGGATTGCCACCATAAGGAAACTGCTCCATTGAAATAATCGCCCCCTTCCTCACGGACCTCTCCTGGTCCAATCAAGCGAGGTCACGATGAATCTCTCCCATCGAAAACCATCCGTCCGCGCTTCGCATGCACCGGACTTGACCGTCACTGCAGCCGACATGTGTCGAGCCATCGAAGACAAGCTTTTCAGCATGGTTGGACGGTTTCCCAAGGTCGCCACGAAGAACGACTATTACCTCGCCCTCGCCTACGCCGTGCGCGACCGGATGCTGTTCAACTGGGTGCAAACCTCCAAAACCTACTTTGAGCAGGCGAGTCGCACCGCCATCTATCTTTCCGCTGAATTCCTCATCGGCCCTCAACTTGGGAAAAACCTCGTCAATCTCGGTCTTTACGAACCGACGGCACAGGCGCTCGAGGCACTCGGCCAGAACATCGACGAGCTGATCGATCATGAGCCGGAACCGGGGTTGGGCAATGGCGGTCTCGGGCGTCTCGCGGCCTGCTACCTGGATTCGATGGCCACGCTGCAGATTCCCTCCATCGGCTACGGCATCCGTTATGAGTTCGGCATTTTCCAGCAAGAGATCCGCGACGGCTGGCAGGTGGAGTTGAGCGATCGCTGGCTGCGGCTTGGTTATCCGTGGGAATTAGCCCGGCCCGAAGTCGCATTCGATGTCAAACTCGGTGGACGCACCGAACCTTACACCGACACGAATGGCCGCTATCGGGTGCGGTGGGTGCCGGACCGCGTCGTGGTCGGCACTCCGTGCGACACACTGGTTCAAGGCTATGGAGTCGGCACCGTCAATATGCTCCGCCTCTGGAAAGCCGAGGCGCACGACTCCTTCGATTTCCAGGCGTTCAACGCGGGCGACTATTACCGTGCCGTCAGGGAAAAGGTCTCCTCGGAAACCATCACCAAGGTTCTTTACCCGAACGACGAGCCTGCCGTCGGCAAGCAACTGCGCTTGGAGCAGCAATACTTCTTCGTCTCGTGCTCCCTGCGCGACCTCATTCGCATCTACCTCCAGCGCGAAAAATCGCTGGACCATTTCCACCTCAAATACGCCATCCAGCTCAACGACACCCACCCGGCCATAGGCGTGGCCGAATTGATGCGCCTGTTCATCGACGATCACCTGATGGACTGGGACCGGGCATGGTCCATCACCCGCGAAACCTTTTCCTATACCAATCACACGCTTCTGCCCGAGGCGCTCGAACGCTGGCCGTTGCCTCTGTTCCAACGCGTGCTGCCGCGTCACCTCGAAATCATCTACGAGATCAACCGCCGGTTCCTCGACGAAGTGCGCGCCGAATACCCCGGGGACACCGACAGGCTGCGGCGCCTCTCCCTCATCGAAGAAGACGGCGAAAAGCATGTGCGCATGGCCCATCTCGCCTGCGTGGGCAGCCATGCCAT
Source organism: uncultured Verrucomicrobiota bacterium (assembly GCA_903904685.1). Taxonomy (GTDB): domain Bacteria; phylum Verrucomicrobiota; class Verrucomicrobiia; order Opitutales; family Opitutaceae; genus Rariglobus. Next base: position 6,814 of record CAIVDS010000088.1, read on the forward strand.
CAACGGCGTTGCCGCCCTCCACACCGAGCTGCTCAAGCAAACCGTGCTTCGCGATTTCTTCGAGCTCTGGCCCGAAAAATTTTCCAACAAAACCAACGGCGTAACGCCGCGCCGTTTCATGGCGCTGGCCAATCCCGGCCTCACGCGCCTCATCAACGGCCGCATCGGCGACGGCTGGATAAAAGACCTCGACGCCCTCCGCCGCATCGAACCTTTGGCCGATGACCGCTCTTTCAGGACCGAATGGCGCCAGGTGAAACACGCGAACAAGACGAGGCTTGCCGCCGCCATCCTTCAGGCCACCGGCATCGTGGTCGATCCGGCCTCGCTTTTCGACATTCAGGTCAAGCGCATCCACGAATACAAACGCCAGCACCTGAACGTTCTTCACGTCATCACGCTTTACCACCGGTTGAAAACCAATCCGGAACTGAAGATGACGCCGCGTACCGTGATCTTCGGCGGCAAGGCGGCCCCAGGTTACTTCATGGCCAAACTTATCATCAAGCTCATCAACTCCGTGGCCGAGGTGGTGAACGCCGATTCTGATATGCGCGACCGCCTGAAGGTCGTCTTCCTTCCCAATTTCAGCGTAAAGACCGCCCATGTCATCTACCCGGCGGCCGATCTCTCCGAACAGATTTCCACCGCCGGCAAGGAGGCGTCGGGCACGGGCAACATGAAATTCTCGCTGAACGGCGCGTTGACGATCGGCACTCTCGACGGCGCGAATGTCGAAATCCGCGAAGAGGTCGGACCGGAGAACTTTTTCCTTTTCGGCCTCACCGAAAGCGAAGTGGCCAGGCGCAAGGCGGACAACTACCGTCCGTGGCCGATTTACGCCGAAAACGCCGAGCTGCGCACCGTGATCGATCTGATCGCATCGGGTCACTTCTCGCGCGGCGACAAGTCCCTGTTTGAGCCGCTCATCCGCTCCTTGCTCGACCGTGACGACTATCTGCTGCTGGCCGACTATGCCTCCTATATCGAAACGCAAGAGGCCATCGGCCGCGTCTACGCCGATGCTGACCGCTGGACGAGAATGTCTATTTTGAATGTGGCGCGCATGGGGAAGTTCTCCTCGGACCGGGCCATCCGCGAGTATTGTCGCGACATCTGGCACATGGACCCGGTGCCTGTCTCTTAGCTTAGTGGCGCTACCCGTTGCGCCTGTCCGAACATAGGAGGATTGCGCGAACGCCGGCTTCTTCTTCGCCGCCTTGCCTTGGAGCATTTTTGTCTACCTCATGCTCCTCAATTTATCCGGCCAAGGCGCATGACGGTCTCCCGACTTATAACGCCCGCTCCGGCCACTCCGATGCCAGCCCTCCTCACGCTCGACAAGGTCACCATTCGCTTCGGCGGACTCACCGCCGTCAACGGAGTGGATCTCGTCATCCGCGAGGGCTCGCTCTGCGGTCTCATCGGTCCTAACGGCGCAGGCAAGACCACCGTCTTCAACCTAATCACCGGGGTTTACGCGCCCACCGAGGGACGCATCGCATTCAACGGCCATGACCTCGCCGGTCGCCGCGTCCACTCCATCGCCGCGCTCGGCATCGCCCGCACGTTTCAAAACATCCGCCTCTTCGGCCGCCTCAGCGTCTTCGACAACGTCCGCTCCGCCTGCAACCTCCATCGCGCCACCAACCCCTTTCAAACCCTCGTGCGCTTCGGTTCCTTCCGTGCCGACGAGGCCGCCATCGCCAAACGCGCCGAGGAACTCCTGGAGATTTTTAACCTGGGTCGTTTCCGCGACGCGCCCGCCAAAAGCCTCCCCTACGGCGAACAGCGCCGCCTCGAAATCGTGCGCGCCCTCGCCACCCAGCCGCGCCTCCTGCTTCTCGACGAACCCGCCGCCGGCATGAATCCGTCCGAGAAGGCCGAGCTTGTTCGGCTCATCCGGCAGGTTCACCGCCAGTTCAACCTCACCATCCTGCTCGTCGAACACTCGATGCGCGTGGTCATGGGCGTCTGCCAGACCATCGCCGTCCTCGACTACGGCGTGAAGATCGCCGAAGGCTCCCCCTCCGAAATCAAACAGAACCCCAAGGTCATCGAAGCCTACCTCGGCGAAGACCATGCCGCCAACTCCGCCCATCACTGACCGCATGCTCTCCGTCTCCGACCTCTCCGTCAGCTACGGCGCCATCAACGCGCTTGGCGGCATCTCCTTTGAGATTCCGCAGGGCGCGATTGTCACGCTCCTCGGCGGCAACGGCGCGGGCAAGACCACCACGCTCCACACCCTCTCCGGCCTCCTCCGCCCAAAAAGCGGCCGCATCACCTTCTGCGGCGAAGACATCACCCGCCTGCCTCCGCACTAAATCGTCGCCCGCGGACTCGGCCATGTCCCCGAAGGTCGCATGGTTTTCGGCAACCTTTCCGTCGCCGAAAACCTAGCGATGGGCGCCTTCCTCCAGACCGACAAGGCAGCCGTCGCCGAGACCCGCGAACATATTTTCACGCTGTTCCCTCGCCTGAAAGAACGTCTCAAGCAGACCGCCGGCACGCTCTCCGGCGGCGAGCAGCAGATGCTCGCCATCGGCCGCGCCCTCATGGGTCGCCCCAAGTTTCTGATGCTCGACGAACCCTCGCTCGGCATCGCTCCGAGGCTCATCACGACGATTTTCGAGAAGATCGTGGAGATCAACCGCACCCAGGGCATCACCATCCTGCTCGTCGAGCAAAACGCCAATCTCGCCCTCGAAATCTCCTCGCACGGCTACGTGTTGGAAACCGGCCACATCGTCTGCTCCGGACCGAGCGCGGAACTCCGCGCCAACCCGCAGCTCAAAGCCGCCTACCTCGGCGGCTGATCCGAAGGCGCGATCTAAAGGGTCGCGCCCGTTACCTGCTGCTTTTTAAACCTGACAAGCGCCCAAGCCATCGCCTTGCGGGCCGATGGCTTGGAGACGGCTCAGGGCGCCGGGTTTTCCCGCTGTTCCTTCGTCCTGGCCTCCATCTGCGCCTTGCGCTCGGCCATCATTTTCTCCCGCTGTTCCTTGATTTTGGCAAAGATCGCCGCCGCCTCGGGGCTGATCTTCGGAAGTTTGTCCGCCATGAGCTGCTCGCGCTTTTCGTTAAGCGCCTTGAACTGGCTGTTCAGCTCCATGATCTCCGGATCCTGCTGAAGCTGCCTTTGGGCATCCATAAAGGTTTTCCTCTCCTCCGGGGTGAGCGTGGACATCGCGTCCATCGGCCCGCGGGATTCCGGGCGGGCCGCATCGCCCTCTTTGCGTCGTTCGCCCACGTCTCTCAACTTGGCCTGCTGCTCGGGCGTGAGGATCGCGGCAATCTGCTCCCGGTGGGCCTTGCTTATTTCCATCATCCTCTCGCGCTTGGCCGCCCCCTCGATCGAAGTGTCTTCCCGCAGGGCTTGCATCGCCTGCACTTCGTCCTGGATGATGGGTTTGATCTGGTCCTTCTGGGCGTCGGTCAGGCCGAGCTTGTCGGCAAGTTCTTTCAGACGTTCGGCGAGAGGTCCCTTGCGTTCGACCGCACCGGCAGGAGCGGGGTTGGCGGGGGCATCGACGGCACGGAGGGCGGGCGCAGCCGAGATGACGGCCAGCGCGAAAACCGACAGGAGGAGTTTGGATGATTTCATGTCTTTCAGGGGTTGATAACCAGTAACGGATAGACGTTGACCGTCAAATAAAGTTACGGCACCGCGCCCGCCTTCGTTTCCACCGGCGACGGCACCGGCGCCGGCGTTGCCGGCAACGCCGCCGGCACCTGCGGCTGTTCCATCCTCACCTCGAAATCCATGTTGGTGTGATCGTCCGCGATTATCGGCGTCACCTTGAACCTCAGATCGCCGAGTTCGATCGCTCCGCTGCTACCCGGGCGCACCGTGATGCTCGGCGATGTGAGCAAGTCCGTGCCCGCCGACGCGTTGAGCTTGGCCAGAACCGACGTCTGTTCATCCGCCACCCACACCTCGCCATGCTGGAGCGTGTTGGCGACATTGGTGGCGATGGTGTCCAACCCCACCGACGTCCCCGCCTCGTCCGTGACCGAGAGGAACCGGCTCTCGATCTTCACCACTTCCGCCCCGTCCACCTGCTGGATGACCGGCTGGGCAAACGCGTAGAGCCGCTTGCCGTTCGGCAACCTGTAGCCGCCGGTGACCACCACCTCGCCCGACTTCAGCTCGGCCCGCAGCGCGGAGCTGAGCATGTCCGTCATCATGGGCCGCCGCAATTCCTCCAGACTCTGCTTCGTCTGCGCCAGCGTGGCATCATGCTCCGCCAGCTTGGCCCGCGCCTCGGCCAGTTGCACGTCGAGATCGGCCTTCTCCCGCGTCAACTTGGCAAACTCGACGGGCGAAGGCGCGGGCGCCGTCCGGTGACGCGCCGCCGCAGGGGCCACGACCACGGGCGCCGTCCTTAGACTGGCAACCCGATACGCCGCCAGCGTCGCGATCGAGGCGCCGATGACGCCCGCCAAAATGTAGTTTAATGGTTTCACAAAAGACGCCCGGTAAACGGCGCCCGGAATCATTGGCCGCAAAAAGCCCCGGAAGGCAGACAAAAAAGCAGCCGTCGCCGCCAGCCCCTTCCCCTCCCCCTTTGGTTTCGCCGCACTTTCCCCGAAACCAACGTTGCGCCCGCTGTTTGCGGTCTTCACAATCTTCCTCATCCCATGGCCTGCGTCTACCAGCATTCCTTCTCGCTCTAATCGCATGAAAGAAGCCGCCGCCCGCATCAAAATCAACAAGCTGCTCGAAAACGCAGGCTGGCGTTTCTTCGCGGATGCCAGCGGTCCGGCCAATATCCAGCTTGAGCCCAGCGTCGCGCTCAAGACCCACGACCTCGATGCGCTCGGCGAAGATTTCGAGAAGGCCAGCAAGGGCTTCATCGACTTCCTTCTCCTCAACGAAAAGTGCTTCCCCTTCATCGTCCTCGAAGCCAAGTCCGAGGACAAAAGCCCGCTCGTCGGCAAGGAGCAGGCGCGCAAATACGCCAAGTCGCAGAACTGCCGCTTCGTCATCCTCTCCAACGGCAACCTGCATTACTTCTGGGACCTCGAACGCGGCAACCCGTATGTCATCACCGCGTTCCCGACTCCCACCTCCGTCACCGGCTACCAGAAGACCACGCCCGACCCGAAGCGCCTCATCGAGGAAGTCGTCGAGGATGACTATGTCGTCCTCACCCAGCGCCCGGGCTACGCCTCGGAAGCCGCTTGGAAGAACGAAGGCGAACGCCCCCGCTTCATCGAGGTGAACGGTCTCCGCTTCCTCCGCCTTTACCAAAAGAAAGCCATCGTCGCCATCCAGCAGGCCATCAAAAAAGGCTCCGACCGCTTCCTCCTCGAAATGGCCACCGGCACCGGCAAGACGCTCACCGCCGCCGCCATCATCAAGCTCTTCCTTCGCACCGGCAACGCCCGCCGCGTCCTCTTCCTCGTCGACCGGCTCGAACTCGAAGACCAGGCGCTGAAGGCCTTCCGCAAGGTCCTCGCGAACGACTACAAGAGCGTCATCTACAAGGAAAATCGCGACGACTGGCGCCACGCCGAGGTTGTCGTCACCACCGTCCAGTCGCTGCTCTTCAACAACAAATACCAGCAGCTCTTTTCGCCCACCGACTTCGACCTCGTCATCTCCGACGAGGCCCACCGTTCCATCGGCGGCAACGCCCGCGCCGTCTTCGACTACTTCATCGGCTACAAGCTCGGCCTCACCGCCACGCCGTTCGATTATCTCAAGAAATTCGACAAGGACAAGCCGACCACCAAGGACCCGCGTGAGTTCGAACGCCGACTCATGCTCGATACCTACCGCACCTTCGGTTGCGACGACGGCCAGCCCACCTTCCGCTACTCCCTGCTCGATGGCGTGAAGGACGGCTTCCTCATCAACCCCACCGTCGTGGACGCCCGCAGCACGGTCACCACCCAGCTCCTTTCCGACTCCGGCTTCGTCGTCTCGTTCAAGGACGACGAGGGCGACGACCACGACGAGGCCTTCAAGCAGCGGCAGTTTGAAAAGCGCTTCTTCTCCACGGCCACCAACCAGCTCTTCTGCAAAACTTTTCTCGAAAACGCCCTGCGCGACCCCGTCGGCGGCGAGATCGGCAAGTCCATCGTCTTTGCCGTCAGCCAGCATCACGCGGGCAAGCTCGCGCAGATTTTCAACGAGATGGCCGACCGGATGTTCCCCGGCAAATACCAGTCCGACTTCGCGGTGCAGGTCACCTCGCAGGTGGACGGCGCCCAGCAGCACACCATCAATTTCACCAACAACAACCTGCTCGGCTCCGCCAATTTCCTCCCCGCCTACAAGACCAGCAAGGCCCGCGTCTGCGTCACCGTCGGCATGATGACCACCGGCTACGATTGCCCCGACCTCCTGAACCTCGGCCTCTTCCGCCCCATCTTCTCGCCCACCGACTTCATCCAGATCAAAGGGCGCGGCACCCGGAAGCACGACTTCCGCGAACAACTCTTCGACGAGACCATCCGCGAGAGCGTCAAGGCACCCAGGAAGACTTCCTTCAAGCTCTTCGACTTCTTCGCCAACTGCGAATACTTCGAGAAAGAGTTCAAATACGACGAGGTCCGCAAACTCCCGCAACCGAAAGCCGCAGGCGGTGAAGGCGGCGGCAAGGGCCCCGTCGTCACCGGCGGCTCCTACGAGCACCTCGGCGACGACCTCCTCTCTACCATCAAGGTGGAAGCCGTCGGCGAGCAGGGCATGAAGATCGACCGCATGTTCTACGAGAAATTCGAGGACACCGTGCGCGAGAACGGCTTTATCGCCGCCAGCGTGGAGGCCGGCCAGTGGGACCGCGTCATCGACTACGTGAACAAGGAGCTCTTCGACAAGCCCGCCGAGTTCTACAACCTCGACAAGCTCCGCAAAGCCGCCGCCGTGGACCGCCGCCTTGGTCTGCGCGAAATCCTCGAAAAGATTTTCGGCCTCATCCCCCGTTTCAAATCCAAGGACGACCTGCTCGAAGAGGAGTTCTCCAAGTTCGTCGCCGACTACAAGCCCGACGAGGCCGAGGCCATCCCCGCGCTCAAGACCTACTTCAAGGCCTATGCCACCAGCGATCAGGTCCGCCACATCATCGAGTCCGGCCAGCTGACCGATCTCGCCACGAATCCCGTTTTCTCCACCAAGGATTTCAAGGCCGTCCCTGCGAAATACCGCGCGCTCATTCCCGATTACATCAAGGACTACGTCTCGCTGAACCAGTTCGCCGCATGAGCTCGTCTGAAATCTCCGATCTAAAATTTCACCTCTCGAATTTCAAATCTCGCACCTGAAATTTCACCTCTCCGGTCTCAAATTCTTAATCTCACCTCTGAAATTTCAAATCTCACCTCTCAAATCACCATGACCTATCAGCGCTTCGAAGACCTTCCCGTCTGGCAGGCGGCGGCCGATCTCTACGACCGGGTGGATGATTTTCTCAACGCCGCACCGCCGCGCCTGTCCCGCTCCTACCGCGACCAGCTTGAGCGCGCCGCGCTCTCCGTCTCCAACAACATCGCCGAAGGCTTCGAGCGCGGCACCACCAACGAGCTCCTCGCCTTCCTCTACATCGCGCGCGGCTCCGCTGGCGAAGTCCGCTCCATGCTCATCCTTCTCTCCCGCCGCCCCTGGCTCCCCGCCGATCTCAAATCTGAAATCTCCGATCTCAGATCGATTGCCGAGAGTTGCTCCCGCCAGCTTCGCGCCTGGGCCGACAGCCTCCAGAACTCCGACATCGCCGGCCCTCGCCACCTCAACGACAAGACCCGTGACAACTACGCGAAGAGCACCGCGCGCAAAAAAGGCGCTGGCGAGTTCCAGTCCCTGCTCCAGAAACACCTTCCCGCTGGCCACCCGCTACGTCCTCCCTCTCCGGAGTAATCTCACATTTCAGATCTAAAATCTCAGATCCCGAATCCCCTCTCAAATCTCCCTCCCCTCTCAAATCTGAAATCCTCAGATTTCAAATTTTCCCCGCCGCCCTCCCCGTCCCCTGACCGCGCTTCCCTTCCCCCCGCCGCTCCGCTTCCCTCCTTCATGCTCGACTCCGATACCAAACGCCGCATCGACACCGCCCGCGACATCCTTGTCGGCAAAGTCCCCGACCCCAAGTCCCAGGTCGAGCAGATCACCATCGCCCTCATCTACAAATTCATGGACGACATGGACGCCGAGTCCGAGGAACTCGGCGGCAAGCGCAAGTTCTTCACCGGCCCCTACGCCCGCTACGGCTGGGCCAAGCTCATGGCCCCCTCCCTCGGCGGACACGAGATGCTCGGCCTCTACGGCGAAGGCATCTCCAAGATGCCCGAAAACCCCGGCATCCCCGCCCTCTTCCGCGACATCTTCAAAAACGCCTACCTCCCCTACCGCGACCCCGAGACCCTCAAGGCCTTCCTTAAAATAATAGACGAGTTCTCCTACGACCACAGCGAACGCCTCGGCGACGCCTTCGAGTATCTCCTCAGCGTCCTCGGCTCCCAGGGCGACGCCGGCCAGTTCCGCACCCCGCGCCACATCATCGATTTCATGGTCGAGGTCCTCGCCCCTCAGAAAAACGAGACCATCCTCGACCCCGCCTGCGGCACCGCCGGCTTCCTCATCTCCGCCTACAAGCA
>CAIVDS010000089.1 GCA_903904685.1 uncultured Verrucomicrobiota bacterium
CGACCTACAACGGCCCGACGGCGGTGTATGGCGGCGGCACGCTGGTGAACAACGTGAGCGGCGGGGCATTGCCGGCCGGCACCACGCTGACCTTGGGCGAGGCCGCGACCAACACGGCGGGCACCTTCGATCTGCACGGCAACGCGCAGACGGTCTCCGGTTTGAACACCGCGGGCACGGCGGGAGCCTCAAACCTGGTCACGAACTCGGGCGGCGGCAGCGCCACCCTGACGGTGAGCAACGGCGGCGCCTTTGCCGGCACCATCCAGAATGGAACGGGCGGCACGGCGCTGGCGCTTGGCGGCGGCACGCTGATTCTCTCCGGAGCGAACACCTACACCGGCGGCACAACGGTGAGCGGCGGAACGCTGCTGGTGAACAACACGAGCGGCTCGGGCACGGGCACCGGAACGCTGGCCATCGCCTCGGGCGGGACCCTCGGAGGCACGGGCACCATCGGCAGCGTGACGATGATCGCTGGCGTGCTGAATCCCGGCGGTAGCCCCGGTATCCTTACCTTCGGCAGCGCGGTCACCCTGCAGACGGGCTCCACCACCACCATCGTGATCAACGGCTCGACCACGCGCGGGACCGACTACACGGGCATCAACTTCAACGGTGGACTGACCGTCACCGGCGGCACGCTGACCTTCAACATCGGCGTTCCCATCGCCACCGGCTCCGTGCTCAATGTCTTCACCGTTGCGTCCATCTCGCCGACCTTCACCAGCGTGGCGGCCACCGGCGCCGGCGGCTACAGCGGTAGCTTCACCCTCGACCCCGGCAACACGTCCTATACCAGCAATCTGGGAGGCCAGAACGTCACCCTGGATCTGACTAACGGCAACCTCATCTTCGCAATCCCCGAGCCCTCGACCTACGCCGCGATCTTCGGTGCGCTCGCCCTGGTCGGCGCGGCGCTCCGCCGCCGCAAGGCCCAGCCCAAGGCCTAATCTACCGGGTAGTGGTTGCGGGGGGTGTGATTACGCCGAACCCCGACGCATCGCCGAGGCCGAGGGCTAACATCCTGTACCTGCGCAGACGTGGCGTGGACGGCCCCGAGGGCACTCCCGGATGGAATCCGCCGGGTCTGGGGCAGACGCGGCGTGGGTGCAGGCGCCGTACATGACGCGTTACCGATCGAGTTACCTGCACGAGGCCTTGGAAGTGGACGGCGCGCATGCCGTCAAACAGCTGTTCACTCCGGCCGATCGGCTGGCTTCCATCTGCCCGAGGACGAGGTCCGTTTGCCGGATAATTTGCGGCCGTCGCTGCTGCCGCTCTACTGCCCCGAGCTCAATCCCGTCGAACGCTTCAATAATCTGGACTCGGTAGAGCGATATTATGCCCCATGAATAGTTATTTGCCTTTCCAAGGCCGCACCGCCGCTAGCCACTGCTGCGCCGGCACCAGATGCCGGTAAAAGAAGGCCTGCATCCGGTCGTCGGCGGGCACCGCCTGATGGCGCACGCTGGTTTCTCCGATCACCGCCGTGCCCTCCAGTTCCAAGGCCGTTACCTGGCCCGCTTCGCTCGGCATTTCTCGTGGTCCGCTCAGGGTGAGTTCTATCTTGTCCGTCCCGGCCGGGATGGCCGTCTGGCTGAGATGGAATCCTGAAGGAGCGTTGCGCAACGCCAGCGTGATCGCGCCCGGGAACCCGTCGTGCCGCAGCGCATATACCAGCACCTTTGCGGTGCCGCCCGGCCTCAGGTTCACGCTCGATGGCACCACCCGCAAGGCGAAGTCGTGCCGCGGCGCGCTCAGGCGCAACCGGTAGGTGTAGTCGGGTCCGCCACGATGCTGGGCGTCGCTCAGTCGCACGAGATAGCTGCCGTCCGCCGCCGGCGTGAACACCAGTCGCGGGTCCGCATGATGGGTCGTCAGGCCGTCGGCCAGGTCGTCGTTGTCGTCGTTCGACGCCAGCACGGCGCCGTCCGCCGCGTAGATCTGCAACATGCCGTCGAGCGGGGAACGCAGCCGCCGCGCCACGACATCGATCACCACAGGTGATCCTGCGCGCGCCGTGAAGCGGAACCAATCCTCGTCGTCCGACCGGGCGATCCGCCCGTTCACGATCACGGGCAACGTCACCTGCTGCGCTTGCCCGGTCGTATTGTTGGGCTCTGTTTCAACGCACTCCGGAAGGTCGTCCACCGCCACATCGATATTTCCCGTGGCCGCCGCGCACCGGCCAAGGTCGAGCGTATGCAGCCCCGTCTCCTGCGGCAGACGTGTGTGCCGGACCGGCGAGGGCAGATTCCAGCCGTTCAGGGCCAGATCCACCTCCTGTCCGGCCGAGCCGCCGAGCGGAAACAACCCGGATACGAACGGCAATTCGCCGATCGCCACCCGATACACGAAATCCTCCCGTCCCCGGTAGAGCGAGTCCCTCACCACCAGCGTGTAGTTGCCGTCCTCCGGTAGTTGAAAAGCCATCACGGGATCGGGCTGGAAGCGGAAGTCGTCCGCATACGCCAGCTCCTTTCCCGCGGCGTCGAACAGCGACACCACGGCCTGAAACCAGCCCGGCACCGCGTCCGCCAGATACGGGATCAAGGCGCGGGCATGCACCGCGACGATCATGCTCTGGCTCCGTCGTCCCGCAAAATGGATTCGGTTTGTTGCGCCGGGCAGGATCTGGCCGTTCACCACCACCGGCGGAGTCACCGTCAACCCGCCGGTCGTCGCCTCGGTCGCGGCCCTGGCTGAACCCGGCGGCGGGCGTGGCATGATGGCTGTCACCACGGGAAACGCCGCCTCGGGCAGGTCGCCCACCATGAAGGTCAGCGGCAGGCTCAGCCCGCCACGGCCAAACACGCGCAGATCGCGCGGCCCGGTGGGCGCGTCCGGCGCGACGCTCACTTCCAGCGTCAGGCTATCCTGCAGCGCGGGGGTTGCCTGGCCGCGCGGCACCTCGGACAGGAGGCGCTCCAGCTCGACGATGCGTGCCGGCACGTCCTTTGGCGCGATCACCGGTTTGGGCGTCGGTGTCGGCGTGGGTGCGGTCGCGGGAGGCGGAGTAGGCGCAGCCCCGGGAGCAGGCTTTGGCGGGGTGGCGGGCGCACCTGCCGGGCGGCGCAATTCCATCAATTCGTCGCGCAGCTTCATCCGTTCCTCCGGCGTCAGCGGCTTGTCGATGCCGATCACGCGCACGGAGAGTCCCGTGCCCGAAATAAATGCCTGATCCACACCCTGCAACTGCCGCCCGCCGACCACGATGGTGACGGTTGTCCCCTGCTTGCATCCGGCCGGATACACATAGCCGACTTGTGGGGAGGAGCCCGTTTGCGCCAATGCCGTCTGCGCGCCTGCCGCCATGCATGCGACCGCCAGTGTTCGAAGCGTGTCGCGAACGGTTTTTTTAAAAATAGGCATGGTTCAAAGAAGCTCGCGCAACCGCCCCAGCCGCTTTGGCGGCCCCGCCACATCCGGCAGCACGCGCACATCGAGTCCCTCGGGATGCGGCAGCCGCGCGTCGGCCGGAATGCCGAGCTGCCCGTAGATTGTTTCCAGTAAATCCGCCGGATGGACCGGCCGTTCCGCCACTTCCTCGCCGTGCGCATCGGAGGCTCCCACCACGCGCCCGCCGTGCAGGCCGCCGCCAGCGACCAACGCGGAAAACACCTTGCCGTAATGATTGCGCCCGCCGTTCCAAGGAGCCTCATTCTGTAGGCGCGGCGTGCGGCCGAATTCCCCGCAAACCCACACGACGGTGGATTTGAGCAGACCGCTTTGCGAGAGGTCGTCCAGCAGCGAGCTGAGCCCCTGGTCCAGTTCCGGCAGCTTGCGCCGCATCACCTGAAAATGTTGTTTATGAGTATCCCAGCCCTTGGCGTTGATCGTCACGTAGGGCACGCCGCGTTCGATGAGTCTCCGCGCCACGAGACACGACTGTCCGAGCGTGTTTCGTCCGTAGCGCAGGCGGACGGCGTCGGTTTCCTGCCGGAGATCGAACACCTTGCCCGTATCGCCGAGGATCATCTCGTAGGCCTCGTCGCCGGCCTGGTCGAACGGCTTCAACAGCGCCGGATCATGAGCCCGCATTGCGCGGCCAAAGGTGTCCGCCTCGCCAAGCAACCGCCGGCGTTCCTTCAACCGTTCCTCGGTGAGATTCGGGGACACGATGCCGTCCACGATGAAACGATCCGCCGCCGGATCGCCGCCCGTGGCGAACGGTTTGTAGCGCGGTCCGAGAAAGCCCGCTTCCGAAAAACGGCCCTGCGGCTCGGTCATCACGATGTAGGGCGGCAGCAGGCCGCGGTAACCGGCCGCGTAGCCCTTGAAAAGCGAGACGACCGAGCCGATTCCCGGAAACACGTCGCGTCCGCCGGGCATGTTGCCGGTCTGCACGATGTAGGCGGCCGTCTCGTGCGAGTTGTTGCCGTGCGTCATGCTCCGGATCAGCGAGTATTTGTCCGCCTGCTGCGCGAGCAGCGGGAGCATTTCGCAGATGCGGATTCCGGGGACGTTGGTCTCGATCGGTTTCGTAAATTGCCCGCAGTATTCTAGGCCGGCGTCCGGTTTGGGGTCGAAGGTGTCGAGGTGCGACGGTCCGCCCCACAGCCATATCTGGATGACGGCGCTGGCCGGTGCGGCGGGTTTCGGCGGTGCGGCCGCCGCCGTGACGGTATCGGAAAATCCGATGCGCGGGAGGAGCAGGCCGCCGGCCGCGGCCGCCAAGCCCAGCCGGATCGCCTCGCGCCGGCTCATCCCCGCCGCGGCCGACAGGATCGTGCGCGAGGCGACGGGACTGTGAAGAGAGTAGGGGAAGGAAGACATGACGGGTGGTGGGGTTAGTGCCGGTAAAGGAACTCGGGGCTGTTGATCAACGCCCATGCCAGGTCCGGCAGCATCGTGTATCCGGCGTCGGGCTTCGTGGCGCGCGCCCACTCGGCTTGCGTGGGCCGGCGCGAAAGCACGGTGAGGTAGAGCCGATTGACCACCGGCTCGCCGCCGTAGGCGTCGGGTTTGAGCAGCTGGCGCATTGCCGATCCTTGTTCGAGTTTGCGGAGCACATGGGTGGAGTTGAGGAGGTGTAGTCGCTGGGTGGCGTTGATGGCGTTGTCCCGCTCCGCGGCGAGCCCGGTGTCGCGCGGCGACCGGCCGAATGTCTCCAGGAGCCCGCCGGTGATGCTGCCGTCAGGCAGAGCGATGGAGCGGATGTCCGCCGGGACGAAGGTGAAGGGCTCCGGGATCGCACTCACGTAGGAATCGGTGCCGCCGGTGATTTGGTTGAGGGCGTCCGCCAGCACTTCGGCTTCGAGACGACGAACGGGGTAATAGGCGAAGTTCGCCGCCGCTTCCGGGCTCGGGTCCATCGGCAGCGAGGACCGCTGGTAAGTCTGCGAGTTGAGGATCAGCCGGAACAAGTTCTTCAGATCATAATGCGAGTCGATCAGCTCGTGCTCGAGATAGTCCAGCAACGCGGGGTTCACGGGCGGGTTGTCCGGACGGAGATCGTCCGGCGCGTCCACGATGCCGCGGCCAAAGAACCAGCTCCATGAGCGGTTGGCCAGCGCCCGTGCGAACCACGGATGCTTGGGCTGGAGCATCCAGTCTGCCAAAACCTCGCGTGGATCCTGCCTGGGGGCGAGCGACGCGGGAGTACCGTCGGGAAAGATCGGTTCCCGTGCAGGATCGGCGGGGGCTCCGGAATCGAAGAACACAATCTCCTCCTTCCACTCTCCGGTCGCTTTGTAGCGCACCGCCGTGAAAAAACCCGCGAGCCCCGCGAGCCGTTCGGGCGGCCAGTGCTCTGCGCGCATGCCAAAAAACGTCAGCGCCACCGCCTTTGCCAGGCCTTCCGGATCGCGGCTTTGCACGGCGCGGAAAAAATTCACCGGACCGACGCGGAAGTTGCTGCCGTTGGAGACGAGGAGTTCGCGCGCGAACACGTCGGCAGGACGGTTTTCGCGCAAGGCCTGCACGATCCAGTGATGGTAGGCTTGGGCGGCGTTGGGCCACAGGTTGATCGGAAACTCGGCCTTCACCCTCAGCAGATCACTCCACCGCATGGCCCAGTAGTCGGCGTATTCCGGCCTTGCGAGCAGCCGCTCGACCAGACGCTGGCGTTTGTCGGGGCGCCGATCATCGAGAAACTCCCGCGCCTCCCCCAAGGTTGGCAGCGTGCCGATGACGTCCAGGTAGGCGCGACGCAGGAAAACAGCATCCGAACACAATGGCGACGGGATGATCCCCAGTTTCCGCAGGCGCGCGCGCACGAGCTTGTCCAGCGGAGTCGCCGACACTGGATCCCCGGTTGCCTCAAACACGGAGGCATCCGTGCTGGGCGCGATGGGTGCGGCGGCAGGCGGAGCCGCTGGGGCTACGGTGCATGCGACGAACACGAACGCGACGGTCAGCCGGCGGGAGCATCGGGAAAAGCGGGGCATAGGAGGCGAGGAAGATGACGTTATCAGGTGTCGGTGGATACGTCTACACGGCACATTAAGTTAATCTAATCTGGTTCAATGATCTTTTGCTAACCGGCTTGCTTCTATAAAAGATTCGCTACTCGGGGTAACTTTTCCCGTATCCCACGTCTGTCCCCATGCGTCTTGGCAATATCCAGCTACTTTCTAATGCCTCCCATTCGTTCTCTGTCGGTACCTCGTATGCCTGCTGCGCACTCTGCTATCGCCACAGTGGCGCGCGAGTTGACGCTCACTGAAATTTCCCGACCCGGCGAAGCCCCGGCATTGCCATTTTGCCGTCTTGCCGCCCGGCTGCGCGAGCGGCGAGGCACCCCGATCGGGCTGATGATTTTCGGATCCTTGGCCGCGCGGCTGTCAATCGAGATGGCGATGAGCGATGCCTTGGGCGCGCCGGTCTGGCCGGTGCTCTGGGTGGAGGGGGCCAGTTGCAACGGCGCCGCACTGGCCGGCGTGCAGGCCTTTGCGCTCGCCGATGGTCGCATCGAGCCGGTCGTGCTCGATGGCCGCGTGCTGGCGACGCGTTACAAAGTGGGCGATGCCGACCTTTGCTGGGTCGGCGGAGTATTGCCTGAAAATCCGGCCGTTGCGCCCGGGCTGCAGACGGAACAGGCGTTCAAAAATCTAGAGAAGGTGCTCAACGCCGCCGGCTTTGCCCTTGGCGATCTCGTGCGCACCTGGTGCTACAATCGCGACCTGCTTGAGTGGTATGGCGAGTTCAACCGCGTGCGGTCCGCCCGCTACCGCGAAGTCGCGTTTCGCACCGGCTCTACTCCGGCCAGCACCGGCATCTCCGCGACCAATCTGGCTGGCGCGGCGCTCGTCCTCGCGGGGCTCGCTATCCGTCCATCCGATCCCGCCCGCGGCGCGAAAGAAATAGGCTCTCCTTTGCAGTGCCCTGCGCCGGCCTACGGCAGCGCGTTTAGCCGCGCCATGGAATTCGAACTCGACGGGAGTCGGCGCATTCTCGTCTCCGGCACCGCCAGCATCGAACCCGGCGGTGCCACCGTCTGGGCGGACGACATTCACCGCCAGATTGAGCTTACGATGCGCGTGGTCGGCGCGATTCTGGAGGTGCGCGGCCTAGGCTGGTCCGATGTCACCCGTGCACTCGCCTATTTCAAATCGCCCGCCTATGTTCCGGCGTTCGAAGCGTGGTGCCGCGAACACGGCTGGGAGAATCCGCCATGTATCAATCTCCACTGCGACATCTGCCGCGACGATCTCCTCTTCGAACTGGAGCTGGACGCAGAAACATGGCGTCCCTGACGGCCTGCTGATCTCGCTCAAGTCTTCGTGAGGCGGACAGGTTGCTGTTGAGTGGAGAGCCGAAGAAAAGATCGGCGTGTTTGGAATAATCGAACGAGTTCAAGCCACCCAGTCGGGGACCGTGCTTTCGGTTCGGTGGACGGGCGGAAACGCCCGTGGAAACCAGTTGGAGAGGGCGAAGAAAGCGTGTGTGCGTTTTTTGCCTTGCGCGAAGAAGGTCTGCGCCTAGGGTCTCGCCCCTTCGTTCTTTGCGTCCCCATCGTCTAGCCCGGTTAGGACACCACCCTTTCACGGTGGGCACCGGGGTTCGAATCCCCGTGGGGACGCCACTTTCCTCCTCTGACAGCCAAAGCAGACAGCAGATTTGCCAGTTGACGTGGCAAATCTCACATGTCGCAGGCTGCACAGTTCGTCATCTCAGAGTTCACGAATCCCTCCGGGGAGGTCGTTTTTCGCGTCACCGGTTGGCTAGACGGTAGGCGCATCCGAAGGAATTTTCCGACCCGCGCCGAGGCTTCGGCCGAGCGTCAGGCGTTGGAAATCCTGCGCATCCAGTCGGAAACCGGCGTCCGCACCACTGCTACCCGTTTGACCGACGAGCAGCTTCACGAAGCCGAGGCGGTTTTCCGCCGCATGGCCGGCAAGCCCCG
>CAIVDS010000090.1 GCA_903904685.1 uncultured Verrucomicrobiota bacterium
CACCTGACGGCGGGCGCCCGGCGCGTCCTCATCTCCGCTCCGGCCAAGGACAAAGACATCCCCACTTTCGTGTTGGGCGTCAACGAGGAGAAGTACAACCCGACGACGGACACCATCGTGTCCAACGCGAGTTGCACCACGAACTGCCTCGCGCCTGTCGTGCACGTTCTCCTCAAGGAGGGCTTCGGCATCGAGGAAGGCCTCATGACCACCGTCCACTCCTACACCGCCACGCAGAAGACGGTGGACGGCCCCTCGAAGAAGGACTGGAAGGGTGGCCGCACCGCCGCCCAGAACATCATCCCCTCGACCACCGGCGCCGCCAAGGCCACCGCCCTCGTGTGCCCCGCCGTCAAGGGCAAGCTCACCGGCATGGCCTTCCGCGTGCCGACCCCCACGGTCTCCGTGGTCGACCTGACCTTCAAGAGCACCAAGGAAACCTCCCTCAAGGAAATCAGCGCCGCCATGAAAAAGGCCAGCGAGACCTACCTGAAGGGCATCCTTGCCTACACCACCGACGAGGTCGTCTCCAGCGACTTCATCCACGACAAGCACTCCTCGATCTTCGACGCCGGTTCCTGCGTCGAACTCAACAGCAAGTTCTTCAAGCTCGTCTCCTGGTATGACAACGAGTGGGGCTATTCCAACCGCGTCGTCGATCTGACCAAGAAGATCGCCGCCAAGCTGTAATTTAGCGTCCTTCCTTCAACCCTTGCCGCGGATGCGCGGATGATCGCGGATACTCTCTGATTCATCCGCGCCCATCCGTGTCTTCCGCGGCAAATTGATTTTAACGACTCCGACCATGGCCAAATTCAAAACCATCCGCGACCTCGCCCTCGCCGGCAAACGCGTGTTCATCCGCGTCGATTTCAACGTCCCCCAGGACAAAGTCACCGGCGCCATCACCAACAACGCGCGCATCGTCGCCGCGCTGCCCACGATCAAGTTCGCCCTCGAAAAGGGCGCCTCGGTCGTCCTCGTCAGCCACCTCGGCCGTCCGGATGGCAAGGTCATCGCCAAGTTCTCCCTCAAGCCAGTCGCCGACGAGCTCGCGAAGCTCCTCGGCAAGCCCGTCGCCTTCGCCTCCGACTGCGTCGGTCCCGTGGCCGAGAAAGCCGCCGCCGCCCTCAAGGCAGGTGACGTGCTCCTCCTTGAAAACCTCCGCTTCCACATCGAGGAAGAGGGCAAGGTGAAGCTCGAGGACGGCACCTCCGTCAAAGCCGACAAGGCCGCCGTCGAGACCTTCCGCGCCAGCCTCTCGAAGCTCGCCGACGTCTACGTGAACGACGCCTTCGGCACCGCCCACCGCGCCCACAGTTCCATCGTCGGCGTCAACCTCCCGCAGAAGGCCGCCGGTTTCCTCATGGAAGCCGAGCTCAAGGCTTTCGCCAAGGTGCTCGACAATCCCGAGCGTCCGCTGCTCGCCATCCTCGGCGGCGCGAAGATCGCCGACAAGATTCCCCTCATCAACAACCTCCTCGACAAGGCCAACGTCCTCATCATCGGCGGAGGCATGGCCTTCACCTTCAAGAAGGTCGTTTTCGGAAAGCAGATCGGCGCCAGCCTCTTCGATCCCGAGGGCGCGAAGATCGTGCAGGAACTCGTCACCAAGGCGAAGGCCAAGGGCGTGAAGCTCGTGTTCCCGATTGATTTCATCGCCGCCGACAAGTTCGCCCCCGACGCCGCCACGCAGATCGTCGGCGAGGACATCCCCGAAGGCTGGCAGGGCCTCGACGCCGGTCCGAAGTCGATCGCGCTGTTCCGTGAGACCATCCTTACTTCGAAAACCATCATCTGGAACGGGCCTCCGGGCGTGTTCGAGTTTGAGAAGTTCGCCGGCGGCACCAAGGCCATGGCCGAGGCCATCGCCGAGGCGACCAAGCTCGGCGCGACCACCGTCATCGGCGGCGGCGACACCGCCACGGCCGCCAAGAAGTGCAAGATCACCGACAAGGTCACCCACACCTCCACCGGCGGCGGCGCCTCCCTCGAATTCCTCGAAGGCAAAGCGCTCCCCGGCGTAGTGTTCCTCGAAAGCTAAACGAATCCACCGACGCCAAGCCGCCTTGTGCGGCCTGGCGTTAAAAAATCCGCTTCAATTACATCATGAACATTCGCAAAAAACTCATCGCCGGCAACTGGAAGATGAACAAGACCTCCGCCGACGCCGTCGCGCTCGTGCAGGAACTCGTCGCCGAGGTTGGCAAGCAGACCGACGTCGAGGTCGTAGTCGCACCGCCGTTCACTTCCATCGAGAGCGTCGGCAAGACCCTTGACGGTTCCACCATCAAACTCGGCGCGCAAAACGTGCATCCCGAGGCCGGCGGCGCCTACACCGGCGAGGTCTCCGTCGGCATGCTCCGCTCCATCTTCACCAACTACGTCATCCTCGGCCACAGCGAGCGCCGCACGTATTTCAAGGAGACCGACGCCTTCATCAACCAGAAGGTGCTCGCCTCGCTCAAGGGCCAGCTGAAGCCCATCCTCTGCGTCGGCGAAACCCTCGCCGAGCGCGAAGGCAGCCAGACCCTCAAGGTCGTGCAGACCCAGCTCGAGGCCGGCCTCGAAGGCGTGAGCAAGGACCTCGCGCTAAGCGTGGTCATCGCCTACGAACCCATCTGGGCGATCGGCACCGGCAAGGTCGCCACGACCGAGCAGGCGCAGGAAGTCCACGCGTTCATCCGCAGCCTCCTCGTGAAGCTTTTCGGCGACGCCGTCGCGCAGAAGGTCCGCATCCTCTACGGCGGCTCGATGAAACCCGCCAACGCCCCCGAACTCCTCGCGCAAAAGGACATCGACGGCGGCCTCATCGGCGGCGCGTCGCTCGAGTCCCGCAGCTTTGTCGATCTCATCAAGGCCGCGTCGGTGAAGTAACCCTCGCGTTTCCCGCAGTCAAAAGGCGGCCCTTCGCGGGGCCGCCTTTTTTGCGTCTTATTCATTACGCATCATTCGGTGTCGGTGCCAGCGGCGGAATGCGATGGCGGCGATCATCAATCCGGTGCCAAAGGCCATGTAGGTCGAGGGCTCGGGAATGGCGGAGAAGGTGATGCCATTGAGCCCCAGCAAATCGATGCCGCCGGAGCCGGTCGTGCCCGTGGTGTTGGTGGGATAGTAGGACGTGCCGGTCCAATCGAGGAGGTTCGCGGAGTTGCCGCCGTCGGTCACATCATAGCCGAAAAGTGAATATCCGTAGATGGTCGTACCTGCGGTAATGCCGAGCTGGGCGAGACTGAAAACAACGCCGCCCACGCCCTGGGTACCAGTCTCGGTGGAGGCGGTGTTGGCCGTGAGGTTATCGCCGTTGCTGTAGCGGAAGAGGGTATAGTTAAAGTCTGCGACCACATTTTGCGTCCCGTAGTCCGCGCCGCCGGGTTCGCTGACCAACTGGCCGTAGCTGGTGGGCTTGTTGTTGACGCTGTCCCATCCGGTGATGACCGCGATTTTGAAGGCGTCGTGGACGCCGACCGCGCCGCGATCAAAGACGGCGAAGCCCATGGAGGCGTTGGAGGTCATGCCGGCGGAGGTCACGAAATCAAGGCGCTCGATGTTGCCGCCCGCCGCGCCCACGTCGTTGGAAAAGGTGTTATCGGAACCGTGATTGATGTCGTTGCCGAGCAGCAGTGACGCGTAGTCGTTGGAGTGGACGCCGAGAAAGTTACTGCCCTGGACATACCAGACGGAGGACTGGTTGGAATTGCCGGCCGTGGTGTTGCGGCGCACATAGGCGGCGTTGGCCAGTCCGGTTACCGCATAGGTAGAGGAGGCTGTCGTAAACGTGGTGACCGAGGTCGTGACATTTTGAAAAGTATAGCCCTCGCTCACGGTGGGGGCGGTGCTACTCGTCGAAGTGGTGATGCCGGTGATGGCGCTCTGGGCAAACGCGCAGGTCGCGAAGGCGAAACAAAACGCCCCCCAAAACGACAAGCATGACAGAGCGCCTTTCATGATGATTAGGGATTATACCCTAGTTTCCATTTATGTGAAGGATAAATTGGGATATTGCCGATGAATGGTTTTGACTCTCAAAGAACAGGCTCGGCAAAGGCGTGTTAATAAAGTTACTTCCCACTTATGCGGCGCATGTTCAGTCAAAAGATCGCCACGTTTAAAAACAGCTGGCATTGGGCGACGGAAGGGCAGCGGGACATGATGAAATTGGGGCTGGGGCTGATCATCCTGATAGGGGTGGGAATTTCTGTTTTGGGAAAGCCGGGATGGCATCGCTGGCAGCATGACAAAGCGCTGGAGCAGGCCCACGAATTCGCCGAACAACATGATTATCGCAGCACTCTGCTGGCTCTGCGGCGCGCCACGGAATTCGCACCCGATGACATCACCACATGGAAAGAAGTGGCGCGTTATCTCTCCGACCTCGGCCTGCCCGAGGCGGTGGTGGCGCGACAAAATGTAGCGGCGCTCGCACCGCAAGACATGGGCTTGCGACTGGCGGTGGTGACGGAGGCCCTGCGCTTCGGCCAGACCGAGGCCGCACAGGCGGTGGCGGATGGGATCGACGCTGCGAGCCGACAAGAAGTTGCCTTTCATCGGCTGGCGGCGGCCTTGGCGGTGGCGCTGGGGCGTTCGCAGGAATTGGAGGAGCATCTCGCGGCTATCGTGGCGGCGCGGCCCGGTGATAATCTGGCGCGTTTTAATCTGGCGGCGGTGCGGCTTTGGAGCGCCGACACATCGGTTGCCGCCCAAGCCCAGGCGGAACTGGAGTCGTTGCTGGCCGTTCCGAAAACTCGCATCCGGGCGGCCTTGGAGTTGTTGAAATATGCCGCCCGCACCCGTGATCCCGGGCGGGTGGATCGGCTGGTTTCTTTGTTGCTGGACCGTTTTGGGATGCCGACGGCGATGTTGCAAGTGGTGGCCGCAGGCGAGCCGCCGGGTTGGTATGCGCTGTTGGATGCATTGAAGACAGCGTCGACAGCCTCGGGGCCGGCCGATGTCGCGCGGGTGGCGCGGTGGCTGGCGGATATCGGACAGGCTAGGGAAACGCTTCTGTGGATCGAGGGGATGCCCGCGACGATTCGTGATGCATCCGATGTCGCATCCGCCGCGGCCGATCTGGCTTTGAGCGTCGATGAACTGCGCCGATTGGGTTCGCTGCTGCGGGCGGGAGCCTGGGGCGTCTGGCCCGATGATGCCATCACTCTCGCCTTGGCGACGCGCGTGCAGCAGCTCCGTTATAACCAGACGCGCGCACCGCAAACGTGGGTCGATGCGGTCACGGCTTGCGACGATTCGTTGGTCGGTTTGCGGGCGCTGACCCGGATGGCCGCCAGCTGGCGCGATCCCATCGGCGAGGCGCTCGCGCTTGAGACGATCGTGAAGCGTCGTCCGCAAGCACTCTGGGCGTGCGAGGCGCTCAGGTTGCTTTATGCGCAGCGCGGCGACCTGCCGAAGCTATGGCGGCTTTATGACGCATGGACGCAGCGCGTCCCCGGCGATCTCAAGGTTCGCGCCGAATGGGTGCGGCTCGGGTGCATCCTCGGCTCGGTGAGGCCAGAAATGGTCCGGCAGGTGCAGACTTGGTTCGAGAACAACCCTCGCAACCCAGTCGCGGCGCTGGCTTGGGCGGAGGTCTTGTGGCAACAGAACCGGTCGCGCGAAGCGTTACCTCTGCTGGCGCTGCTTCCCGTCGAGGAGCGAGAAAAAAGCCCGGTGACTTTCTGGCTGGCGCTGGTGCAGGCCGATCTCGGGCAGATCGAGGCGGCGCGTGCATCGATCGCGCAGGCTCAGCGTCCCGGTTTGGGACGCGAAGAGCAGGAGTTGTTGCGGGCAGCCCTTGCCAAGCTCGAAGCACCGCCGGAAACCCCTCCATGAACGGGATCACAGCCGCACCTGAAAGTCCGGAGTCATCGGATCTTCGCACAGGTCTGCCTTTGCTGGCGGCCATGGCGTTGTGGGCTCCTTTGCTGGGGCGTTTGAGCCACTCGTGGCGGATCGAGCCGGATCAAGCCTACGGCTGGGCGGTTCCCCTGCTGGTGCTGTATCTGGTGCGGGAGCGCGCGCGGACGTGTCCGGAAAACCGCGAGCCGTCGGCGGCGGGACGCCGGACGGCGCGGCTGATTTTGGCGGCGGCGTTGGTTGCACTGTGTCCGTTGCTGGCGGTGCTTGAGGCCAATCCGCTCTGGCCGAGCGCGCAGTGGTCGGGGACCGGCGCGGTGGTCGCGGCCACGCTGGCAGGCCTGACGTTGCTGGGCGGCCAACGCTGGGCGGCGCACTTTTCTTTTCCCGTGGCGTTTGTATTCACGGCGCTGATTTGGCCGGGAATGGTGAAGCAGGGGGTGTTTGGTCTGCTTGCACCAGTCAACGCGGCGTTTGCGGCCGAGTGCGTTTCGGCCATGGGGCATCCGGCCGTGGCGACCGCCAACGTCGTCGAGGTCGCAGGTGGCGTCGTGGGTGTGGACGAGGCGTGCAGCGGGCTGCGCTCCCTTCAAGCGGCGGTGATGCTAGGGTTGTTTTTTGGTGAATTTTATCGTCTGGGGCTGGCGCGGCGAATCGGGATGGTGATGGCTGCGCTCGGACTGGCGATGGCGGGCAATTTCGCGCGCACGACGTTTCTCGCCTGGCAGGCGGCGGTGCACGGCTTGGCGGCGACGGAGCGTTGGCATGATACGGCGGGAGGCGTCGCCCTGCTGCTGACGCTGGCGGGCACGGCTGGACTCGCCGCATGGCTGGCGCACGGACGACGGGTTCTCCAATCACCGGCGGTTTGCCATCCGGTAACCGTAAGGGGAAAGACGGCCGTACTGTTGACCATCTTGACAAGCGGCGTGCTGGCCGAGTCGTTGGTGCAAGGATGGTATGGCTGGCGCGACCACATGGACGGGGTCGGAAAAGTGCGCTGGACGCTGACTGCGGAAGCGGCCGGTTGGAGTCCGGCGACGTTGCCCAAGGCTTCGCTGGCGCTTTTGCACTGTTCGAAAATCGAGGGGCTGGCGCATGGGCGCTATCCGGCGACGGCGGACGCGCTGGCTTACGTCCTGCGCTGGGAGGGCGACGTGGCTCTCACGGGCGAATGGCATGATCCAACGGTCTGCCTGCCCAATGCGGGCGTGACATTGAGCGGCGAACTGCCACCGCTGACGCTCGTGATCGAAGGAGTGACAGTGCGATTCGCCCATTACCGCTTCGCAAACGGCGACCTGCCTCAGCATGTGTTTTTTGTGCGTTGGGACGAACACCACGGTCGATCCGTCGAGGTGGATCACACTTTAATGGAAAACGTGACCGGCTACCGGTTGCAACGGGTGCGCGACGGCCGGCGTCGCGCGGATGTGGAGCAGATCACTTTTGTGGTTGGCGCCGCCAATGACGGTGCGGCCAGCGAATGGGGGCAGACGGCGATCCCTCAATTGTTGCGCCGCGCAAAGTAGACCGGAGCAGGGTTGACGCCCTGTCTTGTCGCCGTTGGCGAACAGGCCCCGGCAACGGCTTTGCCCGGATTCCTGGCGTAATGCAGCGCCCGGCTCAAGATGGCGAGACGACGGATCGTGACGCCCCGTTTATTCGTTATTACCATTGACCCTGCCAATGGTCTCTTGAAATTTTAGCGACCCTTCGATCTCCGCATTAACGATCAATTGCGGCAACCTATCCCTTATGAAAATATCGACCCTGCTCCCCTTGCTGGCCTACTGCTTTGGCGTGGCTGTCGCCTCGGCGACCATGACCGACAACCACGGTCTTCACGCCGTTCCCGTGCCCGGCAAGGTGACAATCGACGGCAAACTCGACGATTGGGATCTCTCCGGCGAGACCTTGATGTGCTATGACATCGAAACCCTCAAGGACGTCTACTCGGCGAAAGTCGCCGTCATGTATGACGCCGACAATGTGTATGTGGCGATCCATTGGACAACCGCCAACCCGATGTCCAACCATCACGATCCGCACTACATGGCGGACCGCGCCTGGGCCGCCGACGCGGTCCAACTCCGAATCAAGACCGACAAGATCAGCCACGTTCAGAGCTGGTATTATGCGGATCGTCAGGAACCGGCGATGCTCATCGATTACGGGAAAGATCTCAAAACGCCCTTCCACGGCGGCCGCAAAGTGCTTTATCGCTCCGAGGGATGGAAACTCGGCGAGGGGGCCGAGACCGCCTTCCGCAAGGACGACGACGGCAAAGGCTACGTCCAGGAAATCAAGCTACCGTGGAAGCTGATCACCGACACCAAGAAATACCAGCCCGGCGACACGTTCAACATGGGCTTCGAACTTCTCTGGGGGGCGGCGGACTGGCCGGTCCACCGTTTCGCGGACAACCTCTCGGAAGGCACCAGCGGCCGCGAATTTTTCTTCACCAATATTCCGGGATGGGGGCAGATCACGCTGGAGCCCAAAGGCAACCTGAAACTCCCTCCTCCCGCGTGGGAAGTCGCGATGAAGCGTCAGGAAAACCAAGGACCGGCGGAAATCAAATACACCTTGCCTGAAGACGCCCGCGTCACCCTCGCCATTGATGACCTCAACGGCAAACGGGTCCGCAACCTGGTCCCCGCGCTCCCCCGCAAGAAAGGTGAAAACACGGAGCATTGGGACGGCCTCGACGACAACGGCAAGCCCCTGTCTCCCGGCAAATACGCCTTCAAGGCGCTCTACCACCACGGCATCCACACCGCCTATCAATTTTCGTTCGCCAATCCCGGCAACCCTCCGTGGGGCACCACCGACGGGCGGGGCGCTTTTTACAGCGACCACTCCGCACCTCACGCGGTCGCGGCGGCGGGGGATTTTGTCGGTCTCGCATGCCCGGTGGGAGAAGCGGGCAGCCCGATCATCGTGTGCAATCTCGACGGTCAGCGCCTTTGGGGAGGCGGACGTCCGTTGCTGACGGCGGCCCGCGCATCGCTCGCCACCGATGGCAAGATACTCTGGATCGCATTGGATCGGAGCGGATCGATTTACCGGACCGATGCCGCCACGGGAAAATTCGCCCCGTGGAACCGGATAGGGAAGGATGCGGAAGGGAACGATTTCAAGGTGCTCGATCTGCCGGTTTATGACGCCTCGAAGTTGAGCACCTACGGTGCCAGCCTGACAGGCTACTCCCCCAACATGCGCACCGTCTCCGTGCATGAAGGAACGCTCGCCGTCACGCTCACGACCGACGGGGTCATCAAGCTCCTCGACAAGGAGACGGGCGACGCAAAGGGCGAAATCAAAATCGATGAACCGGCCGCCGCGGCTTTCGACCCGGACGGAAGCCTGATCGTGCTCTCCAAGGGCAAGCTCGTTCGCGCCACGCTCGACGGCAAGATCACCCCCTTCGCCCAAGGCGACTTCACCGAAGGTTACGGCATCGTGGTTGATTCCAAGCGCAACGTCTATCTCTCCGTGCGCGGCGCGGACCAGAACGTGAAAGTCTTCTCGCCCGAGGGCAAATTGCTCCGCGAGATCGGCCGGCGCGGCGGACGTCCTCTCGTCGGCAAATTCATCGACGACGGCATGCGCGACCCCGCCGGCATCGCGGTGGACAGCAAGGACCGTTTATGGGTGACGGAAGAAACGCAAAACCCGAAGCGCACCAGCCTATGGTCGATCACCGACGGCAAGTTTCTCCGGGATTTTATCGGCACCTCGTCCTATTCTGGAGCCGGCGCCCTCAATCCCTTCGATCCCACCATGGGCTTCTCAGACGACACCGTCTATCAACTCGATTGGGAAAAGGGCACCTACCGTCCCACTTGGTCGCTGGGGGCGAAGATCGATTCCGCTGATCTCTTCCCTCCGCAGGTTTATGGAATCACCAATCGGGTGATCCAGCACAACGGCATCACCTATGTCTATAAGAACGGTGCGGCTTCCACCTCGCAGTTTGTCTATTGCACCCTGTATAAAGACGGGCAATGGCGCTCCGTGGCGGTGATGGGCGTGGTTCCCAAGAAAGGCGCGCGCGGTCTCGCGGATCTGATCGCGAGCCCCCTCTTTGCGGGCCACGAGGGCGAGCTTTTCTGCTGGAGTGACAAAAACGGCGACGGACGGGTCCAGGCGGACGAATTGGCTTTTGCCAAGCTTTCCGCCGACGGCAAACCCCTCGCGCCCCAGGCGAATTACTGCGGATTACTGCCCGACGACGAAGGCACCCTCACCTATTTCAATGCCCCCATCCAATCGCTCATCAAATTCCCGGCGCACTTCGCCGCCGACGGGATTCCCTCCTACGACATCAACCATCCGCAGATCCTCCCCGTCAACGGCAAGCTGGGCGGGGGCGAAGGCATGGTTATGGGCGGCAAGAACGGGCGGGTTTATTTGAATCAAACGCCGCTGACCGCCTTCGATAAAGACGGAAAGGAAATCTTCACCTACCCGAACGCCTACCTCTCCGTCCACGGATCGCACAAAGCCCCTGCGGCGCGTCCCGGCATGTTGGTGGGGCCGTCCTCGTTCTACGGCGTGGTGGATATGGGCGGTGAAACCGGCGAGATTTTCTATCTCAACGGCAACCTTGGCGAAAACCAGATTTTCACCTGGGACGGCTTGTTGATCCAAACC
The DNA here is from genome assembly GCA_903904685.1 of uncultured Verrucomicrobiota bacterium. Taxonomy (GTDB): domain Bacteria; phylum Verrucomicrobiota; class Verrucomicrobiia; order Opitutales; family Opitutaceae; genus Rariglobus. The sequence goes on from CAIVDS010000090.1 coordinate 10,513, forward strand.
ATCTTCAAGGACACGCGCGGTTCCTTCGAACCGTTGCCTGAAAAAGCGGTAAGAGGCGTCTCCGTTGACGCCATCACGGCGGGCGGCGAATCCTTCGGCGGCAACTTCGTCCGCCTCCCGAACGGCAAAGTCTATCTGAACATCGGCAGCACCGGGGCCCATATCATCGAACTCACGGGGCTCGACGGCATCAAGCGCTTCTCCGGCCAGTTCACCTACACCCCGGAGCAATACACCCAGGCCCAGGCGCTCCATGAGAAAACCCAGGCGGAAATGAACGCTCCGAAAGTCGCCTTCGCAACAAAGGCCACCTCGCCGATCGTTATCGACGGAAAAGCCGCAAAATGGCCCGAGCTTCTCGACGATGCCCAACCTCTAGTCGAAATCCAAGAGGACCCGCAAACCCGCTACGGTCGCGTGGCTGTGCGCTACGATGAAAACAACCTCTATCTCGCCTATCGCGTTTATGGCCAGGGCGGACGGCTGCGCAACGTCGGACAGGATTTCCGGTTCCTTTTCAAAACCGGCGACAACGTGGACCTCATGCTAGGCCCTGTCGCCCAGTCCAAGGATGGTGCGGGCAACCTGCGCCTGCTGCTCTCCACGCTCGGCGGGCAGACAACCGCCGTGCTTTACGAGAAGACCGTTCCCGGCACGACCGACAAAGCGAAAGTCGCGTTCAGCTCGCCGTGGCGGACCATCACATTCGACCGCGTGACCCAGCCCTCCGACGTGAAAGCAGCCACCGGACCGATCTCGGGCGGCTACTTTGTGGAAGCCTCCGTTCCGTGGTCCAGGCTCGGCGTGAAGCCCGCCGCCGGATTGCGTCTCAAGGCCGACTTCGGCGTCCTCGGCGCAGACAATGCAGGGACCATAACCGTCTCCCGCCATTACTGGAGCAACAAGGCGACCAACCTCGTCAACGATGTTCCGGGCGAAGCCGACCTCACCCCGGCTCTCTGGAGCGAGCTGATCCTGAAATAGGCTCACAGCGCAGAGCGACCAGGCTCACTTCTTGCGCGACCAAGTCTACCCTTGGTCACGCAATTTATCCTTTCCTCCCCCCATGCAAATCAAGCAAGTCATTATAACCGGTAAGAACGAAGTGGCGCTCCACGAACGCCACCTCGATACGGAAAACCTCAGGTCGAACGAGCTTTTGATCGAGAGCGAACGCAGTTTCATCAGCGCGGGGACGGAATTGTCCATTTATACGGCTGCGGACAAGGATGTCTATGCACCGACCGGTTGGTGCCGCTATCCGTGGTCGGCGGGTTATGCGAATGTCGGCATGGTTCTTGAGGCAGGCGAACGCTATCGCCACCTGGTTGGAAAACGGGTTTATACGAACGGGTTCCATGCCTCCGCTTTGCGCTATGAGACCGATCTGCGCTACAAACTGGTCGCGCAGGTGCCGGAAGGAATTTCGCTGGAGGAAGCCGTTGCCACGCGGATGGCGATGATCGCCATGGCAGGGTTGGACGCCTCCAAGCCGCAATACATCCGCCGGGTGGTTGTTATCGGCCTCGGCATGGTGGGGAACCTCGCCGCCCAGCTTTTCAAACTGACCGGAGCCGAGGTAATCGGCGTCGATCCGAGCGAGAAACGCCGCCAACTCGCCCGGCAATGCGGCATCGCTCACACGATTTCCGGCACCGAAGCGGAAGTGCTCGCCCAAGTGCGGGAAATCACCGGTGGCAAGATGTCGCAAGTCACCGTGGATGCGGTGGGCCACAGCGCCATCGCCCTCCAAGCCGTGAAACTGACTTCCGACGGGGGCGAGGTCATCGTTCTCGGCACGCCGCGTTGCGAGGTGACGGGAAACCTGACGGAGGTTTTCTCCGCGGCGCATCTTCGGTGGGTCACGATCAAGGGATGCCTGGAATGGAATCTTCCGACGGAGTCCCTGCTGGAACAGGATTACAGCCAGCACAAGAAGCTCGACGCGCTTTACCAATGGCTCGCGGACGGGAGGCTGACGCTCAAGCCGCTGCTAACGCATGTGATGCCAGCGAAAGATATCAAGACGGCTTACGAAGGGCTTCTCAATCACAAGGACGATTACGTCGGCGTCGTTTTGAAATGGAAGTAGCGCGAAGCCTGCCTTCAACTCCACCCCCATGACCCCGCGCGACATTGTCAAGGAAGCGATCTCTTTCCGACGTCCGCCTTACGTTCCATGGTCGTTCTCGTTCACCAAGGAGGCGCGAGAGAAGCTGGAGAAACATTACGGCACGAGCGATCTTGAGCCTCATCTGCGAAATCATGTTCTCGGACTCGGCAATGGCATCGGGTTTTTCGAAGACATCGGCAACAACCGGTTCCGCGATGTGTTCGGGGTGACGTGGGATCGGACCGTGGACAAGGATATTGGGAATGTGGAGGGCACGGTGCTGCCGGAACCGACCTTGGCGGGATATGCGTTCCCCGATCCGCTGAATCCCCGATTCTTTGCCGATATTCCGGAAAAACTGGAGCGTCATGGGGATCGTTTCAGGCTCTTCAGCATCGGGTTTTCGCTTTTTGAAAGGGCATGGACTCTCCGTGGACTGGAAAACCTCTACATGGACATCGTCGAGAACCCCGCGTTCGTCCACGAGTTGCTCAATGCGATTGCCGATTACAACATCCGGCAAGTGCGCAAGGCGCTGGAATATGACATTGATGCCGTTTACTTCGGCGACGACTGGGGGCAGCAGCATGGCTTGCTGATGGGATATCCCCTGTGGAAGGAGTTCATTTTCCCGGTGATCAAACGCATGTATGAGGTGGTGCGCCAGGCGGGGAAGGTCGTGTTCATTCATTCCTGCGGCGACGTGGACGAGTTGTTCGACGATTTGCTGTCGATCGGTCTTGGCGTCTTCAATCCGTTCCAACCGGAGGTCATGGATGTGAAGCAACTGATGAAGCAATACGCCGGCAGACTGGCGTTCTGGGGCGGCGTTTCCACCCAGCGCACCCTGCCCTTCGGAACCCCCGATCAAGTGAGGGAAGAGGTGCGGCAGATGATCCGGCTGGGCGGCGGAGGAGGATACATCCTGTCGCCCGCCCATGCGGTGGAAGGGGATGTTCCATTGGAGAATCTCCTCGCGCTCATCGACGAGGCCCAGGCCCAGCCGGGCCAAAACCGATGAAGCCGCCCAATCCCGTGAGATCAGGAAACCGGTAAGATGAAATCAGCGAACAACGGCCTGACGCGCTTTTCGAGCTTCGCCATAGCCGCGCTTTTTTGCGCCTTCGCCAGCCCTTGCACACAGGCTCAAACCCGACTGCCAACGACGGTCGATTCTTCCCCGCAAACGGGCGCTGCCATCCAGTATCAACTCCCGGCGGACGGCCCGCTGCCAAAGACCTACCGGGTGACCCTTGCCATCACCGACCCGAAAAATCCCGACTGGATCGTCGGCACGTTTGTGTCCGGCGGCGTACGAACGGTGACGGCGGAAAACCAGGGGAAATTCACCGACCACTGGAACGGACTTGACGATAACGGCATGCCGCTGCCCGCGGGCAGCTACGGCGTGAAGGGCATTTACCTGCCGGCCCAAATCTGGCCGCGGGACAACGAATACCACTCGCTCACGGCGAAGTATGTGCTGGCGGCGGGGCAGTCATGGATGCCGACGCCCGATGAGGACGACAAGTCTCCCTGGGTGACCGCCGCCGGCGCCGGCACGGCGAGCGCCGTGGCGGTGAGCCCGAACGGGAAGGCCGCATTCTACCACATGTATCTGGAGAACGTCCGGAATCCTTTCCTCGTCGACCTGAACAAGCCGGTCGATTGGAACCAAGTCATCACGAATTACCCCTCGTGGGGCACTGCCGGCGGCCCCTTGATCGCCACCGATGGCGAACTGATCTGGTGCGTCTGCAACAACGGCATACCCAGCGGTTTCTCCGCTTATATTTACCGCGCCGACAAAAAACCCTTCGGCAAGGGCAAGGCCACATGGATCAAGGATGTCACGTTTCCCGATGGGACCATCACCGGCCTGGCCGCGATCCGCGATGCCGCGACCGGCAAGCGCTTCCTTTATTATTCCGAAAAGGGCGCGGCCAACAAGATCGTGGTGCTCGACGGCGACAACGCCACGCCCCTCGGTGAAACGAACATCGGCGAACCCTGCTCGGTCATGCCGACCGACCGCACGCTCTTCGCACTCCAGCACAACCCGGACGATTCATGGCAGATCAGTTCCATCGCGTTGCAGAACCATCTTCCGGCAGGCACGTGGCAAAAACTTTTCGCGGTGGCGGGCATCAAAAATCCGACCTGCGCGGCCCGCGATTCGAGCGGTAATTTCTACATCAGCGACATGGAAGCCAACCAGGTCTACAAGCTGGATCCCCGGGGCAACCCCCTCCTCGCGCTCGGCCACGGCGCCGAGCAAAAGCCCGGCCACTACGACGAAACGATTTTTATGGCGCCCAACAATCTGGCGACCTGGCGCGACGCCGATGGCAAGGACCGCCTCCTCGTCGTCGAACGGTCCGGCCCCGGCCGCATCAGCGAATGGTGGCCCGACGGACGCCTCAACCGCAGTTGGTTCATGACGCAGACCGCCGCGACGTTTGGATTCGGAGTCGATCCGGAAGATCCAAAGCATGTCTATGTCGCCACCGACCATGACGCGACCGGCTACGGGCTGATCCGCTTCCTGGTGGATTACGAACAGAAGACATGGAAGATCGACGCCGTCTGGCCGCGCATCTGCGGCTCCCAGACAAATTTCCCCGGCGGACAAACCTATCCCAAGGTCGTCAATCTCAATGGCCACAAGTATCTGGCGTTTTGCCAGATGAACCGAAGCACTTACGGCGTTACTATCTATCGGCAGCAAGGCGATGACTGGATTCCTTCCGCCTGCGTCGTTCCCGCCGGGGACGGAAAGCCGGGCAAGCAAAAGCGCTACCTCTGGCACGACGCCAATGGCGACGGAAAGCTGCAGGAAAACGAATACCTGCAACAACCGCTCAATGAGCCCGCCCGTCTTCGTTATTGGGGTGAAAGATGGCTCGATGATCTTTCGCTGGTCGTCATCGGTTCCGGCACCAACGACGCATGGCGCCTCGCGCCCAGCGGCTTCGACGACAAAGGCAACCCGATCTACGACGGCACCCGGTGGCAAAAGCTCCTCACCGACACCGTCATGGCGGCGCGAAACGATCACACCGCCGATCCGCTGCACGGCGCCAACGAACTAGCCGATCATTTCACCACCTCGTGGGATTGCCTCGACGGCGCGATGAACCGCGGCTTCTGGCTGGCCAGCTACGGCGGCCAGCACTGGGCCGAAGGTCTGGACTCGACCGGCATCATCGGCGCGCAGACCAAAATCTCCTATTACGCCCCCGATGGCAAGGGGGGCTTCCCCATGAAGTGGCGCGTGGGCCGCAAGGCCTGGAACATCGCCAAGCCCGGCGAGCTCTACGGCATCCTCCACATCACCGCGCCGATCAACGGCATCGTGGGGGCGGAAGACGGCAACGGAGTCTTCCATCTCTTCACCGACGACGGGCTCTACATCGACACGTTGATGGTCGATTGGGCGCGTCATCGTTACCCGCAGGGCGGCATCTACAATGTCGGCAGCGAATTTTTCAACGGCTACACGTTCCTCAATCGTGACAACGGAAAGGTCTATCTGGCCATGGGAAGAAACGCCGCCCAGTTCTACGAAGTGCCCGGCTGGACCCGCACGCAAAACGGCATCCAGCGGCTCACATCACTGCCTAAGAGCGTCACGCTGACCGACGCCGACATCGCCCCGACCGACGACCACGCCGTACGCGCGCGCGCCGTCGGCCAGGGTGTCCGCCGTCAGGCCACCTTTGCCCCGGTCACGACGGTCCCGGCCCTGGATGGTTCCATGACCGGCTGGGCGACGGCCCCGCGCGAAACCTTCCAGCTCGATCCCGACCGCAAGGTGGACGTCCTCACGCTCTACGATCCCGAAACGATGTTCTTCCGTTTCCATATGCGCCTGCCCGAAGAGGCCCGCGCCACGACCGATGACGATTACACGCACATCTTCACCCATGATCACGGGGCCAACACGATCAGCTTCTACCTTCGCGGCACCTACCACATAGGCTCGCAAGTTCCTCCGGGCACGAGCGGCCGTGTCGGCGACACCCGGATCGTCTTCGCCCTCGTGCAGCAAGGCGGCAAGATAAGCCCCATCGCCTTGGGCATGCACGCCCAATGGAAACCCTCATGGGGTCCGGCCCATCCCGTCACCTACGGCACCGAGATCGGCATCGCACGGTTTGAAAACGTCGCGCTGATCGACGGCGCCACGCTCGGCTACACCCTCGATGCCGACAAAAAGGGCTTCGTCATCTCCGCCGCCATCCCGCGCAAGGCGATTCCCGCCATGTCGCCGTTCACGGAGATCACCGACCCCGTCACCGGCAATTTCTCCGCCACCATCAATGGCAAAGTCGTCTTCTGGTGGTGCAACTACGACGGCTCCGCCAGCAACGTCACCAGCGACGAGCCCTCCGAGGCGCGCCTCTATCAAAACGCCTGGGGCAAAGTGCTCTTCAAGCAGGCCGCCAAACCGTAGATCGACGCGGTCGAGAACCCCTTCCGCCTTCCCTGTCTTTCCGGTTCAGACCTCCTTGAACACCTCGACGTGAAACTCCGACACGGACTCCATCAAGCGTCCGTGCGGCCCTTGGCGGATGCCTTCCTCTCTCTTGCCTGCGAACGCCAAGGTCATCTGCGCATCATCGGCAAACTCGAACAGCGCGTGATACCGCGCGAGGCGGCTCTTCGGCGGTGACCCCATGTTCTTAAGGACGACGCCGCGCGACAGAACTCCCCTCCCCTTCAACTCGGCGACGACCGCGTGCGCCAACCGCAATCCCTCCTCTTCGCCGACCTCGGGCTTCAGGGAGAACCAAACGTGGTAGTGGATCATGCGTTGTTATGCCGAGGAAAAGACAGGAGGACTTGGGACGGATCTCTTGTCGACTTTTGGATGGAACGCAAAGTCATCGTTTTTTATCGAACGTCACTGCAAAGAAAGCGGGGCCTTACTCGCCGGCGGGTCTAAATCTGCAATCACTGGCATCTGGCGACCCGACCCCTTCGGCTCGACGTTATTTTCGCAGTCGATCCTCAACTTCTTTTGGCAGCTTCGCATCCCCCAGATTGGGATAGGTCCACTCCTCCGATCGGGACTTTGTATCCGACTGCCATGAATAGTAAAACAACCTGCCGGCTCCCAAATGCACCCAGACGTGGTCCTTGTCCACGACCGCGATGAACCAATTCCTGTCTTTTTGGATTACCGGCTCAACGGGCCCTGCTCCCCTGATCCTAAATTGAATGCGCGATTGGATTTCGGTGACACGGACACTCTCTGCAGTGGCGGGAATCGGGAATTCGCCAACTGTGTCAATGAACTTGATCGTCTCTCCCGCAACCAGGCTGGATGCAATGGCTGCGAACAGGGCGATCATAGTCGTGATTTTCATATTCTTTTTCAAACCGTGTCATTCGCCTCAACCGAGTGAAGCGGCCCCTTCGGTTTTTCGCTCGCTATGGCTTTTCGTTGCCACCGGGCCGGCTCCTTTTCATTTCATTTAACGCCTCAGATTGAATCCATCGTATATCGACAAGGAGCGAGATGACGAAGGCGGCAAAGCAAGAGGCGATCGCTCCGGTCACTCCGGAAATAAAGGGCAGCCATGAACCAATGTATCCACCGACTATTGCGCCAATGAAAAATTGAAGGGCGGCAATGGCATAAAACAACGTGGTCCAAAACGTGGTCCGCTGGAAATCACAGAACCCACCTTGAGGAACCGGCTCGGGCGGGACATATCCGGACGATATGATTTCCGGAATCAGTTCCCCCACCGTAGTCCACTGATTGGAACCCACTTCCGCGCAAGGCGTTTCCCGCCTGATTTGCGAAGCGTATTTTTGGGCGATTTCGGCCGCAGTGAAGGGGCCCAAAGCCGATTGATCCAATCTTATCCAATATTTCATTTCTTGATGCGATTAGCAGTGGTGAATCGATGCGCAGGCAGTAAATGATCGTTGGCTGCTTTGGGGGACTTCATCGGATCAATGGGAAATCCACCCGCAACGGCCCGACGTCTTATGGCTTTCCCGCCGTGACCGTCTTGCCGGGGCCTTGGATGCGCAGAACCTTTGGATTGGAACGCGGGGCGAAGATTTGGACGGTGATGACCATTCCGGGCTTGAGGGTCTTGATATAGGCAACGTCGTCGGCATGGGGACCGGCCA